>JAOASG010000016.1 GCA_025210235.1 Vallitalea sp.
GGACGGAGCATGTTTGCTCAATCCTTTACAATATTATCTAAGAAGTGTTGGAATATAAGTTGTAGAGCCGTATACGAGACCCGTATGTACGGTTCAATGAGAGGGAAGTAATACTAGCTATTATTTCTCTACTCTATTTTATAAAAAACTACCAAGGATATGGTATAATTAAAAAAATTCATTAAGATATATAGTGAGGAGATAGATATGGATTTGTTTGATATTATGAGAGAAAAAACTCTAGAAATAGAATCACCATTAGCTGCTAGGTTACGTCCTACATCTATTGAAGAAGTTGTTGGACAAGAACATATAATAGGAAAAGGAAAATTATTGTATAGAGCAATAAAAGCAGATAAGTTAGGGTCTCTAATTTTTTATGGACCACCAGGGACAGGAAAAACTACTCTTGCAAAAGTAATAGCAAATACAACTAAGTCGGAATTTGTTCAATTGAACGCAACTATTTCAGGTAAAAAAGATATTCAAAAAGTTATTGAAGAAGCTAAATCAAGACTTGGGATGACTTTAGGTAAGACTATACTTTTTATAGATGAAATTCATAGATTTAACAAAGCACAACAAGATGCTCTTCTTCCTTATGTAGAAGATGGTACGATTACGCTAATAGGAGCAACTACAGAAAATCCTTATTTTGAGGTTAATAATGCTCTTGTGTCAAGATCAAGAGTTTTTCAACTAAAACCATTAAGTAGTGAGGATATAAAGAAACTAATACTTAGAGCAATAGAAGATAAAGAAAAAGGCATGGGTAATTTCAATGCAACTATTGATAAAGAGGCATTAGCTTTTTTAGCTGATATGGCTAACGGGGATGCAAGAGCAGCACTCAATGCTGTTGAACTTGGAGTACTTACAACAGAACCAGATGAGGAAGGAGTTATTAGACTAACACTTGATGTTGCTTCAGAATGTATTCAAAAAAGAGTTATTAATTATGATAAAAATGGGGATAACCATTATGATACAGTTTCGGCATTTATAAAAAGCATGAGAGGTTCTGACCCAAATGCTACTGTTTATTATTTAGCAAGAATGATATATGCTGGAGAAGATCCTAAATTTATAGCAAGAAGAATTGTAATATGTGCTGCTGAAGATGTGGGAAATGCTGACCCTAAAGCAATTGAGGTAGCAATGGCAGCAGCTTCAGCTATTGATTTTATTGGTATGCCAGAAGGTAGGATAATACTTTCGCAAGCAGCTACTTATGTAGCTTGTGCACCAAAAAGTAATGCAGCATATTTAGCAATTGATGATGCACTTGAAGATGTTAAGAACATACAGATTAATACTATTCCTACTTATTTAAAAGATAGTCATTATAGAGGAGCAAAAGATTTAGGTAATGGAACAGGGTATAAATATGCTCATGACTATGATAATCATTATGTAGAACAACAATATCTTCCGGACGAATTAGTTAATAAAAAATATTATGTACCTACAGAACAAGGGTATGAAAAAACTATTAGAGAATATTTAAGAGAATTAATGAAATAAAATAATGTATACAAGTAACTTATTAATTGGAGATAGTAAAAATATTTTTAGTTTATATAAATTTTACAATTAACTGCGAAAGTAAATATATGTATGCTTGACTTATTCTATATTCAGTATATAATAAATGTATCTTATATGGTATATAAAATAAGATGTTAAAAATTAATAAAGTGAAAAGGTGCTTATCTATAAATCTATAATAAGTTAAAAGGGAAAGTGGTTAGATTCCACTGCAGCCCCCGCTACTGTAAATGGTGATGAAATCTAATTATGTCATTGGGAAACTGAGAAGACTAGATAGTAAAATGATCCATAAGCCAGGAGACCTGCCTTTTTATTTTCTTATAGGGAAGTTATACTAATTAAGTAAATGAGATACAAGTTATTCTTATTTACTATAAGGGAACTTTCCTGATGGACAAATTTGCTATGCGAAACGATGCTTAGTCGCTTTGTTCGATGTTCAACTTTCGGTGGGAGAGTGTAGATACGTAGAATTATTGTAATCTAACTGTGCCTATGCGCAGTTTTTTTGTTTTATAGGAAAGTTAATTAAGGGAGCTTTCCTAGTTAGAAATTATTATTGCAAATAATATATCAGAATTACTTTTTACTAAACTAAGTAATTGTATTTTGTTGTCTACATATATTCAATAACTGAAAGAATCTAATGTTAAAAAATAGGAGGAAATTTAAGAAATGAAAAAACTATGGAGATTGTTAATATCAACTATGTTGATAACAATGATTATTTTTAATTTAGGAGGGTGTGGTAAAAATACACCTACTAAAGACACTTATGAATCAGATAAACAAGTAGAATCTCAAAGTACAGATAAGGAAAGTAAAGATAGTGATAAAGTAGAAGAAAAGGATAATGATGATAAAGATAATAATAAACAAGAAACTGTTTGGATAGAAAAAACTACTTATCCATTAACAATTACAGATCAATATGGAGAAGAAGTAATAATTGAAGAAGAACCTCAAACAATAATATCTATATCACCAGAGTTAACTGAAATAATTTTCCATTTAGAATCAGGGGATAAACTAATAGGAAGAACTGACTTCTGTGACTATCCAATCGAGGTTGAAAATATTGAATCTATTGGTAAGTTAACAGAACCAAACATAGAAAAAATAGTAGATTTAAATCCAGATATAGTATTTACTTCAGCACATGTACCAGAAGAAGCTATAAAACAATTAAAAAATCAAGGTATTAATGTAGTAGCTCTATCTGCTGAAAAAAGTTTTGAGGGAACATATAGCTATATTAATACTATTGGGCAAGTGTTAAATAAAAACGGAAAAGCATATGTAACTGTAAAAGATATGAAAGATGAAGTTGCAACACTAACAAAAGCTGTAGAAGGAAAAGAAAAACCAACAGTATACTTTGTAGTTGGTTTCGGAGATTGGGGACATTCTACTGCAACAGGAGAAACTTTCCTAAGTGATATAATAGAAATGGCTGGAGGAGAAAATGTTGCAAAAGATGGTACAGCTTGGAGCTATACAATGGAACAAATCGTAGACAAAGATCCACAGATAGTTATTTGTTCTAATAAATACGATATGAAAAAGAATATTTTAGCTGCAGATGGTTATAAAGATTTAACAGCAGTTAAAGAAGGTAGATTATATGAAACAGATGAAAATATATTTTATAGACAAACACCAAGATTAGTTGAAGGATTAAAAAATTTAATTAAAATAATACATCCAGAAGTAGAAATTAATTAATAATTAAAAAATAATTTATAAGAAGATAAATTACAATAGTAAGTCTATGTGGATATAAGCATAGGCTTACTATATATTGTTTTTTAGTTATTGGAAACACTAGTAATTACTAACTATAATTAAAATAATGAGCTTAGCGGATATGGTATAGGGTAATATGGAGCAGCGAGGCATGGACGGCGAGTTCAGCTGTTTAAACATGGACGTTTAATCTGCTGACGGAATATTACCCTATACCATATCCGCAGAAACCTTAATAAAGAAAATAAAGTAGGTTATAATATGAAAATACTAAAAAAAACCAATATAATTATAAGTTTATTAATACTAATTCTATGTGTAATAATAGCATGTGGATTTGGTTCTGTTAAAATTGATTTTATAGATAGCTGTAAGATTCTAATAAGTAGAATACCTTTTTTAAAAGAACTTGTAACTCTTGAAGGTATTAAAGATTCTCATATTAAAATAATTAGTAATCTAAGGCTACCTAGAATTCTTATTGCATTATGCACAGGTGGTGGATTAGCTGTTGTTGGGTGTGCATTTCAAGGAGTATTTAAAAATCCTATGGCAGATCCGTTTGTACTAGGTATTTCTTCAGGAGCAGCTCTTGGTGCTACAATAGGTCTTGTTTTTAATTTCAATTTTTTTGTATTTAGTTTTACAGGAGTTAGTATATTTGCATTTATTGGAGCAATCTTAACTGTTTTAATTGTTATGAGAATTTCAGTTATTGGTAAAAAACTTCCAACCACAACTTTATTATTAGCAGGAATTTCAATAAATTATTTATTTGCTTCTCTTATGTCGCTAATGATGTTATTAAATAGAGATAAACTAGAAAAGGTATACTTATGGACACTAGGGAGCTTTAGTACATCTACTTGGGATGAAGTATACTTTATTGCTCCAGTTGTTATAATATCTTCAATTATTTTGATGGTATATTCTAAGGAGTTAAATATTATGCTTCTTGGAGATGAAACAGCAGGAAGTCTTGGTATAAATGTAAATAAAACTAAAAAGATTATATTGGGAATTTCTTCACTAATGGTTGCTGTAGTAGTATCAGCTAGTGGAATTATAGGATTTGTAGGACTTATTATTCCACATATGGTAAGATTAATTAATGGACCAGATCATAAAAGATTGATTCCATTATCTATGCTTGTAGGAGCTATTTTTATGATATTTTGTGATACTATTGCTAGAACGATTATATCACCTGCAGAATTATCGGTTGGTGTTATTACATCTATTTTTGGCGTTCCATTTTTCTTATTTTTACTATACCAAAATAAAAAACAGTTAGTTTAAGATTTTTATAAAGGAATGAAATTATATGACCACTGGGATTATAACTAAAAAATTAAATTTTAAATATGGCGAAAACAATATATTAGATGATATCTCTATTACTATAGAAAAAGGTTTATTCTATAGTATCATTGGGCCTAATGGATCAGGTAAGACTACATTATTAAAGTTACTAGCAAAGATGCTATCATCTACTAATGAAACAATATATATAAATAATAACGATATTAATGGGATGAAACAAAAAGAAATAGCTAAACAATTATCAGTTGTTCCTCAAATAACTAATATACAATATGACTTTACTGTATGGGATATAGTTATGATGGGAAGAACTCCTTATACATCTAGATTTGAGAAGTGTTCTAAACACGATATAAAAATTGTAAGTGATGCTATGAAAGAAACAGGAATAATAGCTTTAAAAGATAAAAAAATTACTAATCTAAGTGGAGGAGAATTACAGAGAGTAATAATAGCCAGAGCTATTGCACAAGAAACCGATATTATGTTATTAGATGAACCTATTTCCCATTTAGATATTGGTTATCAATACGAAATAAGTGATCTAGTTCAAAATTTGTGTAAGAAAAAAGGTAAAACAGTAATTAATATTATTCATGATTTAAATATTGCTTTAAGATATAGTGATAAAATATTTATGTTAAAAGATGGTAAAATATATAGATATGGAAATCCAGAAGAAGTTATAACACAACAAACTATAAAAGAAGTATATAGTGTTGATGTAGAGCTAATTGATCATCCTAAGTTGGAGAATAAAAAGGTCATAATTAAGTAAAATCACATCTTTAATATCTTTTAATGAGATAATTCTAATAAAATAAGATTTGGAAATAATTAATAGTAAATATAGACATATAAAATTCTACAATACCAACAATTATAAAAATATATATTAAGTAAGTTTGATAACAAGTTACGACATTTTTATCAAAGGACATGATATATAATGTTTTATATACAAGGATATTATTAACCAAAGTTAAAAATTGTGTTTTTTAAAATTAAATAATTTGGGAGGGATGAATACATATGGTTAATGAAAAAGTTCTTGATTTGGCAAATAAGTACGGTAGAAGAAAGCGTGGTTCAAAAAACGAAATAAAACCAGAAGATCCAGAATATAAAATTTTGGAGCCTATTGTAACGGATGAGATGGCAGATGTAGCTCTTTGCCTCGAACTTCGCAAACCAATGAGTGCTAAGGAGATTGCTCCTTTGTGTGGAAAATCTCTAGAAAGAACCAAAGAATTATTGTGGGAATTAGCAATGGTAGGTGCAGCTGCTTTTGTAAAAGTTGACTGTGTAGATAAGTACTATCATGACATATTTATTCCTGGGCATATGGAACTTATAGTAAATAGTAAAGAAAACATGAAAAAACATCCGGAGGTTGGAAGAGCTTTTGATTTATATGGAAAAGTAAGAGGACCTATGGCAGTCGGGAATGTCCCGGTTGGTTCTGGCTTAATGCGTGTTATTCCTATAGAACAATCCATTCAAGGAGAAACTAGAAGAGCATCATATGAGGAAGTTTCAAAATATCTTAATGAAAGTACAGTTTTTTCTGTATCAGATTGTTCTTGTCGTACAGCAAGAGAATCCATGGGAGAAGGCTGTGGACACTTGAAAGAAGATATGTGTATTCAACTAGATAAAGGAGCAGAATTTTACATTCGTACAGGGAGAGGTAGACAAATTACCAGGGAAGAAGCCTTTGAAATAATTAGAAGGGCAGAAAAAAATGGACTAATGCATCAGATACCTAATACGGATGGACCAGGAAAAACACATGCTATCTGTAACTGTTGTGGATGTGGATGTTTTTCATTGAGAAATGCAAATATGTGGATGAATAATGATATGATTCGTTCTAACTATGTATCACAAGTTGATAAAGATAAATGTGTTGCATGTGGTGAATGTGTGGAGACTTGTCCTACTAATGCATTAAAATTAGGTCAGAAATTATGTTCAACAACACCTATACCTAAGAAGAAAAGAGAACTTCCTTATGATACAAAATGGACTGAAGATAAATGGAATGTAGATTATAGAATTAATAAAAAAGTTGTTGAGGATACAGGCTCAAGTCCATGTAAAGCAGAATGTCCTGCTCATATTGGTATTCAAGGGTATATTAAGTTAGCTGCACAAGGAAAATATAGAGAGGCTCTTGAACTTATTAAACATGAAAATCCATTTCCAGCAGTATGTGGTCGAGTATGTCCTAGATATTGTGAATCAGCTTGTACTAGAGGAGATATTGATGATCCTATTGCTATTGATGATATTAAGAAATTTATAGCAGAACAAGAACTTAATGATGAACATCGCTATATTCCAGAATTAAGACATGAATATGGTAATAAAATTGCTATTATAGGATCAGGTCCAGCAGGCTTATCTTGCGCTTATTATCTTGCACTTGATGGATATAAAGTGACTGTATTTGAAAAAGAAAAAGTACTTGGCGGTATGTTAACACTTGGAATACCAGCTTTTAGGCTTGAAAAAGAGGTAATAAATGCGGAAATAGATATTCTAAGAGAACTAGGTGTTGAATTCAAGATAGGTATAGAGGTTGGTAAAGATATAAGCCTTAATGAATTAAGAAGTAAAGGATATGAAGCATTTTATTTAGCAATAGGAGCATCAGAAGGAAAAAAACTTGGACTTGAAGGTGAAGATGCAAAAGGGGTTTGTACAGGAGTAGAGTTTTTACGCAAGGTAAATCTTTTAGAAGAATCAAAAATGGAAGGTAAAGTTGTTGTAATTGGTGGAGGTAATGTAGCTATTGATGTTGCAAGAACAGCTACACGTTTAGGTAGTTCTAGTGTAGATATGTATTGTCTAGAAAATAAAGAAGAAATGCCTGCTCTTGAAGAAGAAATCGATGATGCTTTGGGAGAAGATATTATAATTAATAACTCTTGGGGACCTAAACAATTAATTGTTGAAAATGGGCGTGTTACTGGAGTAGAATTTAAAAAATGTATTACTGTCTTTGATGAAAATAAAAGTTTTAATCCTAAGTATAATGAATGTGAAACAAAAATAGTTAAGGCTGATAATGTCATAATTTCAGTAGGGCAGGGAATTGATTTGGGTAATTTGACTGAAGGAAGTAAAATAGAGTTAAATCATAATAAGACAATCAAAGCGGACTTCATTACCTTTCAAACTGGCGAGCCAGATGTATTTACTGGTGGAGATGTTTATACTGGTCCTAGATTTGCTATTGATGCTATTGCTATGGGAAAAGAAGGTGCAATCTCTCTTCATCGTTATGTTCACAAAGGTACTAGTTTAACTCTTGGTCGTATTAAAAGGGAATATATTTCATTTAATAAAGAAAATCTTAATCTTGATGGGTATGATAGACTTCCAAGACAAAAAACTAGTCATCCAGATCCAAGTAAATCTAAAAAAAGCTTTAAAGATTTAAGAGGTACATTTACAGAAGAGGAGTTAAAGAAAGAAACTGAACGATGTTTAGGTTGTGGTGCTACAATAGTAGATGAATATCTTTGTGTAGGTTGTGGTTCTTGTACTACAAAATGTAAATTCGATGCAATTAAACTTGTTAAAAAATATGATTGCAAAACACCTCAATTTGAAGATCTTAAGCCAAACATAATTAAACATGCTTTAAAACGTAAGGTTAGAATTGTAGTTAAAAAGCCTGTAAAACAATTAAAATCTATGTTATCAAAATAAATCTAATTTTTTGTATAGATTGAGGGAAATTAAATACCTTCAATCTATACTTTTTCAAGTAGAGGTGATTTGTGTGCACGAACTAGGAGTAGTATTTGAAGTAATTAAAACAGTGGAAAAGTTCGCTATAGATAATGAATTAATAAGATTGATACTTTAGTATTACAAATAGGTGAATTATCATCAATGATTCCTAGATATATAGAAGAATGCTACCCTGCTGCAGTAGATGGTACTATGATGCAAGACACTAAATTAGAGATAGAAATATTACCAGGTAATGCTCTTTGCAAAGAATGTAATAAAGTTTTTAATTTGGTGAAAAATAGTGGGATATGTCCATGTTGCTTAAATAAGAACTTTGATTTATTAAGTGGAAAAGAATTTTCGATAAAGGAAATAATAGCTTTTTGACAAAGCTATAGAGTTTTCCTATCTAAGAAAAAAGATTTAAAACAAGCGGTTAATAACTTGTCAATGTGCCTAGTTATTAACCGCTTACTATTATTTAATAAATCATTACATATTATTAAAAAGAAAAGTACTTGACATAATTGTTAACCAGGTTTACTATAGTTATTAATAACTAATAAAATATTCTTATAAGTAATTGCAAAGCTACATTAAGTTGATTCCTTAATACAATATGTTTAATTCCCCCAGTATAATAAGAACTACATATTTATGTAAAGAATAATAATCCATAGTTTTGCATTTACCTAAGATGTTCTTAGAGAGAAAGGTGATATTATAATGACAGAATTATTTATGAAAATACTAGATAAATCGGTTGAAAATGCGAAAATTCCCAAAGATTTTGGTACAGGAGAAACTTTGTATTCCACTGAAATACATACAATACACCATATAGGTGAACAGGATGCAATCAACATTACACAATTGTCTAAAGTGATGGGTATATCTAAAGCCGCAATATCAAAATTTGTTAATAAAATGGTCGCAAAAGGTTATGTGAGTAAAATATGTAATCAAGAGAATAAAAGAGAAGTGAAGCTATTCTTAACAGAAAAAGGTAGGATGGCATATGAAGGGCATAAAGTATATCATGAAAAAATATGTGATAAAATAGACGGATTATTTGAATCTTATAATGAAGAAGAAGTGATAATTATAAAGAGATTTGTAAAAGATTTTGAGAAAATATTAGATTGAAATTAAATTGTATAAAGGAGATGATTATTTTGAAAAGTAGGTTGAAGATGATGGAACAGGAAAAGGTTTCAGTTGTTTTATTAAAATTTGGAGTACCTTCAATTATAGGGTTTACTATTACAGCAATTTATAATTTTGTAGACGCTATTTTTATTGGTGGATTAGGGACAAATGCTATAGGTGCAATGGCAGTGGTTTTCCCAATATCGTTTATTATGATTGGTATAGGACTGCTATTTGGTAGTGGGGCTGCATCATATATTTCAAGATTATTAGGGGAAAAACATTTTGAAAAAGCCAGTAATCTTGCAATGATAACAATTATTTTAAGTGTGATAGTTGGTACATTTGTTATAATATTATCGTTAATTTTTATAAAACCATACTTATACTTTTTAGGTGCAACAGATAAGATAATGCCATATGCTATAGATTATGGTTATATTTTTATTGTTGGTTCGATATTTTCTATACTAAATATTACCTTGAATCATATTATTCGAGCTGAGGGTGCAATGAATTTCAGTATGATATGTTTAATATTAGGTGCAGTTGTAAATATTTTATTAGATCCTATTCTTATTTATTCTTTAAATCTGGGAATAAAGGGTGCAGCCATCGCGACTCTTATATCCCAAGCTTTAAGTACAATACTCTTATTTTTATTTTTGAAGAGTAACAAGAGTTCAATTAATGTAAATATAAAAGATGCCAAGTTTGTGGGTAAAGATTGCATTGAAATGATTAAAGTTGGAATACCATATTGTCTAGCTCAAATATTAGCAGGTATTTCTATGGGACTAATAAATAGTGGTGCTGCTACATATGGAGAAGTAGCTGTTGCATCTGCTGGAATAGCAAATAGGATATATTCTGTTGGTATTTATGCAATGATTGGATTTTCAAAAGGTTATCAGCCAATAGCAGGATTTAATTATGGGGCTAAAAATATAAGAAGAGTAAGGGATTTAACAAAATATGCTGTATTATATTCTACTTGCTTTTGTGTTTTGCTAGCATTAGTCCAAATAGTATTTTCAGAAGCAATAGTCTCAATATTTACAAGAGATCAAAATGTAATAGATTTAGGAGGAAGATTTCTAAAATCATGTAGCTATGCTTTGCCATTATTTGGTGTTCAAATAATATATAGCACTTTATTTTTGTCAATAGGTAAAGCGTTTAAAGGATTTATACTTAGCTTGGGAAGACAAGGGTATTTCCTAATCCCTACTATAATGATATTACCTAATTTTTGGGGTATTAAAGGTGTCATAGTGGCTCAACCAATTGCAGATTATTTTACAGCTATATTAACTATTGTATTTTGTTTTGGCTTAAATTCTGTTTTGAGTAATAAAGAATTAGAAGTAGAACGAAAAGTAGCGTAGAATGGGTCATAAGCAAAAAAGAAATGGCTTAAGTCTTTCAAGAGGATTATAATGAAACAAGGAGGATATATTGCTGTGGAATATGAAAAAGGAAAAGGTTCAACATTTAATATCTTTCTGCCTAAAAATAATTCTATTATAGGTGAAGAAAAAGAAAGGGTGTAGATATATACAACTTAAATATTATTTATTATTTATTGTATAGGTTACACCTTCTATTTCACTTAAATATAATATGTTGTTAGTACTTCTTTTTTTTTCGTTTAAATATAAAAATAATAGAGTACACCAGAACTATTATTATTGCGATAATTTTATCTGGAATAAAATCAATTAAAAAAATATCTATTATCTTAAAAATTAAATAAAAAATAAAAGATATAATAACTCCCAAGAAAGCACCATATATTGCGTATAATATTATAGTTATTTTTTTCATTTATAATCACCTTTTGTATAAGTTTTAATGTCGAATTTTAGGTGGTGTATATAAATCAGATTTGATTTTCATTTTTTAAATATCTTAATCAATATACCTATAAAAACTGATATAACACATATAGATGCAATACATAAAACAATAATTTCTGGACTGTTTTTACCTTGTTTAATAGAAAAATAAAAAGCTATTCCATAAAGTGATAATAATAAAATAATTACTGCAAAAATAAGTATTCTTTTAAAAGTTGTCATATGTTCACCTCATAAATTAATAATAAGATAAGTATATTTGAAAAGAAAAAGCATGTCAAATAATAAAATCCCTATATAACACATAAAATAAATTGAAGAGTATATAGGGGGGCATATGGCATATGGATAATAATCAAAAAGTTGATGATAGGTTAAATTTAGCAGTAGATTTAACTAGTGAAGAAAGACAATATACAACGGATTTAAATGTTGGTTATGATAAAGAATTAGATACATGGGAACTTATTATTAAATACAATGGACAAATAAAAGATATTTCTGAAATTGTTTCATTAACTGAGGATATAGAAATTCTCACCAGTAACTATGCGATAGTTACTATAAAACAAGAGAATATAGATGAATTTGCATCTTATTCACAAATTGAATACATAGAAAAACCTAGTAGTTTATACTTTGGATTAGATAAAAGTCTTAGAGCAGCATGTATATCCCAAGTACAAAATGATTTTCCAGGGTTACAAGGAGAAGGAGTTATACTTGGAATAATTGATTCTGGTATTGATTATTCACATCCTGACTTTAGAAATGAAGATGGTACAACTAGGATTATAAGTATTTGGGATCAATCTATAGAGGGAAATCCACCAAATGGATTTAGTGAAGGGACAGAATATACAGCTAAAGAGATAAATGAAGCACTAACAAAAAATAATAAATTTGAAATGCTTGAAATAGTCCCATCAGATGATTCGTTAGGACACGGAACTCATGTGGCAGGTATTGCGGGAGGGAATGGTAGGGCAAGTAATGGAAAATATAAAGGGGTCGCACCAAAAGCAGAATTTATCATTGTTAAATTAGGTCGTAGAGGCAGTGAATCTTTTCCTAGTACGACAGAAATAATGAGAGCACTTGTTTATGTAATAAATAAAGCGGAGGAACTTGGTAAGCCAGTAGCAATTAATTTAAGCTTTGGAAATAACTATGGTTCACATGATGGTAAATCATTATTTGAAACGTTTATTGATAGTATGTCTAATGAATGGAAAAATGTAATATCAGTAGGTTCAGGAAATGAAGGTGCAACAGCATTACATACTAGTGGAGTTATAAACGAAGAGGAAGAAGAGGTTATAGAAATTGCTGTATTCACTGGAGAAGATAATATTACAATTCAATTATGGAAAGCATATACTGATACAATTAATATATCCATTCAAGCCCCAAGTGGTTCATCATCAGGATTTATAACACCTACTCTTGGAAAACAGCAGTTTAATCTGGATGGAACAACAGTTTTAGTATATTATGGAGAACCTTCTCCTTTTAATCTGGATCAGCAAATATATATTGAGTTAATTCCTAATAGAGGTAGATATATAGCTGAGGGGGTATGGAAAATAACATTACAAGGAGAAGAAATCGTATCAGGGAATTATGATATGTGGTTGCCGGGTTCTGTTAGTAAAGATACAAAATTTCTTCAGCCAAATGTAGATACTACTTTAACTATGCCATCAACTGCAACAAAGGTTATAACAGTTGGAGCATATGATGCGGTAACTAATAGTTTGGCACCATTTTCGGGTAGAGGTTATACTAGAACTTCTAATACAGTAACAGTAAAACCAGATTTAGTCGCACCGGGAGTAGACATTATTTCTACAATACCTGGTGGAGGTTATGATGCACTAAGTGGAACTAGTATGGCAACTCCATTTGTAACAGGATCAGCGGCATTATTAATGGAATGGGGCATTGTTCGGGGAAATGATCCTTATTTATATGGCGAAAAAGTAAAATCATATTTACAAAAGTCAGCAAACAGAGATGAAACTCTATTTGAATATCCTAATAATGCTTGGGGATATGGGAGACTTTGTTTAGCTAATGTTTTTGAAGATTTAGGTGGTGTAGAAGTATTAGAGGCTAATAGTTATAACTTGAAAAATACTCGACTTGATGATGAAAGTAATTTAGAGATGTGTAAAAAAGCGGTTGTTTCTGATGAGTATCTTGATTTACTTGTAGAGTATGAAGAGAAAGAAGATATTTATGAGAGATATGATTCAGAGTGTATACAAATAATAAATGACCAATTTGCCATAGTTCATATATATTTTGGAAAAGAATGTAAAGATATTATATCAAAAGTTAATTTAAGTGATATACCACATCTATTTGGTCCATATGATACAAGTGCATTAGATGATGCTGGTATATTAACATTTCATAATCAGCCTTATGTACCTCTTAGAGGAAATGGAGTTCTTATAGGAATTATAGATTCAGGAATAGATTATACGAATGATGTGTTTAAATATGAAGATAATACTACAAAAATATTAAGTATATGGGATCAAACTATAGAAGAAGGTCCATCACCTGAAGGGTTTATATTTGGGACGGAGTATACAGAAGATAAAATTAATGAAGCAATAAATGCTGAAGATCCTATTACAATTGTACCATCTATAGATGAAACAGGGCATGGAACTTTTCTTGCAGGGATAGCTGCAGGGCGAGAAAATGAAATAGAAAATTTTGTTGGAGCTGCACCAGATGCTTCGGTTATGGTAGTTAAACTAAAAAAAGCAAAAAAATGTTTGAGAGATTTTTATTTAATAGAAGATGATGTTGAAAGTGTTTATCAAAATACTGATGTTATATTAGCAGCAAAATATATTAGAGAAAAATCAGCCCAGTTGCAAATGCCTCTTGTTCTTATAATAGGGCTTGGAAGTAATCAAGGCGCACATGATGGAACATCTATTACAGAAAATTATTTGCAAACTATTGCTACTAGAACAGGAAATGTAGTAACTGTAGCAGCTGGAAATGAGGCTAATCAAGCACATCATTTTAAAGGACAGTTCAATGAAAATGATGAATATAAAAATATTGAAATAAAAGTTGCGCCTAATGAAGCCGGTTTTAGTTTTAATATATGGAGCAATGCACCAGATAAAATATCTATATCTGTTACATCACCAACGGGAGAAGTTGTTGATCGTATACCTGCCACTTTAACCCAAAAAGAAGAAATTAAGCTTATTCTTGAAAATACAGTTATTTATATTGAATATCAACTATCAGAAGCTAGAACAGGAGATCAAGCTATATTTGTAAGAATGCAGGATCCAACAGAAGGTATTTGGACATTTACTATTTATGGAGATTTAATAGTAAATGGAAGATTTGATGTTTGGTTGCCAAGAAAAGATTGGGTTAATGAAGAAACGCAATTTTTACAACCTGATCCATTTACTACGTTAACAGACCCATCTTCTAGTATTGGCTTAATTACAACTGGAGCGTATAATCACAAAACAGGAAGTCTATACCTAGCTTCTGGAAGAGGGTTAACAAGAGATGATGCACTAAAGCCTGACTTAGTTGCACCTGGGGTTGGCATTATAGGACCAAAATCAAGAAATAGATTTGGAACTATGACTGGTACTAGTATAAGTGCTGCAATTACAGGAGGAGCTTCTGCACTATTATTAGAATGGGGGGTTATTAATGGTAATGACCCTTCTATGGATACAGGTAAAGTAAGAAATTATCTTATAAGAGGTGCTACAAGAAAAAGAGAAATTAACTATCCTAATAGTGAATGGGGATATGGAGAACTTAATTTACTAGGGGCTTTTGAGGCTATTAGAGGAAGTAAAGGGTAAATTTTTTATTTGACATTTTTAGCATTTTTTAACAGTTAATAAAATAAATGGAAAATGCTTTACAATTAAATAAATATATGCTAACATATAGATAATTTAATAATAAATTCATAAAATCTATGATTGAAAATAGTACTTTTTGGAAACTGTTTAAGCGAGTCGGCGTTTGGTGTGAGGTCCGATACAGGGAACAAATAGGAATGGGTTCATGAGATGTTTAGTGAAAGCAATTGGCAAGTAGCTTAAATCGGGATTCTCCCGTTATAGAGATAGGATATCGAATATATCATTTCCGTATCTGAAAAAGAATGTAGGATTTAAGTGGCATTGGAATACAAGGTATTTCGTCTTAATATTGGCGAAGTATCTTTTTTTATTACCTTAGACAAAAGTCTGATTAAGTAAATGAGATAGAAAGATTCTCATCTATGCTAAGGAAACTTTCCAATAAACACTATAAGTTAACGTTATTTATAATCTTACAAAAGTTGAGTGGTACCACGTAAACCATAACGTCTCAATAATTGAGATAGTTATGGTTTTTTTGATTTTTAAATAATTAATTAGATGTAGTTTTAGATAAAAATGGGAGGAGACGTAAAAGTGAAAAAAATCAAATTAATACCTTATGTAAAACAATTATCAGGAGATATGGAAACACCAATAACTTTATATCAAAAATATGTTGGAGAAAGTATAGGTATATTACTAGAAAGTAATGAACAACCAAAAGGAAGATACTCGTTTATTGCAAAAGATCCATTTGCAATTATAAAAACAAAAGGGAGTATGGCAGTGATAGAAACAAAAGGGAAAATACAAATAAAAGAAGGTAAAGCACTAGATATCGTAAAAGAGTATTTACAACAATATGACGTAAAAAATAATACTTCAATACCTTTTATAGGTGGAGCAGTTGGGACAGTTAGTTATGACGTTATTAGGCAATATGAAAATTTACCAGATGAAAATGAAGATGTACTTCAATTACCAGATGTACATCAAATGTTTATTAAAGAATTAATTGCTTTTGATCATATGTATCAAAAAATAAATTTAATTATATTAGAAGAAGATAATGAAAAAGGTAAAAAAGAAGCAGAGATAAAACTAGCTAAGATGCAAAAACAATTATCGACTAATGAATTTAAAATAGATAACTACAATGAATCAAATGAAAAAGAAGAAAAATGTATCAGGAGTAATATGGATAAAAAAACATATATGGATATAGTAGAAAAAGCAAAAAAATATATTTATGAAGGAGATATATTTCAAGTTGTTTTATCACAAAGATGGAAAGTAAAAACTAATGAAAAACCATTTAAGTTATATAGAAAGTTAAGACAAGTAAATCCATCAGCTTATCTATTTTATTTAAACTATGGAGATTATCAAGTTGCAGGAAGTTCTCCTGAGATGTTAGTGGAACTTAGAAAAGATAAAATATATACTTGCCCAATAGCAGGGACTAGAAAAAGAGGGTCTAATGAAGAAGAAGATAAAGTATTAACACAAGATTTATTAAATGATGAAAAGGAACAGTCAGAGCATGTTATGTTAGTAGATTTAGGACGTAACGATATGGGAAGAGTTGCTAATATTGGAACTGTAAATGTATCAAAAATGATGGAAGTAAGATACTATTCACACGTTATGCATCTGGTTTCATTAGTAGAAGGTCAAAAAACTGAACAAGAAGATAGTTTTTCAGTATTATCAACATTTTTACCAGCGGGGACATTATCAGGAGCACCTAAAATTAGAGCTATGGAGATCATAGAAGAATTAGAGCCATCAAAAAGGGGTATCTATGGTGGTGCTGTAGGATATTTTGGATTTGATGGAGATATGGATATGTGTATAGCAATAAGAACAATGGTTATAAATGATGAAAGTGTTTACGTTCAAGCAGGAGCTGGTATAGTAGCTGATTCAAACCCAGAAAAAGAATACGAAGAGACCCTTAATAAGGCAAAAGCATTACTTAGGGCAATTCAATAAAAATAATCTACTAAAAGTAATTTAATTAATGTTTAATATAAACGTTTATAGGAGGTTAATTATGATTTTATTAATAGATAACTATGATTCAT
Organism: Vallitalea sp.; assembly: GCA_025210235.1. Taxonomy (GTDB): domain Bacteria; phylum Bacillota; class Clostridia; order Lachnospirales; family Vallitaleaceae; genus Vallitalea. Next base: position 17,338 of record JAOASG010000016.1, read on the forward strand.
TTACTTATAATCTATATCAATATATAGGGCAGTTTGAAAAAGATATAAAAGTAGTAAGAAATGATGAGATAACAATAGAAGAAATAGAAGAATTAAACCCACAAAAAATAATTATTTCTCCAGGGCCCAAATGCCCTGATGATGCAGGCATTTGCGTAGAAGTTATAAGATATTTTTGGGAGAAAAAACCTATTTTAGGTATTTGTTTAGGACATCAATGTATTGGAAAAGCATTTGGAGCAGTTATAACATATGCGAAAGAATTATATCATGGTAAGTATTCAATGATAACGCATACGGGAGTAAGTATATTTGATGGACTATCAAAAACATTTCAAGGAGCTAGATATCATTCACTAGTAATTAAATTAAATACAATACCAGATGAACTAGAAATAATTGCATCAACTGAAGATGGAGAAGTTATGGGAGTTCAGCATAATAAATATCCAGTTATTGGACTTCAGTTTCATCCTGAATCAATCTATACACCTGATGGTATAAAAATAATAGAGAACTTTTTGAAAGGAGTATAAATAGTGAGAAAATATTTATTGAAATTAATGAATGGACAAGATTTAACAGAGTCTGAAATGATTGAAGTAATGGATAATATAATGAGTGGGAATGTAACAGAAGCTCAAATTGCCAGTTTTCTTACAGCGTTAAAAATTAAAGGTGAAGTAGTTACTGAAATTGTTGCAGGAGCAAAAATCCTTAGAGAAAAGGCTGAAAAAGTAGATTTATCTGAGTACTATACAGTTGATACATGTGGAACAGGTGGGGATAAGTCAGGTACATATAATATATCAACAGCAGTAGCTATTGTAGTTGCCACCGCAGGATTAAAAGTGGTTAAACATGGTAATCGTTCAGTATCAAGTAAATGTGGAAGTGCCGATGTACTAGAAACATTAGGGATTAAAATAGATTTACAACCAGAAAAAGTTAAAAAGTGCGTTGAAGAAGTGGGGATAGGGTTTTTCTTTGCACCAGTTTTTCATAAATCTATGAGATTTGTAGGTAAAACAAGAAAAGAAATGGGAGTAAGTACAATATTTAATATATTAGGGCCTTTAGCTAATCCAGCAAATGCTAATGCTCAAGTATTAGGTGTATTTGATGAAAAGCTAACAGAAATAATGGCTGAAGTTTTAAAAAATCTTGGTGTAAAACGTGCATTAGTTGTTCATGGTAAAGATGGCTTAGATGAATTTTCTATAACAGGAGAAACAAAAGTAACAGAATTAAAAGATAATCAATTAAAAAGTTACATAGTAAGGCCAGAAGATTTTGGTATTAAATCAGCAGATATAAAAGAAATAATAGGTGGTGATTCAAAAGAAAACGCAAATATTATAAGAGATATCTTTAATGGTAAAAAAGGACCTAAGAGAGACATATTATTGTTAAATGCAGGAGCTTCTTTATATGTAGGAGAAAAAGTGGATTCTATCGCTGATGGTATTAAGTTAGCTAGTAAGTTAATTGATGAAGGTAAAGTTATTAGAAAATTAGAAGAATTTATATATTATTCAAATAAGGTGTAGAGATTTAATAATTAAATTATAGTAGTTTTGCAATTACTTATTATAAGTTTCTGTGGAGCAGGAGGAGTAAAATGTCAGTACCAAGTATATTAATAAATATCATTAATATGAAACAACAAAAACTAAATGAATTGAAGAAAGAAATTAGTGAGAGAGATTTAAGATATAAGATAAAAAGTATACCCCAAAGACCTTCTTTTTATGAAGCTATTAAAAAAGATGGCTTATCTATTATAGGAGAAGTAAAGAAAGCTTCACCTTCAAAAGGAATTATTAAAACAGAATTTGAACCAATAAAAATAGCTAAACAATATGAAAAAGTAGTTGATGCAATATCAGTTTTGACAGAAGAAGCTTATTTTAAAGGTCATGCAAAATATTTACAAGATATTAGTAAACAAGTAAATATACCACTACTACGAAAAGATTTTATAATTGATTCTATTCAAATATATGAAGCCAAATTATTAGGGGCTAGTGCAGTTCTTTTAATTGCAGCAATATTAGATGAGAAAAAACTACAAAACTTTCTTGCGATAGCAAAATCATTGGCAATGGATGCATTAGTTGAAGTTCATAATGAAAAGGAATTAGAAATGGTTTTAAAAACTGATGCTGTAATTATTGGTATAAACAATAGAAATCTTCATACTTTTGAAGTTAATATTGATACAACAATTAAACTTAGAAAAATGATACCAGATGATATGTTGGTTATTAGTGAAAGTGGTATTTTTACAGGTGATGATATTAAAAGATTATGTCAAGTTAAGATTGACGGTATACTAGTTGGAGAAAGTTTTATGCGTTCAAAAAGTATACCATTAAAAGCAGAGGAGTTTAGAAATGCATATTCAAACTAAAGTTAAAATATGTGGAATTACAACAAAAAAAGAAATAAGTTTAATAAACAAATATGATATTGACTATATCGGCTTTGTATTTGCACAAAGTAAAAGGCAAGTAACAGTAGAACAAGTAATACAACTAAGAAAAAGTTTAAGAGAATACATAAAAACAGTAGGTGTTTTTGTAAATCATCCTATTAAAGAAGTAAATGACATAGCTAGAAAATGTGGATTAGATGTTTGTCAACTACATGGAGAAGAAAAGCAATGGGAGTGTTTAGAAGTAAATACAGAAGTATGGAAAAGTATTTCCATAAAAGATGAAAAGAGCATAATAGAATTAGATAAGTTTAAGAAAGTAAATGCGTTAGTATTAGATACCTATGTTAAAGGTGAAAAAGGTGGGACAGGGAAAAATTTTAATTGGGAATTAGCTAAGGGTTTATCAACAAAGTATAAAATTGCACTAGCAGGTGGGCTTAATCCTACTAACGTAGAAGATGCGATTGAAATTGTTAGACCACAAATAATAGATGTTAGTTCTGGTGTAGAGACAAACGGTAAAAAAGATGAATCTAAAATAAAAACATTTGTTAGGAGAGTGAAAAGATATGGATTTAGCTAGAAAATTTGGTGAATTTGGTGGTCAATATGTACCAGAAACATTGATGAAACCATTAAGGGAATTAGAAGATGAATTTAAAAAGTGTATAGAAGATCCTTCGTTTAAGGAAGAGTATATGTATTATTTAAAACAATATGTAGGAAGGCCATCACCACTATATTATGCAGAAAGATTAACTGAAAAATTAAATGGAGCAAAGATTTATTTAAAAAGAGAAGATTTAAATCATACTGGTGCTCACAAAATCAACAATGTTATAGGACAAATGTTATTAGCCAAAAGAATGGGGAAGAAAAAAATAATTGCAGAAACAGGTGCAGGACAACATGGCGTTGCTACAGCAACAGGAGCAGCATTGTTTGATATGGAATGTACAGTATTTATGGGTGAAGAAGATATAGAAAGACAGAAATTAAATGTATTTAAAATGGAATTACTTGGAGCTAAAGTAGTGCCATGTACATCTGGAACTAAAACGCTAAAAGATGCCACAAATGAAGCTATTAGAGAATGGGTACGTTCAGTAGAGGATACTTTTTATGTTATTGGCTCAGTAGTAGGTCCTCATCCATACCCAACAATGGTAAGACATTTTCAAAAAATCATTGGAGAAGAAACAAAAGCACAGATATTAGAGCAAGAAGGTAAATTACCAGATGCCATAATAGCATGTGTGGGTGGAGGAAGTAATGCAGCAGGTATATTCTATCCATTTATAGAAGATAAAAATGTTAAGTTAATCGGTGTAGAGGCAGCGGGTAAAGGAATAGATACACAAGAACACGCAGCAACATTTGCAAAAGGTAAAGTTGGTGTATTACATGGCATGAAAACTTATTTAATACAAGACGTTGAAGGCAATATTTTTCCCGTGTACTCAATATCAGCAGGACTAGATTATCCAGGAGTAGGCCCAGAGCATTCACATTTATATAAAACAAATAGAGCAACATATGAATCTATTACTGATAGGGAAGCCATAGATGCTTTTTATGAATTATCAAGAATGGAAGGAATTATACCAGCACTAGAAAGTTCGCATGCTATTGCACATGCCATGAAAATTGCTCCTAAAATGTCAAAAGATCAAGTAATAGTAATTAACTTATCAGGTAGAGGAGATAAAGATGTTCATACAATATTAGGATTAAAAGAATAGATACTATTAATGCATAACAATAATATTTGAGAGTGAGGGAACTAATTGTGAATAGAATAGAAGAAAAATTTAATGAGTTAAGAAAACAACAAAAAACTGCTTACATTACATATATAACAGCAGGAGATCCATCAATAGAGCAAACGGAAAAGTTAGTTTATGCTATGGAAGATGCAGGATCAGATATTATAGAAATAGGAATCCCTTTTTCTGATCCATTGGCAGATGGACCTGTTATTCAAGATGCAGCTTTAAGAGCATTAACAAATGGAGTAACAATTAGTAAAATAATGAACTGTGTTGTAAATATTAGAAAGAACACTAATATACCTCTTTTGTATTTAGTATATTTTAATACTATTTTAAATTATGGTGTTAAAGAGTTTGTTTTAAAATGTGTGGAAGTTGGTATAGATGGTTTAATAATACCTGATTTACCATTAGAAGAAAGAGATGAAATCATTGAATATATTAATGAATATAATATTGCTTTGATTCCATTGGTAGCTCCAACATCAAAAGAAAGGATAAAAGATGTTATTAATGGATGTAGTGGTTTTGTTTATTGCGTATCTTCTTTAGGGGTAACTGGTACAAGACATGATTTTTATAGTGGAATTGAAGAATATTTAGAAGATGTAAAAAAACAAAGTAATTTACCTATTGCGATAGGATTCGGTATTTCAGATAAAAGTAAAGTTGAACGTTTTAGTAAAATTGTTGATGGTGTTATAGTTGGGTCAGCTATTGTTAGAGTAGTAGAAAAGACTAATGGAGATGTTGAAGCTGTTAAGGATAAGATTAGAGATATCTTTGGCATTGGATAAATTTTAAACTTGATGGTTACCTGAAAAATGCATATAATAATTTTATAAATAGTTTGGGTATATACTATAATTAAAGTCTATCTTATAAGGTAGGCTTTAGTATTAATGAGAAAGGATAATTAATGAAAAAAATACAGATTATTAGACTATCATTTCAATTATTATGTGTATTGTTAAGCGTTATAGGATTTTTTCAAAGCTTTCAGGTGACTATGATAATCATTATGCTGGTGGGTATTGTTGGAGGAGCTTATTATTGTGGTTGGATATGTCCATATGGTACTCTGCAAGAAATTTTTGGTAAGTTGGGTAATAAGATTGGAATAAAGAAGAGAAAAATGCCAGCACCTGTGCAGAAGTACTTACAATATTTAAGATACATTATATACATATGTTTTGCTCTAATTACTTTTGACATATTCTTTACATTATTTAGTTATGATCCTCGGAGTAACTTTCTAATGCTTCTTTCTGGAAATATACCTTCTGTGGCTATATTGATTATTATCATATCTTTTGTGGTGCTTGGAATGTTCTTTGAAAGACCATTTTGTAATTATTTATGTTTTGAAGGCGTAAAATATGGAGCAATGTCATTGTTAAGGGTGTTTACAATAAAGAGAAATACAAACAGTTGTATAAACTGTAAAAGATGTGACAAGGTATGTCCAATGAATATTCAGGTTTCTAAAGCTGAACAGTTACGTTCACCTCAATGTATCAACTGCTTTGAATGTGTATCAGCTTGTCCTGTTAAAGGAACTTTGACCTACGGTAAAGTGATTTTTACTCAAAAATTAAAACGCTTTTATTTTGTAGGAATTGGGTTAGCTATTTTAGTAGTAGCTTTTACAATATTTGAACATCATCATGTTGATATAGATGGTGGTAGTGAAAAGGTTTTTGATGATGATGGAAATGTGAATATTAATAATCAAAATAAAACAGCAACGGTTATAGACAGTAGCGAAGTACATACTGATGGATATATGGACGGGACGTATACTGGTACAGCCAAAGGACACAACGGAGATATGACAGTGGAAGTAACTATTGCATCTGGTCAGATTACGAAAGTTCAAGTTGCAGATCATATAGATGATGCAAAGTGGTTTAACAGAGCTAATGATGTTATTCCTCATGAGATTATAAGCTCTCAATCAACAGATGTGGATGCGGTCAGTGGGGCAACATTCTCATCACAAGGTATTATTGATGCTGTCAAAAATGCATTGGAATCAGCCAAGTAATAATAATTGTTTATACATAAGAATTAGATGAAACTAAATTTGTAATATAGATGGATATATACTGGACACACTATAATTAAAGTCTACTTCATAAAGTAGGCTTTAGTGTTATTAAGGGTAATGTAGAATAACCAGAATAGTCGATTTTCTTAAGTGGATATGCTATAATATGAAAATGTAGCATAATTAACAAATAGAACGGAGTATTAAGAAATGAAAAAAGTATTAATTTTGATGGTATTAGTAACAATAATAATTACAGGGTGTAGTTCAAGTAGTGAAATAATTAATATTAACAAAGAAGGATATACACTTTTTACAGAAGGAAAATATCAAGAAGCACTTGAAAAATATAATGAGGCAATTGAAAAAGACGATAAGTTTTCTACGTCATATGCTAATAGAGGAATGATTTATTTTGAACTTGGAAATTATGAAAAAGCTTTAGAAGATATAAATAAAGCTATTAATCTTAATGATAAAGATGCAGTTGCATATAGCAATAGAGGATATCTATACCTTTCAAAAGGAGAAATATTAGAAGCTATAGAGGATTTAAACAAAGCTATACAATTAAAAAAATATTTTAAAGAAAAAGAATTATTAGCTTTAACATATGCTACTAGGGGCAGTGCTTATAGATTAATAGGAGATTTTGAAGAGAGCATTAAATCATTTGATAATGCTTTGAAGATTAACAAAAATGACAAAACTATTTATAATGCAAAGGGTATTCTTTACAAAGATTGGGGAAAATATGATGAGGCTTTAGAAAGTTATGAAAAAGCGATATCTATAGATCAATCATATGCATATGCTTATGCAAATAGAGCTTTTGTATATTATTTGAAAAAAGAATTGAATATAGCTTTAGCTGATATTAATACTGCTATTGATATTCAACCTTTAATTCCACAGGCACATAACACAAGAGCGCTTATTTATATAGAAAAAGGAGAAAATGATAAAGCTATTGAAATATATGATTTTATAATTGAAAAATGGCAAAACTATGCTGATGCATATATAGGTAGAGGAAATGAATATTTAAAAAAAGAAAACTATAGTAAAGCCATAGTGGACTTTTCTACTGCGGCAGAATATGGAAGTATGGAAGGGCTATTGCATAAAGGATATTTACATGCATATTTAGAACAAAATGAAGAAGCAATTAAATCATTAAAAAAATATCTAGAAACTAACCAAAATGATTATAAAGTAATTATTAATTTAGGTGACTTATATCAACAGATAGAAAAATATGATGAATCTATAAAATACTATGAACAAGCTATAAAGATAAATCCAGATTCATATTATGCTTATTTTAACAAAGGATTGTCTTTAGAATATCAAGGAAAATATGAGGAGGCGCTTAAAATGTTTAATAAAACATTAGAAATTAAACAAGATTTTGAGGAAGCTAAAAAGGAAATTAAATTTATTGAAGAGAAACTAAAAAGATAGATAAATTACCCTATCATATAGTTTCCATAGGAGGAAATTTTTATGGAAAAACATTTTGAAATAGAAAAAAATGATGTTGAAAGAGTAATACTTGTGGGTATTGCAAACAGAGATAATGAATCTTACATTATTGATTCAATTAATGAATTAGAAGAATTAGCTACTACTGCTGGAGCTATAACAGTAGAAAAAGTTATCCAAAATAGAGAAAATGTTCACCCAGGAACTTATTTGGGAAAAGGAAAAATAGAAGAAGTAAAAGAGTTAATAGAAGAGTTGAACGCAACAGGAATAATCTGTGATGATGAACTATCACCTGCACAGTTGAAAAATTTGGAAGAACTACTTGAATGCAAAATAATGGATAGAACAATGGTAATTCTAGATATATTTGCAAATAGAGCACATACTAGAGAAGGTATTATTCAAGTTGAATTAGCACAGCTTCAATATAGATTATCAAGATTATCAGGTATAGGTATTTCATTATCAAGACTTGGTGGTGGAATAGGTACTAGAGGTCCAGGAGAGAAAAAACTTGAAACAGATAGAAGACATATAAGAAAAGCTATTTCTCAACTTAAAAAAGAACTAGAAGAAGTTAAGAAACATCGTAATTTGATTAGGGAAAAACGAAAAAAACAAGGGAAAATGAAAATTGCTATAGTAGGATATACCAATGCAGGAAAGTCAACTTTATTAAATAAATTAACTGATGCACAGGTTCTTTCAGAAGATAAATTATTTGCTACGTTAGACCCAACAACAAGGCAATTAGTACTTCCTAATGGAACGGAAGTTTTCTTGACTGATACTGTAGGATTTATAAGAAAGTTACCTCATCAACTTATTAAAGCTTTCCATTCAACACTTGAAGAAGCTGTTGTTGCAGATATGTTAATACATGTTGTGGATAGTTCAAGTGATCAAGTTGAAAGTCATATGAAAGTAGTATATGAAACTTTAGAACAGTTAGGGGCAACAGGAAAAACAGTTATAACTGTTTTTAACAAAAGTGATAAAGAAGAAAGTGATAAATATCTTCAAGATAATAATGCGTTTAAAACCCTAAGATTATCTGCTATTGATGGATATGGAATAGAGCAATTACTAGATATAATTGAGAAAAAAATACAAGAAGATAAGATATTTATAAAAGAAATTATTCCTTATGATAACGGTAGTATATTAAACCAAATTCGAACAAATGGACAAATTATTAATGAGGAATATAGAAATGAAGGTACTTATATTGAAGCCTTTGTAGATATTAAAACTTTTGGAGAATTAAATAAGTTGAAAGAGAAGAGTTTAATATAATAGATATTATAGTATTAATTTAAAAAATTATTTGGTTCTTTAATAGATATTTAAACAATCAACTTAATGTAGTTTTGCAATTACTTAGATAAACTAATACTAAGAAAGGTTGTGTATTCATGATAAAATATGTTAATTCTGTAAAGGGTATCAATATTGATAACTTAAGTGGATTTTTTGTAGATTGGCCTAATCCTCCATCTACTAGAAAACATTTAGAGTTACTTAAAAGTAGTGCGTATGTTTGGTTAGCATTAGATGATGAAACAAATGATGTAGTTGGTTTTATTACTGCAATAACAGATAATATATTAAGTGCTTATATTCCATTGTTAGAAGTATTACCAAAATACCAAGGAAAAGGGATTGGAAAACAATTAGTGGAAATGATGTTAAGAACATTAAGTGATTATTATATGGTGGATTTGTGTTGTGATGAAAGTTTAACAAAATTTTATAAAAAGTTTAGTATGAACCAAAGTCAGGGAATGATTATACGTAATTATACTAAACAAAATGGAAGATAAGTTTTATAAAGTGAATAATGGCTAACTGTCAGACTTCAGCTAATATTAAGGGATGTATCGGAAGTCACGTTAAACAAGCTCTCCAATATAATGGAGAGCTTGTTTTCTGATAAAAGAATAATCATTATTGGAAGTAAAAAATAATCATTGTAAAAGGAAATGGATTTAGATAAAATAGAATAAATGGAAGTGACTCAAAGAAGAATCAGTACATACAGACTAATATTTAGGAGGACTTTATGATTAAAATAAGAAATAGTATAAAAGCAATTATAATAGAAAACAGTAAAATATTGTTTAATGAAATGAAATCAAAAAGTACAGGTGAATTATTTTATATTTTACCAGGTGGTGGTCAAGAAGGTGGAGAAACCTTTATTGAGACACTAAAGAGAGAATGTTTGGAAGAATTGGGCGCAAAAGTGGAAGTTGGAGAAATTGTATTAATACGTGAGTATATTGGTAAAAACCATGAGTTTTCACAAGAACATTCACATGTACATCAGATTGAATATATGTTCAAATGTAAATTAGATGAACCTATTAATAAATCAAATATTACTAATTTAGATTTTCAACAAATTGGTCACAAGTGGATAGATTTGAAAGATATAAAGAATAATAACATATATCCAAAAGTAATTAAAGAAGTAATTGATACACAAGGAAATATTATATCACCTCTTTATTTAGGGGATATAAATTAGAACTACGAAACATAAGAAAACGACTAATAAAGAGGAGAAAACAATGGAGAAAGTCAAAGATAAAAGTACTATATGGAAGAGTAAAATAATAAGTATACTATTAATTTTCATATTTTTAGTTGGTTGTAGTGCGGATAAAAGTTCAGAGGAAATTAAAGCAGTAGTGTGTTTGGAAAAAAATAACCATAAGCTATGGAATTTTGATATTACATACGATGAATATAAGGAAAATATTAAAGGTATATTAGATGAAAGTAGCATAAACAAAGATGAAGAAGTAGTTTTTGGATATAATGATAAAAAGTATTATGGTAAAGATTTAATAGGTGTAGATATGGATGCTATGAAAAAGTATAAAGAAGATTTTTTTACTAGGTTTAAGTTATTTGATTTAAGTACTCTAAAGGTAGAGATAAAAATAACAGATGTTTATAATAACGAACAAACTAATGACAAAGAAGTATTTACTGTAGTAAAACAAACAGCTAATACAATAAACGATATATTTACTACATATATAATCTCTAAATATTCATTTGAAAAAATTGATGGAGATTGGCTAATATATAAAGTCGAAAAAATAAATTATGATAATGATAAAATGATAGAGATATATAATGCGGACTGTTTTAATTATGATAATATTGATGTTGAATTTATCAAGAAGATTAACCCATTAAATTAGTGGTAAGGAGACAGGCTAATGATTACAATTAAAAAAGCAGAAATAAACGATGCAGAGGAAATATTAGATGTTAAGATTAGAGCGTTTAAAGAAGAAGTAGATTTATATGGAGTATGTCCTCCTAAATATGATTCGTTAGAAAATTTGATTAACTCAATAAGTAAATGCAATTATTATAAGATAGTAGATGACGAAAAAATAATTGGAGGAATGAGTGTTCAAAACAAAGGAAATGGGCACTATTGGCTTGGTTCAATATATATAGATTCTTCATATCAAAATAAAGGTGTTGGTTCATTAGCAATGGACTACATTAATAAAGAATATCCTAATGCAACTAAATGGACATTGGAAACACCACATAAAAGTTTTAGGAATCATCATTTTTATGAAAAGTTAGGATTTGTAAAAATAGGTGAGATAAAGCCTTATGAAGATCACACTGATTTTTACTTATTTCAGTATGAAAAGCTAATAACCACAAATAACTAGTGTGATAATATCTTGTTAAATATTATGGAGGGTTGGAAATTGAATAAATTTAAAATTGAATATTTCCATGTATATTAGTGGCTGTATAACAATTATTTTGGGATTAATATATATTCTATCTAATTATATGATTCATAGAAGTGAAAGCGCAACTTCAATGGGTAATATTGGAGATGTTGATGGACCAACAGCAGTCTTTGTTACAACTCATACAGGATGGTTATCTTTAGAAATATTATTTGTATTTTTTGTATTACTTACTATAATATTTTACTTATTAAAAAATCTGCTAACAAGGTAGATAGTTAATGATTGCTACTAGAATATGATGTATATATATTATTATAAATTGGGAGAAATATCCCATATAGAAAATGTTGTATGAAATACATTAGTATACAATTTATCTATAAAAGCTAAGAAGTATATCTATGAGTAAACTAAACTTATTCAAGACAGTTTGGTTAACTATAGATGTACTTTTTTATTTCATAAATACAATAAATTTTGAGAAATGATTATTAAAAATAATATTATTTGATTGACTTACATAATATACCATGCTATACTATGAGCGAACATTTTAACGAAAAATACAAAAAATGTTCGAAACAAATATTTTGTATGTAAGAGTAATGTAATATATGGATAAACTGTCATATATATAGAAAACTTTCTTATGTTTATTGTTTCATCACATGAATAGAAGAAGATGAAGTTATACATACTTCTATTAAAGGTAATTGACTTAATTTAATAAAGGAGAATTTTATGAAAAAAAGGTGGCTATACACATTACTAATTCCTGGATTAATAATAATAATTGCATTTTTATTTATTCCTTTAATTTATACCATAGGGACAACGTTTAAAGGAGAAACAGGATTTACTTTCGAGAGATATGTTAACTTTTTTAAAGATGGATATTTTGTAAAGATATTTAATAGAACATTAAGAATAGCATTAATAACTGCAATTATTTCTATGATTTTGGGTATGCCTGTAGCTTATTACATATCTAGAACCAAAAAAAGTGTAAGAGGTATTTTTATAGCATGTACAGTTTTCCCTTTACTAACTAACTCAGTAGTTAGGTCTTTTGCTTGGATGACTATTCTAGGAAAAAATGGAGTAATTAATAAATTATTACTCAATTTAAATATTATAGAGAAACCACTAAAATTATTATATACTGAATCAGCAATTATAATAGGTACTGTTTATTTGTTTTTACCACTTATGGTTGTATCTTTAGTTGGTGTTATGGAAAATATAGAAGGTGATTTAATTGAAGCAGCTGAAAGCTTGGGGGCTAGTAAAATTAAAGCATTTTTTAAAGTGATTTTTCCACTTAGCGTTCCAGGACTTATAGTTGGAAGTGTTCTTGTTTTTACAGGTGCTTTTACAGCTTATACAACACCTCAACTTTTAGGAGGAAATAAAAATATAGTTCTTTCAACACTTGTATATCAAAGAGCTATGACATTAGGAGATTGGACAGGAGCATCTGTTGTAGCGACTGTCATGATTATAACTACATTAACTGTAATAGCAATAATCAATAAATTAGCAAGTAGACTTAATGAAAGGGGGATGTAATATGAAGCACAATAAGTTCTTAACAATTTTTACTGTATGTGTGTATATATTTTTATTTGCCCCAGTGGTTATTATTATTATGACTGCTTTTGGACCTGATGAAGTTATTGCGTTTCCACCCAATGGATTTAGCACTAAATGGTTCTATAATATTTTTACATCAGATATGTTTATGAAAACTTTTAAGATTAGTATTCAAATATCTGTTTTGGCAACTATTATTGCATTGATATTAGGTATTCCTGCTGCTTATTCAATGAGCAGATTTGATTTTAAAGGAAAAAATATTATTAAAAATATATTCTTTTCTTCAGTTATAGTTCCAGGAATAGTATTTGGTTTTTCACTTTTTAATTTTATTATAATTAAATGGAGATTACCTATTTACTCAAGTTTGCTAATAGGACATACTATAGTAATATTACCATATATTATTAGAGTTATTGCTTCTAGTTTAGAAGGGTTTGATTATTCAATAGAGGAAGCAGCAGTAAGTTTGGGGGCAAGTAGACCTAAAACTTTCTTCCTAGTTGTATTTCCTAATATAACTTCAGGAGTTATTGCCGCTTTTATGTTAGCTTTTATTAATTCTTTTAACAATGTACCTATATCTATTTTCTTAACAGGTCCAGGAGTGAGTACATTACCTATCAAGATGATGAGTTATGTTGAATACTACTATGACCCTACTATTTCAGCATTATCTGTTACCTTAATGATAATGACGATTGGAATTATGTTTATCGTTGAAAGAACCTTGGGACTTAGTTATTTTTCTAAATAAGTAATATATAGAGTAGTTTAACATTATAGATAGGTTTGCAGAATAAAAAATAATATATGGAGGTATTATATGTCAATAATAAATTTACAAGATATTACCGTTTCATATGATGGTAAAATAGATATATTAAAAAAACTCAATATTGATATAGAAAAAGGAAAGTTAGTTTCATTGTTAGGGCCTAGCGGATGTGGAAAAACAACGACGCTTCGAGTAATAGCTGGATTTATACAACCTAATAGTGGGCAATTTATTTTTGATGGAGATGATTATACCAATATTCCGGTTCATAAGAGGAATTTTGGATTGGTTTTTCAAAGCTATGCCTTATTTCCACATTTAACTGTATTTGATAATGTGGCATTTGGATTAAAAATGAAAAAAATGGACAAAAAAGAAATAAAAAAATCTGTAGAAAAAATATTAGAAATTGTGGATTTACATGGTTTTGGGTCACGTTATCCAAAAGAATTATCAGGTGGTCAAAGACAAAGAGTAGCTTTAGCAAGAGCTCTAGTTGTTAAACCTAAGTTATTATTACTAGATGAACCACTTAGTAATTTAGATGCTAAATTAAGATTGAAAATGAGAGCTGAAATTAGAAAGTTACAACAAAAATTAGGTATTACTACAGTTTTTGTAACACATGATCAAGAAGAATGTTTTTCAATTTCTGATAAAGTTGCTGTAATGAATAGCGGTATTATTGAACAATACGATACTCCAGAAAATATATATACAAATCCTGCTAGTGAATTTGTAGCACGTTTTGTAGGATTTGAAAATTTCATAGAGTTAAGTAAAAAAGATAGTAATATATATGAGACTAAAACAGGTGCCAAATTTGAAACTGAAATAGATACAAAATCAAAGAGTAAGGAAAAAGTAGTGGGTACTATTAGACCTGATCATATTCAAATAATGGATGATAATTCAAATTTAGGGAATAATATGATACAGGGTACAATTGATATTAGGACTTATTTAGGAAAAGAATATCAATATTCTGTTAACACTGAGGTTGGTACTATACTTACTAATGCTAGTAACGATAAGAAATACCACGAAGGTGATAAAGTAACATTATACCTACCGTCTAATAAATTGATTTTAGTTTAAGCATTATTAGAGTTAATTCTAATACTTAGAGGTTGTGTAATTTTCCAATGAGAAAATTAAATGTTTCTAAAGTATTATTTAAAAAGTAAAATATAAAACTTGGAGGGATACAACATGAAAAAGATATCAATTATTTTAACGTTAATGTTAGTAATACTAACTGCTGTAGGATGTAAGACAGATAAGGTAGACGAGGATGTCTATGAACCAGCAAAAGAACAAGAAAAAGATAATGACCAAGCAAAAAAAGAGGCTCCAACTGAGTTAGTCATTTCTACATGGGGGTATAGTGAAGATTTATTATGGGAAAAGGTTTTTACTCCTTTTGAAGAAGAAAATAATGTAAAAATAGTTTTGGAAACAGGTAATAATTCAGAGCGATTGACTAAATTAAAAAGTAATCCAGATAGTAATATAGATATAATATATTTGGCAGAATCTTTTGCTCAAGAAGGAATAGAAGCTGGTTTATTTGAAAAAATAGATTATACTAAAGTTCCAAATGCAGATAAAGTTGATGAAAAGGCAAAATATCTTATAGATAAAGAGTATGGACCAGCTTACACTTTAAATCGTGCAGCTATAGCATATGATCCTAATAAAGTTGGATTTGAAATAAAATCTTGGAAGGATTTATGGAATCCTGATTTGAAAGAAAAAATTTCTATTCCAGAAATAACTACAACTTTTGGACCATCTACTATGTATATTGCATCTAATTATAAAGGTGTGGATATTACTACAGATAATGGAGATGCAGCTTTTGCAGCTTTAGAAGAATTAAAACCTAATTTGGTTAAAACATATACAAAATCATCTGATTTAGCAAATATGTTTGCTAATGACGAAATAGCAGTAGCAATAACAGCTGATTTCGCTTATGGTAGAGTTAAAGGTGGAGCACCTGATGTAGTTTTTGTTAACCCAGAAGAAGGTGCATATATTAACTTTAATACAATTAATATTGTAAAAGCTTCAAAAAATAAAGAATTAGCTTTAAAATTTATTAATTATGCACTAAGTACAGAAGTTCAAACAAGAACAGCTAAAGCTTTAGGAGAATCACCAGTTAATGCTGAGGTACAACTAACAGATGAAGAAGCCTCCAATTTAACTTATGGTGATATTGTAGAAAAATCAAACACTGTTGATCATGGATTTGTTAACTCAATGAAAACTAAATGGATCGATATGTGGAATAGAACTTTAAATCAATAAATTAAACAAAGTTAGATTAATAGTTTAAGATAAATAGCGCAATATATATATCTACAATAGATGTATATTATTGCGCTGTTAATATATATGGAAAGAAGTGTTATGATGAAAGTAGATTTAATAATAAATAATGTAAAAGTTTTTAATAGTTATATTAAAAGGTTTATTGATGCTGATGTTGCTATATTGGATAAAAAATTTTTGTATATTGATGAACATAGTAAAGCTATAAGAAATGAATTAAATGCAAAAGAGGTAATTGATGGTAAGGGGAAATATATGATTCCTGGATTAATAGATATTCATATGCATATAGAAAGTTCTATGACAATACCTTATCAGTTTTCACAAGCTGTTATTCCACATGGAGTTACAACAGTTGTTGCTGATCCTCATGAAATGGCTAATGTTTTTGGTATTAAAGGAATAACAGCAATGATTAATAGTACAAAAGAAAATGATTTAGACATTTTTTATGGCATCCCTAGCTCAGTTCCATCTACAACATCACTACTTGAAACTACAGGAGGAACTATAGATGTAGAAGATATAACAAATCTTCTTAAAGAAGATAAAATATGTTGTCTAGGGGAAGTTATGAATTTTAAAGATTTAATTAATGATAAGGAATCATTAATTAATAAGATAATTGGTAAAATAAAAAAACAAAGCCCTCATCTGAAAATAGAAGGACATTGCCCTAAAATAACAGGACTTGATTTAGCTAAATTTATATATCAGGGAGTAGATGCAGATCATACACAACAAACTGTAGCTTCCTTAGACGAAAAAATAAAAAGTGGTATGTTTATGGAAATTCAACATAAATCAATGACTAATGAAAATATTAATTACTTAGTAGAGAATAATCTATATGAACATTTTTGTTTTGTTACTGATGATGTTATGGCACATAAATTAGTAGAAGGTCATCTTAACAATTTAGTAAAAAAAGCAATAAAAATGGGTATGCCAAAAGAGATGGCCATATATGCTAGTACTTATACTCCAGCAAAAAGAATGTTATTAGATGATAGAGGAAGTATTGCTCCAGGTAAAATTGCTGATTTTGTATTGCTTAATAATGTAGATGATTTTAATATACACAGAGTATATAAAAATGGAAAAATAGTCTTTGATGGTAAAGTTAGATATAAAGAATCTTTTGATAATTTTCCAAAAGAATTCTATAAAAGTATTAAATTAGATGATGTATCTAATGAAAATTTTGAAGTTAGTTCTCCTATAAAAAATGGCAAAGTTAGTTGTAGAATAATGAAAGTAACGAAAAATACTACTTTTACAATGCAGGAAATAGATAAATTAGATGTAATTGATGGAATTTTGCAATGGGAGTCTTCTAATTATTGTTTAATTTCTGTATTGGAGAGATATGGGAAAAATAACAATCAATCATTTGGACTAGTATCTGGAAGTATTATAAAAGAAGGGGCGATTGCAACTACTTATGCACATGACCATCATAATTTAATGGTAATGGGAAAAAGTACAAAAGATATGGTAATAGCTACAAATTGGATTATTAGACATGGTGGCGGATATTGTGTTGTAAAAGATGGAAAAATTATTGCAAGTTTAGAACTTCCTATAGGTGGTATAATATCTGAAGAAAGAATAGATAAATTAGCTAAAAAAGTAAAAGATATAAATATTAGTATGGCAGAATTAGGATATGAACATGATAATAAAATTATGTCTTTTAGTACATTGTCTCTACCAGTAAGTCCTAGTCTGAAAATAACTGATAAAGGCTTAATAGATGTTGAAAAACAAGAAATAGTGAGTTTATATAAGGAGAATTAATATGCCAACAATGATTATAAAAAATGTAAATATTCTTACTATGAACAAAAATAAAGATATAGTTGAAAATGGTGTTATAGTAATAGAAAATAACATTATAAAAGATATTGGCAATGAAGAATTACTAAATAAATATTCATGTGGTAATATTATAGATGGGAAAAATGGAATACTAATACCTGGAATGATTAATACACATACACATGCCTCAATGGTAGTATTTAGGAGTCTTGGAGATGATGTACCTAATAGGCTAAAGAGATATTTATTTCCATTAGAGAAAATGTTAGTAAATAAAGAACTTGTATATATAGGTGCTAAATATGGAATATTAGAAATGCTTTTAGGTGGTGTTACTACATTTGCTGATATGTATTACTTTGAAGATGAAGTTGCTAAAGCCGCGAAAGTACTAGGGATTAGAGGAATATTAGGAGAGACAATTGTTGATTTTCCATCTCCTGATTCTGAAAAACCTTATGGAGGACTTGAATATAGTAAATCGTTTATCGAAAATTATAAAGATGATGAGTTAATAATACCAGCGGTAGCCCCTCATGCAATTTATACTAATGACAAAGAACATTTGAAAAGGGCTTATGATATAGCTAATAGATATAAAGTTCCCATGATGATGCATGTGGCAGAAATGGATTATGAATATAATAATTGTATTAAAGAATATAATATGACGCCTATCCAGTATTTAGATAGTATAGGAATTTTAGATGAAAGATTCATATCTGCCCATTCAATATTAGTTTCTGACAAAGATATTGAGATATTAGATAAGAAAAATGTTGGTATATCACATAATGTAGGAGCCAATAGTAAAGGGGCAAAAGGGGTTGCTCCAATTATTAAAATGCATGAAAAAGGCATGAAAATTGGTCTAGGAACAGATGGACCAATGAGTGGCAATACATTAGATATTGTTACACAAATGCCATTGGTAGGGAAAATTCATAAGCTCGCTAACAATGATAGAAGTATCTTCCCATCAAGTGAAATTCTAGAAATGGCTACTATTGGAGGAGCTAAAGCATTAAACTTAGATGATGAAATAGGTTCAATTGAAATAGGTAAAAAAGCTGATTTAGTATTATTTGAAACAGATTCGGTTAATATGCAACCTATATATGATTATTATTCTGTTTTAGTTTATTCGGCTAATCCAAGTAATGTTGACATGGTTATTGTAAATGGTAAGATTATTGTTAAAAACAAAATATTAGTTGGAGATAATAATACTCAAAAAGAACTAATAAACCAACTACAGATAATGAAAAAGAAAATATTAGATATTGCAAATAAACTATAAGTAGATAGTTAAGAGGCTTATTAAATAAGAGCTTTTGGGGTAATTATATAGTTAAATAGGATTAAAGTACTATTACACGGTAAACACTATATATAGTGTTCTTGGTAAAAAAAGCACACATTATGTAGTATATATATTATTGACGGCTATGGGTAAATATGGTATAGTATTATTAATTCGTTAGGTAATTGAAATACTCATTAATTTAATATTTTTAAGACGGAGATAACAAGGCATAGCCTTTTTTCTTTGTCTTATAGCAATTACTTAATTAATCCCAGAAGGAGGATTCTATAAATGTTTGAAGTTATAAAGAGAGATGGGAAAGTAAGTAAATTTGATTTAGTAAAGATTAAAGAAGCAATTACAAAAGCTTTTATTGCAACTGACAAAAAATATACAGATGAAATACTAGATATTTTAGTCTTGAGAGTTACGTCTGATTTTCAAAAGAAGATTGAAAATGGAAAAATTACTGTAGAAGATATACAAGATAGTGTTGAGACAGTATTAGAGCATACAGGGTATACAGATGTGGCAAAAGCTTATATTTTATATAGAAAACAAAGAGAAAAAATAAGAAATATGAAATCAACTATACTTGATTATAAAGATATTGTTAATAGTTATGTAAAAGAAGAAGACTGGAGAGTAAAAGAAAATTCTACAGTTACTTATTCAGTAGGAGGATTAATACTACATAATTCAGGAGCTATAACAGCAAATTATTGGTTATCAGAAATATATGATGAAGAGATAGCTAATTTACATAGAAATGGTGATATTCATATTCATGATTTATCAATGCTAACTGGTTATTGTGCAGGATGGTCTTTAAAACAATTAATACAAGAAGGACTTGGTGGTATACCTGGAAAAATCACATCGGCACCTGCAAGTCATTTATCTACTTTATGTAATCAAATGGTTAATTTTCTTGGTATAATGCAAAATGAATGGGCTGGAGCACAAGCATTTTCTTCATTTGATACATATTTAGCACCATTTGTTAAGGTTGATAACCTTACATATAAAGCAACAAAACAATGTATTCAATCATTTATATTTGGGGTTAATACTCCAAGCAGATGGGGGACTCAATCACCATTTTCTAATATTACATTAGATTGGACAGTTCCTAATGACTTAGCAGAGTTACCAGCAATTGTTGGTGGTAAAGAACAAGATTTCAAATATAAAGATTGTAAAAAAGAGATGGATATGATAAACAAAGCATTTATAGAAATTATGATTGAAGGAGATGCTAATGGTAGAGGTTTCCAATATCCTATACCTACATATTCAATTACTAAAGATTTTAATTGGGAAGAAACAGAAAATAATAAATTATTATTTGAAATGACAGCAAAATACGGAACACCATATTTTTCCAATTATGTTAATAGCGATATGGAACCTAGTGATATAAGAAGTATGTGTTGTAGATTAAGACTTGATCTTAGAGAACTTAGAAAGAAACAAGGAGGATTTTTTGGTTCTGGAGAAAGTACAGGATCAGTAGGAGTTGTAACTATTAATTTGCCTAGAATTGTATATTTGTCAAACAATGAAGAAGAATTTTTTGGAAAACTTAATAGATTATTGGATATATCAGCACGTTCGTTAAAAATCAAAAGAGATGTTACATCCAAATTATTAGAGGAAGGACTATATCCATATACAAAGAGATACTTAGGAGACTTTAACAATCATTTTTCAACAATTGGATTATTAGGTATGAATGAAGCTACGCTTAATGCATCATGGATTAAAAAAGACTTATCTTATGATGAAGCTCAGGAATTTGGACTTAAAGTATTAGATCATATAAGAGAAAGACTATCTGATTATCAAGAAATTTATGGAGATTTATATAATTTAGAAGCAACACCTGCTGAATCAACAAGTTTTAGATTAGCAAAATATGATAAGAAAAAATATAAAGATATTATTACAGCAGGTAAAGAAGAAGATACACCTTTTTACACTAATAGTACTCATCTACCAGTTGATTATACAGTAGATGTTTTTGATGCACTAGATATTCAAGATGCATTCCAAGTTAAGTATACTTCAGGAACAGTGTTCCATGCATTTTTAGGAGAAAAACTGCCAGACTGGAAAGCAGCTGCAAATTTAGTTAGAACAATAGCAGAAAATTATGAACTACCATGTTATACAATGTCACCTACATATTCAATTTGTAAGAAACATGGTTATTTGGTAGGAGAGCAATATACATGTCCAGAATGTGGAGAAACAACGGAGGTTTATAGTAGAATTACAGGATATTATAGACCGGTACAACATTGGAATGATGGAAAAGCACAAGAATTTAAGAATAGAAAAGAATATGAAATAGATAATTCTAATTATAAGAATAATAAATCCAAAGAAGAAAAAGTTAATACGCATGAAGTGCAAGAAAAAATTTCAGATAAAACAAAGGCAATAAGCAAATTATTATTTACTACAAAAACATGTCCTAATTGCCATATTGCTAAAGAATATTTATGTGAACATGATAATCTAAAGGTTCTTGATGCAGAAGAAAATATAGAATTAGTTCAAAAATATAATGTTAGAACAGCACCAACATTATTAGTAGTAGATGATAAAAACATTAATTTGTATACTGGGTTATCGAATATTAAAAAGTTTGCAGATGAATCTAAAAGTTTAGATGCGTAAATTTATAATTTATTATATATTGAAAAAACAGTGGTGAAATCGCTGTTTTTTTGTGCGTATAAGTTGAATTATTTAGTAAATATCACCATGAGAAAATAAAATAATTATGTTTGTTTTTTTAAATATGACTTTATTTACTGAGAAAGATTAAAAAGTACTGAAAAACGATAAATATTGACTACAAAAACAAACAATGTTATAATATTAACAAAGGTCATGTATACAATATTTATATAGAAAAGTATATAATGACATTGATATACCATATTTTTTATAAATATGGAAAAAATAAAAAGGAGACGACATAAAATGTTCACATTTAATTATGATGGCGGCGCATCCGCTATTTCTGTATGGCTAGTATGGCTAGTAGTATTTGCTCTATTGTTTGGTTTGAACGAAGTGGCAAGAAGGTATAAAATGGTAGGATTTTTCTTTTTCTTTATTGTACCAATTATACTTTCTGTAGTTTGGTTTACAGCATTAAGGGATACTACATATACAGATTGGTTCCATCTTGTTAAGGTTTATTCATGTACAGCAGGATGTATTGGTTTTTGGTGTATAAGATTTTTACATGGGACAAACAAAAAAACTGGGAAAGAGTGGAGACTTTCTGATAACAAAATTGCACTTTGTTTCCCACCATTAATTCTAGCAATTAATATTTGTGAAGCAGTGGCTCGTGATATTGAAATAGGTATTAGCTTTGCTAACGGCGGAATTCTTGAACAAGAAGGAATGTATGTACTTGGCGGATCATGGAATTTTATAAATGCAGCAGCTGGTATTTTAAATATTATTGCTATTACTGGTTGGTTTGGAATATGCATTAGAAAAGTAACTAAAAAGGATAAAAGTAGAGATATGTTATGGCCTGATATGATGTGGTTCTGGATTATAGCATATGATTTTTGGAATTTTTCTTATACATATAATTGTTTACCTGGACATGCATGGTATTGTGGTTTTGCATTATTATTACCTCCAACAATATGTGCGTTTACTATTGGTAAAGGAGCTTGGTTACAACATCGTGCTCAAACATTATCTTTATGGTGTATGTTTGCACAGACATTTCCTGCATTTATTGACAAAGGAAAATTTGCAGTTTCATCTACATATAACTCAACTTATTACAATATAGCAGCTGTTGCAGCATTAATAGTTAATGCTACTGTACTTATATTTATGATATATAAAATTGTTAAAACTAAGAGAAACCCATATAAAGGAGAACTTTATGTAGATATGAAGGGTTATCAAAAAATTAAAGCTTTAGCTGAATAAAAATATAATCTAACGCCTTCTATAATAGGAAGGCGTTACTTTATCTATTTTTTTAAATGCACGACTAAATGAATGAATACTAGAAAAACCAAATATTTCAGATATTTGTGTTATAGGATAATCAGTAAATTGAATCATCTCTTTTGCTTTTTCAATTCTAATAAATTGATGAAAATGAATAGGCGTCATTCCATATGCGTCTTTAAAAAGGCGTATTATATGATATCTACTTATAGAGAATTCTTGTTCTATTTCGGCTAATGCTAAGTCTTTATGAATGTTTAATCCAATATAATCTTTTATCTCAGATAATCTATTTAATGTTGAAGATATATGAGGATTATTATTATAAAATATTTCCCGAATTAAGTAAGTATATAGTTGAATAAACATTCCTTTCATTTGAATTTCATAAAATGGAAGTTTTGATTGCTGTTGATTAATAATATCAAAAAGCATTTTTTCAAAATATTGTGTGTTTTTTAACTTAATATAATTAGGTATTTTAAAGGGCAAATTATTAGTTATATCTTTACGAAATAGTTTATATGATGATTCATCTAATTCTTCTAATTTCTGAAAACATACTTTTATATCAGGGCTGTTTTCTTCATAATTAAAATCAAAATGTAAATGAGGTTGGTGAAAAATTTCTGAACCATATACTTCTAAAATATGTTTTTCTTTCGGTTTTAGTAAAAAAATATCTCCCGGCTTACCTTTATATACTTGGTCATTTATTGTTATAATAACATGTCCATCTTTTACATATAATAGTTCATAATCAAAAATAACTCTTTCAAGTTTATATGGGGGAGTTATTTTACTGTCCATAGCTACTCTAATATATGGAGAAATAGTGTTTAAATAATTATTCATAGTATCACCTATTTTAATATATAGATTTTTATTTATTTGTAAATGACAATATCATAAAAAAGTTATTTCAATAAATCAAAATAATATACTAGATAATTATATATTATAATAAAAAATATATCAATTATTGTTAAAAAAAAATCCATTACTGCTAAATACAAATTACTATTATCTTGTTATTATATATAAAACAAATATTTTTTAAACAATATTTGTAATCAATAATGGTTAAATAATATAACTAGACAAAATATGTTGTTAAATTAAAATAAATTTAAGATAAGGAGAATTTAAAATGGCTAATTTTAATGGTTTAGGTATGAATTTAGGAAATTTATCTTTATTATCAAATGCACAATCACGTTCTATTAGTCCAGAAAATTTTACAGGAGAAAAAGGTGAGGGTGGTAAAGCTACTGAAGGAACGGGAGCAAATTGTGCAAGAGAATTAGGAAGAGGTTGGAAAATTTCTCCTAGTGTTGAAATCGAACCAGATCAAGAATTTGTACTAGCAGATATTAAAGGTTCAGGAGCAATTCAAAGTATGTGGTTTGCAGGTTATGTAGGAAGAGATTTTATTCTTAGAATATATTGGGATGACCAAGAAATACCATCTGTGGAATGCCCATTAACTGATTTTTTTGCATATGGTTGGGTGGATAACAGTAGAGATAATACTGCACAAAATGAAAAAACAAAATTTACACAATTAAATTCAATACCAGTAGTAGTAAATCCCAATAATGGACTAAATTGCTTTTGGGAAATGCCTTTCAGAAAACACGCAAAAGTAACACTTGAAAATAAAAGTCAAGAAAATAAAGTAATTTATTATCAAATAAATTATACATTAACTGATGTGCCAGAAAATGCAGCATACTTTCATGCACAATTTCGTCGTATAAACCCATTAAAATACAAAGATGATTATACAATTATTGATAATATAAAAGGAAAAGGACATTACGTTGGAACAGCTTTGCTTGTTGGACTAAATGGAGCAGGTAAATGGTGGGGAGAAGGAGAAATAAAGTTCTTTATAGATGGAGATAAAGAATTTCCTACAATATGTGGTACTGGTACTGAAGATTATTTTGGAGGAGCCTATAACTGGGATGTAAAGGGTGAATATACAACTTATTCAACACCATTTATGGGAATGTATCAAGTAATACAACCAGATGGACTATATGTATCACAACAAAGATTTGCTATGTATAGATGGCATATTATGGACCCTATTAGATTTGAAGAAGATTTAAAAATTACAATTCAGGATCTAGGATGGAGAAGTGAACAACGATATCTTGCTAGAGAAGATGATATGGCTTCTGTAGCATACTGGTATCAAACATTACCAACCAATCCATTTCCAGAATTACCAAGTAGAAATGAAATGGAAATAATATAGATTTATAGTAAGATTTTATAGTTAAATACTAATGTAGTTTAAAAAAGCAAGCAAATTATTTTATTAAAGTAATTAGCTTGCTTTTTATTTCTTTATATTAAAGATCTACTTATATATATTTAAACCTTGTTTTGTCACCTATACTAAATATTGGATTGAGTTTAATAATTTATATTTATATGATAATAGTGTATAATAATATTCTGCTTTAAATTAAAAGAATATACTAAACAACAAAAATACTTCATTACTATTTGTGTTTTGCAACGAAAGGAATGTTGATTAATATGAAAATACATAAAATATATACAGAAAATAAATTATTTATAAAAACGTGTATTACATTTTGCCTGATATTGGTATTTAGCATATCAATTACAGTTTATTTTATTAATTATGATATGACAAAAGATTTAATTGAAACCCAGGTTAAATATGAAAAAGAAGTATTATTACAAGTTAAAAACCATACAGAAGATGTATATGATGAAATAAATAAAATTGTTAATGGGCTATATATTAATAGTAGTTATAATAGTGTCACTAATTTAATTAGTCCTTATAAAACTGTAAATAAATCGCAAAACGAAAAAAACGAGATTGTACTTAGTACACTGCAAAATATTTGTGACTCTAATAATAATATTCTTGATATACTTGTTTTTGATAAGATACAGCAAAAAACTTTTTATTATTCTAATAAACGTAGAGATTTATCCATTTACTACGATTTTTTTAATGAAAAGGATTCTTTAGTTAGTAGAGCTACAAATGATATTAAAATTATTCCTAATCATATTCCAGATTATATTATAAAAAATCAATATAACAATTATGATACCTCAAAACTATCAGTAATTACTTTTTATATTAATTTATATGATTTATCATATGTTAGCGAAGATAAAAAAATTGGGGTCGTTGCTATTAATATTAATTCAGATATATTATTTCACCCATATATAGATGAGGCAGGAAAAAAAGAAAGAAATTTATTTATTCTAGAAGGAGATAAATTAATACTGAGTTCCTCTAATAAAACATTAAAAGATTTTAAATATCTACAAAAAAAAGAAAAAGAACAATATATTAATAAAGTATATTCCGAAAGGACAGGATTAACTTTTATTAAGTTTATTGATAGAAATAAAATTAATAAATCAGTTAAAAAAAATAGTCAGAAAGCAATTAATATAATAATTATTACTATAGCAATAGGAATTATAATTAGTATTATGTTTTCAAGGGCATTTATAAAAAGAATTAAGGAATTAGTTGAGCATATTAAAAAAATTGAAAAAGGTGGGTTTAATAGAGAAATTGTAGTATATGATAATGACGAGATAGGTTATTTAGAAAAGAGCTTTAGTAATATGTGTGAAAAACTATCAGAATATGTTGATACAGTTTTTGTATCAAATATAAAAAGAAAAACAGCAGAAATACAAGCACTTCAAGCTCAAATTAACCCACATTATATGTTTAATACTTTAGAATCGATTAGAATTACTGCACTTATAAATAAGGATTATGAAGCTGCTAACATGATTACTATTCTAGGCAATATGTTTAGATGGAATATGAGAATGAAAGATTTAGTTGTTAACATACAAGATGAAATAGATTATATACAATCATATATAGAACTTCAAAAAATTCGATATGAAAATGGATTTTTAATTATATGGGATATAGACGAAGATATAATGGAATATGCAGTACCAAAACAAATATTACAACCTATTATTGAAAATGCTCTTTATCATGGCAATACTAGTAATGAAGTATTAGAAATAGTTATTAGTGTTAAATCTATATATAAAGATATACAATTTAAAATAAATGATAATGGTAATGGTATTAAAAAAGAAATGCTTGAGCATATAAGAAAAGGAATTAATTCTAAGGAGATAATAGATAATGTTTATTCAATTGGGTTAAAAAATGTTGCACAAAGAATCAAACTTCTTTTCGGAGAAGAATATGGTTTAGAAATTGATAGTACAATTGGAAAAGGAACAGAAGTTATTATTAAAATTCCTAAATTATCAAAAGAGGAGATGGACAAAAGTGTATAGGGTGATGATTGTTGATGATGAGCAACTAATTAGACGAGGATTAAGAGAGACGATAGACTGGGATTTATTGGGTCTAGAAGTTGCGGCAGAGGCTTCTAATGGGGAAGAAGCTTTAGAGTTAATAAAAAAAATAAAACCTCAAATAATTATAACAGATGTTAAGATGCCTATAATGGATGGAATCCAGTTAATTAAAGAAGTAGATAGATTAGA
Source organism: Vallitalea sp. (assembly GCA_025210235.1). Classification (GTDB taxonomy): domain Bacteria; phylum Bacillota; class Clostridia; order Lachnospirales; family Vallitaleaceae; genus Vallitalea. The sequence continues at coordinate 45,222 of JAOASG010000016.1, forward strand.
AATTAAAACTAAGATAATTATTTTAAGTGGTTATAATGAGTACGAATATCTTAAGGAGGCTATTAAATATAATGTTGAAAGTTATCTACTAAAACCAATCAACCAAGAAGAATTGATATCTATTATAAAAAGTACGATTATAAATATTGAAAAAGAAATAAATATAGATTTACAAAATAGACAAGGTATTCAAGCAATTAGAAATAATACTCTTAATAGATTAATAACAAATAATATATCAATTAGTGAATTTAAAGAAAAAAGTAGGATGTTCAACACTACTGTGAAAAATTGTAAATATCACGTTTTAGTGGGTATTATTAATCCTTATGATACAGAGGAAACAAAAATATGGAAACAGGATAATTATTTGAAATTATATGGTGTAATGAATATATGTGAAGAGATTTTAGAAAAAGATAATAGTATTGTTTTTACAGATAACAACGGACAAGTTGTCATTCTATTAGAAAATAGAGATAAAGAAGAGTTAGAGAAACTTATCAAAGAAATCCTGCATAAAATACATAAATATCTTAGTATATCGCTTGTAATAGGGGTGGGGAGTGCTACTACTTTAAATGACTTACACTATTCATATAATAAAGTATTAAATAGTTTAGAATATGGAATTATTACAGGGAATGAAAATATTATTTATGCAAGGGATAATGATGATGTAGAGACAAGTGAGGACTTAAATATTGATTATAATAATATGAAAAATTTAATTGTTTCTAGAGATAGTCATCAATTGACTAAATATATAGAGGAGTATTTAACTAGTTTGTCAATTAAAAAAATAAACATTGATGGGATAAGAGAACGAGTTATTGAAATTGTAATATATATTACAAAAATTATGGATGATATACTAGAAAACAAAGCTAAACTAAATAGATTAAAAGTAGAATACACTAAGTTATTAAAAATTAATCGATTAGATACAATGATACAATGGTTATCATCTTATTGTAATAATGTTATAGATAATATTAATAAATCAATGAATAATAAAGGGAATAAATTAATTAATAATGTAATCGAATATATACAAGAAAATTATTTTAAAAATATTACGTTAAAAAGTCTTTCGGAAATATTCGATATTAATACATCTTATTTAGGACAGCTATTCAAAAAACAAGTAGGAATTTCATATGCAGAATACGTTAATCAATATAGAGTAAAAAAGGCTATTGAATATCTAAAAGATACTAATCTTAAAGTTTATGAAATATGTGAAGAAGTTGGATTTACAAATTATCAATATTTTATAAAAATCTTTAAAAAATATACAGGATATACACCTTCTGATTATAAAAAATAAAAAATGTAGAATAATTATTATGAAATTAAGAATTAGTTATATTGTGAAATTAAATAATTTAATCTATAATTTATCAAGTAAGAAGAACAAAAAATAAGTTTTGGATAATAAAAGGAGGAGACTTTTAATGAAAAAATTTATCAGTCTAGTATTGGCTTTAACAGTAATGGCAGTGATGTTTACTGGGTGTGGGGAACAAAAAACAGCAAACAAAGATGAAGACAAAAAAGTTGTTGAATCAAAAGATAAGGAAGAAGGTAAGAAAGAAGATAATAAGGAAGAAAAAATAAAATTAGTATTTGCAACAAATGAAACACCAATACTTACAAAAGAGTTTTGGAAAATTCCATCAGAAAAATTTATGAAGGAAAATCCAAATATTACTATTGAGAATATTGCACAACCATCATCAAATATTATGATGAGAGATTTCTTAAAAACACAACTTGCGACAGGTGAGTTTCCTGATGTTATGGTAATGGGATCACCTAAAGATTTTGTAGTTGCAGATGCTTTGCTTGAATTTAATGAAAGCGATTTAGATTATACTAATAATCCAACTGTTGGAAAAATAGATGGAAAAAGTTATACTGTACCTTATAAAAAAATGGTTGGAGGTATTTGGTATAACAAAAATATGTTTAAAGAACAAGGTTTAACTGAACCAAAAACTTATGAAGAATTTGTGAATTTATGTAAAAAACTTGAAGGTAAAGATATTACACCTATATCAATGGGGTTAAAAGATGGATGGCCTCAATTAGTATTTGCTTCATGTATTTTATCAGCAGATTTATTAACTGAAAATCCAGCTTGGGGACTTCAAAGAAATAAAGGAGAAACAGATTTTTCTTCACCTGAATTTAAAAAATCAATTGAAAAATATGCTGATTTAGTTAGAAACTATACAAACGAAGATATGGCTAGTGTAAGTTATGCTCAAATGCTTGAGTTATTCTTCTCACAAAAAGCAGCTATGATTCCAATGGGTTCATGGTTAATTGGAGAAGAGCAAAGAGTAAAACCTGATTTTGAAGTAGGATTTTTCCCAATACCAAGTGATGATAATGCAGATTCAGTAGCAGTTTGGGTTAATGAAGGTTTAGCAATTAATAAAAACACAAAACATCCTGAAGAAGCAAAACAATTTGTTAAATTTTTCATGACAGATAAAGAGTGGTATGGAGAGTTCTTAAAGACAGAAATGTTATTCCCAACAACAAAAGAAGATGTACCTTATGAAATGAGCCCACTTAGAAAAGAAATCGGAAATAGAATTGGAAACTGGAACGAAGTTGAACATTGGTATGATATGACTGGAGACGCAGCTTTATTACCAGGGCTACAAACTTACTTTAATAAGATGACTCAAAATATAGCGATGGGCGCAGATATTGATAAAGAGTTAGAATTATTTAATCAAGAATGGAAAATGGCAAATGATAATTTAAATCAATAATTTAGCTTATTAATGTAAGCACTATATATAGAGGTAGGAGACTACCTCTATATTACAAAATAGAACAAGAGAAGTAGAGATTAAACAAATGTAACAGTAGGATTATAATTTGAACTAGGAAACTATAAAATAATAGAAACTATTTTGGAAAGAGATGATTACATTGAAAAAAAACAGGTATAAAAAGAAACAAAATATAAGTGATTTAGTTTTTATGACACCTGGATTACTAATATATTTAATATTTATGATTATACCAATCATACTAACATTTTATTATAGCTTTACGAATTGGAATGGTATCAACGCAACTTATAAATTTGTTGGTTTTAAAAACTTTTCATACTTATTGTCTGATAGAAGTTTTATTGAGGCTGTGAAGACAACATTAATAATAACAGTTTTTACAGCTTTTTTTCTAAATGTTTTAGCAATTATAATGGCTGTAATATTAGACGGAGTAGGAAGAGTGTTTAAAATTGGGAAAGTTGGAATTTTTATTCCTGCAATTTTGAGTAGTGTAGTTGTTTCATTTTTATGGTCCTATATGACACAAACAAATGGTGGAATTATTAGTTATATTTTAAGTATGTTTAATATTCCTGCTTTTGATTTTTATAAAACTACTTCAAGGACAACGTATCTAGTTGCTGGAGTTATTACTTGGGCTGCATTAGGATTTTATACTACTGTATATGATGCTACATTAAAAACAATTCCAGATGAGCTATATGAGGCATCAAGAGTAGATGGAGCTAATGCACTTCAAAAATTCTTTCGTATAACTCTACCTCTATTAACACCAGGAATAACAATTAATAGTATAATGGCAGTAACTTGGGGACTTAAACAATATGACTTTGTGAAAATAATGACTCCAGGAAGTATACAAACAATAGCAGTAAATGCAGTTGAAAGAGCATTTGATTATAATAGATTTGCTTATGCTTCTGCTATAGTACTTGTATTATTCTTAGCAATGGTTCTTATTTCTTTCCTACAGATATACGTAACTAAGAAAGTGGAGGTTGAATATTAATATGAATAAAGAAAAAAGATTAAATCTCATCAGAAAATTATTTATTATAATTTTTCTTATTATATATTTAATTCCATTATATGTTGCCGCAGTTAATGTATTTAAGCCTTATGAAGATATTGTGAAAAATCCTCTGGGATTACCTAAATCACTAAATCTTGATAATTTTAAATTAGCAATTCAAAAAACTAATGTGTTTCAGTTATATGCTAATAGTGCTGTTATTACAATAGGATCATTATTAATATTAGTTTTTACGTCATCATTGCTGGCATATGTTATTGCACGAAGAAAAGGTAAAGCTTATAAGTTTATATTTATGTTTGTTCTTGCAGGAATGATGGTACCACAGCAAATGGTTCTTATTCCAAGTATTAAAACATTAAGAACTTTAAATTTATTACATACGCTACCAGGAATGTTATTATTTTATGGTGGAACGTATATAAGTTTGGGATTTTTCTTATATGTTCAATTTATAAAGACAATACCAATTAGTTTAGAAGAGGCAGCAACTATAGATGGTGCAAGCCAGTATCAAATATTTTGGAAGATTATCTTCCCATTATTGAAATCATGTACAGCTACAGTTATTATTTTCTTAGGAATGTGGATATGGAATGATTTCCTACCACCAATGTACATTTTAGGATCTGATAATGGAAGGACAATTACAACAGGTATATATAGTGCTATTGGAAGATTTACAACTGATTGGAACATTGTATTTGCGTTTGTAATACTAGCTTCATTGCCTATTATAATTGTGTATTTATGTATGCAAAAGCAGTTTTTAAGAGGAATGACAGCAGGTTCTGTAAAAGGATAATAATTACCTAATTTAACAGGAATATGAAGGTAAATAAAAGTGAATAGATTAATATAAAATAACCTTATGTACATATGTGTATTTAAGGTTGTTTTTGTGTTGAAAATGTATCAGGGCAAACGCATGAAAAGATTTTCATGCGTTTGCCCTGAAGAATGTATAATATCTTATGGACAACATATTTTATTTCAGGTAAAATAGATAACGTTAATTATTAAATTTAAGGGGAGGATTATAATGAGTAAAGCAGATAAGATTTTTATAGATATGTGTAGAGATATACTTGATAATGGATTTAGTTCAGAAGGACAAGAAGTTAGACCACGTTGGGAAGATGGTACTTATGCTCACACAATAAAAAGATTTAGTGTTGTTAATAGATATAATCTTGCAGAGGAATTCCCAATTCTTACATTAAGACCTACATATTTGAAATCAGCAGTAGGTGAAATTCTATGGATATGGCAAAAAAAATCAAATAATATAAATGATTTAAATAGTAAAATTTGGGATAGTTGGGCTGATGATAAGGGTTCAATTGGTAAAGCTTATGGTTATCAGTTAGGTATAAAACATAAATATATAGAAGGAGAGTTTGATCAAGTAGATCGTGTTCTTTATGATCTGAGAAATAATCCTTATAGTAGAAGAATTATGACAAATATATATAATCATCAAGATTTACATGAAATGAATCTATACCCTTGTGCATATAGTGTTACTTTTAATGTAACAGGAAATAAGCTTAATGCAATATTAAATCAACGATCTAATGATATATTAGTAGCTAATAATTGGAATGTTGTTCAATATTCAGTTCTTGTTCATATGTTAGCTCAGGTATCAGGTTTAGAAGTTGGGGAATTTGTTCATGTAATTGCAGATGCACATATTTATGATAGACATGTCCCAATTGTTGAAGAATTAATTACAAGGAAAAGTTATGAAGCACCTAAATTAATTATAAATAAAAATGTAAAAGATTTCTATGATTTTACTGTTGATGATTTTAAATTAGAAAATTATCAAAAAGGTGAACAGATAAGAAATATACCTGTAGCGGTATAACAGAAAATGTAATTTTATTATACGACTACTTATAGATAGGATGATTGAAAATGAATTTAATTGTTGCTGTGGATAATAATTGGGCAGTAGGATATAATGGTGGATTGCTTACTTACTTGCCAGGAGATTTACCTTATTTTAAAGAAAAAACAATGGATAAAATTATAGTTATGGGAAGAAAAACATTAGAGTCTTTACCGAATGGAAAACCTTTAAAAGGAAGAAAAAATATTATTTTAACTAGAGACAAAGACTTTGTGTGTGAAAATGCAGTGATTTGTTATAGTAAAGATGAAGTATTAGAATACATAAAGCAGTTTAATACAGAAGATGTATTTATTATTGGTGGATCAGAAATCTATAATCTATTTATGAATGAATGTAATAAAGCTTACATAACCAAAATATATGAAATATTAAAAGCAGACAAATTCATTAATAATATGGATAAGCTTAACAATTGGGAAATAACATGGAAAAGTGATATGCAAGAGCATCAAGGAATTAATTATCAATGGACATTATATGAAAATAAATGTATATAGATTATTTAAGAGTTATGTGATAAAAGCCTGTTATGATTTTTAACAGGCTTTCATAATTTTTTTATTTATATGTTAGTATTAATGACCTGCATTTATAAATTAGAATTCATTATTCTTATATCAAATTTACTAATCAAGCAAATCTTTTTTTAACCTTATGTTTCTAATAAAGAAAGCTATACTACCACTTAAACGAAGTATGGCTACTAATATTAATGTAAAATAAATAGATGTTAGATCTTTTAACCATACACTAACTAAAGGTGCTATTGTAGCTGAAATACTAATCATAATATTATAAATAGCAATATATATAGTTCTATTTTTCGTAGGAGTTACTTCTAATAAAAGATTAAAAAGTATTAATATTGTTCCAGCGACTGATACTCCAACAATTACATTAAATATTGCCAAATGAATAAGACTTTTTGAAAATACATATAGGATTGGCGTAATTGACATTCCTAAAGTAGCTAATGCTAATGCAAAACTATTTCCTTTTTTATCTGCGAATTTAGCCCATAATGTTGAACTAAAAATAGAACTAATACCTGATACTATTGTAATTATACTTAACCAAAATTCATCAGCATGTAGATATTTAATAGAATAAATACTAAACAAAGGCCAACCCATTTGCCAACCAAAATGGAACATCAATGAGCAAATAATAAAAGAGATTAATTTTTTTTGCTTTGGTATATCTTTTACAGTACTTACAAATACATTTAAATATTTTTCTTTATGTATCTCTTCCTTATCTTTCTTATTTTTGAATTTAAGAAGCGCAATAAATTCTATACAACCAAAAACAAATGCAAGAACAAAGAAAAGTTGATATAATTTAATAGTATCTTCTGGTGTTTTTGGAATTATAGAAAGAGCTTGACCTGCAAGCAATGAAAATATTAATCTAAAGACATCTGAATATCTATTTCTTAAACTCATTGCTCTTCCAAGATTACTTGAGTTAAATATATCTCCGATTGAAGATTGATAACCCATAATCGCTATTGATCCAGGAAAATTCATTAAACCAATTAAAAGTACAAATAGAAAAGGTTTGTTCACATTACCCAAAAAAGGAATGATTGCAATTAATAAATATATTAATTTTTGAGATATTAGAAATTTACTAGTAACTTTTGTTTTGCTTTTTGCAGATTCAATTAATATTGCCCCAGGTAAAAAGGCAAATACACTTAATAATGCCGGTAAAGAATTAAGTAGAGCAAAATAATAATCATTACCACCTAATCTTTCTAGAAATTTAGCGAAATACGGTTTTACCAAGTTTAAGGATATAGCAAAAGCTATTCCGTTTACTATATTAATTTTAATGTTGTAGTCTGTTATATCTTTAGTGCTATTTTTTTTGCTAAACATCATAAAATACTTCCTTTAATTAATACAATTCAAACTTTAATATTTTAAATATACTTAACAAAAGACTAAAGTCAAATTATAATTATATGTCACCTATAAAAGTTTCAAATTTGATTTTAAAACTTTTATAATGAAAAGTCAATACTTTAATTTTATTCATTTTATTCATTAAGAAGTGATTTAATTCATTTTTAGAAGATTATAATTTATTAGTAAATTTTTGAATTAAAAAGTTATTAATTACAAACAATATATAAAAAATAATTGAGGTGTTATTAATGACTAAGAAAGTATTTTATTGGGAATTCTATGGATTAATAGGAGTGGTAATATTGTGGGCAATTCTACATTATTCATATAAGTTTACAGGACTCTCGTTATTTTCTGCAGTTAATGGAAGTATTTGGGAACATGTTAAAATCGCTTTCTTTTCTTTATTTACATTATATATTGTAGAGTCTTTTTATATTGCAAAATATTGCAAAAACTTTTGGTATGGAAAAATGGTAGGATTAATGGTTCTTATAGTTACTACATTAATATTATTTTATATATTTAATAATATAGGACTATCTATCATCATAACAGATGTAATTGCAGGTATAATAGGATTTTTATTTGCGCAGTTATTAAGCTATAGAATATTAATATCGGAAGTTAATCATTCAAAATATCAAAGAGTATATATCTCTATGATAATTATATTAATGGTTCCATTCTTTGTATTTACTTACTATCCAATAAAAAATGATCTATTTAAGGATTTAACAACTAATGCTTATGGAATCTTTGATAAATAAAAAAAATAAACTATATTGTAGACAAATAATATGTTTTAATTTATAATAATTATTAATACGGAAAATTGTCAGTATAAACTATATATTTCTAAAATTATGAGATTGAATTTCGTTGATGTGGGGGGGTTATATGAAGAAGAATAGAGAAGGCTCAATAACGGTTTTCCTTTGTTCTATATTATTAATAGTTATAATACTAACATGTACAGTTATTGATACTACTCGAATAAAGGTTGCTAAAGTTCAATCAAGGAGGGCGCTTAGAGACTCTACTAATTCTATTTTAGCAAATTATGACTCAGATATATGTAACGAATATGGAATTTTTGCTATTGAACAAAAAGAAGATTTAATTGTTAAAGATAATATTGAAGATTATGCAAATGCTTCATTAAATCCCAAAACAAATTTTCCTAAAACAAATAATATTTATGAATATTTATATCCTAATAACACTGATAAAACCTTTAACTTATATAATTATAAATTAAAGGTTTTAAATGTTAATCCTACAAATTATATTGTGCAAGATACAGATTATATTAAATTACAGATACTAGAATATATGAAATATCGTACCCCATTATTATTAATAGAACCTTTTATAGATAAAATTAAAATTGTAAAAAAATCATCAAAAACTACAACTTATGTAAATAGAAAAATAAATATCACTGAAAAAGTATCAAAGATAGATGAACACTATAGAGAACTTGAAAAGTTAATTGATGGTATTGAAGTAAGTAATAAAGGTAACATTCAATATGAAAAAATTTTTGTAAAAGGTTTATTAACTAACAAAGAAATAAATAAATCAGCTTGTTTAAGTGAGATTCCCAATAATTCTATACGGAACAATTTACAAAACAATATTTATGATGTAAATGAGGATATTTCTAACTTATTATATTATCTAGATAACTTTAATAGTAGTAAAAAAATAATGATTAATACATATAAACAATTATATTATATAAGGAAAGAAATAAATTATTTAGAAAAAGATGAAGTATTAGATAATGCAACTATAGAGGAACTTATGATCAAATATAAAGAAGAAAAAGAACTAAAAAATCTATTTTTTAATCAAGTAGAAAATGTAAAATATTATATAAATAATATAAATCAAAGTGTAAATAACATATCGAATTTAAGGATATATTTGGATAAGAATAAGAAAGCTATTGAGGTAATAAAAAAAATTGAAGCAGAAGGTAATAAGGTTAAAGGTTCTATAGAAAAATTTCAAAATGATATTAAACTTAGTAGTGGCGAGTTAATAGAATCAACTGCTAATATATTATCTAATGATATGGAAAAATTAAAGCACAAGTTAGCAATAGTTGATAATGAAGATAAATCATATTTACTTGTTAATAATTTATACGCTATACAGGAAGAGTTACAAAATAATATTGAAATTATAACAAATAAATTACCGTATATAGATGATTTAATTAATCAAAATAATAATTTAATAAATCATATGTTAGACGGCGAGTTTAATTTAAATATAGAAGAGGAGATATTATATGATTTCATAAAAGAAACAGATAAATCGGGAATAAAAATCTTTTTATATAACGATAATTATTTGCAAGGTAATAATAATTTAACAGCTTTATTTAATGACATACTTAATAATATTAAAGTAAACTTAGAAGATTATTCAACTAAAACAATGATATTTAATTATGGCAATATGGAAACGTTATCAGAAGAGGAGAAGGATAAACTAGATCCTAGAGATGATGTAAAGGAAAGTACGAAAAATATTACATTCAATAAAGAAGAACAGGATTTAACCCAAAATGTTAATAAGGATATTATTCCGTCTATAGCTTATTCAGAAAATGAATCTATAGAAAAGATTAATCAGGAAGTAGATTTTTATAATGAAAAAGAAAATAGTTTTTCTAAACAATCGTTAAATGTTTTTGATAATATAGCGTCTAAGTTAGAAAAGAATTCTATTGATTTTAGAAATGACTTATACATTAATGAATACATAATTGGAAATTTTAAATCAGCTACCGACAATCTACAAGAAGCTACCCCTGTAACACTAAGTGGATATTCGAAGGATAAGCATTTTTTTAATAATGAAGTTGAATATATATTAAGAGGTAGCTTTGATGAAAATATTAACTTGAAATATGTAACTAATAGAATATTAGGTATTAGATTTGTAATGAATTATCTTCATATTATTACGAATAGCGAGAAACGTAGTATGGTTATGAGTATATCAACCTCTATAGGAGGGTGGTGGACGTTTGGATTGGGAACATATTTATTATCAGGACTTATTATGACAGCATGGAGCTATGCAGAGTCATGTGTTGATGTAAGGTATTTATTACAGGGGAAAAAAGTTGCATTTTTAAAAACAAGTGGTGACTGGTATACAAGCTTAAGTGGTATTGCAGAGGGAATTATTGATAATACTGCACAATACACGACAAATAAAACAATAAAAATAATAGATTCAGTATCTACTAATGTACAAAACAAAGTTTCTTTTATTAGTAAAAGATTTAATAGTGATGTTTCGGATTTTGCGGAAGAAAAAATAGGTGAAGTAATAAGCGATGCTAGTAGGGCTTTAGAGTATACATTAGATGAGATAGATAATACGATACAATTGACAATTAATGATACTATTAATGATATTAGGCAAGGAAATAATAATCAAATTCTATCTAGGAATTATCCATATAAAGGAGATAATAAACTTATAAAAAAAATAATTAATACAATCTATAATGAATATGAGGAAAAAATAATTAATGCAACATATTCAGAAATTATTATAATAAAGAAAGAAATACTAGAGAAATTTCAAGATGAAATTGATGAAATCAAAGGAAATGTAATTAATGATTTATCAAAGGAAATAGATGATATTACAAGTAGGTTTGAATCAGAGGTTAATGGATTAATAAAAAAAACATCAAGTAGATATAAAGATATTACTAAAAATCAAATTAATAATATTGCACAGAGAGTTAAAAACTCTACTAATAGAAAAATAGATACAAGTATAAATAATATTATTCAGTATGAAAATAATGATTCAAAAGTATCATCGTTAATGCCGTGTTTTTCATATAATGATTATCTTCGCTTAATGCTATTAGTAGGAATTAGCGAATCAACTAAGCTATACCGAGTTTTAGACTTAATACAGTTAAATTTACAAAAAAATAGAAAAGATGAGACAGAACTAAGTAAGTTTTTATCAGGATATTGTACTACAGCGGAAGTATCTATAAACTATTTATTTTTTGGATTACCTTTTATGCCTGAAAGAGCAAAAGAACTGGACAAAAAAAGATTTGATTTCAAACTAAGTACATCAATGACTTATTAAGTTACTATATAAGTAATTGATAATTACCTATAATTTGCTATAAGGAATGAGGTATATCAAATATGAAGAAATTAAAAGGTTCTTTAACAGTAGAAGCAGCTATGGTCTTACCTATTTTTTTAATGGCTATACTATCTATTATTTATATAATAAAAATAATTTATATACAAGAGAACGTACAATATAGTTTATCAGAAACGGCTAATGAGATGTCTACATATGCTTATGTATTAGAAAAAAGTAAAATATTATCTACTCAACAACAAATTTATTCTAACGCAATTAAAGAAAATAATGAACAAAGTATAATTAATAATTCATATTATTTATATGAAATTATAGAAAATGCAAGTTCTTATACAAGTCGCAATACATCATATGAAGATATAGTATTTGAAGATATATCAAATACCAATAATTTAAATGTTTTTATTAGTAATTATACTAATACGATAAAAGAGATTAAAAATAAAATTATTAATAATACGGAAATAGCTTTTGCAAGTTTAAATATAATAATGGATTCTATTGATTCTATGCTAAAAGGAGTACAAGGATTATTAATTAATGAATGTTTACAAGAAGGATTTGAAGTCATTAATAATTATGTAGGTTCTAAAATTGCTGAAGATATATTGAGTAATTATATTACTGATGAAGAATATAAAAAATGGTATATAGTAAATGGTAAAGATGGAATGGATTTTAAAAACTCAAAATTTATGCTAGAAGATGAAGATATTGATTTAATTGTAAATTATAAAATTGCTATTCCTATACCTTTTCCAGGTATAAAAGACATTAATATGATGCAAAGGGTAAAAGTAAGAGGGTTTACAGGTAATAGAAAGTATTATAATTTTGCAGAAGAAAATGAAGATAATAATGAAGTTGAGCAGGGTGATGAAGGAGATTATGATAGCGAAGATGAAATTATTGTATATAGTGTAAATGATAAAATATATCATTTATATATTACTTGCTTAAACAATACTACAATCGAAGAAGTATATGATAGAAGTAAACACAAGGCAAAATTATGTGAAAGATGTTCCAAACATATTGATGATAATGAGATAAAAATAGTTTATCATACTCCTAATGGAGCAAAATACCATGTTAATAAATTTTGTACACAAATATATTCAGAAGATATAAAAGAGCTTACTTTAAAAGAAGCGAAGAAATTAGGAATGAAATTATGTAAAAATTGTAAGAGGAAAAAGCAAAGGATTGAAATTAAATGAAAATAATGGTTATTCTATTAGGAGTAAAATTAGGATTTTTAACATCTAATTATTCATTGGATCTAGGGTTTAAGAATCATAATAAAAAGACTTTGATTTTATCAGCTATAGTTATTAGTTTGTTTACCTTTTTTACATATTATTTATATTATATATATGGATTCACAAATTATTTTATTTCCTTGGAAATAACAACATGGTTTTTATTATTAATTAGTATATATGATATTAAATATAAGCAAGTGCCTATGGATGTAGTGATGTTAACAGTATTATTAGGAGTAGTATTATTATATTTTAACCCTAATGTTACATTGATAGAATCTCTTGTTGGAGTAGGAATTGGTGGAGTATTAGTACTAGTATCTTATTTTACAAAGGGGGCTATAGGTATGGGGGATGCATTTGTAATAGGTACAATTGGTATATTGTTAGGGTATAAAATTGCTTTAGCGGTATTATTATATACACTAGTATTATGTGGGTTAACAGGTATTTTTCTAATGACCTTTAAAAAAGCAAATAGAAAGACTAAAATACCTATGGTTCCATTTATGTTTATTGCTTTGTTAGGGATTGTTTTAATAGGATAGTGATAGGATTATGTTATAGAATATACTATTTTAGAATATTTTAAAAATTGCTTAGTGAAATTTTAATTTATATTATGCTTGTGCTGAGTAAAAGGGGGGACAAGTTTGACAAAAATTAATGGAAGTCTTACAGTTGAAGCATCTTTAGTTTTTCCAATAGTATTTTTTGCTGTTATTAGTCTTTTTTACATAAGTATTTATCTTCATGATGTAACTTGTTTAAAGTCTATTGTTGATGAAACGGCTAGTCGTTATGAGCTAGCATTATCTAATAAAATTGATTTTGAGACTGGAAATAATATTTCTAATAATAGTAGATTAAACAGAGGGTTATATTGGAGATTAAATGATAATAATGAATATAATTCTAAAGTTGAAAGATATATTGCTAAACAAGTAAAAGATAAACTAATATTAGATTATGATTCTATAATTACTAATTCTTATATTACAAACTCAATTGGTAAAAAAAGCATTGATATTAAAGTAACTAAAAGTTTTCATACACCGATAAATATAATAAATAAATTACTAAGTATGGATAAGGATGAATTAACAATGACTGTGAGGTGTAAAGCAGTTATTAATGATCAAGAGGAATTTGTTAGGAATATAAATTTGCTAGATGATATTTCAGATTGTGTTGTACCTTTAAATAAAGCTAAACATGAATATGAAAATAAAGTAAAGAAAATTTTAGATTATTTTAATAAATAATTTATAAAACGGTCACAGGTAGATAGATATTATTTTACAGGTAGAGCAATACCTATAGCATCTTACCAAAACCAATAGCCATGAAAAAATATTAAAGAGATGGCATTTGCGGAAGAATGCCACAAATCATATCTATATAAATTTTCATGCGATTACCCTGTATTATTTTATAAATATAATGGAAGTTAATAAAGCTTTTATGTTATAATTTTATAAATTAACTATGTTTAATTAAGTAAGTGAAAGACTGGATTTAGTTGATTCTTTAATAAAATTGTTGTATGAAAAGAATTATAGATTCTTAGTTTTGCAAATACCTAAATTATATAAAGGGATGAATAAATAATATGAGAGAAAAAGCAAAAGAGATATTAAAAAAATTATATGGATATAATGAGTATAAAAAAGGACAGGAAGAGGCTATTAATAGTATACTTAATGGAAATGATACTGTAGTAATAATGCCTACAGGTGGGGGTAAATCTATATGTTATCAAATACCAGCGCTTATTTTTGATGGGATTACAATGGTTATTTCTCCTTTAATATCATTAATGAAAGATCAAGTTGATAGTCTGAAAACAGTAGGGATAGATGCTACATATATTAATAGTACGTTATCTTATGAGGAAATAGAATATAGAACACAAGATATTAGTAACGGTACATATAAAATTGTTTATATTGCACCCGAAAGATTAGAGACAGAAAGCATTCGTAGGATAACTAGACAAAATAAAATATCTCTTATTGCTATAGATGAAGCTCACTGTATTTCTCAATGGGGTCATGATTTCAGACCTAGTTATACATCAATTAATTCGTTTATTAATAGCTTAGAACATAGACCGATTATTACAGCTTTAACTGCCACTGCTACTAAAAAGGTTGAAGAAGATATTATTCATCAATTACAATTAAAAAATGAAATGGTTTTTAAGAATGGATATAATAGGGAAAATCTCACATTTACGGTATTAAAAGGTGTAAATCAAAACAAATTTATTGTTGATTATGCTATTAAACATAAAGGTGAAGCAGGTATTATTTATGTTGGTACAAGAAAGGATACAGAGAGTATATGTAGATTATTAAATAAAAATAATATTAATGCTTTGATGTATCATGGGGGAATGAATGCAGAGGAAAGAAAAGATAACCAAGAAAAATTTATATATGATGATATAGAAGTGATGGTAGCTACTAATGCTTTTGGAATGGGTATTGATAAATCTAATGTTAGATATGTAATTCATTATAATATGCCTGAGAATATAGAAGCTTATTACCAAGAAGCGGGACGTGCTGGAAGAGATTCATTACCATCTCAGTGCATTTTACTTTTTAGTGCTAGAGATGTGCAATTAAGAAGATTTTTGATTGATCAATCGGAAGATTTAGATGAAATAAGAAAAAGACATAGATATGAGAAACTTCAACAGATGACACAATATTGTCATGTTACAACTTGCCTTAGAAAATACATATTGGAGTATTTTGGTGAAGAAAATATAATAGATAAATGTGATAATTGTAGTAATTGTAATGATGAAATTAAGAAAGAAGATATGACTATTGAAGCTCAAAAAATTATATCTTGTGTAATAAGAATGAAAGAAAGATTTGGGACTAAGATTGTAGCAGAAGTACTAAAAGGTTCTAAAAATAAAAGAGTTCTTAGTTTAGGTTTCAATGATTTATCTACATATGGTATTATGTCAGAATATACAATAGATAGTATAAAGGATATGATTAATCTTTTGATTGCAGAGGGTTATTTAAGAATGACTACCGATGAATTTCCTATTGTAAAAGTAAATAAAAAAGCAGTTGGTATTTTAAAAAATAATGAAAAAGTATATAGAAATGTTTATAAAACTGAAAAGGTCGAAGTAAAACAAGAGTTGTTTGAGGAGTTAAGAAGACTAAGAAGAAATATAGCTAAAGAGGAAAATTTACCACCATATGTAATTTTTAGTGATGTTACACTAAAAGAATTAAGTTCTAAGTATCCTACTACTAAATCTCAAATGTTAAATATTAAAGGGGTAGGAGAAAAGAAATATAAACAATACGGGGAACTTTTTATGGATAAGATAAGAGAATATGTAAAAGAAAATGGTATTGAAGTTGATATAGAAAGAAGTTATATGAATGTAGTAAAAAAAGCTAGCAAAAATAACAAAGAAGCTTCATATGCAATATCAGCGAGATTATTTAATGAATTACATGATTTAAAGGAAGTAGCTAAAGAGAGAGAATTAAAACTTAGAACAATTGAGGATCATATTTTCGAAGCACATAAAAAAGGTATAGATGTTAATATTGATCAGTTTATTCCTAACGGATATGAAGATGATATTAGAAATGTAATTGAAGAGGTTGGGGTTGAAAGGCTAAAGCCTATTAAAGAATCTTTGCCAGATAATATTAGTTATAATGCTATTAGAGCTGTTATTGAGAAATGGTATTAGATAAAGAATTGAAAAGTGTTTTTTCTAAGATACAAGAGTTTAACTCTTGTATTTTTAGTTAAGTCCTGCTTAAATGAGATAGGGGCATTTTTATTTACGCCTTTCCTAATCAGGAATAACACGTAGTAGCTTATCTTAAATTTAAAAATGATTTTGTTTAAAATTATTATTGACTCTGACGTTGCGTTATAGTGTATTCTTATTTTGTGGTTGAAATATATAACTAAAGAGAGGTAAAGAATATGAATATAACAGCAATTAGATCAGATAAAATTTATCGAAAGATGATAAAATCAGATGTAGAAAAACGAAGTGATATTTATCGCAATGAGCTTATGAAACCTTTTGAATTTAAGTGGAAGTGTATTGGTGTACCACTTATATCAGAGGAAGAGGGAGGATATGATGTAATATCTACAAGTACTATGAGTGGGGGGTATCATCCTAATCAAATAAATGAAAAGTGTATTATAGATGTTGAAAAAATCAGTGATGACCTTTTTTGGAAAGCATGTGAGAAAAGTATTTATAATTCATTAAAGGGTTTTGAAGATAACGGAATTAAACTACCAACTAAAGGATACATTTTTACTATTATGTTAAATAACCCACAAAATCCAATGTCAAAAATGACAGGTGATTATTGTGGTGATGGAGGCATTCCAGGATATATTATAGGTACAATAATACCTAATAATAAGTCGCTTGAAATGTTACCTGTTGCACTTGCTCATGAGACGAATCATAACGTAAGATGGCAGTTTATACAGTGGAGTCCGTTGGTCACTCTTGCAGATATGATTGTTAGTGAGGGACTTGCAGAAAATTTTGCTGCTCATATGTTTGGTGAGGATAAAATAGGAATGTGGGTAAAGAATACAGATAAGGAAACTCTTAATTCATTAATTAAGCCAACTATAAAAGCAAATCTCTTTGAAAATGATTTTAATAAGCTTTCAAGTTATCTTTATGGAGATGAGATTATGGCAATACGTGGTATGAAACCTATAGGTATGCCATATTGTGGAGGTTATGCTTGTGGATATTATTTAATAAAGCATTATTTAGAAAAAACTGGTAAAAATATTTTTGAGGCAACACTTATATCTACAGAGGAAATATTGAAAGTAACGGAGGAATTTTGGGATTGAAAATAAAAGAAATAGCAGATTTAACTGGAGTAACGGTACGAACACTGCATTATTATGACGAGATAGGATTACTTCACCCAAGCAAGATTACAGATGCAGGATATCGGATATATGATGAAACTGCACTTGAAGATTTGCATCAGATACTATTTTTTAGGGAGTTGGATTTTTCACTAAGTCAAATTAAGGCTATAATTTCAAATCCTTCTTTTGACAAAAAAGAGGCATTATCAAAACATAAGGAACTGCTAACAAAAAAGCGAGACCGTCTTAATGGATTAATTGAGCTTGTTAATAAAACAATAAAAGGAGATAAAACTATGAGTTTTAAAGAATTTGATACTACTGAAATAGAAAAATGTAAAAATGAATATGAAGTTGAAGTAAAAGAGCGTTGGGGGAATTCTGATGCTTATGTTGAATTTGAGAAAAGAACAAAAAAATACAGTAAAGGGAATTGGCAACGGATTTATAATGAAAGCAAGGATATTTTTAATTCATTTGCAAAGTATAGAAATGAAGAACATGACAGTAAAGAAGTACAGGCTTTAGTTAAGGAATGGCAAGACTTCATTACTAATAATTATTATAATTGTTCAACAAAGATGCTTTCTTGTCTTGGCATGATGTATGTAAATGATGAAAGATTCAAAAATAATATAAATAAAAGTGGAGAAGGTATAGCTGAATTTATTTCAAAAGCAATAGAAATTTATTGTGCTAATCATTAAAAATTATTTGTAGTAGTATAAAGAGATGAAGCCTATAAAAAGTTGCTTCATCTTTTTTAGGTTTTTATAATTATTATAACCTTGACATATATTTGGTTATACTTTACAATAGTTATATAATATAACTATTGTAAAGTATAACTATTATTAAAGTAAGGAAGGTGTTTTTATGCAAAAAGAAAAATTGATTGATATAATATTTAATTTCATGCCACTAATAAATCATAAGCTTTTTAAGGATGTACGTTATAAAAATTCTATACATCAAATGAGACTTATAAGCATAGTTGATAAACATGATGGAGAACCTATGAAATACTTTTGTGATAAATTAATGATTCCGAAATCCAACATGACAAAGATTGTAAACAGATTAATAGAAGAAGAGTTTATTGAGAGAAAAACAGATGAAAAAGATAGACGTATAATTAATCTATATATAACTCAAAAAGGAAAGAAAAGTTTAGAACAGCATAAAAAAGATGTAAAACAAAATTTATCTCTAAAACTAGATGGACTAAGTAATGAAGAAATTAATAAACTAATTAAAGATTTTGAAGAAATAGAATGCATCTTAAATAAGTTATAAAAGACTAGGGAGGCACTTATTGAATGATAAAATTACTAAAAGGATTAAAACCGTATAAGATATCTGTTGTATTAATACTTTTTTTCACATGTATTCAAACTCTAGCAGAGTTATTATTACCTACACTTATGTCAGATATTGTGGACTTTGGAATAGTTAGAGAAGATACCTTTTATATAGCAAAGATAGGGATTATTATGTTAGTAATTGCCGCAATAGGAGCAATGGGTGCTATATTAACTACTTTGTTATCTGCCAAAACAGGTAATGGATTTGCAAGGAATTTAAGAAAAAGGATATTTATAAAAATAGAAAATTATTCTCTAAAAGAATTCGATGAAAAAGGGACATCTTCATTAATTACAAGGACAACAAATGATGTAACACAAATTCAAAGTTTTATTGTTATGATGCTAAGATTGTTTGTTAGGGCGCCATTGATGGCTATTGGTGGTATTTTTATGGCTATTAATAAAAATCCTAAATTATCATTAATTATTATATTTACAGTTATTGTATTAGGAATTTTAATAGGCATTGTCGCTAGTAAGATTATTCCTATGTTTAAGCTCATACAAGATAAGATAGATAATTTAAATAGGATATTAAGAGAAAGATTAACAGGTATAAGGGTTATAAGAGCTTTTAATAAAATAAATCATGAAAAAGCTAGATTTAATGGCGCTAGTGAGGAACTTAAAAACACAACAATAAGAGTAAATAAGATAATGGCAGGGTTATCACCATTATTAATGTTAATACTTAATTTTACTACCATATTTATTATATGGTTTGGTTCTTTTAAAATAAATAGTGGTGGAATGGAAGTTGGAGACTTAATGGCTTTTATTCAATATGTATCACAGATTATGTTTTCATTAATAATGTTGACTATGGTATTTATTATGGTTCCTCGTGCATCTGCATCAGCAGCAAGGATTAATGAGGTTCTAGATGTTGATTTAGATATTGTTGATCCGATACAATCAATAGAAACAAATGTTGAAAGAGGATGTATTGAATTTAATGATGTTTCTTTTCGATATAATGGTGCAGAAGGGTTAGCTCTTAAAAATATATCATTTAAAATTAAACCGGGAGAAGTAACTGCAATTATTGGGGGTACTGGGTCAGGTAAATCTACTTTAGTTAACTTAATATCTAGATTTTATGATGTTAGTAGCGGAAGTATATTAATAGATGGTGTAGATGTTAGAGATATGACTGGGGAGTATTTAAGAAAAAAAATAGGATTAGTTCCCCAAAAAGCGGTATTATTTAGTGGGACAATTAATGATAATATAAGGTTTGGTAAAGAAGATGCTAAAAAAGAAGAAATAATTAACTCCTGTAAAACAGCTCAAGCACATGATTTTATATATGCCATGAAAGATAAATATGATTCTGAAATATCACAGGGTGGTACTAATATATCAGGAGGACAAAAACAACGATTATCCATTGCAAGAGCTCTTGTTAAAAAACCAGAAATCTATATATTTGATGATAGTTTCTCAGCTTTAGATTTTAAAACAGATGCAAAATTACGTGAAGCATTAAAGAAAGAAACGATAGATAATACAGTATTAGTTGTTGCACAACGAGTTACTACGGTAATGAATGCAGATAAAATAATTGTTTTAGATGAAGGAAGTATTGTAGGAATTGGAACGCATAAAGAATTGTTAAATTCAAGTGAAATATATAAACAGATTGTATTATCACAACTATCAGAGAAAGCATTGAATTCAAATATTTAGTAGGTAATTGAAAAAAGCTTTACAATTACTAAGTTATAGAAGGAGGAACTAGCTTGAGTGACAACAAAATGGATTTGAAAAATAACAAAATAGGTAGAGGTCGTGGTAGTAGGCATAGTCTAGCGATGCCAGTTGAGAAAGCTAAGGATTTTAAGGGAACACTAAAAAGACTTATGGGTTATTTAATTTCTAGAAAAATAAGTATTATTATTGTGATTTTATTAGCTGTTTTTAGTACAATTTTTACAATAGTTGCACCAAAGATTATGGGAAAAGCAACAACAAAGATATTTGAAGGATTTATAAATATTAAAAATGGTATACCCAATGCAACTATTGATTTTAATTATATAAGCAAGATACTACTTATTCTTGGGGCTATATATATTATAAGTTCTTTATTTAACTTTATTATGCAGTATATGATGGCAAGTATTGTGCAAAAAATAGTTTTTGATATGAGAAAGGATATTAGTAATAAACTAGAAAAATTACCGCTTAAGTTTTATGACTCTCATAAACATGGAGAAATCTTAAGCAGAGTAACTAATGATGTGGACAATATAAGTAATACGTTACAACAAAGTGCTATCGGGCTAATAACATCAATCATTACAATCAGTGGTATTATTTTAATGATGTTATTAATAAGTCCGATAATGACACTTATAACTCTTATTACATTGCCATTATGTATTATAATTACTAAGAAAGTAGCGAAAAAATCACAAAAATATTTTAAGAGTCAACAGAAATTAATTGGTAAACTTAATGGGCATATAGAAGAAATGTATACAGGACATAAAATAGTTAAATCTTATGGATATGAAGAAAAATCAATAAGTAAATTTCAAAAAATAAACAATGAATTATATGAAGTAGGTTGGAAAGCTCAGTTTATATCTGGCATTATTATGCCACTTATGAATCTTGTTAATAATCTTGGATACGTTTTTGTATGCATTGTTGGTAGTTTGCTTATGATAAGAAACTCATTAAAAATAGGAGATATTCAAGCTTTTCTTCAATATTCTAGGAGATTTAGTAGACCAATTATTCAAACTGCTAACATAGCTAATATTATTCAGTCAGCAATTGCATCAGCAGAACGGGTTTTTGAGATATTGGACGAAGAAGAAGAAAAAGAAATAAGTGATGATACTGGAAATATAATTAATACTAATAAATTAAAAGGTGCAGTAAAATTTAATAACGTTTGTTTTGGTTATAATAAAGAAAATATTTTAATTAATGAGATGAATATTAACGTTAAATCAGGGCAAACAGTGGCTATTGTTGGTCCTACTGGAGCAGGGAAAACTACACTTGTTAATTTGCTTATGCATTTTTATGATTTGAACAGTGGAAATATTACAATTGATGGTGTTGATATATCTCATTTAAAACGTGGGAGTTTAAGAAGTATGTTTGGAATGGTTCTTCAAGATACATGGTTATTTAAAGGAACAATAAGAGAAAATATAGCTTATGGGAGAAAAAATGCTACTGAAGAAGAAATAATTGTGGCTGCAAAAACAGCCCATGCAGATCATTTTATAAGAACATTACCAAATGGATATGATACAATACTTAATGAAGAGGCATCGAATATATCAGGGGGACAAAAACAATTACTTACTATTGCTAGAGCAATTATAGCTGATCCAGCTATTCTTATACTTGATGAAGCTACAAGTAGTGTTGATACTAGAACAGAGATACATATACAAAAAGCCATGGACTCCCTTATGAAAGGACGTACAAGTTTTGTGATTGCACATAGATTATCTACTATAAAAGATGCTGATTTGATTCTTGTAATGAGTAATGGGGATATTATTGAAATGGGTAATCACGAACAACTACTAAAAATGAATGGATTTTATGCTGAATTATATAATAGTCAATTTATTGGAAATAATTTTTGCATCACATAATTTCACATATTTTTGTGATAATTCCTCTATAGTTAAGTTTTATAATAATCACATAGTAATTGAGAAATTACTTTGCAAATAAAAAAAGGAGGCATTATTATGATGATGAAAAAATTAGTTGCACTTGGATTAGGAGTTGTATTATCAGCAAATTTATTTTTACCTACTATGGCAAAAGAAATTAAAGAGGATACTAGAGCTAAAGTAGAATCAAGAAGAGAAGTATTTCAGAAAGATTCTAGGGGTATAATGGGTAAAAATAAAGAGGGATTTATGGGTAAACGAGCAGAATTAACAAAGGAAGAACATTTGGATAGATTACAAAAAGGATTAGAAGCATTAGAAGATAAACTTGAAAATGGTATAATAGATCAAGAGAAATATAATGATATTAAAGAAAAAATGGAAAAAGCTATAGAAGCAATTAATAATGGTGAATTACCTAAGTTTGATAAACATTTTAAACCTCATAAACCGTTATCTAAAGAAGAAATGTTAGAGAAGTTACAGAACAAACTTACTGGACTTGAAAGTAAATTTAATGAAGGAACTATTGACGAAGAGAAATATAATACAATCAAAGAAAAAATAGAAACTATGATTGAAAAGATAGAAAATGGTGAAAAAGTAGATTTTAGACATTTTTTCAAAAAGAGATTTAAGATTAATAAAGATAGACTTTTAAATGGCAATTTAACTAATGAACAAATAAAAGAAAGATTAGAAGAGAAATTAACTAGATTAGAAAAAGCATTAGAAGAAGGTAAAATTGAACAAGACAGATATGATAATTGTAAAAAGCATATCGAAACTCTATTGAATAAAGTAAATAGTGACGAATAATTTATAAGTAGGTAATTGCACAACAATTGCTTAAGTAAAATAAAATAAGAAGGAGTATTCCATTATGTTTAAAATCTACTTAGTTGAAGATGAAAAGAATCTTAACGATATATTAGTATTTTATCTAAAAAATGAAGGATATGAAGTTAAGAGCTTTACTTCAGGGTTAGAAGCAGAAAAATGCATTAATAAAGATGTTCATTTATGGATTCTTGATATAATGTTACCTGATTTAGATGGATATGAACTTATTAAAAGAATAAAAAAGCATAATGAGAATACTCCTGTTATATTTATATCTGCAAGAGATAAAGATCTTGATATTATTACTGGATTACAAATGGGTAGTGATGATTATATATCCAAACCATTTTTACCTATGGAACTTGTTATTAGAACAAGAAAATTATTAAATAGAGTATATAAACAAGATAATAATAATGTATTAATAAATAATATTTATAAAGTTGATTATAATAAAAGATTAGTTTATAAAGAAGAGAAAATAATAGATTTAACGTCAAGAGAATTTGATTTTTTGTGTACTATTATTAAGAATAAAAATACTGCTATGTCAAGAGAGATTCTTCTTAATAATGTTTGGGGTGAAGATTATTTTGGAAGTGATAGAGTAGTTGATGACCTTGTAAGAAGAGTAAGAAAGAAATTACCTAATTTGAGGATTGAGACTATTTATGGATATGGCTATAGGTGGTGTGAAAATTGAAAAATAAATCGCTTAATTTTAAATTAATTCTTACTTTCTTTAGTGTCCTCGTTATTTTCTCAGGCATTACATATTCCTTATTAATAAAATCATTTCAAAATTATTATGAAGAAGATATCTATAGAGTTATAGAAGATAATTTAAATATTAAATTAAACCAACCATTTACTAATATTGATGATTTCATAAACGAATTTGAAGATGAAAATGATAGAAGTATTGGACAGTTATTTTGGATAATGAAAGATGGAAAATTTTTTCGAAAAGAAAAGATTAGTTCTAATGATTTAACAGAAGATATATTAGATAATATAGAAAGTGATATTCTAAATCAAACAAAAAAAATGAAAAGATACTCTATAGATGTTAATGGAAGAAAATTATTTTATGTTGTAACTAAATATGATTTTCCGAAAATTATTAGACCAAAGGTAACTAATCAAACTATAAATAATACAAATCTTAGACCAAGAGTTAATGTTCAAAATGTTGTATATCAAGTTGGTCTTAGGTGGGAACCTATTGATGATACACTTGAAAAGCAATTGTTTAGCCAAATTGGGATAGGAATATTATTAACAATTGTAGCAATGTTAGTTGTTTTATTCTTTTTATCTACTCATCTAACTAAGCCATTAATGAAACTAACAAAGTCTGTTAAACAGATTTCTAAAAGAAAATTTGACAAACCTATCACTATTAATAGAAATGATGAAATTGGGTTTTTAGCAGATACTATTGAAGAAATGAGAAAAGAACTTTTAAGTTATGACCAAGAACAAAAATTAAAACTACATTCTATTTCCCATGAATTAAAAACTCCTATAATGATTATACAAAGCTATATAGAGGCTCTTAAAAAAGAAATATATCCAAAAGGTTCGCCAGAATCTTCACTACAAGTTATTGAGGATGAATGTAACAGATTACAAAAATTAGTATATAATTTATTATATATACAGAGATTAGATTACTTTGAAAGCGAAATTAAAAATAAAGAAAAAATCAATTTGCAAGAAGTTATCGAAGAAGTAATTTATAATATGGAAATTGAATTGAATAATTTTAAAACAGAATATCATTTGGAAAATGTTTATTTACAAGTTGATTATAATCAAATGAAAATTATAGTGGAAAATATTCTTAGCAATCAAATAAGATATGCAAATTCATTTATTAGAATAACGTTGAAAAAAGAAGATGATGGTGTTATTCTTACATTTTATAATGACGGAGAACAATTAGATGAAAATGTAGATATATTTAAAATGTTTAAGAAAGGTAAAAATGGACAAAGTGGATTAGGATTATATATTGTAAAAAGGTTACTTGATATTAATAATGGAAGTATTAGTGCATATAATGAAGAAAAAGGAGTTAGTTTTAAAATATTATTAAAATAGTACTGTACAAGACGGTCGTAGGCTAATGGATATTAAAAATTCGTTCAGGTTAAATTATCCTAAGAAAAACTAAGTTCATTCCAGAATAGTTTCCTAAAAATTAAAAACTCCTTGCAGTCAAACATTTAATTTTCTTAACGGAAACTATTCTTCCATTCACTAAGATTTTCTAAAGATAATTTAAAAGTCACTACTTTTTAATATCCATTAGCCTACTAGGCTAGTATAAGGCTATCTCTTTAATATTTTAACGGAACTGTCAAGGTAAGATGCTGTAGGTGTTGCGGCAAGCGTGACAGGACGTCTTTATAATTTTTCATGCGTTTGCCATGATTTTACTTGTTGTTAATCTTGAAAAATATTTGAAATAGTCTATAATGTTAATATGTTAATTAAATTTTTAAGAGAAATATTTATGAATTAGGCTTCTTTCTAGAGGGAAAGAAGCTTTTAAGTATATTTATATTCAATGGACTTGTTAAGTTTAAAAGGATGTGTAAAGTTTAGAAAGGGTGGATAGATGGAAACATATGAAGTGATAATTAGAGTTGCAATTGCTATTTTAGTAGGAGGATTAATTGGTTATGAGAGGCAAATTACTAATAGACCAGCTGGTTTTAGAACGCATATACTAGTATGTGTTGGAGCAGCTGTAGTTTCAATAATTCAACTTGAAACAATGGAAAGGACTATAGTAATAATTAAAGAAAATCCAGAATTAGCTAATTCATTAAAAGTTGACATTGGGCGTATGGGAGCACAAGTTATAACTGGAGTAGGTTTTCTTGGAGCAGGAACAATAATTCGTGAAAAAGGATTAGTAAAAGGATTAACAACTGCAGCGTCTATATGGGTAGTTGCTTGTATAGGTCTTGCTGTTGGACTTGGTATGTATACAATAACAGCTGTTTCAACTACAGGAGTATTTATATCCTTAGTTATTCTTAAAAAAGTCGAAGATAAGTTTATTGATAAAGTTAAAACTATTGATTTAGATATTGAATATACAGGAGAGAAGGAATTAATAAAAGACATTGAAAATTATTTTCATAGGAAGAATATAATAGTAAATAGTATGAGGTTTATTAATGATATAGATGATGAAGCAGCTATAACGATAGAGAATAATGTTAACAGACGTTCAATATTTAGTATTGATGTTCCAAGGTACATAAAAGAAGCAAAGATAGTTCAAGATTTATGTAGAAAAAAGGGTGTAGAACAAGTAAAAATAATATAATAATTAGCAACATATTGTGTTAAAGAATAAACTGAATATAGTTTTGTCAATCATGTAACTTAGATATATAAAGAAAGGTGGAGAGTCAAATAAATACAAAAGAAGAGTTTAGAAAATGGTATGGGGTTTTATTACTACCTATTGCAATTTTACTAACTAATTTTGCATCTTCTTCACCTGATTTTATTGAAAAATACTATTCTAATGGTATATATCCTATCATTGGCCAGTGTTTAAGCAATATTACTGGAATTTTACCAATATCAGTAGCTGAAATGGGTGTTATATTTATAGTAGTATTTTTTGTGTATTTAGTAATAAATACAATTATTAAACTAATAAGATACGAGCATAAAAGTAAGGTGTTAATAAATTTTGTTAGAAAGATAGTTTTATTTATTAGTATTGGTTATTTTATATTTGTTATTATATGGGGATTAAATTATTATCGATTGCCATTTTCACAAATTGCTAATCTTTCAACACATGAAGCTACTGTTAATAAGTTAAGTAACTTATGTGAAAGTTTAATTTTACAAGCTAATGAACTTAGAAATGAAGTAAAGGAAGACAAAAATGGTGTTATGCAAATACCAAAAGGTCATATAGATGTCTTAGAGCGCGCAAATAAAGGGTATGAAATTTTAGAAAATATCTATCCAGAGTTACGAGGGAAATATGGTAGAGCTAAACCGGTTGTTTTTTCAAAAGCAATGTCTTATGCAGGAATAACAGGTATATATTTTCCTTTTACAGCCGAAGCAAATGTTAATAAAGATAGAACAGATGTACTTCTGCCAGCAACTACATGTCATGAAATGGCTCATCAAAGAGGATTTGCTAGGGAAGATGAGGCTAATTATATAGCATATCTTACATGTAAATATCATCCAGATACAGACTTTAGGTATTCAGGAATAATATTAGCACTAATACATTCAATGGGTAAATTATATGAATATGATATAGATGCTTATGAACAATTAAAAAGTTCATACAGCGAGGGAGTAATACGAGATTTACAAGATAATAGTAATTATTGGAAACGATTTTCTGGTCCAATTGATAGGGTATCTACAAATATAAACAATACTTATCTAAAGCTTAATAAGCAAAAAGATGGTGTTCATAGTTACGGAAGAATGGTTGATTTATTAATAGCAGAATATAGTAAGTAATTATATTAAATGATCAACTAAATATAGTTTTGCAATTACTAAAGTATTAGAACAATATATTGTAGAAAGTAATTCTAAGTAATAGAATTCCCTTCTACAGTATAGGCTTTACCATGAGAGCAAAATATTGACGTTGATGTATATTCTATATCAATATTTTTATTATAGCCAATTCGTTTAATTACTTGATCTGTATTATGACATATATCATAGCCATCAAATATTAAAGATATACTTCCTTTTCCAGAAGAGAAAGAAGCTAGTGTTGATGGATAGTTCATAGCTGTTGAAACAGGTACTCTTCCGGTAATTATAACCTGATTATTGTTTGTAATAGGTGGTTCAAAAACCCCATGCATTTTTGTAATATCTGACATAACTCTACCAGATAAATGATTTACAACTTTTATTTTAAATGAATAAAATGGTTCAAGTAAAATATTATCAACTTTTTCAATACCTTGACGTATAGCACGAAAAGTAGCTTGTCTGAAATCGCCTCCACTAGTATGTTTAATATGAGATTTTCCTGTTGTTAGAGTTATATTAATATCTGTCAGGGGAGAGCCAGTAAGAATACCTTTTTTACATGCGTCAGCAATGTTCTTTTCACACATTCTTTGCCATCTAGTATGTAAAACATCCACATGACAAGTTGAAGAAAAAGATATTTTTGAATTTCTTGATGCGGGTTCAATATCAAATTCAACTTCTGCATAGTGTTTAAGAGGCTCGAAATGACCAAATCCATGAGTTTTATATGCAATTGTTTCTTTATAAAGTACTTCTGGGACACCAAATGTTATGGATTTTCCAAATCTTTCTTGTATAATATATGTTAATACCTCAAGTTGTATTGTACCCATAACTTTAATATGTATTTCTTTAATTTCTTCTACCCATTCTACATCTAAAGAAGGATTTTCTTCAGTTAGTATTGTAAATATTTTAAGTATTTCTTTGGGATTTTCAAAAGAATCATATAGGACTTTAGATTTTAATGTTGGTATTAATGTGTATTCATTGTAATCATCAAAATCACCGATACCTTCTCCAACATATGACGCATTAAGTCCTGTTACAGCTATTAATTGTCCAGCATAAGCTTTTTTAGATATATCATAATTAGTTCCATTATAAATTCTCAATTCGTTAATTTTCTCGGTGCTTTTATCTTTATGAGTTATACTATCTTTAACATTAACAGTACCAGTATATAATTTAATGTAAGTGAGTTTATTGCCGTGGCTATCATGTCTAATTTTATAAACTGTTCCTGATAGGGGTTCGTCTTTGGTATTATCATATTTTGATAAAGTTAATAGATCTATGGATTTCATTAACTTATCTATACCAATACTCTTTAATGCAATTCCAGATAAACAAGGGTAAATACTATTGTTATTAAAAAATTTTTTTATTGCTTGGTATATTTCTGTGGGTTTAATATCTTCATCTTCTACATATTTTTCCATTATTACTTCATCATATTCGGCTATCAATTCAATTATATCTCTTGAAGGATTATCTAGAGAATAATTGATGTTTCCATCTTCGGTTATATGTGAAAGTATAATTATATCTTGTGTGAAAGTATTTCTGATTTCATTAATTACATTTTCAAAATTTGATCCTACTCTGTCTAATTTATTGATAAAGAAAAATGTTGGTATTTGATATTTTTTAAGGAGTTGCCAAACTGTTTCTGTATGACCTTCTATTCCTTCTACAGCGGATATGATAATTACAGCATAATCAAGTATTCTAATAGATCTTTCCATTTCCGTTGAAAAATCTATATGCCCAGGAGTATCAACTAATTGATAAGTACAGTTGTTATAATTAGTAATAGCTTGATCTGAAAAGACAGTTATACCTCTTTCTTTTTCAATTGAATGGTAGTCAAGAAAAGTATTTTTATTATCAACACGACCAGCTTTCTTTATTGAACTTGTGCTATATAATATTTGTTCTAAAAGAGTTGTTTTTCCAGCATCTACATGTGCTACCATTCCTATTGTTTTATTCATTAGGGTACATCCTTTCTATAAAGGTAATTGCGAAACTACATTTAGTTGATTCTTTATACAATACTTACCTATCATCCTTGTACAGTATACATTATTTTATTATATTATGGAATATTTTTTGGCTTAAGAAAAGATATAAAAAAATTTGAATTATTTAAGTAGTTTATGATATAATATATAAAAAGTTGTAACATAAAACAAGAAATTTGGATAATTTTGACGAGTTTGTTTTCCAGCAATTAACAATTTAAATAAGAATGGAATGATGCTATGAGTATTTTGGTGAACATAGGTACTGTAGTTACAGGTTTCATATTAATTTTTTGCGTTATAAGACTAATGGTTAATAAAAAAATGACGGAATCACAGTCAATATTATGGTTAATTATTGGAGTTATTGCAGTTATAATAGGTCTTTTTCCGACTGTTATTTCATTTGTAGCAGAATTGTTGGGGATATGGTATCCTCCTTCAATTATATTCTTAATAGCATATGTAGGATTATTATTTATTGTCTTAAAAAATACAGTTGTTATATCTATTCAAAGTAATCAAATCAGTGAGTTATTCATACAAATCGCATTGTTAAACACAGAGAATGAAAAATTAAGAGAACAATTAAATTTATATAAAGAACTATAAAATTGAAGTTATTATAATTGAGTTTTGTAATTACTTATAATAAACAGGAGGTGGACTTTATTAAAATACTAATTTTTGGAGAATATAATGTATTTACCTTATGTTTAATTTCTAGACTGAAAAAAGAAGATAATCAAGTTTTTGTTGTAACAGGTAAAGTAAGAAAAAATGGCGTAAAGCCCGTAGAAGTTTTTCAAGAGTATAATTTTACGTATGATAGTGATAGTATTTCATATATTTTAAAAAGTATAGAGCCTGATATTGTTCTTTTTTCAGGCGCTTCAGATAGTATTTTTGATATGGATCATAATAAAAATCAATGTTCAAAATATATATCGGGATTAACAAACGTTGTAATTCATTGTAAAGATTTAAATATAAAGAAATTTATATATATTTCTTCTTGCTCAGTATTTGAGGGAAATGAAGGAATAATAGATGACGATACTAGACCTATTGCAACTAATAATCGTAATAAAGCAATATTAATGGGAGAAAAAATATGTACTGATTATCATGAAGAAATAAGTTATATAACCCACATTGTTAGAGTCGGAGAAATTTATGGAAAATATAAAGATGAGATTATAGAAGATTCTGTATGTACAAGAATGATTAATGAAGCATTAAAAGATAATATAGTATCAGTTTATAATAACAGTCAACATAATTTAATATATATTGATGATGTAATAGATTCCATATATAGAATTATAGTTCAAAGAACTGAAAAGAACACAGTTTATAATATAACATCAGATTCAGTTTATGATGAAGTACAGTTAATTAAAGTAATAGAAGAAGTAATAAATAAAAAGATTGAAATAGATACAAAAAAATCAGACAAAAGAATTAGTAATTATGAATTACAAAATATTAAAGAATTAGGCTTTAAAGAAAAGTATGATATTAAAAGAGGTATTAAAAATGTATATAAAGTAATAGATAAAAAAACAACTATAGAAACAAAAGATGATAAACAAAGAGCATCTTTTATAGGCAATATGTTTAGGTTTCCAAATAGAAAAAAGAACATTATTTTATCTTTAATAGAAAATATATTGTTTTTTTTAGTGTTACAATCGTTAATAATTTTTACTAAATCTTTTAGTTTACATGAGATAATTGATATTTATTTATTATATGTGATAGTTATCGCAGTAATCTATGGATATATTCAAGCAGTATTTGCAGTTGCATTTAGCATAATGGGTAAAATATATACACATCTATTCATAGATAGTAGTTACATAGCATTTAATGATTATGATATATATCTTTGGATTCTTCAGTTATTTGCTATTGGAGTTCTCATAGGATATCTAAAAGATAAATATAGAAGAAGATACAAAGATTTAAACGATGAAAAAGATTATTTAAAATTAGAACTTGAAAATATAAAAGATATTAATAATAGTAATGTTGAAGTTAAAAGTTTATATGAAAAAAGGTTGATTAATTATAAAGATAGTTTTGCTAGAATTTATAATATTGTATCACAATTAGATGCAATAGAACCTCAAGAAGTTATTTTTAAATCAGTTAATGTTGTGTGCGAAATAATGAATACTCAAGATGTTGCTATCTATACATGTGACAGTAATTCTCAATTTTGCAGATTAATGGCTGCATCTACTAAAAAAGCTAAAAAAATGAAAAAATCAATAAAAATTACTTCTCATAGGGATATGTATTTTAAACTTATGAGGCAAGAAATATATATAAATAAAAAAATGAATCCTCAGTATCCAATTATGGCAGGTGGGACATATAAGGATGGACATTTGCAGACGATAATTATGGTTTGGTCATTACCTTTTGAAAGTAATAATCTTTATGAGAAAAATATTTTTGGAGTATTATGTAAGCTAATAGAAGGTACGATGGATAAAGCATATGAGTATATGAATAATATTAGTGAATCATACAGTTTAACAGAAGGAGATATTATGAGTGCAAAAGCATTTAGTAAAGTTCTTGAATTATATACATATGGAGCAAATGAACATTTAGTTGAGTTTTCCTTATTAAAATTAAAAGATCATAATTACGAGGAAAAACAACTTCATAAATTATTAAAGGAACAGGTTAGAGATACTGATTATATAGGGGTTAATAATAAAAATGATGTATTTATACTCCTGACTAATGCCAATATAGAAGAAGCCAAATATGTTATAGATAGATTAGAAAAAAATCAAATTCTAGTAGAAATTGGTGGTAAATATGAAAATTAATTTTGCTCAAATGGATAAAATTGAGATAATCATTTTAATTATAATATGTAATTTTATTATTTCATTTATATATTTTATTATTAAATGCATAAAAAAAGATGCTTTTAGAGGTTTAATAATGGGGATTTTTATGATTGTTTGTCCTGTAATAGGACCTTTTTATCTATTTTTTTCATGGCTTATTTATGCAATCTATTTTAAGAGAAATAATAGTAAAGTTAGTATAGAGGAATTAAGTTTAAATAAAGAAAAAATAAATGTCATTTTAAAACCTGATATTAATAGTGCTTTAAATAAAGTACCTATTGAAGAGGCTCTTATAATATCTGACAATAAAAGTGTAAGAAAGTTATTGCTTGACGTGTTAAGAGAAGACAGTAAGTCTTCTGCAAAATCAATATTAAAAGCTGTGGAACATAAAGATAGTGAAGTATCTCATTATGCTGCTTCAGCTATCTCTGATATTATTAATGAATTTAAAATAAAGGAAAAGCAGTTTAGAGAAGAATATTATATAGATAAAGAAAATGTAGAGTTGTGTCGTAAATATGTTGATTACTTATATGACTTTTTAGAACAAAATATATTATCTACGGCAGAACAAAAACTTTATTGTGGTATGTTTGAACAATTAATAATAACAATGAAAAGTTGTTTGCCAGAAGAAATTACTGGTGAACTATATAATAAGTTAATATGTGTACTATTAGCCTTAGGGGAGAACGATAGAGCTGGTTTTTGGGTTTATCATGCATTAAATAATAATGGTGATGAATTAGGTAGTTATAAAGCAGGATTAAGATATTACTATATTAATGAAAATAGAAGAGAATTTTTATTATTAATAAACAATCTAAAAAAATCAGATATTGTTTTGGACCATGAGATGTTAGAAATGGTTAGATTCTATAGTTAATTAAATTCCTTTTATAAATTTGGACAGAGGTGGTACATTGCACATAAATGATTTTCTAGAAATTATGAAT
This sequence comes from Vallitalea sp., assembly GCA_025210235.1. Classification (GTDB taxonomy): domain Bacteria; phylum Bacillota; class Clostridia; order Lachnospirales; family Vallitaleaceae; genus Vallitalea. The sequence continues at coordinate 79,536 of JAOASG010000016.1, forward strand.
GTTTTTATAGCATATTTTGTTCTTATAGTTTTAGTGTCATCTTATATTATAAAGCCACTTGTAAAAGATAAAAATATTATCAATAGATTTATTATGTATGTAGTATTTGGTAATTTCTATTTAATGATGCTTGTTTTTATTCTTTCATATTTAAGATTTTTTAATAGGTTATCACTAATTATTAGCTTATTAGTAAGTGCTTTTGCTATTAGAATTATGTTAGATAAAAAAGGCTTTATAAATAATTTGAAAGAAAACAGAAAGATTTTAAAACATTTAATAAGTGGTGAATATGGATTTAAATTATTTTTTTATAGATATATATCTTATAAACTAAATATTATAAGAAATTTTTTAAAACAATTATTTTGGGGTAAAAGAATAGAGTGGATAATATTTCTTCTTATTATTTCTTATAACTTATATTACTATAATTACAGTAATATGAATTTCATGAGTTTTGGAGCCCCAGATGAAGAAGTTCATTTATATTGGATTCAATCATTAATTAGTGGAAGAATATTTCCATCAGGTGTTTATCCACATGGATTTCATAATGTAATATCAGCAATTTCAGTTGTTTTTGGCCTTAAAGCAGTAATAGTTACTAATGCATTTTCATTTGTTTCAACTGTACTAATTATGACTATGTTATATTTAGGACTTAGAAAAATATTACTATCAAAATATGCAGCTTTATTAGGTTTTGCGGTATATTCACTTATTAATATTTATCGGATTGAATCACTTTACAGATATCAATTTAGTATTCCTCAAGAATATGGAATGATAATGTTAATGCCTATGGTATTATTCTTGTTTAGTTATTTGAGAAAAAAACAAATAATTGATTTAGTTTTTTTCGGTATTTGTTTTGTAATGACCATAAGTATACATTTTTATATTTCAATTATTGCATTAATTCTAGCTTTAAGTGTAAGTATTATATATTTCTATAGAATTATAAAGAAGAAATTATTAATTAAGTTAATAATATGCGGTATTTTAAGTGGACTAATAGCTATTGCGCCACTTGGAGTAGGAGTTGCTTTGGGTAATGAACTAGAACAATCAATGGATTGGGCAGTTAGAGTTATACAAGGAAGAGAAAATAATAAAAAAGATGAAAAAACTAAAGATGATAATAAAGATAATAGACAAACTAGATTCGACGATTTTGTTATAAATTCCAAAAAAGAAATCACTAAATATGTGTTTTTTGATATTAGAGTAATGTACATATTTTTAGCATTAATAGTATTAACAATAGTTTATTGTATATTTTCTATATTAATTAGAAAGAAATTGGAAGAAAATCTTTATCAATTAGTTTTTGCAATGAATGGGTTACTTTTAATATTTTTAATGTTATGTAGATCATTAAATCTACCCACTGTGATGGAAGCTAAAAGAGTTGCTATTTTCTTTTCTTATTTCTCTCCTTTTTTAATTGCTATGCCCTTTGAAATATTATATAGATTATTTGTAAATAGTAAATTAAAAAGATTTATATCTTGTCTAACGGTTTTGAGTATGGTTACTATAATAATTATTATTATAGATTTTGGATTACTTCGTCCATTACTTCCATTTTATTATTTCCAGACTAAAGGGGCAATGTTGGTAGATTGTAATATTATGAAAAAATATAATGATTTTGAATGGACAATTGTAGCGCCTGTAAATGATATTAGTGTTGTAATGAATAACGGTTATCATTATGAATTAAGTGATTTTATTTTAAATCAAGAAAATTGGAATGAAGATATTAAGATAAATATACCAACCAAATATGTTTTTATTTATGTGGAAAAAAGACCTATTATTTCTTATGGTAGTGCATTTTATAAAGATGATAAAGAAATAGTAAATAGAGAAATTGTTACATATGAGGATGCAGAAAAAACTCTTTTAAAGGGCAAAAAAAATAATGAGTACTACAAAAAAGACAGAAGAATACTTATGTCAAAAGCATATTATTGGGCAAAAGAATATCAGAAATATTTTCCTACTGAGATGAGTGTATATTATGAAGATGATGAAATTATTGTGTATAGAATTGTGCAGAATATTTATGCATTAAATAATTTTGCTATTAACTATGAAGTGAATAAATAAAAAACAGTATTAAAGAATGAACTGAATGTAGTTTTGTGGATACTTAAAAGGTCATACTGTGAAAGGAGCATAAGATGAAAAAAGATCTCTTAATTATTATACCTGCATATAATGAACAGGAAAGTATAGATATACTGTTAGATAAAATGTATAGTTTAAAAATCGATAAAATTGGAGACATAGTAGTAATTAATGATGGTTCACAAGATGATACTGAGAAAGTAGTAAGACAGCATAACGTAACAATTATTAATAAAGTGTGTAATATGGGTTATGGTTCAGCATTACAAGTGGGATATAAATATGCAAAAAAAAATGGGTATGATTATGTTATTCAAATAGATGCAGATGGGCAGCATGATATTAATAATATTAATACAATTTATAATTACTTTAAAAATTATGGTGACGATACTCCTGATATTATAATAGGATCCAGATTTTTGGAAGAAAATAATAACTTATATATCTCTAAAATAAAATACATAGCAATAAGCTTCTTTAGATTAGTAATAAAAGTTACAACCAAGGAAAATATAACAGACCCTACGTCAGGATTACAAGGGTTAAATAAAAAAGCATTTTCATACTATGCAGGCTATGGAAATTTTGAATATAGATATCCAGATATAAATATGATAATTCAAATGATTATGCGAGGATATATTATAAAGGAGATACCAGCAATAATGTATGATAGAAAAACTGGAGAAAGTATGCATTCTGGTATAATTAGACCTATTAAATATATGGTTTTAATTTTACTTAGTACATTAAATATATTAATAAGAAATAGAAAAGCAAGTGTATACAGAAAAGAGAGAACAAAATGAATGAAAAGAAAGATTTTGAATTGAAAAGTGGGTATTATCTAGGGTTAGCAATAATGATGATTATTTTGCTTTTTCTTATGCTAATTATATTTAACTTAAGTTACTTTATAAAAAAGAAGAGTCATAATTTACAGGAAGAAGATAGTAGAAAATTAGAAAAACAAGAAAAATTAAAGCATGTGACAACAAATCCTACATGTTTAATTATTTCTACTCAAGATAAAAAAAGTGAATTGAAAATAGTTGAAGATAGTTTAAACAAGACTAAGATAAGCTATATGACCAAAGCTTCATTGGAAGATTTCACTACTGAGGAAATAATTGAATCTGAAATTATAATAATAAATGGAAATCGCTTTGAAAATGTAGACGTTGTGGAGAATCTTATTAGATATCAAGAAAAAAATATAATTTTTATGTCAATGCCAAATGTTAATTATATTAAAAATACAAACTTAAAGAAAATTATGGGGATAAAAAATATAACTCAATCTGAATATAAAAAAGGCATAGAATTTTTACCAGGATTTCTTATAGGAGGATTAATAAAACTTCCAGAATTAAAGTATAGTTCATCAGAAGTAGAGCTGTTGTCTACAACCAAAACATATGTAATTGGTTCTGATAAATCTCCAATAATATGGCGTAATATTTTTGATAAGACTAATATTTATATGATAAATGGTCCTTTTGCCAAAATGAATGCAGGATACGGAATACTTACTGCAATTATAGCTCAGATTTACCCGGATTACATATATCCTATTGTTAACGCTAAGCTTTTTACCTATTCAGGATTTCCGTATATAAGTAATGATAATACAGATGGTTTAATAAAAACATATAATCGAAATGCTATGCAACTCCAACATGATATATTAATTCCAGATATTCTAAGTATAAATAAGAGCAGAAATTTAATTCCAAATGGGTTTTTAATAAATACTATCGATAATTATTTAAGTGATAATACTATAGAACAAATAAATAATTATGAAAAAAATTTTTATAAAAATAGTGGAGAAGTTGGAATTAGGTACTCAGGAAATCATGAAGAAGATAATAAATTATTTAATAAACTATTTAATAAAGATTTTAAATTATTAGAAATAGATAAAGAATTTAAGGATATAGATATATTAATGGAAAATGATAAATTTAATTTAGTAGAAGCTGTTTGTGGATCATTTAGAACTGATTATAATTTTTCATATATTACTAATAATGCAGTTTATATACCATATACAATTGAAGGAGTGGAAATTACTGATTTAGATAAATTAGAATTTTATTCATATTTAACAGCATTCGGAACGATTTCTCAGAATATTAATTTTGAACAAATTATATATCCTAGTGATAATAATGATAATTGGATAAATGTATCACGTAAGTATATTAAATTTATAGATTCGTATAGAGATAAATTTATAATGATTAAATCAAGGAACATAACAGAAACGTCTCAATTGGTTAAAAAATATAATTTGAATTCTCCTAGGGTAAAATATTTTAGTAATAAAATTACTATAAAGTCAGATGAGTGGTATGGAGAGTTGCATTATATTTTAAGAACAAACAAAGAAATAGATAGTATTACAAATGCTATAGCCTACCAGATAGAAGAAGGCGTATATTTGGTTAGTGTTCACGATAAAGAAGCATATATATATCTTAAACAAATAGACAAATATAGTAGGTGAAGAATATGAAAGTATGTTTGATTGTTGAAGGTGCATATCCATATTTATTAGGAGGAGTTTCAAGCTGGATTCAGCAGATGTTATTGGAATTTAAAGATGTTGAGTTTGTAATTCAAACATTAGTAGTTGATAGAGATGAGAAAAAAGAGTTTAAATATAAAATACCAGATAATGTAACAGAAATTAGAGAAATTTACTTACTTGATTATGATTTTGTAAAAAAAAGCAGAAAAAGATTTAGGGTTAAGAAAAATGAGTATTTAGCTTTAGAAAGTTTATTTTATGGTAATGAAGTGAATTGGAAGGGAATATTTGATTTTTTTCAAAACCAAAATATATCCTTAGATAAATTACTAACAAGCAAAGAATTTTTGCAAATGACTAAGAATTATTATAAGAAGAATTATGAAAATGCGGTATTTACTGATTTATTATGGACTATGAGGTCTATGTATTTACCTTTATTCTTACTATTAAAAAATAAACCTGTAGAGGCAGATATATATCATTCTATGTCTACTGGATATTCAGGAGTATTTGGTAGTATGTCAAAATACATATATAATAAGCCTTTATTAGTTTCGGAGCATGGGATATATACAAGAGAAAGAGAAGAAGAAATAATTAAGGCTAATTGGGTAAAAGGATTTTATAAAGATTTATGGATACAACAGTTTTATAAATTTTCTAGTTGCTGTTATGATTTTGCTGATGAAGTTACAGCATTATTTGAAGGTGCTAGGGAATTTCAAGTTGATTTGGGATGTTTAAGAGAAAAAACTAATGTTATACACAATGGAGTAAATGTATCTGAATATGAACATATACCAAGCAAAGGTGATTTTGATGAGTATATAAATGTAGGAGCTATTCTTAGAGTTACGCCAATTAAAGATGTAAAAACTATGATTAATGCTTTTTGTTTAGCAAAAAAAGAAGTTCCAAATTTAAAATTATGGATAATGGGACCATTAGATGAAAAGCCTAAATATGTAAAAGAATGTATGCAATTAGTTAGTGATTTAGAGATAAAAAATGTTGTTTTTACTGGTAAAATTAACGTAAAAGATTATATTGGTAAAATGGATTATATGGTGTTAAGTAGCTTGAGCGAAGGACAACCGTTAGTTATATTAGAAGGATTTGCGGCAAAAAAACCTTGTATTTCAACAAATGTAGGTGATTGTATTAGTTTAATATATGGAAAAGATGATAAAGTAGGAGATGCTGGAGTTATAGTACCTGTTATGAATGTAGAAAAAATGGCTAAGGCAATGGTAAATCTAGCAAAGGATGAAAAAACAAGGCTCGAGATGGGATTAAACGGATATAACAGGGTAAATAAGTTTTATCAGAATGAAACAGTTTTTAAAGAGTATAAAAAGCTTTATGAAAAATTAATACAAGATAAATTACAAGGATTGTAAAGAGAGGTGTTATTATGGCAGGAATAGGTTATGAGCTGAAAAATATTTTTAAAGAAGAAAGTATTTCAAGACTTGTAGGGGGGATTACTTATAGTGTTCTTGTTACTATTGGACCTACAATAATAGTAATTGTAACTATTATTATTCTGTATTTAATGCTTGGTTTTTTATCAGTTTCTTATACCCAAAGAGAGTTGCTATCATCAACCATATTATATGGATTTATATTTTCTCTTCTTATGACATCAGCTTTTAATGGAGTAATGTCCCGTTACATTGCAGATAAGATCTATGAAGAAAAATATGATGATATTTTACCATCTTTTTATACTGGAGTTTTTTTAAATACATTATTGGGTTCGATTTTTGGAATACCATTTATAATAAGATTAATAATTATAGGAGAAGTTGACCCAATATTTTCTTTTGTATCATACTGTTTTTTTATAGTATTGATTATCTCTTTTTATTCTATGATCTATTTATCTGCTACGAAAGATTATAAAATAATAGCATTATATTATTTTATTGGAATGATAATAGCTTTTGTTTTGGCACATCTATTTTATATAGTTGGATTAAGCACGATAAAATCAATTTTATATGGAATAACAATAGGTTTTTTAGTAATTTCTTCATTGGAGTTTTCTTATATGAGAAAGTATTTTGGAAAGAATAGTGGAAATTATAAGGATTGTTTGCATTACTTTATTGATCACAAAAACATATGTTTATGTAGTTTTTTCTATATATTGGGACTTTATATACATAATTTTGTTTTTTGGACTCATCCATCCCGTATTATTGTTGCGAATAGTTATGTTAGTATGCAAAGTTATGATATGGCATCTTGCCTTGCTATGTTCACAAATATATCAACTATTATAATATTTACCGTAATGGCAGAAACCAAATTTCATAGTAAGTATCAAAAGTTTAACGAGTCAGTTATTGGTAATAAATTAAATGAGATTACTAGGACTAAGAAAAGTATGTTTAGACTATTAATTCAACAAATTAGTTATTTAGTTGGGATTCAAGGTATTATAACGACAACTATTTTCTTGATTGCAATTATAGTTTTACCAATTTTAGGTTTTGGAGGAAGTGTACTGATAATATATCCAACTTTGGTATGTGCTTTCTTAGCAATATTTTTGATGTATTGTAATATAATATTTATGTTTTACTTCAATGATAATAAAGGGGCTATGTATACAAGTATAATTTTTTGTATTTGTGTTTTAATAGGAAGCATTTATTCTATAACTTTATCTGAATCTTTATATGGTTTAGGTGCATTTTTTGGAGCTTTTATAGGATGGACATTTAGTTTCTTTAGAATAAAATATATTGAAAAACATTTTGATGAGCACATCTTCTGCATAACAGATATTCTAAAGAAAAAATCAGGCGAAGTACCTGAGTCGAGAGTATATATTAGAGAAGCTAGGTGATTAATATGATTAAATACAAGTATCCATTAAATAAGCTAGATAATTATTTTTTGAATTACAATGAAATAACTAAGGACACCGAATATACATTGTTTGATATAGATGCCAAAGAGCTTATAACAACAAATAGAATTGATCTAGTTGTTAAATATTATTATATTGAGTGTAGGGAAAAAAACAATAACTTTGAATTTGCTAAAGAATTATACATAAAACACATTGAAGCATTTTCGGATGGTACTTTTTCAGAACAAGGAAATTCTAATAAAAATTCAATAGAAAAATATTTACAAGTGTTTAATAGTCTAATAGATGACTTTAAAATAAATGGTTATAAGGAAGATATATCTATTATTCCAATAGGAAAAAATTATGCATTACTTGACGGTTCTCATAGAACAGCTTGTGCAGCATATTTTAATCAAAAGATTAAGGTAATACAATTTAACCATCTTTTTGTAGATTATGGATTTAACTTTTTTAGAAAAAGATTATTAGATGATATTTATCTAGATTTTATAGCAAAGGAATATGCAATTATTAAGGATGATTTGGATTTTACTTATTCTAAAAAAGACGGTTTTATAGCTGATTATAATTGTAGGGTTAGATATATTGGTAGAAAGATTAGATATATATATAGAGTGTTTATTAATTATATTAAATATATAATAGGAAAACCTATTTAGATATGTATAGATTTTTTAATGAGGTGTAGGGTATGAGCGTTAGTATTATAGTTCCAATATATAATGCAGAAAAATATTTAGAGAGATGTTTGGATAGTTTATTATCACAAACGTATAAAGATATTGAAATAATATTAATTGATGATGGGTCTACTGATAGTTCTCCATTAATATGCGATAGATACAAGAAAAAATATAAGAAAATAAAGGTGTTACATAGTAAAAATAATGGACAAAGTATAGCAAGAAATATAGGGATGAATTTAGCTACAGGTAAATATATTTGTTTTGTGGATGCAGATGATATTTTAACCAAAGATTCAATAGAGCGTTTAATAGTAATTGCAGAAATAGGAGATTATGATATTGTATGTGGTAACTATTTTAGAGTAGATAAAGAGATAAAAGTATCTAGCAATTTATTTACAACGGGTAAAATAGATAAATATGGTTGTAAAGAAGATAAAAAAAGATACCATCAATTAAAAACAACAAGTTTATTTGGTTATGTTTGGGGAAAGATGTACAAAAGTTCATTTATTCAGGAGCATAAGTTAAAGTTTAATATTAGTAATGAGATATTTATGGAAGATACTTTATTTAACCTGAAGACTTTTTCATTTAATCCCAAGTATTATGTACTAAATGAGCCTATATATTATTATTATATTTACAAAACATCAACATCTAATAAATCAGAGGATATAACTACAAAAGCAATAAATATGTTACAAGACTACAATTATTTTTTATTAAAAGAACAAAAATATGATGATAACATTGATTTGTTTGTTCCGTTAGCTTGCCGTGTATTTTGTTGGGTTATTATAAAGAAAATATTTGTAGATGGAGTATCTTTTTATAAGATACGTAATATAATTAAAGATTTTATGAGTAATGATTTCATTAAAGTTTTGTTTTTTCATAAAAGAGCATATTCGGTTTTATCAGATGTACCAAGTACATCACAAAAGATGTTTTATAATTTATGTATTTTTTGTTTTAGATTTAAGTTATATAATCTATTATCATTTATATTTATTTGTATATACCCTTTAGCTAGAATATATATTAATAAAATTGTAAAGAGATAAGAATTAGAAAAAGAGGTATTTGCCATGAATACTGATTCAAGAGAAGTCAATTCTATAAGAAATTTTATTGTAGGAACTACTAATCAATTTTTTTTTCTGTTATTAAATTTTATAGTAAAAACAGTATTTATTAAAACTTTAGGAACTCAGTTTCTTGGTATTAATGGACTATTTTCAAATATATTTGTTTTGTTATCCTTTGCAGAATTTGGTATAGGATATGTTATGGTATATAGTCTATATGAACCAATAGCTAAAAAAGATACAAAAAAAATAATATCTATATATCAATTCTTTAAGAAAATATATTTAAGTATGGCATTTATTATGATGTTTATAGGCTTATTAATAATACCATTACTTAAATATATAATTAATACAGAAGTAACAATGACTAACTTAAAATTATATTATATATTATTTTTATTTAGGATAACTCTTTCTAATATATTTATATATAAATCATACTTAATAATTGCGGACCAAAGAAAATATATAGTGTGGTTAAATCAATTGATTATTGAGAGTTTATCTTTTTTACTTCAGATTGTTTTTCTTTTATATACTAGAAATTATATTGTATATTTATTAATCGATATAATAAAGATCATACTAGTTAGCATTTTTATATCAAGAAAAGAAAAAAAACTATACCCATTTATTAATAAGAAGGATATAACAGGCAAGATAACTTGGCATGAAAAGAAAGAAATATTAAAGAAAATAGAAGATGTATTTATTTATAAGTTTGCAAGGGCTTTGATTACTGGGACAGATAATATAATTATCTCAATAATGGTAGGAACAATATGGGTAGGGTATTATTCTAACTATAATTTAATTATTACTGGCGTGGTAAGTTTAGTTTCAATGTTTTATAATGCAATCACAGCTAGTGTTGGTAACCTAATTGTTAAGGAAAAAGTTATAAAGCAATATAAGATATTTAAAATTACTGAATTAATTAATAATTGGATATCCGGCTTTACTACAACTTGTTTATTTATCTTATTACAAGATTTTATTACTTTGTGGATTGGTAAAGAATATTTATTTAATACTAGAATAGTAATGGTTATAGTTTTTAATTATTATTTGATTTGTGGAAGAAATACGATCAAAGTATTTAGAGTTGCGGCTGGAATGTTTGAAAAGGTTAAATACTTTATGTGTGTTGCTGCTGTTTTGAATATATTTTTATCTATTTTACTAGGTAAAGAGTTTGGGATTTTTGGAATTTTATTGGCTACAATAGTTACCACTTTATCTACGTATTATTGGTATGAAGCAAAATTGTTAATGAAACAAAAATTTGGTTTATCTTTTATTATATATTTTAGGAGCCAAATTAAAGGAGTCATCTATACTATAATAAGTATATTTTTAACATCTATATGTGTTAGTTGGATAGAAAATGTTTCGATTGGAACATTTATAATTAAAATTTTAGTATTACTAATTGTTCCAAATATATTTTATTTTTTTGTTTTCAAAAATGAAAAAGAGTTTGATGATATTATTAAATTAGTAGCTAGAAATTCTAAATATATTAAAGATGCAATAAATTAGATTATTAAATATTACAATTAATTAGAAGATTAAATAATATGTAGGTGATGAAATGATAGATATAAGTATAGTTATTCCGGTATATAATGTAGAAAAGTATTTACATAGATGTATTTGTTCTGTACTGAAACAAACTTTTGCCAATTACGAAATAATATTAGTAGATGATGGATCAACAGATAATAGTGGAAGTATATGTGATGAATATAAAAGGAAAGATTCTAGAATAAAAGTGATTCATAAAAAGAATCGAGGATTATCAGCAGCTAGAAATACAGGAATAGAAAATGCAAAAAGTGAATTCATAACATTTATAGATAGTGACGATTTTATACATCCAAAAATGCTAGAGATTTTGCATTGTAATATTATATCTTATAAAGCTGATGTTTCAATTATAAATTATCAAAAAGTATATGAAAACGAAAAAATAACTATGATTGATTTAAGTGAAAATAGTATAACATTATATAATAATATTGACGGGACAAAAAGAATTGTTGAAAAAAGTGAAAGAAACATGATAGTTGCTTGGGGTAAATTGTATAGATTAAATTTATTTAGTGATATTAAATATCCTATAGACAAGCTTCATGAAGATGAATTTGTAACGTATAAATTATTGTATAAGTCTTCTAAAACAGTTGTGTCTGATGCAAAATTATATTTTTACTTTCAGAGGGATAATAGTATTACAGGAAATAAGTATAGTATTAAAAGGTTGGAAAAATTAGATGCACTAGAAGAAGCAATTCACTTTTTTGAAGAAAAAAACAAACAAGAGTTAATCTATTTGGCTTGCTATAGATATTTATTAAACATACAAATTGCTTATTATAAAGTTAAATATGAAATGAACAATGAAGAAATTTTGGACAAATTAAAAATAAAATATAAAAACGAATTTCGTATATTGTCACGAAATCTTAAGCGTGTCAATTTGTTCAAGAAATTATTATTAAGATTTTTTTATTTAGTACCTAATATAGTGTGTATAATTATTAGAGCATTTTATAATATAAGAATTAATGAAAGATGAAAATATAACACTAAATAATATCTAAAAATACACTTGTAAAATGCAGTAATATAAAAGATTTATATGGTACGAAAGTTAAATAAATAATATAATAATTACGACAAATGAATTTTATAGAAAAATATTATGCAGAATAAAATTTGAACATACACCTTATAGTATAGAGTTTTTTAGTCAAAGCTATGCTATATGGTTTTGTTGTAATGGGATTAAACAACTATTAAAAGATAAATATTGTATTTGAATTATGCAATAAGTGTTATAAGCAAGAGGCTTGCCGTAATAATGAATAAAGAAGGTGGATGTAATTTTTGCATATAGTAACATTAATAGTTTGCAGTTATAAAGTGGTAAATAAAAATTCTTGCAATTGAAAGAGATACAATGTATAATTGCATATATGATGTAACTGTAAATATCATAAAGACTAAAAACATACATAAATGGGAGGGCATAAAATGAAAAAAAATATATTAATGGTGATAAGTTTATTTTGCTTGTTATTTGTACTTGGAGGGTGCATGGATAAACCTGCAGACAATAAAGAAGATCAAAGTGATGCAAAAGTTAATTCTAAAAAAGAAGATTCTAAAAAGGAAGAAAAAAGCAATTCAACAAAAGAAGAAGTAGTAAAAATTGGTCTAATTACAGCTGAAACAGGTGATATTGCTCAATATGGTATGGCTGTAGAAAATGCGGTTAAACTTGCTGCTGAAGAAATTAATGAAGCAGGTGGTATTGATGGAAAACAAATAAAATTAGTTATATATGATAATAAAGGTGATGCTCAAGAAAGTGTTACTTTATTTAGAAGACTTGTTAATAATGATAAAATTGATGCATTAGTAGGTCCTGTTATTAGTGGAACAACTTTGGCTGTTGCACCATTAGCAGAGCAAAGTAAAATTCCTATGATTACACCTACTGCGACAGCCTTAAATGTAACTCCAGATTATGAATACGTTTTTCGTGCATGTTATACAGATCCATATCAAGGAACAATACTTGCAAAATACGCTCTTAAAGAATTACAAGCTAAGAATATAGCAGTTTTATATAATGCTGGTAGTGATTATTCTGTAGGTCTTGCGGAAGTGTTTAAAAAAGTTGCAGAAGAAGGTGGAGCCAAAATTGTAGATTTTGAAGGCTACACTAAAGATGATGTTGATTTTAACGCTGTCCTTACAAATGTAAAAAATAATAATCCAGATGTTATTTTTATTCCTGATTATTATAATAAAGTTGGGGTTATTGCAACAACTATTAAAGAATTGGGTATTAAAGCTACATTACTTGGGCCAGATGGATGGGATGGTGTTCAAGAAGAATATATTGATATGGTTGAAGGTGGTTACTTTGGAAATCATTTTTATGCTGGTGATGAAAGTAAAATTGTTCAAGATTTTGTTTCAGCATATAAGAATAAATTCTCAGAAACACCAAATGCTTTAGCTGCATTAGGTTATGATGCTATGAAAATTATGGCAAATGCTATTGATCAGGCAGATTCTACTAATAATGAAAAGATATTAGAGAAGTTAAAGGAAACTTCTATAAAATTAGCTACTGGTCATATAACTTTTGATTCAAACGGTGATACTACAAAGAGTGTATCTATAATTAAAATTGAAAATGGAGAGTTGAAATTTGAGACTCAATTTAATGATAAATAAATCATATAATTTCTCAAACTATACTTATTATTTGGGAGGGTAAAAAGCCCTCCTTTCTTTGAATCTGAAAGAGGTGATGAAGTGAATTTTTTACAACAATTGTTTAATGGAATTCATGTTGGTAGTATTTATGCGTTAATAGCATTAGGATATACGATGGTATATGGTATTGTTAAATTAATTAACTTTGCACATGGGGATATTTTAATGATTGGTTCTTATTTTGCTTTAATAGCAATTTCAATGTTAGGGTTACCTTTTTGGATGGTAATTATCATATCAATGTTAGTTTGTGCAATGATTGGAATTATGATTGATCAAATAGCTTACAAACCTTTAAGGGATGCGCCAAGAATATCAGCTCTTATAACATCGTTGGGAATGAGTTTGTTTCTAGAAAATTTATTTGCAGCGATTTATAAACCACAATCAAGAAAATTTCCTAGTTTAATCAAAGGGAGATTAGAAATAGGGGACTTGCATATTAAAAACATTACAATTGTAACGATTATAATTGCAATCATATGTATGATTTTGCTTGAATTTATTGTCTCAAAGACAAAGACGGGTAAAGCTATGCGAGCAGTATCAGAAGATAAACCTGCCGCAAGACTTATGGGTATTAATGTAAATCGAATTATTGCTATTACATTTGCTATTGGTACAGCACTTGGAGCAATAGGAGGAATTCTTTATAGTAGTGGTATTGCTTTGCAGATAAATCCATTAATGGGAGTTACACCAGGATTGAAAGCTTTTATTGCAGCGGTATTAGGTGGGATAGGTATTATACCAGGTGCAATGTTGGGTGGATTTGCAATTGGATTGGTAGAAAGCCTTACAAAAGCTTATATTTCTAGTGCATGGTCTGATGGAGTTGTATACGGAATTTTAATTATAGTATTATTATTTAAACCTTCTGGTATACTTGGTAAAAATGTAAAAGAGAAAGTATAGGTGATGATCATGAATATGAAAAAAACTTTAAATAATTATGCAGTTAATTTAATCTGTGTTGTTAGTATATATTTAATTATTTACATATTAATTAAGAATGGTGTTATTAATTCTTATTATGAATCAGTTATAATTTTCATCTGTATCAATATTATTCTAGCTACAAGTTTAAATTTAACCACTGGTTTTTTAGGACAGTTAGCTCTAGGACATGCAGGGTTTGTTGCTGTTGGTGCTTATACATCTGCTTTGTTTACAAAAACAGTTAAATTACCTTTTTTAGAATTTCCTATAGCTTTACTTATAGGTGGAATTGTAGCAGCAATTTTTGGAATTGCTATTGGTATTCCTGCCCTTCGACTTAGAGGGGATTATCTAGCTATTATAACTCTTGCTTTTAGTGAAATGATAAGAGTATTTATCGTTAATTCCAAATTTACAGGTGGTGCTAGAGGGCTATCAGGCATTCCGTTTTTAAGTAATTTCACTAATGTATTTTTTATTACAGTAATTATAATAACTATCTTATTTTTATTAATTCGTTCAAGGCATGGTAGAGCAATGATTTCTATCAGAGAAGACGAAATTGCTTCCGAAGCAATGGGGATTTCATCTACATATTATAAAATACTTGGGTTTACCATTTCGGCTTTTTTTGCGGGAATAGGTGGAGGTATATTTGCTCATTATATTACCATGCTAGAAGCTAGGAAATTTAACTTTATGTATTCAGTTGAAATATTAATCATTGTTGTGTTTGGAGGTATGGGTAGTTTTACTGGTTCAATTATAGCTGCTATTGTCTTGACTATTTTTAATGAGGCATTAAGAGATTTTTCTATCTATCGTATAATAGCATATTCAATATTATTAGTAATAATTATGATATTTAAACCTGGAGGATTACTTGGTAGATATGAATTTTCAATAAGTAGAGTATTTAATAAAATCAGATTTAATAAGTAATTTGCAAAGGAGGTAGTAGGGCTATGGCATTATTGGAAGTTAATCAACTAACTATTGAATTTGGCGGGCTAAAAGCTGTGGATAATTTCAATATTACAATTGATAAAAGTGAACTTATTGGTTTAATAGGTCCAAATGGTGCAGGAAAGACAACGGTATTTAATATGTTAACAGGAGTATATAAACCAACTAAAGGAACGATCACTATAAATGGAAAGAATATAATTGGATTAAAACCAGATCAAATAGTTAGGGTTGGAGCGGCTAGGACTTTTCAAAATATTAGGCTTTTTAAAGAGTTATCAGTAATAGATAATATAAAAATAGCTTTTCAAAATTATATGAAATATTCTTTATCAGAGGGTATATTCCGTTTACCTATATATTGGAAAGAAGAAAAAGAAATAGAAGAAAAGGCGATTGAATTATTAAATATATTTAAGATGGAAGGTGTTAAGAATGAGAAAGCAAAAAATCTTCCATATGGGAAACAAAGAAAACTAGAAATAGCTAGAGCTCTTGCAACTGATCCAATGATTTTATTGTTAGATGAACCAGCTGCAGGTATGAATCCTCAAGAAACTCTTGAACTTATGGATACTATAAATTTTATAAAGGAAAAATTTGATATAACCATTTTGCTTATTGAACATGATATGAGCCTTGTAATGGGTATTTGTGAAAGATTAGTTGTAATAGATTATGGTAAAATTATTGCAAAAGGAACCCCTGATGAGATTAAATCTAATGAAAAAGTAATAAAAGCTTATCTTGGTGGAGCTTAGGAGGTGCGAAATGTTAAAAGTTGATAATCTAGATGTCTATTATGGTGCTATTCATGCTATTAAAGGAATTAGTTTTCATGTAGATGAAGGAGAAGTAGTTACGTTAATTGGAGCAAATGGAGCTGGGAAAACAACAACACTTCAAACTATATCAGGTCTAATTAAACCCAAAAATGGTAGTATTTTATTAAATGGGAAATCACTAATAAATGTTGGAGCTCATAATATTTTATCTTTAAATATGGCACAAGTACCTGAAGGAAGAAGAGTTTTTTCCAAAATGACAGTAGAGGAAAATCTTGAAATGGGTGCATTTATACGTAAAGATAAAGAAGTTAATTTAGACTTGAAAAAAATATATGAGCGTTTTCCAAGATTAGAAGAACGAAAAAAACAATTAGCTGGAACAATGAGTGGTGGAGAACAACAAATGCTTGCGATAGCTAGGGCTTTAATGGCAAGACCGAAGTTGTTATTAATGGATGAACCTTCAATGGGACTAGCTCCTATTCTAGTAGAAGAAATTTTTAATATTATAAGGGAAATTAATAATGAAGGAACAACAATATTGTTAGTAGAACAAAATGCTCATATGGCATTAGGGATTGCTGATAGAGCATATGTTTTAGAAACTGGGAGTATTATTATGGAAGGTGAAGCAGAAGAATTATTAAATAATGAAAATGTTAAGAAAGCTTATCTGGGATAAACTAAAAACTATATCATTTGACATATGTATGAAAACATCAAAAAAGCTAAAAGTTCTTAAACGTTAGGTTTATAGTGCTTTGGCTTTTTATTTTGTATTATTCTTTAAGTCTGTTTGTGATAGCTAAAATAAATTAGAATATATATAATCTATTATATGGTATAATATTAGAATAAGTTTTTTGATATATAGTGATATATAGATTACTAATCATAAAGGAAACAAATAAGAGAATCAGACAGGAGGAGACATGAGTTACAATTCTAATAATCCAATAATAGTTCAAAGTGACAAAACATTATTAGTGGAAGTTAATAATGCTTTATATACAGAAGTTAGAGATAAGGTTGCTAGTTTTGCAGAGATTATAAAAAGTCCTGAGTATATTCACACATATAGAATCTCTCCGCTATCTTTATGGAATGCTGCTTCTAGTGGTATGAGCTTTGAAGAAATAATACAAATCTTAGAAAAATATAGTAAGTATAATGTTCCACAAAATGTTATTAAAGATATTGAAGATAATATAAATAAATATGGTAAAATAAAAATTATAAGAGAAGACGAAGATTTAATCATAACATCAAATGATAGTTTTATAATGAGAGAAATAATTAGTTATAAAGTTATGCAAAAATATTTTGAAGAAAAAATAGATGATACTAAATATAAAATAGATGAAAATATGAGAGGTGAAATAAAGCTATCATTAATAAAGCTGGGATTCCCTGTAGAAGATTTAGGGGGATATATAGAAGGAAAAAAATATGATATGAGTTTAAGACAGTTAACTTTATCAGGAGAACATTTCTTTATAAGAGATTACCAGAAAGAAGCTACAGATATTTTTTATTCAGATGGTTCAGCAAAAGGAGGAAGTGGAGTTATAGTACTTCCGTGTGGAGCAGGAAAAACCGTTACAGCTATGGTAGCCATGGATAGAATAAAGGAAGAAACCTTGATATTAACCACAAGTATTACAGCATTAAGACAATGGAAACAAGAACTTATAGATAAGATGAATATTGATGAAGATGATATAGGAGAATATAGTGGAGAAATAAAAGAAATAAAACCAATAACTATTTCGACATATCAAATACTAACGCATAGAAAGACTAGAATTGATGAATTTACTCATATGAATATTTTTCGTAAAAATAAATGGGGATTTATTATATACGATGAGGTCCATACCCTACCAGCACCAATATTTAGAGCTGCTGCAGGAATACAGGCGACAAGAAGATTGGGACTTACAGCTACTTTAGTCAGAGAAGATGGAAAAGAAGAAGATGTATTTAGTCTAATAGGACCTAAAAAATATGATGTTCCTTGGAAAGTACTTGAAAAGCAGGGGTGGATAGCTGAGGCACAATGTACAGAAATAAGAGTAGAAATGCCAGAAAAGCTAAAAATGGAATATGCAGTTTGTGATAGTAGAAAAAAATTTAGAATAGCATCTGAGAATTATAAAAAGATAGACATTATAAAAGCTTTAATTAAAGAACATGAGAATGACAAAATACTTATAATAGGTCAATACATAGACCAATTAAAAGTGATATCAAATGAATTGCAGGTGCCGATAATCACAGGAAAAACTAAAAATGCTGAAAGGATACAGTTATTTGATGAGTTTAAAAAAGGAGAGTTAAATATTCTGATTGTATCAAAAGTAGCAAATTTTGCCATTGATTTGCCAGATGCCAGTACAGCGATTCAGGTTTCTGGTACATTTGGTTCGAGACAGGAAGAGGCACAGAGATTAGGGAGAATTCTTAGACCTAAAAAAGGCGATAATAAAGCTTATTTTTATAGTATTGTAACAGCTAACAGTAGGGAGCAGGAATTTGCAGTAAAAAGACAATTGTTTTTGACAGAACAAGGATATAAATACTATATCAGATAATTTTATAATTACCATCAGTTGATCATGTAGAATATTTGAGGAATTAAATTCAATAATATTAAAGAATCAACTCAATGTGTTTTAAAATTACTTAGATAAATACAATAGAATTGAAAGGAAAAAAATATGGCATTAAAAGAATTATTATATGATCTGAGAACTGAATCACATGGGATGCAGCTTCCTCAATTAGTAAGAATATCAGGAGTTAAAACGGCTTCAAAAAGAAAAGCAGATATGGTAGATGCTTTATATAAGTATTTAAATGTTGAAGAAAATATATTGAATATATGGAAAAGTATTAATAGTTTTGAAAGAACGCTTATATCAGAATATGTAAGGTCTGAGAGGGGTATTGATTCAGAAGATATAGATGAGATTATGAAAAAGTATAATAAAAAAAAGCAATCTTCATATAGAACTGGTAGAGGTGTTGCTTCATATTTTAGCGAGAAATCAAAAGCAAATTTGTTTTTTATAAATGGAAATATGGCAAGTGAAATATATAATATATTAAAGAAACAGCTAAAACCTATACAAGTGGAGTTTAAACCTGTGGATATCAATATTGAAGAATATATAGATTACGAAAGAGTGAATCGAAAATACATTACTATAGGAGAGAGATTTGAAGATGATTTTATTTCAATAATAAAACTTGTCAATTTATCTAAATTTAAGGCCACAAAAGTATCTCAAATGCCTAACAGAACTGCAATGATTAAAATGTATGAGGTAATGAAAAATACAGAGATATTTTATGAAGATCAAGAAGATATAAAAGATGTTAGAGTAATAGATAATACAATTAGATTATATGGAGTATCTAAATTATTATTGGAAAATTCAATATTACAAATTATAAATGGGGCGCTAGTTCTTGGAGAGCATGCAGATGATTTTTTAATGATGGATGTAGCAGATAGATGTAGATTTTTATTAGAAGGATATCTGAAATCTGATATAAATGAACTTAAAAGAATTAATGAACTAAAACTTAAGACTGAGTATGAGGGAAATTATTATACTTGTAGAAAGGTTGTTTTGAAATATTTAAAACAAGCACCAATTGATAAATGGATTGATATAGAACAGTTATTTAAGTTTATTAAAAAGATAGATAGGAACTTTTTGGGAAAAATAGTTGGAGATATATATACATATAATGATTATGACCATTATTATTATGGAAATCAAAACTATTGGGAAGATGAAGCAGGAAGGTTTATAGAGGTAGTATTAATAGAATATTTATCATCAATCGGAATTGTAGATTTATTAATAAATGAAAAATGGGACCAATATCTTAGCACAACATATTATAGGATAGATTATTTTAAGCTAACACCATTAGGAGCACATATATTAGGAATGAATAAAAATTATAAAGTGGATGAAATTAAAAATGATACAGGTTTAATAATTCAGCCTAATTATGAAATAATAGTACCAGATGGAACTAAGAAAGAAGTTCATTGTATATATTTAGATAAATTCGCAGAAAGATTATCAGAAGATGCAGTTAGTATGTATAGAATATCTTTTAAATCTATGATTATGGCACTGGATAACGGTCTTAATATAAAAGAAATATTAGAGTATTTGAAAAAAAATTCACATAATGAAATACCTGAAAATATATTAATGTCTTTAAAACAGTGGGAAGAAGATAGTAAAAGAATAAAGATAAGGACTGTTACTATTGTGGAGACAGATGATAAATATTTATTGGAAGAACTTAAAAGTTATAAAGTAATTAAAAAAGATATAGTAAATGAACTTTCTCATGTGTTTGAAATTGACAGTAAAGCTACTAATAAAGTTAAAAGGAATATAGAAAAGAAAAATCACTTTTGTATTATTGAATAGTATAAATAACTTGGACTAAGTAAGACAAGTGTAAGTAAGAGAGAACCATCCTAGCTTATACGAGGATGGTTCGGGAAAGTTGAGTTAATAAGTATTATATCTTAAATTTTGAAATAGATTGTTGTAATTCCATAGATAATTCCGTAAGGTTATTACTGGAATTTGCCATTTCTTGAATTGAAGCCGCTTGTTCCTGTGTAGAGGCTGAGGCTTTTTCGGTACTGGCAGCATTTTCCTCGGATATTGCAGAAAGTGATTGTATAACATCAAGAATTTTTGATTTTCTATTTTCCATCATTTCTGCAGAAGTACTCATTTTATCAATTGCATGTTCTGTTGAATTGACTGCTACTGAAATTTCATTGTATTTTTCTTCTGTTTCCTTCACGCTTTTAATTTGTTGGTTAACTACTGTTTTTACTTCTTCAATTTTTTTAACTGTTCCGGAAGAATTTAAAAGTAATTCATTTACTACTTCATCAATTTGTTTAGTCGAATACGTAGATTGTTCTGCTAACTGTCTTATTTCATCTGCTACAACGGCAAATCCTTTTCCAGCTGTACCAGCCCTTGCTGCTTCAATGGCAGCATTTAATGCTAATAGATTTGTTTGTTCTGCAATAGATGCAATAATCTCGCTGGTTTTTCTTATTTTTTCGGAACTTTCATTTGTTTTCTCTATATTTTCAAAAACTTCACTAATTACTTGACCGCTTTCTTTGGTTTTATAAGTTAATTCATTAATAACATTTAATCCTTCATCTACTAATCTATTTACATTATTAGATGAGTTGTCTACATTATACATATAAGTTTGATTTTGCTTAATTAAATCTCCTAAATCATTTATTTTTTGTGCACCTACTTCTGTATCCTTGGCTTGATCCATACCACCTCTTGCTAATTCATCAATAGATCTTGATACTTCATCTGAATTAATTGCTAACTGTTCGGCAGTTGCAGTAATCTTTTTAGAAGATGCCAAAACATCATTTGATGCATTTTGAACTTGTATTATTAAGTCAATAAAATTATTTTGCATTGTTGCTAATGCATTCGCCATTTTTCCTGTTTCATCTTTTCTTTTTAAGTATTTTATTGCTTTATGATTTTTGTCAAAGGTAAGATTATATGTTGATAACCTTATAATAATGTCAGAGAGTGCAACAAATGAGTTAACAACATATCTACTGTTAAAATAGAGAATACTCCCAACTATAACTATTCCTATGATTGTTACAATAATCATAATATTAATCATATGGTTAATATCTTTCATAAGCTCTTTTACTGGGATAATAGTTGTATATGACCATTTAAGATTACTGTCTTTAAAGTTAATTGGAGTATAATATTTATATACATTTTGTCCCGTATTAGTAGACAAAGAAGTATTCATAAATTTTTCACCGTTATGTATTCTATCTAAATATTCTTTTCCTAAGTCTCCTTCAAACTCATCCCCAATTTTATTTACTAGATTATGGTTAGGGTGAGCTAATACTGTACCTTTATCATTTACCAATCTACCAAATCCGTTATCAAATAGTTTTACAGTAGAATTAATTAATGTAAGCTGTTTAAGTGAGATATCAATACCTGCTACTCCATAAAATTTACCATTAACGATAATTGGTTCACAAAATCCAATAGTTGTAACTTCTTCACCATCTAGATAAAACTTTGTGGGATCAGTAATATAACTTTTTTTTGTCTGCTTCGGCATACTATAGTAGTTCTCATCGTCTACATTATTTTCATCATATTCTAATACAACCTTATCCTCATCTCTTCCCCATGCAGGTAAAAAACGACCTTTGCTATCGGTGCCAAGTTGATTTAAATAATTTGAATCTTGATTATTAAATGCACTAGGCTCTAATATAACCCATGTGTATACATAGTTGGTATTTTGTTCTAATTTATTTTTTAATAGTTTTAGAATTACCTCTCTATTAATCCATTCATTTTCTTTTAAAGTAATTATTGTACTAGAAAGTGCTTTCACATTAAATGAAGCTTCATTTAAAATTTCTTCTATTTCTTTAGAAATATTATCTGTTTGTATTTCAATTTTTTTAACACGTTCTTTCTTTACATTTGTATGGGCATTAACCATTAAGTATGCCATAATTATTCCCATAAGGATAATCATCACTCCAAGATTTAAAGTTATTAGTCGTGTCCTCAATTTCATTTTTTTGATCTCCCTTACTTATAATGTTATTTTTCATGTCCACAAATGATGTAATAGGTATAAATAAAATTCACTTATGTTACATTTATAAATAAATTCCTTACATAGTTTAACATATTAATCGTTATTTTTATAGATAATATTTATATTAAAAATATCGAACTAGTTGTATCGATCAGTCTAATATAAATATGCTTGATTATTAATCCATTAATTACATCACTGAATATATTTCACTGTAGAATAAAATGAACTCCTCCTTTGAGGGTTTAAGAAGATTAATAAGTTGGAATAACCAATATATGCAATTAGAGTATGTTTATATATTGTTGATTTTTGACAGCAAAAGTAAGTCATATTGGACAGTTTATAACTCATATTATTATATAACGTAGTAAATCTGTTTATTGCTTAACAGGTTAAGGGGTAATTAATGATATGAAATATATGTACATTAAAATTGTTTTATCAATTATACTAGTAATAAGTATAGCTAATTTAATATGTCTAAAAAAAACAGATCAAAGCATTGTAGCAGTTTTTTTTAATCAGGATAATAATCCTTATTTTATACATATTGACTTAGATACTTACGAAATGTATGTATTTAAAGATAGTGAGATATATAAAACATACCCAGTATCGGGAGGCAAACCAAGTACTCCTTCTCCCCTAGGAACTTGGAATATTATCAGTAAAGCTAATTGGGGGGAAGGATTTGGAGGAACGTGGATGGGGTTTAATGTACCGTGGGGGAAATACGGCATACATGGAACAGATGAACCATGGAGTATTGGTAATGCCCTATCTAAAGGGTGTATAAGAATGTATAATAAAGATGCAAAAGAACTAAAAAAGTATATTCCCTATGGGACAAAAGTTACTATAGTAAAAGGAGCATACGGTCCTTTTGGAGATGGATTTAGAATTTTGAAACCAGGTAATATTGGTTCTGATGTATACGCTATTCAAGAAAAATTAAGAGAATTAGGGTATTATAAAGGTTGGTGTGACGGTATTTATGGAGAGCAAATGAAGGTAGCTATATATGCATATGAAGATGATAAAGGATTGGCAAGAACTTATTACTTAACTGAAACTTTATATGAAAGTTTAGGATTTGTACCTTTTGAATAAAAACTATGATTATTATATAAAGTTTGGTATAATATTTTAATATAATAGATAACTTTTAATGGGAAAAGTAAATACTATAGAGTAAAAAAGATTATTATATACATAAATATACTATGGAGGTGGAAATTATGATACATGAAATTTTTAACGATGATATTAAGATATCTATATTTTCCAAAGGTGCTGAACTATGTAGTATCCAAAAACAACAACCTATAAAAATTGAATATATGTGGAGTGGGGATAAAGATGTTTGGGAAAGGCGTTCACCTAATTTATTTCCTATAACTGGTAGATTGAAGGAAGAACGTTATGAAATAGATGGAAAGTCTTACTCTATGCCAATACATGGCTTTGCAAAAGAGTCTGAATTTGAAGTTATGGAAAAAACAAAAAGTAAAATCATTTTTTTACTAAACAGTAATAAAAAAACAAAAGAGATTTATCCGTTTGATTTTCAATTCTTTATTACTTACGAATTAAAGAAGCATACTATTTTAATTACATATAAGGTTATTAATGTTTCAATATCTACAATGTTTTTTTCAATAGGAGCTCATCCTGGTTTTAAATGTCCATTGTTTAATGAAGAATTATTAGAAGATTATTTTATAGAATTTGAACACGAGGAAATTGCACAAGCTTATAGACATACTGAAACAGAGCTTTTATCTAAGAAACCATCTAAATTACCTTTAATCAATGGAAAATATCTTCCATTAACAAAAGATTTATTTAATGAAGGTGTTTATGTATTAAAATCTCCACGTTCAAATTGGGTTGCCTTAAAAAATAAAAATAATAACCATTCAGTCAAAATATCATTTAAGGATTTTCCTTATTTTTGTCTATGGTCAAAACCTAATACTCCTTTTATATGTTTTGAACCTTGGTACGGAGTTACAGATATTGAAGGTTCCTCTTTTGATATAACAAAAAGGGAAGGAATTATAAGATTAGAAAAGAATGATCACTTTAATTGTCAATATAATATAACTATAGAATAAGATGTATTTAATAATAGTTATTATTTATAAATGAAATATTATTTTTAAAATATGACACAAAGATGTGTCATATAAAGTTGATAATAAATACTAAAATAATCTTTTTCTATATTCTCCAGGGGAAATACCATAGTATTTTTTGAAAACGTAACTAAAATGTTTTACGCTGATATAGCCAACTTTTTTAGTAATGTAATCAAGCTTTAAGTCATTATTTTTTAATAAGTTGGCTGCATGTTTTAATCTTACTTTTGTTAAGAATTTTATGTAAGATTGTCCTTCTAGTTCATGAAATAAGTTACTTAAGTAAGAATATGAAATACATAATTCATCAGCAATAAGAGATAAGCTAATAGGTTCCATATAATGTTTATATATGAATTGCTTTGTTTGTTCTATAAGTAGATTTTCATCACACATTGAATTCTTTTTATGTAGATTTTCAATTATTATATTTGACATATTGATGATGAAAGCTGATATATTTTTTTTATCAGTTAAGCTGTCTTTAGAATCTATTAGTACTTTATATACTTTATTGATAACATCTTCGTTTAGAGGAATATTAATTTTTAACTGACTTATTATATAGTTTAGTGTTTTTAATAAGTAGTAGTCATTAATCTGTTCATATAAGAAGTTGCCAATATCTTTGGATAGTACTTCTTGATTAATAGTATCATTGTTATGGAGAGTATAAATTAAATTAGCCATATAGCTATGTAAATCTTTAATGTTTTTTTGATAGGATTGCTCAGAATATAACTGAATATTACTTGGCTCATCTTTAGTAAATAGAGTTTGTAAAAAAGCTTTTTTTGCGTTTTCATAAGAAACATTTAATTGAAGCAATTCATTCTCTTTAGTACCTGCTATAGAGAATAGGTGTAAATCAGTTTCTTTATAATAACCATTATCAATCTTTTCATATATATCTGTAATAATTTTTTTAAAATCACAGTCTTCATCAATAGGTATAAGTAATACAGTATTTTCATTAGAATCTATAAATACTTTTGTAGAGATATCCTTAGTATGTTTTTTTGCTGTATTAAAAAGTAATAATTTAAGTAGAATTAGATTAGATATTTTAATATTATTTTTAATTAGCATATCTTCAGTAATCTGAAGTATAACGATAATAGCTTCTGCATCAAATAAATTAACATTTAAATCATATAAAATAGGATAAAGAGATTGGACTTCTATATGAGAGTCAGTAATGACAGCTTTCAAAAACTTGCTTATTATAGCTTCTTGATATTTATTTGAAGCTAATATAAGGTCATTAAATTTAATTTTATCAGATTGTTCTTTATGGCATATATCTGCAATAGAAACAAGCATATCTCTAAGTTCATCGTTTATTATAGGCTTTAATAAATAACTATTAACGTTATACTTAATTGCAGATTTAGCATAATCGAATTCTCCATAACCTGATAGTATAGCACAATGTATTTCAGGGTAAAGTTTATTGACTTGTTTACATAGCTCTAATCCATCCATCACTGGCATCTTTATGTCGGTCAAAATCAAATCTACAGATTGGTGTTTTAATACTTCAAGCGCGTCAACACCATCCATGACGTCACCAACTATTTCCCACTTATCACATAACTTTGGAATAATCTGTTTTAAAAAATTTCTTGTTAACTGTTCATCTTCAACAATTAATAATTTATACATGGTTAAACCTCCCTATAATGATGTCTTTGGTAGAATTATTTTAACTGTTGTACCTATACCTTCACTGCTTTCAACCTCAATACCATATTCAATACCATATTTTATTTTGATACGTCTATTTACATTAATCAAGGCAATACCATTACCATTTGCAGATAAATCAAAGCTTTTTTCAATTTCTTTTCCAGTATTTAATTTTTTTCTTAATTTTATTAATGATTCTTTTCCCATTCCAACTCCATTATCTCTGATTATGAAGATTACATTACTTTCTGTAATTATATTTGTTATTTCTATAGTTGTCGTTTCTTTTTTTGCTTCACATCCATGAATAACAGAATTTTCAACTATGGGCTGTAATAATAGAGCAGGAATTATATAATTCATAAGATTATTATCAATATCGATTACATAGTTTAATCTGTCATTGAATCTATTTTTTTGTATGGTTAAATATGCGTCTAGCAGTTGTAATTCTACAGATATCGTAATTTCTTTATCCATATGAGTTAGACCACGTAAAATAATACTTAATTTGTTAATAGTATTAACAGCTTGAGGTAAGTTATCCGATTGGATTAACATACTAATCATATTAAGAGTATTATGTATAAAGTGTGGCTGAATTTGGTTATACAGTGTATTGATCTGAGCTTCTTTTTGAAGATATTTAGCTTCATAGATTTCACGAACTAGTTTGTGATTTTGCTTAAACATATTTTTAAGTTCGTCTACCATATTATTCAATGAACTTGATAAATAACCTAATTCATCATTGGATTTTATTGGAAATACAACATCAAGGTCTCCATCTTGTATTTTATGTATATTATTTATTATTTTATTTAGTGGGTTAAGAAACATATATAGGTAAAATGTTATTAGTATAAGTGCAAGAATAAAGCAAATCAAAGCTACTATAAAAGCACTGTTCCTTACATCTGATATTTTTTCATTGATAGTTGATAATGAAGTAATACCAATAACAGTCCAATTTGCATATTCTATAACATTTTTATTAAGCAAGTAACCTTTGTTATTACATGTAATAGTGTTATAAGGGTTTTTAGAATTATTGGTTTTGGTATATATATCATCTATATTATCAGAGGTTAAATGTGGTACATTAGAAAAGATTACCTGCTGATTGGAATCCACAATAATAATACCTCCATCTTTTCCGAAGTCTACTTTATTACATATATCACTGATACCAGAATAGTTTGCATCTACTTTAATCACTCCAAGAATTTTATCTGTATTTCTGGTGCTTCTTAGAATACTTACTATAGAAAAAATAATATTCTTAGGATTTTTTATAATCTGTTCAAGATGAGCAGAAACAAAAATAGGCTGTTTTTTTTCTAGGGCTTTTTTATACCAATGATAGTTAGTAAAATCCTGATTAGATTTTAGTGTAGAAGTAATACGTTCACCTTTATAAATTTCATCAGTCAATATAAATACTCTTAGAATATCTTTTCTTGGAATAATCAGAATCTGTTCAAGAAAATCTTCTATTGTTCTTGTTCTATAAAGAGACTTCAAGTCAGAGTCATCAATTGTTTTATCAAGTGCATCCATTACATCTTGGTCATAGTAAGGAGATAAGGATAATCTATATAGGTCGTCTAAATATGTCCTAATGTTTAATGCAGTTAGTTCCACTATCTGTTGAACTTTTTGTGAAGATTGTTCCATAATACTAGAACTATATTTATTATAAGAGTATATTGATATAAATAAAATAGAAGTTAAAGTAATTAGTGCGGTACATATAAAAAGTTTTAAGGAAAATTTCCAATTTATTTTTTGCATTTGTTTATACTCCTAAAAGTTTTAATTATATTAAAGATAATTAGTTAATTATAACATATTATTTTTGTTTATAGATTATATATAAAAAAAACATACCAATATCAAAAATATAGGGTATTTATTTTTTTATAATGAGGATATACAATGAGATTACAGCAACAATAATGGGAAATTATCAAATTTCCAAATTACTAAGAAAATGGGGGATCAAGAACTATGAAAAAATTTATATCTTTGTTACTAGTTATTACAACTATTTCATTATTCACTGGGTGTGCTTCAAAAGAAAAAGATAAAACTGTAGACAAAACGCCTGTGAAACAAGAAAATGTAGGTCAAGACAACAAAGATCAAGAAAAAGATTCAAAAAAAGAAGTCGTACATATTAAATTCTTCACAGGAAAAGTTGAAACAGTTGATTTGATGAATGGAATTATTGATGAGTTCAATGAATCACATCCTGGAATTGTAGTTGAACAAGAATTTCAAAAAGATGCAAGTAATGTTATCAAAGTCAAGTTTGCATCAAGTGACATTCCTGATATTACTACTGTAGTTGCACAAGAATACATTGATCAAGGTAAATATTTAGATTTATCAAACGAAGAATGGTGGGATCGTATCCAACCTGCCATAAAAGATATGTGCACAGATGTTAAGAGTGGTAAACAGTATAGAGTAGCAAGTAATATGACAATGGCTGGTTTATTCTATAATAAGTCAATTTTTGATGAATTAGGTTTAGATGAAGCAAAAACTTGGAAAGAGTTTGAAGAGGATTTAGCTAAGATAAAAGAAAACAAAAAAGATGTTGTACCTCTTTTTATGGCAGGAAAAGATTCTTGGACACTAGGACATCTAATAGAGTTTATGGCACATGGAGTTGTTAAGCAAACTTATGGTGTTACTGATTCTAAAAAAGCATTTTTGGCTAATGATGATTCTAAACTTCAATTTGGTGCTGAAGGTGGACCAATGGATAGTTTTGCTTCAGTGATTATAAGTGGAAGAGATAAAAAATTATTTAATAGTGATTTCTTGACTGCTACTTATGATAATCAAGTTGAAATGTTCGCTAATGGTGAAGCTGCAGTTATTAGTCAAGGTATGTGGGCTCTTGGGGCTATATTAGATAAAAATCCTGATATGGCAGAAAATATTGGCTTTATGCCTTATCCTGCTATAACAGATTCAACTAAAGCAGTAATTTTAAGTGCTGAGGATTCAGCTTATGCTATTACTTCTGCTTCAAAACATCCAGAAGAAGCAAAAGAATTCTTAAACTATCTATTTAAAGCTGAAAATCTAAAAAAATATAGTGAATCTATTAAATCACCTTGTGCATTTAAAGACGTTGATGCAGATTGGGGTCCAATAAAAGACCAGGTTAATAATGCACTTAAAAATGGTATTAATATTGGATTTTCTAATGAGTGTCCTTCAGGATTTTCTGGTGATGACGCAGGAAGAATGGTTCAAGAATTATATGCTGGACAATATGCAACTTCCATAGATTTTGCTAAAGCGTACAAAGGAGTTTGGGATAAAGCATGGAATGCATCTAACTAGTTATTAATTTAGGGGCTGCACTATATTATATATACAAAATAGTCAGCCTCTATGTGTTTGTTTTATAGGAAATTATACTAGTTTAGTAGATGAGAATGAGGTCTAGCTTTTTGTTCTAATGTAATTTAGTAAGTATAGTAATATATTTAAGTGGAGTGATGACAGAGTGGTTATACGAAATAAAATAGTTTCCAAATTACATAATTTTATGATTTTACCAGCTTTTATTTTATTCTTTATATTTTTTATTTATCCTTTGATTAGAGGGATTGGTTTAAGTCTAACGGATTATGATGGTATGACAAAACCCAATTTTATAGGATTAAATAATTTTATTGATTTTTTTCATGATAGTCGAGCAAAGAAAGACGTTATAAACACGGTTTTATTTGCTTTGGGAAGTGCTCCGCTATTGAATATATTTGGTTTCTTATATGCTTTACTTTTAGATAGTAAATTTAAAGGTAAAGGTATAGTAAGAACTATTATTTATTTACCAGCAGTTGTGAGTCCATTGATTATGGGTTACATATGGTACTTTATTTTACAACCACAAAGAGGATTCTTATTCGTAGCACTTGAGAGAATCGGCATTAATCTAACTTATCTCAATTGGACTGAGAATAGATATATGGCTTTGTGGGTGGTTGTTATTGTTAATGTATGGCAGTTTGTTGGAATGACAATGGTAGTTTATCTGGCAGGATTACAAGGAATACCTGAGGAAATGCACGAGGCAGGTAAGATTGATGGGGCTACTTACGGTCAAAGGATTAAATATATAGTCCTTCCTATGATGATTCAACCTATTAAAATTAATGTTGTTACAAACATTATAGGCTCATTATCAGTTTTCGAAATAATTTTGGCATTAACAGATGGAGGACCAGGATATGGTACAGAATCATTAAGTATATTTATTATGAGAAAGTGCTATGGTAGCTTTACTGGATATTCGACAGCAGTTGCAGTTATTCTATTTTTAATAATTCTACTTCCTGTTTTAATATCACTAAAATTAATGAAATCAAAAGAATATGATGCGTGAGGAGGGGACATAGTTGAAAAAATTTTTAAGAATTCTAGTCATAATATTAATTACATTACTTGCATTATTTCCATTTTACATACTTAGCTTATTAGCTTTTACACCATCATCTATGAACTTTTCAAAAGAATTAATTCTCCTTCCAAAATCATATTTCGAGAATTTCAGTGTCGCTTGGGAAAAGGCTAAAATGGGTCGCTCAATGATTAATTCGCTAATTATTACTCTAGGAGCTGTAGCTGTGATTGTTTCATTTGCTAGTATGGCTGGATATGCTATCGCTAGAGTGAAAAATAAATTTAATAGGTTCATATTTTATTTAATGTTAGGGTGTATGATGATTCCAGGTATTATTAATACAGTACCTTTGTATACTTTGATGATTAAGATAGGTGGAATTAACACACACTGGGCAATGATATTAGTCTGTGCGGCTAATGCTTTACCTTTTTCGATTTTCTTATTTACTGGGTTTATTAGGGGATTGCCAATAAATATTGAAGAAGCAGCAATTATTGATGGTTGTACAAAAATAGGATCTTTCTGGAGAATTATTTTTCCAATATTAAAACCTGTTACATCAGCTGTAATAATTATTAATGGGTTAAATATATGGAATAATTATGCTCAAGCTATATTTTTTCTACAAAAACAATCTATGCGTACGATTCCACTTGCTATTTCCATGTTCTATCAACAATATGGAGCCAAGTGGCATCTAATGGGAGCGGCAGCAATGATTGGCTTGGCACCAGCAGTTATAATATTTATTATTTTCCAGAAGTACTTTATTAAAGGTATTACAGCAGGTTCTGTAAAAGGATAAATGATGCATATTGTATTAAACAATCAACTAATTTGTAGTTATGCAATTACTTAGATTACATAAAAATGAAAGGTGATATTATGAAAGATTTGATACAAGATATTTACCCGAACAAAGCTCAGTATTTAGAAGGGGAGACTATAGAAATTATAATAGAATGGAAGCCAAATATTAAGGCTACTAATATTTGTATTTCTCTAGTGATTTCTCACTTAAATGAAAAGTGCTTGACGATTACGAAAGTAGTTGATAATAGTAACAAAAAATCAATAATAGAAATACAACCACTAGAAGTCAATGGATATGGTGTGGATATTAATATAATTGATGAAGAAAAGATTACAGCAACCTATTCAACGGCGGTTGATGTAGCCTTAAGTCATAAGGAATCTCCAAGATATGGTTTTCTTAGCGAGTTTGAGTTAGATGATATACATGATGAAAAAGATATACTATCGATGAAAAAGCTTCATATCAATATGGTTCAATTCTATGATTGGATGTATCGCCATGATGATTTAGTAAATGAAGAAAAAAACTATATCGATTTAATGGGTAAAAAAATATCATTAGATGCAATTAAAAATAAAATTGACCTTTGTCATAAAAATGGTATGAAAGCAATTGCCTATGGTGCTGTTTATGCTGCTAGCAAACCATTTTATGAAAATCATAAAGATGAGGCATTATACAATAGCAATATGCAGCCAATATCTTTCATAGATAAATTCATTATCATGAATATTGAAGAAAAGTCTCCTTGGCATAGACATATTATCAATGAATATGAGAGAGCTATTAAAATCTTAGATTTTGATGGTATACATATGGATACATATGGTTATCCAAAAAAAGCAGTAAGCAAGTTGAGTGGAGATAATCATATAATTAATTTAGAAGAAGAATTTCCTGTATTAATCAATAACACAAGAGAACAATTAAGTAAGGTGAAAAGAGACGTTACATTAATCTTTAATAATGTCGGAAATTGGCCAGTTAGTACTACAAGTTCTGCAGATCAAGATATGGTTTATATAGAAGTATGGGACCCTTATAGTACTTATAATCACATACAATCTATTATTAGAGATACAAGAAGAGAAACAGATAAACCTATTATCCTAGCGGCCTATTTAAAACCTTTTATGGATGAAGGTGAAGAAGCAGGGGCGTATGCTTTAAAATTATTGACTGCTGCAATTATTGCTAATGGAGCATATCATTTGATACTTGGTGAAAATCAGGGGGTTCTAACACAAGGCTACTATGTGGATTATTCCAAAATAAGTGATAAATTATTTAGTGAAATTAGGAAATATTATGATTTTATGATTAGATATTCTGACTTATTCTATGATAGAAACCTTA
Source organism: Vallitalea sp. (assembly GCA_025210235.1). Lineage (GTDB taxonomy): Bacteria > Bacillota > Clostridia > Lachnospirales > Vallitaleaceae > Vallitalea. The sequence continues at coordinate 112,995 of JAOASG010000016.1, forward strand.
TAGACGTATCTATGACACATGCATATGGAGATAACATGGAATACGTTTTTGAAGGTGATAATTTTAGTGCAACAGCTGATTCTAATAAAATTTGGACAATCATAAGAGAAAGTGATGATACGAAACTTATTTCATTGATTAATTTAAAAGGAAATGATGTGATATGGAATAAGGGAAAGAAACAACCAAAGAAAAATTCTCATATTAAGCTAAAGATTCAATTAGAAAAAGAAGTAAAAGACGTTTATATTTCTTCTCCCGAACAAGCGATTCCTATTAAATGCCCATACAATATAGTAGATAGTGAAAGAGGAAAGGTATTAACGATGGACTTGAAACAACTAGAACTATGGACAGTTATTGTAATTAAACTAGGATAGATGGAACATCGGTATAGGGTAATGTGATGATACAATTTGGGTTGCAAAATACCAATTAGTAATCGTCTATTACCTTTTCTTTTTTATTTAAATAGCAAACTGCTTCTTTTCTTGAATTTTCGAGGCTCATATGAAATAATGAAACAGTTAGGTTCATATGATTCAACTAACTTTAAAAGTTCTTGTTCTTCGTGTCTATCAATAAGAATGTCTAAATTATATCGTTTACCATTAACTCCTTCTCCTTCAAAAACTGTAACGCCATATCCATTATTTCTAAGCGCATGAATTAATTGGTTATTTCTATTCTTTAGACCTATAGTAAAAGTAGTGTATCCAATTGCTAATTTTTGTTCAATAAAATTTCCAATAAAGATACCAAAACCAAATCCAAGCGCATATATAAGCATTGTTAAAAATGTCTGATCATCATTTAGAACAAGTGACAAGCCAAAAATATAAATAGCTGCTTCTAAAAAGCCAAAAGATGATGCAATTATACTTTTACCTTTTACCATGAAGATAGTTCTCATAGTAAGTATAGGGACATATAACAATTGTAAAATTAAAATAAAGATAATAGTTTTCATCGGTAAGCTCTCCCTTTAAAATAATAAAATCTCACTACTAATTTAACCTAATAAGAATATTTTATACTTAAAGAAATTACTTATACTAAATAACTTATATATAAGTATGATTTAATACATCATAAAAGTAATAAGTTGTAAAAGGCATATTTTTAGGAAAACTAATAAATAGAAAGAAGAGATACTATGTAAAGAGTACTTAGTAGGTGATAGTAAAAAGCTGTGAGTACTATAAACAATCGGTTTGTAGTAGTTTTGGCTTTTTTTATAATAAAATATATTAATAATTATGATATAATATGTAATTGGTGTATAATATATATTGTATATATTATGATAGAGATAGGGGAAATAATATGAAGAAAAAATTTATTTTATTAATTGGTTGTATTATGTTATTAACAATTATTCCAGTAAATATATTTGCAAATAATAATGTATTACCGAATTCATATGAACAAATAGACAATTCAAAAGTAGAATATAAAAACGGGAAAATTACTAGTTCTATACTTCCTTATGGTGATGTGTTTAGTGAATCTACTAAACTACCATTAGGGCATACTAAAGCAACAGGAAAGAGTATAAATATAGGATTTTTAGGAGATGAAAACTATGCAGAGTTTATATATTTTGTTGCGAGAGATTCTAAAGTAATTAAGGTAAACAGTCTATCAATAGATAAGCTAAAAGATAATAATATAAGTGTTTTAGCAATTCAAGATTTAACAAAGTTTGAATCTACAAAACTTATAAGTTTTGTAGAAGATTGTGATGATAGTAATATAAGTGTTATAATTCCTGGAGATATGGATGAATCTGCTAATACCATAAGATTAATAAATGAACTTTATAAACAAAATTGTATAACTGTAGGAAGAGTCTTTGATGCAGACTTAGGAACGTATTATATAAGAGGAAAAAGTAATGCTGTAAATAGAAGAATTAAAGACATAAAAATAGATATTTTCGCACCTGAAATGTATATGGATTATTGGAATAAAAGAACAGAGTATAGAGCCTTATATGGAACTGTAGGAGCAGTTGCACTTATAAAACAATATAAAGGAGAGATATCAAATTTTGAGATTAAGAATCATATAAAAAATAATTCACGTAAAACATGGTTGAAAAGAACAGTTGACGGAGAAAAATGTATAAAAGTAAAGTTTGATGAATGTGATGTAACGTCTTATCCTAATGAAGATACATATTATTATAATCTTTTAGATTTTAAAAATTTATTAGATGTAAAATTGGCAAATCAGTGGAATGCTAATATATATAATTGTTATAAAGCTTGGGATATTTCAAAAGGGAATATAGATGTAGCAGTTTTTGATAGGGGTTATTACTTGAACGATATGCGAATTAATAATAATGTTGTTGAGAGAAAGGTATTTGGAGACGAGAATTTCAAAAACATGAAAGAATTTCATGGTTCTGATATGGCAGCAGCAGTATTAACAATTGCCCCTGAGGCAAAGCTTCATCTTTTTGCTTTAGATTCCGATATAAATGTAAAAAATGATAATAAAAATAAGTTTATTCAAGCAATAAATTATTGTATTAAAAATAATATAAAAGTTATTACAACTAGTTACGGACCACAATTTAATGATGATGAAGTTTCAAACGCAATAAATAAAGCTATTAAAAATGATATAACATTCTGCTGGTTTGCTTATGGAGAATATCAAGATTCTAGAAAACAGAAGGAATATAAGGGGGCTATTAAACCTTCATGTAATTGGGACAATAATTCAGGACCTTATGCACTTGATAGATATATGTATCATGAAAATGAAAGTGCTTACAGATCAATAAGTTGGGGAAGATCACCTACAAGTCCCCAAATTGCGGGGTTAGTAGCATTAATTAAAGCTGCAAATCCTAGATTAACTCCATGTCAAATAGAGGAATTATTAAAGAAACATTCTAAAACAATAGGCAAAGGTAATTTTGTTCCAGATGTTTATGAAATAGTCAAAAAAAATGGAGTAAAAAATTATACGGATATTAGGTTATTTTTATTTAATAAGAACAGGTTGAATAATGAAGATATGAAAGCTATTAATAAATATAGCAATCAATTTATGGATAATACGAAGAATATATTGTTAGATGTGTCTAAGTATAAAACATTTATAGATGTGTATTATTATATTCAAAAAAGGTATAAGAATATAAATGGAAAAATTAAAGGAATACAAATTTTTGGTACATCTGATGATGTTCCAGCATTTGATATGAATTTTAAAGTACAGACGTTAAATGGTATTGATAATAGTGAAGGATTTAAAACAGATCATTTTTACTCAAATATAAATTCTACTAATCTAGATGAAGGTATAAGTATTTATGATGTGTTTAGCAAAAAACTTAATGTAGATTTTGTCCCTGAATGGCCGGTAGCACGATTATCTTTAACAAAGGGGGAAATTGCACCATATTTTGAAAGATATTATGACTATATTAATCAAATAAATGGTAAAGATATTCCTTTGGTAGATTTTTCTAGTCCTATATTTGACTTGCATCATCATAGTGATGATACAGGAATTCTACTAAATAGATTATGTAATGAATTTAAACTAATTAACAAAGAGTATTATAAGCTATATGGAAATTTGAAGGGAAAATATCCAGTAGAAAGCAAAGTTATAGGAGAGTTTAACAAAGAAAGTCTTATAATGGAAAATAAAAAGGGAATTATTAACCTTACAATAAATAGTCATGGACAATGGAACAATGTTGACCAATATGTTGTATCTGATTATGAAAAAAAATTCTCTAAACAAGCCTATAGACAAAATGATAATGGGAATAATGAAACAGTATTTAGAATTTCATTGGTTAATATGGATACAATAAATAAAGTTTTGGATAATAATTATTATACTTTATTTTCACGTAGTTGCTTAAATGCTTACAAATTAAATAATAATAATCTTATCCATGAAGCAATGGCCAATGGCAAAATGATTTCAGCGATTGCGAACTCCAGTATTGGGTCAAATAATGGAATAGATGTTTATTCAGACTTAAAAGGTTTAATGTATAATAATCCAGCTTATAATTATTTGATTTATGTATATAGCTTATATTCTGGAAACACAATTAGTGACAGTTTTTATAAAGCTAAAAAGGCATATGTAGAAGAAGTTTTAAATCACAAAATTTTGGATAATAGACATGGTAATTATCAATTTCAATTACATAATGTATTATCTCAGACATACATAGGGTTATTAGCTACTAATCAAGGAAACAATATAACGGTACCACATCTTTTATATGATATTAATGAATGTATTAATAATAAGAATATAGATGATGGTGATAATATACCAGTAATAAATAAAACTCAGAATGATTTTATTGAATTTAAAGATGATAATCTTAAGTATGGAAGAATCAAATTTTGTAAAGCTGTTTCAAATCCAAATATTATTGTAAATGAGGTAAGTTCTGCAATAGATAATCAAAATGTATATGTTAAAATTAAATACAACTCACCAATACAATCAAATATACTTATTTTTTTACAAGATGATACACCTGGTCTTAAGATGTTATATCCAGATGCAACAAAAATAGGAGATAATACGATAATTATAAAATTTCATAAAAAAACCTTGAAAAGTTATACTGCTGGATTAGCAATTAATATTGGGCATAGGAATTTTGTGTTTATAGAAAAAAAGTTAATTGATTCTATCGCTGATATTACGATGCCTAGTATAAACTAATTTATTAAGTGAGGTATGTATTAAATATAATAATAACATAACAAGACAGATAAGAGATAGGTCTCTTATCTGTTTTTAATATCTAAAACGCTAAAATATCTCCAGACATAACAAGATTGCCCTTTACATTGCTTTGTTATGTTCACAAGAATTAATAATATCATTTAATTCTTCAATAGTTTCTATAACATCAATTAATTCATTATCAGAAAATGAAATCTTAAAATTATGTGTGAATGTATCGTAATCGTTTTTAAAAGTCTCTAGTCTTTTTTTTGTATTATTAAGTTCAAGTTTCAAATGCTCTAGTTGGATTAAGGCATCCTTTTCAATTTCAAATGCATGTATTTCTGCTTCTTCAATAATTCTTTTGGATGCTACGTGAGATTCTACTAAGGCCTTTGATATGTATTGTTCTTTAACTTTATAAGATGCGATAGTTTCTTCTAGTTCTCTTATAAAATTATCTACTTCTTGTTTTGAATATCCTTTTTTTACAATTGAAAATGAATTTGACATAAGAGACCCCCAAATATAGTTTGTTTAAAAATAAAAGATATATCATAATTTTAGCATTTATTTATAAATAATACAATGGAATGTTTTTAAGTTGTTAATTATAGCTGTCATGTTTTGTGATTATTAGTCAATAACTGTATTTTTATATTTTGATGTAATTATTTAAACGATACAGATAATTACTAAACGAGTACAATTTTTACTTGACAATAATTATTAACAAAGTTATTCTATATATACATAGGTTTTATATTCTATAGACAAATAAGATTTTATTAAAGAGGAGGATGTATAGATGAAACTTTGGAGATGTATTATTTGTGGAGAGATTTTTGAAGGAGATGAACCACCAGAGATTTGTTCTGTATGTGGAGCACCAGCAGAAGAGTTTGAGTTATATGAAGAAAAAGAAGTAACTTTTTCATCAGATATTGATGAAAAGATTGTTATAATTGGTAATAATGCAGCTGGCATTTCTGCTATGGAAGCTATTAGAAAAAGAAATAGTATAGCAAGTATTACAGTAATTGATAAAGACCAAAGTTATGCATATTATCGTCCTAGCTTATCAGATTATTTAAGTAATAGTCATGATGAAGGAAGGTTTTATTTGCATAATAATGATTGGTATCAGGAAAATAATATAAATTTATTATTAGGGTATTTAGTTACTGAAATTGATAAAGACAATAAAAAAGTAATACTTGAAAATATGGAAGAAGTAGAATATGATAAATTAATTCTTGCTAATGGAAGTTATAATTATGTTCCACCTATTGAAGGAATAGATAAAGAAGGTGTTTTTTCAATTAAGACATTATCTGATGCTAATAATGTAAAAGAATATGCTAAAAGATGCAGAAAAGTTGCTGTTATTGGTGGTGGGTTACTGGGGCTTGAAGCTAGTTGGGAGCTGAAAAAATTAGGATTGGATATTACTGTCATAGAAATGGCTTCTAGGATTTTACCAAAACAATTAGATGAAGAAGGGTCACAAATATTTGAAAGAGGCATCAATAAAACAGGAATAATTATTCATAAAAATGTTACTGCTAAGGCAATTGTTGGAGATAATAAAGTAACAGGAGTCCAAATAATGGATGGTTCAATTGTAGACGTCGATATGGTTGTTCTTTCTATAGGGGTTAGAGCTAATACTAAACTAGCAAAAGATTCTGGTATTTTAATAAGTAGAAGTGTAATTGTTGATGAAAATATGAAAACAAATATAGATAATATTTATGCAGCGGGTGACGTTTGTGAAATAGATGGTATTAATTATTCTATATGGGCGGAGGCAATAGAACAAGGAAAAATTGCTGGAGCAAATGCAGTTGGTGATAATATTATTTATAAAAAAATAATTCCAAATAATATATTTAATGGAATGAATATGAGTATATTTTCTATTGGTGATTTAGGAATTAATGAAAACACTTCATATACTTGTATTATGCAAGAAGATAAAGATAATCTATTATATAAAAAATTATATTTTGTAGATGATATATTTGTTGGAGGGATACTTATTGGAGATATATCAAAATCATCCAATATGATATCTGGTATTGAACAAAAACTGAACTTAAAACAAATGGTAAACGAAATAATATTATAAAAATTAATTGATAATTATTATTAATTAGGATTTTATTATTTACAAAAGACTCCTAATGTGGTAAACTTTTATAAGTTCTAAAAGGGAGTAACTGTGACATAATGTCATGAATAAAGTCAACATAATGGAGAAATCCTGGTTTTATTCGCTTTAAATATATTTAAAGAAGTGAGACTTTTAGATTGGTATACTATCTGTATATCAATCTTGAGTTTTGCTTCTTTTTTTATTTGGAACTAAAATAATTTACTTATGGAGGAGATTATTATTATGTTAGTAGAATTAATCAAAGCATTTAGTCTTATTTTTATTGCTGAAATGGGCGATAAAACACAAATTATGGCAATGGCTTTTGCAACACGTTTTAAAGTTAAACAAGTATTAGTTGGTATATTTTTGGGTTCATTATTAAATCATGGGTTAGCAGTTATTTTTGGTAACTACCTATGTCGCTTTATTCCTACTTCAACTATACAGATGATAGCGGGATTTGCATTTGTTGGTTTTGCTCTTTGGACATTAAAAATTGAAGAAGATACAAGTAATGAGAATGATAACAATAAATCTTTTGGACCCGTTCTTACAGTAGCAACAGCCTTCTTTATAGGGGAATTGGGAGATAAAACGCAATTAACTGCCATTACATTATCAGCTGATGCTCAGTATCCTTTGCTAATACTATTTGGATGTGTTTTTGGGATGCTAATTACAGGTGCATTAGGTATTCTAGTAGGCAAGAAAATTGGCAACAAAATGCCAAAATCATTAATAAAAGTACTTTCAGCATCAATATTTATGCTTTTTGGTTTAGCAAAACTATTTATGACAGTACCAGCATATTATTTAAAGGCAAAATATATAATTGTATTTTTATTACTAGTATGTGGAGTAACTATAAAAAGAGTAAGGTTATTATTTAATAGATCAAAGGAAAGACCATTAAAATATGCCAAAACTTGGCGAATGTTTCTATTAAGTATATAATAAAGTTATTCCATAAGATTGGATATAAAAATTTTATACTGGAGAAGATAATGGAGATTAAAGAAGTAGATCTATATAAACCGATACATAATTATTTTACTGAGTTAGGATACAAAGTAAATAGTGAAGTTAATTCTTTTGATGTGACAGCTATAAAAGATAATAACTTAATTATAATTGAGTTAAAAAAGAGTTTGAATATGAAACTTTTAATTCAAGGTGTTAAAGGCCAAAGATTAACGGATATGGTATACATTGCAATACAAAGACCAAAAAAAACATTTTCAAAAGAGTGGAAGGATAAATTACACTTAATTAGAAGATTAGAACTTGGTTTAATCTTTGTGTCATTTAAAGGGGATAAATCATTAGTTCAAATTGTTTGTCATCCAAAACCATTTAAGAGAAAACAAAGTAAAAAATTATCAACTAAAAAGAAAAATAAATTGATACAAGAAATTGATGGAAGACATATTGATTATAATATTGGGGGAAGTAATAAAACAAAATTAATGACGGCTTATAAAGAAAATGCTTTACAGATAGCTTGTTATTTATATAAGTACGGGAATTTATCGCCTAAAGAGTTAAGAAAATTAGGAACAGGCGATAAGACAGGGTCTATTCTAAATAATAATTTCTACAATTGGTTTATAAAAATTGAGAGAGGTGTTTATAGGATTAGTGAAAAAGGAGTACAAGCTATTGAACAATATAATGAACTATCAAAATATTACTTAGAGTTATTAGTTAATAATAATAATACTTAGTCGGTTGATCATCTAGTTTTTGAATGGAATGAAAAGTAATTTTTTGTAAATAGAAAAAGAATCAATACTTAATATCGATTCTTTTTCTTAATTTTTTATAAAAGTTTTACTAATATATAATAAATGAGAGGGGGATTTTCATTTATTTAATTTTAATTACTTTGCCTTCACTAATTCTTGAATCTTCTGATTTGAAAGCAATAGTGTGTCCGTGCATAGAATCTTCAATAGATGTAATAGATGGATTATTAACATCTTTACCAGTTAAGTATGTATACATATCATTCATTAACCAATAATCTCCGCCACCATGACCTACATGAGATGCTACATTTTCACTTAAATCAATTATAACAGGGTCTTTACCAAATTTATTAATAGTTAATTTTTGATTATCCATATTTCCTTTTATTTCGCCAAGACTACAACTTACAGTAATCTCACGGTTAATTTCTGATGTTACGCCACACATAGTTAAAGTAGCACAAGCACCGTTTTCAAATTCCATCATTACAATTTGGTGATCAACAACATCATTATCAGAATAAAAAACACATCTGCCATATGGTCCTTCTCTTAGAGCATCCATAACATTTTCTTCTGTTAAGTCTTTATTTGTAATAGCTGAGGAAGGCCAAGAATTTCCGTGTTTAATACCTGATATTTTATTAGTTATATATATTTTTTCAGCATCATACGGACAATCTTTTTTTGATTTACATCCGTCTAAACAATGTTTACTTGCACCTTCGGGAGCATTTTGGTTATTAAAGTACATAAGAGAACCGAATGAACTTATTTGTGTACATTTCTCACCTACTAGCCATGAAACAATATCAGTATCATGACAGCATTTGGCTACTATCATAGGACTACTAAGATCTTTTCTTCTCCAATGTCCTCTTATATAACTATGAGCATAATGATAATAACCTACATTTTCTGTAGCAGATATATTAACAACTTCACCTAATTCATTACTCATAATAATTTCTTTGATTTTTTTATAGAATCTAGTATATCTTAAAACATGACATACAAAAACTTTACGTCCAAGTTCTATAGATTTATCATATATTTTTTGACTTTCCTCTAAAGTTGTTCCAAGAGGCTTTTCTAATATTAGATCATAGCCAGCTTCCATTGCCAATATACTATGTTTTAAATGATCGCAGTCTTGTGTACATATAAATGCAATATCGGCTATTTTTTCTCCTGTAAACATTTCTTCAGCTGTTTTAAAACAATATTTATTGTCTAATTTAATTCTGTCAGTAATTTTTTTGATTTTGCTCTCTACTGGGTCTGCTATACCAATAATTTGATATTGCTCAGGATGATTAATCATATATTCACCATAAGCATTAAGACCTCTACCACCAAGTCCAGCAATCACAACTTTTAATATATCACTCATAAGTATCCTCCATCTTTTTTCTTAAAATCTTCTAGCCCTTTAATCCTGTTGTAGCAATTCCGTCAACAATATGTTTTTGGAAGAAAATAAAAATAATTATTATAGGGATAGTAGATATAACACCACCAGCCATTACAAGTTGGTAATACGTAGTATGTTCACCGATTAAAAACGATAAACCAGCAGCAAGGGTCATTTTATTTATTGATCGATTAATTATTATTGGCCACATTAAATTTCTCCATGTAGCTAGTGCAGTAAGTATCCCTATTGAAGTTATAGCAGATTTTGAAAGCGGAATAATAATTCTAAAAAATATTTTAAAATAACTTGCTCCATCAATTTTAGCAGCTTCATCAATTGATTTTGGAATTCCATATAAAAATTGCCTAAAGAAGAACAAAGAAAACACACTAAAAAACGAAGGTATCATTAAAGCAAGTAAAGTATTTGATAGCTTCATTCCTACAATTATGTTGTATTGTGGTATTAAAAATATTTGGCATGGAACCATTAATATAGATAATAATAAAACGAAAAGGATATTTTTGCATGGAAAATCCAGTTTAGCGAATGCATATGCTGCAAGTAAACTAATAAATGTCTGAACAATAACAACACAAAAAATAACAATAAAAGTATTAATAAATAAATTTCCAAATGAAAAATCGTTATATACCTCGACAAAGTTTTGCCATTCATAGTGTTTTGGTAAAAAAGTAGGGGGAATAGCAATTGTCTCTTGATATGTTTTTAAAGAAGTAATTATCATCCATAATAGTGGTCCTATTGTTAATAAAGAACCTGCTATTAGTAAAATATATCTTATTACATTATTTTTTTTAGTTTTCAAAGTAACCACCCTTTCTTATACTATGATTTAATTATTTTATTAATCATAATGAACCCATTTTTTTTGTAATTTTACTTGAACAATAGTTATAATCATTATAATTGCAAATAAAACCATAGAAATAGCAGCAGCATAGCCTCTATTAAACTCAATAAAAGCTTTTTGATAGAAATAATATACTATTGACATTCCATATCTCATACTAAGGGATTCAGAACTTAGCATCATAAATATGTAGTCAAATACTTGGAATATATTAATTACTGTCATAGTAACAACGAAAAAGAGTGTAGGAGATAGTAAAGGTAGTGTTATATGAACAAATACTTGTCTTCTATTAGCTCCATCAATTTCCGAAGCTTCATAATACATTTTAGGTATACCCTTAAGACCTGCTAAAATAAGTATCATTTGAGTGCTTATCATACTCCATATTATTACAAAAGAAACAGAGTATAATACCATCTTAGGGTCAGATATCCATCCAACTTTTGGAATATCAAATTTATTTAATATTATATTTATTATTCCAAATTCATTATTGTAAAGCCATCTCCATAATAAACTAATTGCAGCAGGTAGAGTAACTGCTGGTATAAATAATACAGTTCTGAAAAAAGTCATTCCTCTAAAATTTGCATCTAATAAAACAGCAGCAAAAGTAGCAAAGATTATTATACCAGGTACACATATAGCAACGTATTTTAATGTGTTCATTAATGCGATATAAAATTTTTTATCTGTAAACAGTTCTTTATAATTATCAAATCCGATAAAATTAGGGGTGCCAAAAGAGCCTAAATCGGTAAAACTATAGTATATATTCTGAAAAAAAGCAAAAAAATAAAAAACCCCTATGCCTATAACTAATGGAGCAATAAAAATAAATGCAGACACTAGTTCATTACGGCGCATTGGAGACATTTTCTTTTTAGTTGTCTTATTTAACATAATAACCTCCTATTTCTTAAAACGATGAAACGTACAATTAACGTTTCATCGTTTTATATTAGCTATTGAAAAGTTCTAAACAAATAAATTTTTATTTATTCTTATCAATAATCTTTTGCATTTCTTTGTAAATAGCGTCACAACCTTCTTTTGGAGAAATTATTTCACCAAATATTTGAGCTGTATAATCTGTTACGATAGGAGTCCATTCTGAAACACAGTTTCCAGTAGGGAACTGATGTCCTGTTTTTGTTGCATTAATAATTGGCATGATATCAATATTTTTAAATGCATTTTGATAAAGTGATTGAGCTGATTTTAATGCTGGGATATCAATACCTTCAGTAGCTTGAACTTCATTACCATATTCACTTGTTAAGAATTTAATTAATTCCCAAGTTTCTTCAGGATGTTTTGTTTGTTTAGACATAGCGTAACCCAAACCATTCATAATTGAAGTATTTACTCCATCTTGAGTAGGCATTTGGATAATTCCAACTTTACCATCTTTTGCAAGATCACATGATTCTAATACAGAAGTACTCCATGAACCCATATAAGCCATAGCTACTTTACCTGAATAAAATAATGCATCTGAATCAGTATCTTGGCTAGATAATGTTGAATAAGGTGCTGATAATCCGCTTTTTAATAAGTCAAGAATTTTTTCGTATCCTTTTACAGTACCAGGCTTATTAAATCCTGATTCTGTTGCAGCATCATTAATAATTTCACCGCCATTTTGTAAAATGAAATTATAATAACCTGATTGGAAGTTTGTTGGTGAAACAGCTACAGCATATGTTCCACTACCATCAGCATCCATTGCATCTTTAAGTTTGTTAGCTTTTGCAAGCATATCTTCGTAAGTCCATCCTTCTTTAGGATATTCTATTTCATACTTATCAAATAAAGCTTTGTTATAAGCTACGAAAATTGAATCTACTCCTTTTGGCAGTGCCCATTGTTTATCATTATAATTATATATTTTTGAGATAGGTTCAATGTATTTTGTCATATCAATATTGTCTTTTTTGATATATTCATCTAAAGGAGCTAATATATCACCTTTAATATATTTTGGTAAATAAATATTCATCCAAAATGCATCAGATGTAAGTCCTGCTCCAGCGGCTACATCAAGTTTTGTCCAATAGTTATTCCATGGTGTAACTTCAAGTGAAGCTTTAATATTAGGATTTTCTTCATTAAATTTGTCTAATATTTTTTGTAATGCAGCTTCTTGATTTTTATCCCAGATTGCTAAAGTTATTTCCACTTTTTTGTCATTGTTTTTCTCATCTTTAGATTTTGAATTGTCTTTAGACTCGTTGCTAGATACTGGTGTTGTGGTATTATCGTCCTTAGATGTATCGTTTTGAGAACATCCTATAACTCCAGTAATTAATAAAAAGATTACAGTTAATAAAGCTATTCTTTTTTTCATGTTCGGCCTCCTAATTTTTTGAATAAATTTACTGTTTTTCTTCTAGGTATATTAATGTAAAGCGTGAAGAAAAATTTGCTAAGAAGATAGTAAAGCTATAAGCTATCCTAGCTCTGTATAATACTAACATAATAAAGGCATAAAAATAAGAATTTTACATATGCAAAAAGGTATACAATTGTCTACTGTATAACAAACAAGAGACAATTGTATACCTTTTTGAGTACTTTTGGTGATTAATCATTTTGGTTATTTAAATTACGGTATTTTTTAGGTTGCATTCCAGTAACTTCTTTAAAAATTTTCCTGAAATATTTTTCGTTATTATACCCAACTTTTTGTCCAATGAAATAAATATTTTCGTCAGTATTTATAAGCATTTTTTTAGCTTTTTCAATCCTTAATTCCTTGAGGTAACATGTAAAAGTTTTATTAGTTACTTGTTTAAAAACTTTACTAAAATAACTTTTACTCATGTGTACAATATCTAAAATATCATTGAGAGAAATATCATTATTATAATTTATATGAATATATGAAATAGCATCATCTATTAAATTGACTGTAGTTTCTTTTGAATCTTCTAAATGGATATTTTTACGTATATGATTTCTTATTTCATTTAAAAATAATTCATACTCATACCAAAAATTAAGTGAAGATAATCGTTCATAATATGTAGCCATATCAAAATTAATATAAACGGACCATGTTATAAATAATGAATATATAAATTTTTTCATTTCTTCTTTTGTTAAGTATAAATTTAATATATCTTTCTTGTTTTTTTCAAATGCAACTTCACTATACACCCATGTTAGGTATTTCATTTGTTCAATAACTTTTTTTATTTCATGATCATTTGGTTCAGTATTAGTATTAATAAGTTTATTAATATTACAGGTATATATTTTTTTGAAATCATTATAACTATAAAATAAATTTTTGTTTATGTAAGTATTTATAGTTTTTAATAATGTACTTATTTCTATATCATAATCACAAATTATTTGAAAAGCTAATATTTTGTTTGATAAAAATCGTGTTAAATGTTTAGAAGAGCATTTTTGTAGTAATATTAATTTAACATCAAGCTGTCTTATTGGGGTTTTTAGGTTAAAACCTAATTGTTCTATTTGTGATGAGTCGAAATCAGTAGGAGAATATATAATTATATTGTTATTAAAATTTTCTTTTCCTCCAAATAAAGTATTAACATTTTGTGATTTTTTAAGTTTTATTCTACTTGATATTCTTCCAAGTATTTCATCAGTATTATTACTTTCAATTTGCGATTTAGTTATATAATCAAGAATATCATATTGTAAGGCTTTTTGTATTATATCAAATTCTTGATGTATAGTTGAGATAACAATATAAATGGTTGGATATTCTTTTCTTAACTTTTCTATAAAATCTAGACCACTAAGACCTGGCATTGTTAGGTCTGTTATTATTAAGTCTACAGGATTTATTCTTAAAAATTCAAGAGCACTCCTTCCATTTGATGCTTCTCCCACTACAATCATGTTGAATTTCTCCCAATTCATTATAGAGATAATTCCTTTTCGCACCATTTTTTCATCATCTACCATCAATACTTTTATCATTCATAACACTCCAGTTATATATTATTTACTCAACTTTCCCACCTTTAATTTAATGCAGATAAATTAAGCGTTATAGGTTTGGTTTGCAGAATAAATATATAGAAGAAACACCTATATTTTTATTCTGCAAAGCCTTATAATTAGCTTATCTGCATAGAATATTGATGTGGGAAAGTTGAGTTACAGTTACTTAATTTATAGGTATTGTAATTATTATATCAGTACCTTTACCAATTGTGCTTTTTATATCAAATTTATATGTATTACTAAATTCATTATCAAGCATCTTGAAAACGTATTGTAACCCTATACCTTGTCCAATAATATTTTTATTCTTTGATAATTCTAATATTTCTAATCTCTTTTCTTTACTTATTCCATATCCGTTATCGGATACTGTTATAGAAATATAATTATTATTATTAAGTGATACATCAAGTATTATTTTACCATCTCCTTCTAGACCATGAATAATAGCATTTTCAATCAAAGGTTGTAAAATAAAACGGGGTATTGTTATAGATAGTAAGCTATATGGAACAGTAATATTTTTTATGAACTCTATATCATATTTCATACCTTGAATTAATATATAATTCTCTACTGCATTAATTTCGCTTTGTAAAGTAGTAAGCTTATTTTTCTCCATATTATATATTAATAATTTGTTTAAAGCAGATACAAATTGCACAATTTCTTCTTCATTACGAGTTTTAGCATACCATTTTAATGTGTCTAATGTATTATAAAGAAAATGAGGGTTTATCTTATAAAATAATTGTTTCACTTCTAATTGAGCTTTTTTCTTGTTTTCTATTTCTATATTCTTTGCTAATTGAATTATTTCATGTTTCATATTATTAAATACTTCTATATCTTCATCTAATTCTTTAACATTCATCATTTCAACTTGATGTATAATATTATTATTTGTTATAGATTTTAGGTTTTTATTAAATTTAATGATTGGAATATAAACCATTTTCCATATAAGAATAGCAATAATTATACTAACACATATAGCAATAATAAATACAAGTATATAACTAAGCATGAAAGATGAAATGTCTTTATTATATTCCTGTATCGGTATTAATGCTACTAACTTCCAATTAAATTTAGATTTTTGTGTTAAAGTATAATATTTATTATTATTAATAATAATAGTATCATTATTTTTTATTAGATTACTTTGTGGAACGATATCCTTATTTGAACTAAATATTATTTCTTCAGTATTAGATATTAATAAAAAAGTAGTACCTCGGTCTAATAGTTGTACTTCAAAAACATCATCAAATATTCTATAACCTGATTCGATATAAATTGATATATTTGGTGAATCGTCTACGGATACCTCTCTTACCATGGATAAAGCTAGATAATCACTAACAATTGAATTCGTTTTATGGGGGCCAAAATAAGTAATATTATTATAAGTAGTTAGTTTTTTATTATTAAAACTCATTGTTTCTTTAATTAGGGAGCTATTAATTTTTTTTATTTTATTATTATCATTTATATAATATGTAATATTTGCTATATTAGGATTTGAAACTTCGTAAAAAGCAGCCTTTTGTTGAGTTTCTTCTAAAAGCTGTATACTATTATAATCATGCAAATCATTTAAATTATTATAGATATTATGATTGACAAAACCTTCTAAGACTAGTTGCCCAGAGACATATCGCATACTATCCATTACGGTTTCAAACTGTAACATTATGTTCTTTATTTCACTTTGGATGGCAATGTTAATATTTTTTTTATTAATAAAAAATGTAGTATGAAAAGATATTACACCGGTAATAATTATTGGTATTGTACAAGTAGTAATTAATAATACAATTAAACGAGTTTTTAGCGAACGAAATAATCCTTTTTTTAGTTTAAGTCTCATTTAAGCACATCCAAATCTATGTTGTTTTTATTATACCAAATATTTAGTTCATTTTTAATATCATTGCCACCTCTAATATTCCATTCATGTATATATTCATTAAAAAAATCCAAAGGAATTTCACCCATAATCATTCTTAGAAAAATAAAATTTTGATATTTTTTTAAAGATTTTTCTTTTTTGGTCATTGTATCTGTACATACATATGCTTCATCATAGTTTACTGAAGCTTTTTCATATAAATTTTTCATATTAGCTACACCACCATTAGTGGATACACGACTAAAATACATACCCCAACCACTAGCATTTAAAGGATTATTAATGTATTCGTTATATGAATTCCATGCTTTCCAAAATTCCGTATTTTTTTGTACATATTCTTTAGGTATCTCTTTTAAATCTTTAGTAATTACTTTATTTATTGCATTATAATTATCAATGATAGAAGTAGGCATATATACTTCCCAGGGTAACCAGTTTTGTACGTAACTGTTATATTCCTCTCGTTCTTTTTCAGTCATGTTTTTTTGATAGACGGGACTATCAATCTTACTTTCATAATTAGCAGTATAATCCATTATTTTGAAAATAGCCTCTGGATTTTTGCAATCTTTGCTAACAACTGTAAATGTGTCAATTAAATATCTTGGAACAAATATTTCTGGTAAATTGCCATCTTCACTAAGTGTTGGTCCAATCACCCATTGTGCATTAGGGTTTTTATTAACACTATAATTAAGAGGATAATTTGGTATCCACCAACTACCGCATACTATTGGGTAGTCACCATTGATAATTCCTTTAATTAAATCGCTATTATTCATATTAGTATATGAATCAAGCGCAGCAAAATCTGAATGTATATATCCTTTTGTATACCATTCATTTAATTTACGAATAGGTTTTATTAAATTTTTATCAACACCACCATATTCCAAAATTCCTTTTTTATTTTCATACCATCCTTTTGTTGTAGTTGAATATGCCATAAAAAATGGGACAAATCCTGCTAACTGATTTTCATAGTCTTTTCCAGCTGCAATGATTGGTTCGCCAATAATACCATCATTATCCCAGTCTGTATTCATTAATTTGTCACAAATATTTTCAAATTCTTCAATAGTTGAAGGCAATTTTTTAATACCTACTTTTGCAAGTATATCCATTCTATAATATATTTGACCTAATTGTTGACCAGAATATTGTACATTAGGTAAACCTAATAGTTTTCCATCTCTAATTCCTGTTTTAATAATATTACCGTCATAATTAGTAATATTATTAATAGTTTCATTAGAATATTTCTTATAAGTTTCTGTTAAGTCAGCTAATTTTCCTTGTTCATATAAATATTGAAATTGAGTAGGAGTAACTTTAACAATATCTGGTAAATTACCTACTGCTAATTCAGCAGCAAATTTTGCATTATATTGATCGTTACTTACTATCCATTTATATTTTATTTCTATATTAAGGTCTTTCTTTAATAATTTTATAAGTGTTGCTGTTTCAGGAGTAACTTCACTAGGTGTTTTTGGATTTATAGAATCGCTATACCCAAGAACTACTTCTATAGTAACAGGCTTATCATACTTCTTAGCTATTAATTTATTTGCTGTAATATTTTCTTGAATAATATTATTACTTACTTCAGGTTTATTACTTGAATTATTATTGAAACATCCTGTTATTAACATAGTAAATATAATAATAAAGGGATAAGAGATCTTACGTAAATTCATTTTATATTTCCCTCCTAAGTAAGTGCTTATTGCTTATTGTACCATCTTAAATTAACTCTTACAAGTTTCGACAAAAAGTAACATATAATTGAAATTATTATAAGCATATAATTAAGTAAATTAGCATATTATAACCTAAAAGTAAACTTTTAAACAAAAAAAGGGTGAAACAAAATGAAGAACAATATTAATGAACTTGTTAATAAATATGGATTTCCACTATACGTTTATTATGAAAACATAATAAAAAATAAGATTGAAATATTAAAAAATACTTTTGAAAAATTTGAAATATTATATTCCTATAAAGCTAATCCTAATAAAGAGATTATTAATTTCTTGAGTGCAAATAATATTGGAGCAGATGTTGCTTCTATTAATGAAGTTAAATTAGCTAATAAGATGAATATTTCGAAAGAGAAAATATTATATTCGTCACCAGGAAAAGTAGAAGAGGATATTAATTATGCTATTGAGAATTCAATTATTATAGCAAATTCATATTCTGAATTAAAAATGATAGATAAAATTTGCAAAGAGAAAAATAAAAAAATAAAAATAGGGATTCGCATTAATCCTAATGTTGAATTTAATGAAAAAAATATATTTGAAATCATGGGAGGTAGAGCAAGTCAATTTGGTATTGATGAGGAAACATTACTAGAAAAAAAAGAATGGTTATATTCATTAGAATATATAGAAATAATAGGTATTCATGTATATATGGGTAGTGGTATTTTGAACTATAAATTAATATGTGATAATTTTAGGTATATACTTAATATAGTAGATTTATGTATTAATAAAATGAATTTTAATATTAAGTTTATTGATTTTGGAGGTGGGTTTGGTATTCCATATACCAAAAAGAAAAATAAACTAGATATGAAATCGTTAAACAGTGAAATTAATGAGATTTTTAAAAAAGAAAAAAGGTTCAATATAGATAATATAAGATTGATTATAGAGAGTGGTAGATTTTTAACAGCTGAAGCAGGGAAATTTATTACTAAAGTGGTAGATATCAAAAAATCAAGAGGTGAAAAGTATGTTATTGTTCATGGAGGAATGAATGGATTTTATAGACCTAATTTCACAGGGGTTATACATCCAACAATAGTATATAACTCAAGTGCTGAAAATGAAAAAGTTACTATTTGTGGGAATATGTGTACACCTTTAGATATTATAGCTAAAGATATTTTGCTTCCCAAAATAAATATAGGGGATATCATAGTAATATCTAATGCTGGTTCTTATGGGTACACAATGAGTTTGTTAGAGTTTATAAGTCAACGTCAACCAAAAGAGATTTATATAAAAAATATATAAAAATAAAAGATAGGTGCAGAATATGATTTTAGAAAATATTAAACAACATACATTACAAAATTTTACTAAAGAAGACGATCTATTCATAAGAGGTATTTGGTCAGTAGATTGCTTATTTAACCCAAATTTAAATGAAAGGACATTTAATTATAAATTCTTAGTAGTTCAAAATGAGGGACAAGGAAGTGCATATAGCCTAGTTAGAAATTATCCGCTATATAAGCTTGAACAAATAATGGGAAAACATTATTTTGATTTAAAAATTAATGATACTGCTTTAGAAATTGCGATTCTAGATGCTATTTATTCTTCAAGAGCAAGCAATAATTATGAGATTGTTGAAATACAAGGTAATTCTATTGAAAAATCAGTTAAACGTGCTGAAATAATTGCTCAAGAGACATTAAAATTAGTAGATACAAAAGAGGTTCTTGTTGTTAATGTTGGAGTAGTTGGTAATATTATAAAATGTTTACTTGATCATAATGTCAATGTAGTCGGGACTGATTTTGATGAAAAAATAGTAGGAAAAAAATTATTTGATAAAGTTGAGGTAATGCATGGTGATTACACTAACGATATAATAAGGAAAGCAGATGTTGCAATAATTACAGGTATGACTTTGGCTACAAATACGTTAGATAAAATAATTAAGACGGCTAAAGAAAATGATACAAAAACGATAATATTTGCTGAAACAGGTTCAAATCTTTATGATTTTTTTATAGATGCTGGGATAGACGTAGTAATATCAGAGCCTTTTCCCTTTTATATTTATCAAGGTAAAACACAAATAAAAATAATTAAAAATAAAGCATACAGTATTTAGAAGAATTATAGATGTATAACTCTCAATTTCCCACCTTTAATTTAATGCAGATAAATTAAGCGTTATAGGTTTGGTTTGCAGAATAAATATATAGAAGAAACACCTATATTTTTATTCTGCAAAGCCTTATAA
>JAOASG010000017.1 GCA_025210235.1 Vallitalea sp.
GGAATTTTCTTGGGTAAAACTTATTTTTAAGTTTTTGGTTGTTTCACTGTTCAGTTTTCAAGGTTCTTACTGCTTTGTTGTTGTCATTGTTTTTTGCGAGACAACGAAATATATCTTATCATGTATCTCAATGTTTGTCAATAACTTTTTTTATTTTTTTCATTTTATTTATTTTATTTATAAATAAATGCAAATGAATTTTTAATGTCGGCTACATACTTCGTTTGTGACCGGAAATATATAATACCACCCACTTTGTATTTTGTCAATACTTTTTCCGACATTTTTCTACATTATTTTGATATTCCTTATAACATCTCTATTTTTGTTTTTTTTACCTCATGCAAATACAATTATTTCAGCTAATAATTTATATATCATTTAATAGTTTTATTAATCTAATTCAAATATTAGGATTTACCAAACATACTTATATTATACTTTAGTAAATATAAGTAAACAATAAAATATCTCTATTATAACTTATATGTATAATAGAGATAAGCAATTTATAAAATACCCTTAGATATATTTGTTACAAATTTCATAAGTAAATTATTATCGTACATATATTTTGCTACTTGGGAGATCTGTAAAGTTTCATTGATTTGAATAAACTTTGGGTTAGTACTCATAACGGATACAACCAAACATAAAATCCATACAATGACAATACCCTTTATGGCACCAATAATTAACCCTCCCATTTTATTAATTTGATTTAGTATTGGTAATTTACTTACTAAATCTAAGATTCCAATAACTAATTTCAGAAGAATTGTAACCACTATAAAAACTCCCAAAAAAGCTATTACATTTATAATTAAGGTTGCGATTAACCCTCCTATATAATCTCCAATATTATTTACATTAAGCAAGTTATATACTTCGCTATTGTTATTTGTTATTAGAATATGTTTAAATTGTTCCGGGATATTTAATTGTTTAATAAAATTAATCTGCTCCCCTGTTGATCCTACATTTTCTGTTGCTATATTCAAGTTAAACAAACTAATAACAGAATTTTTAATTGATATATACACTCCAGTATTTTTAATTAAGAATTTACTTACATATGGATATAAATACATTGTAATCATAACTGATATAATCAATGACGCAAAACTAAAAAGTGTTTTTATAAGCCCTCTCTGATAAGAAATAATTGCACAGACTGCAATAATTCCAATTACTATAATATCTAACCAAGTCATATGTAACCTCCTTATTTTACTATCTTAATAATCCTATATTCATCTTGCAATACAATTATAAACGTGTTTTTCCCAAAAGGCATAATTTTTTTGATATCTTCTTTTATGGTTGCTTTCCAGTTTATTTTGCCATTACAATATTCTCTTATGAATAAATCACTTTCTACATAATACTTGTCCATGTTTCCGCTTAAATATGTAATATTATCATCAAACTCTGTATTGCTTAATACCTTACCAATATTGCTATATATAACTAAACTATTATCTTTATAGCTTTCATCATTTTTAGTTGTTTTACCAAACAATATAAGTAGTTTATTATCAGTATAATTTACCATTTTTATTTCATTTGTTAATTCTATCTGATTTATTTCTTCTGGTACTACATCTAGCTTATAAAATAATATTTGATTATCTCCAATAGCACATACATGTTTATTATCTAAAATTTTTAATTGTGGAATAATTGTTCCATCAATACTATATCCACCTGTAACTTTTTCTTCAAATCGTTGTCCTGTTTCACTAAAATTAAAAAATGTTAAGTTAGATGTAATGGAATTTCCTTTAACAAATAAATAGCTAGTAACCACCTTTGTACCATCTTTTGAGATGTCAAAAGCTAAAGGATATCCATCACTTTCTAGAAATGTTTCTCTATGTACTATTCTTTTCCCACCATCGTCAAAAATTTCAATAATATGTCCTTTAACACTTTGTTGTATAATGACAACTATACCCTTTTCATTAATATCATACATAAGTATTGGATAGTTAACATTATACCTTCTAACAAAACCCTCTTTATTAAATAAATATACCTCTTTCCCAGATATATCCCCCACTGCTAAATATTTTGATTCTTTAATAACTTTTGGGTTCATCATATTAAAAGTTTTATCCCATATGGCTGTCCCATTTAAATTCTCCATAGTAACTCCATCTTTTGAACTTTTAATTATGTTTTTATCTAGTTGTTGTATATCTACCTTATCAAGTGGATCATACTCTATTTTATTTATTACTTTAAAATCAACTTTACCATTAATAATTCCAAAACCTTTTGGTCTAATTACTAAAATATAGATTGTTATAGACGTAATTACTAATAACATAATTAAAAGAACTTTTATCCTTTGTTTTTTCAATCATTATCACCTGCTTTTAAAATTTTTATTTAAATAACCTGTGTACAGTAAGCTTTTTTTAATCTTTGATCTAATTTGTTCTATTTTCATTTTACTAAAATATAGCATGATTAAAATAATTTCAAATATACCTAAATAACCAAATATAGGATATATTTTACCTACCATATTAGAAAATCCTATTTGAGAAAAAATAATTGCAATCAAAATAAATATTCCTAATTTTACTTTACCTGTTTTTGTCTTATTTATATTTAATTTTGATAATATTCCATAACCATTTGCTATTGCTGTTGTAAACATAGCTGATAGCAAAACAATAATATAAATATATTGTACCACCTTGGCATATCTCATTACAATAGCAAGCATAGGAATTTCTATTCCTTGTAAATCATTGTAATGTACTAAAATAACAAAACCTAATACTATTCCTATCATACCTAATGCAATTCCTGCTAATATTGATCCCAGTTTTGCAGTTAATTCAGAAGTTACTAATTTATGTAATGTAGTCAAAACAACCACTGCAGTTATTATGTTATAAGATACATAAATAATTGCTGATGTACACCAATTATCTGTAACAACTAAAAATACTTGAACAACTTTACTCATAACTGTTGTGCTTCTAAAAAACCACATATATATTCCAACAATTAGAACTCCTATAAGTAAAATAGGTGCTAATATAGAGTTAATAGCTATAACTCCTTTTACATCAAACAAAAAAGTTATGTAACAACAAATAGCCATAACAAGTACCCCCACTTGATAAGGCAAATGAAATCTTTGTTCAAATAACGCTCCTGCCCCTGCAAACATAGCACAAAAACAAACAAACATAAAAAATATTACAGCCCATTCGAAAATTCTCCCAAAAATATTGCCTGTAATTGGATATATGAACTCTTTATAATTTTTTGCATTATTATAATATATAATTTCAAGTACAGCCCACCCAATTAATGCGAATAATACTCCTGTAAGTAATAGTCCTATCATACCATTATAACCATAATATGCAAAAAATTTCATCATTTCTTGACCTGAAGCAAATCCTGCACCTAAAACAGTTCCTATATATACAGATGCTATCTTTACTGAATTTCTTAAATCTAATCTCAATGAATCAACTCCTGATTATATAATGTACATTATATATTTATGTTATGGTTGTGGAGTTCATTCCTTATCTTTACCTTATAGTCACAATCGAGGTCACTAAAAGTCCTTATGTTGTTTTTATAGTAACATCATCATAATCTAGCAATTGTTTATACTTATTAATATATTGTTTAGCTGAGTTTTCCCAAGAAAATCTCTCTTCCATGCAATTATTAATTAGATTATTCCATTTATTAGAATCCCAATAAATTTTCAATGCTTTATTTATAGCTTTAACAAATTGTTCTACATCATATTCCTCAAAAACAAATCCTGTACCTATTAGTTTGTCAATATTAAATGGTTTAACTGTATCCGCTAATCCTCCTG
This sequence comes from Vallitalea sp., assembly GCA_025210235.1. Taxonomy (GTDB): domain Bacteria; phylum Bacillota; class Clostridia; order Lachnospirales; family Vallitaleaceae; genus Vallitalea. The sequence goes on from JAOASG010000017.1 coordinate 3,863, forward strand.
TTTTTCTAACAATTGGAACTGTACCAAATCTCATGCTATAAATTTGCGATAAACCACAAGGTTCAAATAATGATGGCATAAGAAATATATCAGAACTAGAATATATTTGTCTTGCTATCTTTTGGTTAAATTCTATTATGACTTTAACATTCATAGGATATTTATCCGATAAACGTGCTAACTCGTCTTCATATAGTTTTTCTCCTGTTCCTAATATTATAAATTGAATTTCACTATTAGCCAATTTTTCTATTGCCTTTATACACAAATCAATTCCTTTTTGTTGACTAAGTCTTGAAACCATTCCAATAAGAGGCACATTTTTAATTGGTAAATCTACTTCTTTTTGTAAATTATGTTTGTTTTCTTTCTTAGCAAATATAACATTATCTTCATTATAATTATAATAAATATATTTATCAGTTTGTGGATTAAATTTATCATAATTAATTCCATTAACAATACCACATATCTTATTCTTATATTTACGTAATACACCATCTAATCCATATCCATATTTAGGAGTTTGAATTTCTTTTGCGTAATTATCGCTTACAGTAGTAACTAAATCAGAACATATTATTCCTGCTTTCATATAACAAATTTTTCCGTAATATTCTAATATATCTATGTCAAAATATTCATATGATAAATTTAATTTGTTAAGAGTTCCATTATCAAAAGCCCCTTGATATTGTAAATTATGAATAGTATATACCGTCTTTAAATCTTTATAAAACTCAATGTGCGAATATTCCTTTTTTAAAATAAAAGGAATTAACCCTACATGCCAGTCATTAACATGTAAAATATTAGGTTTTATTTTAAGTATAATTAACATTTCTAAAACTGCTTTTGAAAATAAACCAAACCTTATATTGTCATCACTATACCCATAGTAATTGTCTCTTTCAAAATAATCTTTGCTACCAACAAAATACGTAGTAAGGTTTTTTTCTTTGTATTTATAAATATCAACTACATTTGCTTTTCCTTCTACTTTAATAATAATACTTACAGACTTCTTTAATGCCCATTTTTCTTCAATACCTTTAAACTTAGGCATAACCCTAGCAATATTAAGCCCATTATTAGCTAATTCTTCTGGCAAAGAATCTCCAACATCTCCTAGACCTCCCGTTGAAGCAAAGGGCGCAATTTCAACAGAAGCATATAATATATTTAATTTATCGTTAATCATATAATCCTCTCTTTACAATAATTTTTATTATTAACTCAAGTTTCCCACCTTTAATTTAATGTAGATAAATTAAGCGTTATAGGTTTGGTTTGCAGAATATATAGAAGAAACACCTATATTTTTATTCTGCAAAGCCGTATAATTAGCTTATCTGCATAGAATATTGATATGGAAAAGTTGAGTTATTAACTTTTATAGTATATATTATTTAATCTAATTATATTCCTATATGTGTTAGTTTTCTATTTGTATAATATAAGGGGGAGAACTATAAAGATAGAGGTATTAGTTATAATCATTTTCTTATCTCTAAAGAAAATATGATAAAAAAAGGTAATCGTGTTATCGAGTATATTAATTATGAAAATTTATGTACTCCATATAATAGTAAATAAAGCAAATTATATTGCTAAATATTATATAAGTGGTATCATTAGGATGATATAATAATTACTTATAGGTAATTGCAAAACTAGGAAATATAATTCTTTACATACAATATGTAGTTTTTATTTGAAACGGGAACCCAACATATTGTATTAAAGAATCAACTGAATGTAGTTTTGCAATTACTTAAATAAAAAGGAGTTGTAAAAAATGGCGAACATGTCAAAATTAGCTAAACGAAATGAAATTAGTGATGATTTTAAATGGTCATTAGACGATATGATTTTTTCTAATGAAGATTGGCAAAAGAAATATAATGAAATTATTTCTTTGTCAAAAAAAATCACATCATATTCTGGAAAATTAAATAGTTCTGCAGATATATTATTACAATGCTTAACTGAAAGAGATTCATTAGGAGAAAAACTTTCAAGATTATATGTTTATTCTAATATGAAATTACATGAAGACACTAATAATTCCGACTCTCAGATTGCTGCTGAAAAAGCAAATTCTTTAATGGTAAGTGTAAATAGTAGCCTCTCATTTATAGAACCTGAAATTACTGCAATTGATAATGAGGTACTTGAAAACTATATTAATACATGTTCTGGATTAAAAATGTATAGCAAATATATAGAGAATTTATTACGTAAAAAAGATCATATTTTAAGCCTAGAAGAAGAATTATTGTTAGCAAGAGTTGCCGAATTAGGTGATAGCCCTGAAAATATATTTGCTATGTTTAATAATGCAGATATTAAATTTCCTACTATTAAAGATGAAGACGGCAATGAAGTTGAACTTACAAAAGGTCGTTATGTTACTTTTATGGAGAGTAAAAATAGACGTGTTAGAAAAGAAGCTTTTGAAGCTTTGTTTAGCACATATGAAAAATATAAAAATACATTAGCTGCTACTTTTAATGCTAATATAAAAAAAGATATTTTTTATATGAAAGCTAGAAAATTTAATTCCACATGTGAAGCAAGTCTGTTTGAAAATAATATTCCTGTAGCCGTATATGATCAATTAATTGAAACTGTTCATAACTATTTACCATTAATGCATAGATATGTATCCCTACGTAAAAAAATGCTTGGTGTAGATGAACTTCATATGTATGATGTATATACTCCAATTGTTAAAGATATTGATGTAAAAGTTACTTTTGATGAAGCAAAAGAGACAGTTCTCAAAGCTCTTGCTCCTCTTGGCGAAGAATATTGTAACCTTATTAAAAAAGGATTCAATGAAAAATGGATTGATGTATACGAAAACGAAGGAAAGCGAAGTGGTGCTTATTCTTGGGGTACTTATGGTGTTCATCCATATGTTTTACTAAACCATCAAGATACTGTAAATCATATGTTTACGCTTGCACATGAAATGGGGCATTCTCTTCATACTTATTACTCATCAGAAACTCAACCTTATATCTATGCTAGTTATCCAACATTTTTAGCTGAAGTAGCTTCAACAGTTAATGAAGCTTTACTAATGGAATATCTTCTTAAAACAACAGAAGATAAAAATCAAAGACTATATTTAATTAATTATTTTATGGAACAATTTAAAGGAACTCTTTATCGTCAAGCAATGTTTGCAGAATTTGAAAAACTTACTCATGAATTAGTTGAAAAAGGCGAAGCTTTAACAGCGGATACTTTATGTACATTATACCATGATATTAATGTTAAATATTTTGGAAAAGATATGATAATAGATAAAGAAGTTGATATGGAATGGGCAAGAATTCCTCATTTCTATTATAATTACTATGTATTCCAATATTCAACTGGATATTCTGCAGCTATAGCTCTTTCTCAAAAAATATTAAATGAAGGTGAAGAAGCTGTAGATAAATATAAAGGCTTCCTTAAAAGCGGTTGTTCAAAATACCCTATTGAAACTCTTAAAAATGCAGGTGTTGATATGGCTACTCCTGCTCCAATAGAAAAAGCATTAAAAGTATTTGAAAGTTTGCTTGATGAAATGGAAAGTTGTTTAAATTAGTTCTATGTAATATATATATGGAGTAAATAAATAATAATTACTTATTTACTCCATTTTAATAATAGTAAATTCTTAAGTATTAAAAATAACATTCTATACATATTTTATTGTTTATAGTATAATGTATAATAATTTTTCTTATAATAATTATCTAATTATAGTCCTAAATTTCTCAGAAATACTCAGTTAAAACATATTAAAAGACGGAAGGAATGACAATAAAATGAAAAATATAGATTTTATTTATAATAGACATAGTGTACGTAAATTTAAGGAACAAGATATTCCAATGGAAGATTTAATTGAAATCCTTAGAGCTGCTACATACTGTGCCTCTGCAAAAAATGTTCAAAATTGGCATTTTGTAGTTGTAAAAAACAAAGAGAAAATAGAAACATTAGCTAAAGCTATTGAAGAGAAAAATTCTGAAATAGCAAATAAGCTAGACGAAACCATGAAAAAATCGTTTACTAAATTTCTACGTTTTGCAACTTTCTTTAAAAATGCACCTGTAACAATTTTTGTTTATGCTAGTTCTTATACTCCTACTGGTCTTGAAGAATTAAAAGAAATAAGTGGGTATGAACAAGAAATTAACCATCTTTTACAAATGTCTCCACAAATGCAAAATATTGGTGCGCTTATTCAAAATCTATCATTAGCAGCAACAGAAATGGGGTATGGATCCTGTTGGATGACAAGTGGAAACTATGCAGCTAAAGAAATATCAGATATAGTAGAATTTACAAAAGAAGGTTTTTCACTTGCTGCCATAGTACCAATTGGAGTTCCAGAGCCACCAATAAAAAGTCCCGGAAGAAAACAAATTGAAGATGTAATGTCAATTATTGAATAATTATATATCCTATAGAAATTACTTTTATAATACAATGAAAAATGGAGCGATTCAGGTAATACCTTTTAGAAATAACAAATGTATTATCTGATAACCCCATTTTTTACTAACTCAACAATACCCTATAAATTAATACAAATTAAAAGGCTTAGAATAGTATTTGGCTAGTAATACTTTGCCTTGTCCTAAATTTATAATCTAAACTTACAGTACGAAAACATTATGGTCTTGGTAATAATATTTTTTGACCTATATATATCTTATGCTTATTACTAATACCATTTAATTCCTGAATAACTGGTACCATGTCTAATGTATTATAGAATTTCTCACTAATAGTATTAAGGCTATCCCCCACTTGCACCTCGTATTTCTCTGGCACCTTACCTGTTACAATGGGTTTAGTAGTAGAAATATTATTACTACTTGTATTATTATTTTTTTGGTCGCTATTATTTAAATTATCTTCAATATTTTTAGTTGGGGCTAATTGATCGTTTGAATTTATTTTTAAATTATTAATATTATCGGCTTCTTTTTTTATATTATTATACTTTTTAGTCATTGTACTCATAGAAGATTGTAGTTCATTTAACTTTTCTATATTATGTAGCAAACCTATTCCCATAATTAAACAAACAAGTACTAGCCCTCCACATAAAATAGATAACATATTTATAAACTTTTTCTGATAAACGTCATCTTTTCTTTGTTGTTCTTTTCTTCTAAACGTTCTAATAATATCATTATTTAAATCTATATCTTCCTCATTTTTATCTTCTCTCTCAGTTTTATGTTCTAACATGTAATTATGCATTGAAGGATTTTTATCATAATATATATAATATCCTTTTTTTTCTTTTAATTCACCCTCAATATTTGTGAAAAAAGAATCCTCTTTTTCTAATGGATCAACAATATACAATATTTGTTTATCGTCTATAAAATTTTTTTTATGATGTTCTTTGAGAAATGACGTTAGTAATATACCATACCCCGGTTGTGTATACATCCATCCAACTATATTATAATCTTCAAAATATTTTCTGATTTTTTCATAAGCATAGTACCAAGTTCTCTCTGTTATACATAAATCTCCGTTAACTTTCTCTGTATGTTCGCCTTTAATGGCTCCCTCAATAATAACTACAACTTCATCATTATATGTATAATATTTACCAACTAAAAGTGCTATTTGTTCAGATGTTTTTTTATCCATTGCAAATTGGTGAATATATGAATTAACATAATCTTCCATATATATTCTACCACCTTCTCTAGCATCCCCAATTTGCCTAACATTCTTGGGAAGAGATTCAAGTTCCTCTAAATATATTTTAGCATTATTATAATTTTCATTCATAATTCTCACCCCCCATAAATACATTAAGTATATGAAGATAATAGCATATATGAATAAAAAATTTTATCAAAGCTTGTCTATAAAATAGTTGTTTATTCGATAATAAATTTATTTTTTATATAATAAACGATATATTTTATTCAAAAAATAATCAAAGCGTTTTCTTATTAGAACATTTTAGGTTTAATTAAATGTTTTTTTGCTAAAAATATATATATAAATAATTATATGAAAGAAAGAGAGATGCTAAATGAAGATAAAAAAAGCACCTAATACAATTTATTATTTCAATGCAAAAGATACATATGCTATTGGAAATTTTTCTAATACATTATCTGATTTTATAGAAAAAAATACGACTGCAAATACAAAAATAGTAATTTTATGCATAGGAACAGATAGAGCTACTGGTGATTGTCTTGGTCCAATAGTAGGGTATAAACTAAAAAAAATGTATCTTAGTAATGTTACTATATATGGAACACTTAACAAACCAGTTCATGCCAAAAATATAGAAGATACTGTTAACTATATTAAATCCACTTACAATAATCCTTTTATAATAGCTATTGATGCATGCCTTGGAAAGATGGATCATATAGGATATGTTAGTATTGGAAAAGGTTCTATTAACCCTGGTGCTGGTGTTAATAAAACCCTTCCTCCTGTTGGTAATATGTATATAACTGGAATTGTGAATTTTTCTGGATTTATGGATATGCTCATTTTACAAAATACACGTCTTAATACTGTAATGAGTATGGCCGATTTTATTGCATTTGGTATACGTAGAGCAATTAATACTCTAAATAGATCTGTTGCGACCTAGTTCATGCTCTACTTATTCAAGTATCATTCTGATTTTCTTTTATTACTAGTATTATTATCTTACTTTAACAAAAATTCTAGAATAACTGGATTATGATCTGCATATTTAAATTCTAAGTCCTGTCCTTTTACACTAATAATTTCAACATTTGGAGAAACTAAAAATCCATCAATAACACTTCTATAATTATCTCCTTTTTTATATGGCATATCTACAGTCCTATTAGTTGGTATTTCCTTATCCGCTCCCCATTGAAACCCTTCTGGTTTGAAATTATCTGGTATTTTCTTAAGCCATTCTGGCCATTCTCGTTTTGATTCAAATAGATTAGGATCAGTACCTGGTATAGCATGATTCCAATCTCCTGCAACAACAACATAATTACCTTTATTATATTCTTTGCTTATATATTCTTTTAAAAAACCTAGTTGCTGTTTCCTTATTACCCCACCTTTATCATATGCTGATAAATGGGAATTAAGTAAAACTAAATCATTACCATCTTTAACAGGTATCCTACTCTCAATAAAACATCTATCTAGTAGAGCTAGTTGCCTAGGCCATTTTTCTTTACCTGGATACTGATAACGACTACTCTTGCTCATTTTATATTTTCCAAAACTAACAAGTCCAGATTTAACTTTTCCGTGAGGTTTCGATAATGGTACAGGTACCCAAGGTACATTATAATTAAGACAGTACGAAGAACTATAACTACTTAAGGAGTTCTTCAATTGTTCATATTGATTTATATTATAACTTCTAGTAGCTTTTATATCTACCTCCTGTAGTAATATAAAATCTACTGTTTGATCCTTAAGAAATTCTGTAACACCATTAAGGTTTTCTATTGTTTTCTCTTTACTTTTTGATCTAGAACCTGTTCCACCATCCATAAAAAAATCTTGTCCCTCATCTAGTCCACAATAACCAATATTATAAGTCATAGCTGATACTTTGGTTCCTTTTTCTAATACAGTTTCTACGTTATTATTAATACTAAGAGAAATAACATCTTTAGGCTTATAATCAGTCAATGTCATAAAAAGAAAATACAATCCTACAACTAATGCCAATAAAACCACAATAATACCAAAAACCTTAATAATTGATTTTACCATAATAAACCCCCACGTTTTTATCGTTTTTATAACCTTATATTAATTTATAATTAATATAATAAGTATATATTATTAATTTTATCACTATATAATACTAATGTAAATATTACTATTAGGACTTAAAACATTCAGCTAATTTATTCTTTTTTCTTCTTTTTTTATTCGGGAGTTTGACACTTGTACAATTTTAAAATTACTATAAAGCCTATAAACAGGCTATTTTTTTGTCAATTTTTTACATTTACTATTGCGTACTTTATCGCCATGTGGTATAATATAAGTAGTTGGGAGGGGTTTTATGAGA
>JAOASG010000018.1 GCA_025210235.1 Vallitalea sp.
CTCATAACAACGCCCCCCCGTTACTTATATTATATCATAACACGTCATGACACGCAATAATAAATGTAAAAAATTGACAAAAAAATAGCCTACTTATAGGCTTTGTAGTAATTATTAAATTGCACAAGTGTCAAATTCCCGCGTTTATATTAAAAATTATAATATATCCAATATAAATAATCAAGTTAAAATTAAATGGTATTTCTAGATCTATTCTAAAATATTGTATTTATACAAAAATATGCTATAATTAATTATAAGATTATTCCATAACTTTTTAATTATTCTTGATAACAATTTAAATAATAATTCACTAAAAGATAAAGAAGGAGTATATAATACATATGAAATTAAAGACCTTATTAATTATAACTATCGCTTTACTACTTGCTTTAGTGGGCTGTAGTAGAAAAACAGAGACTACTCAAAATCTAGTTTCACAAGATAAGTTTATTGATGAAATAAAGACTATAATAGAAGAACAATCTGAATCTAAGATGCTACTAAAGGAAATTAGATATGACCAACTATTTTCAATATCCTTTAAGAATAAAGAACTACTTATAATTCATGATAAAAATTGTTTTCGCCGTTTGACTAATTTTATTGTGTTAGAAAAAACCGACAATGAATATACGCTAAAATTATCTAGAAACAATATTGAAAATTTTTACTTTGATATTAATGGGTTTATTGTGTTAGAAACTAAATTTATTGGCGTAGGTACTGGTAGTTGTAGTTCTTCTTACTTGGTTTATAACGATGATTATAAACTAGTTTTGAATAAAGTAAAAAAATCTGTAGATGCAAAATATAATACTGATAAAATATATCAAACATTCGCTACTCTAAGTATTAATAACAGAGAGCTTACATATCATACTCAAAATATTACATTAGATAATACGACTGCAATATCCTTTACAGAAAATATAGAACAATTTGAATATGATATTACCAATTGTTTATTCAAACAGAAGAGCCCCCAAACCAACCCCTAGCCATTATTTCATTATTAAATTTCTTTTTTCCTGCATATACTACATGAGATTAAGTAAGAAATATATGCGATTAAGATGGTTATTAGTATCCCTATAATGCTATAATACATATTATTATTTATTGCAAACTCATAACCTTTTTCTTCCATCAGTCCTGACAAACCAAATACTAAAAATCCAGGAATCATATATATCAACATAGAAACTATTTTACCTTTTACCACTCCATATTTATAATATATTGGGTACTGGATAAAACAAATAATAGAAGTTATCAATCCTATCAAAATATTATTTTTTATTAATGACATACTAATTACATCATGACTATAATAATATGCCATCATTAAACTACTACAAATCCATATTACTGCCATACCACAAACTAAAAATATATATCTACCTAGTACAATACTAGAAATTTTAGTTGGAAATAAATAATACATTCTATCCGTTTTTTCATTACTAGCTATTGTAAAAGGCATTACAGCAAAAATAACTAAGAATAAAAATAGATATCCAAATGCCATAGATTTATTATTATTACTAAACATTACTATACTAATTATTGGAAAAAGCAATAATCCTTTTATGCTTTTTTTCATTATTCTAATATCTAGTTTAAAATAATTTAGTGCTTTCATTCTATATTCCCCCTTAATCCATTTATATGATATATAATAATATCATCAATTGAAGGTGTTTCAATTAACAGTCCATTATCTATATATTTTTTATCATTTAATCTTATTAATCCTTCAAATCCTACACTAGAATTTTTATATCCAATTAATTTATCTTTAACTGTTGTAGTAAAATCTGAATTACCACCTTTCAACAACAAATAGTTTTCTAATATATTATCTTTTGTATCATTTAATATAGTTTCACCCTTATCAATAAAATATATATAATCTGCAATTTTTTCCAAATCACTCATAATATGTGTAGAAAATAGAACGCTTTTTTCTCCATCTGATATATACTCCTGTAATAATTGTAATATCTCATCTCTAATAACAGGATCAAGTGCACTTGTAGCTTCATCAAGTAATAGTAATTTTGTATCTCTTGAAAAAACACTTGCAAACATTAGTTTTGTTTTCATTCCTTTAGATAATTCCTTTACACTTTTACATTTTAATAATCCCCATTTTTCTAAATAACTTTCAAATTTATGCTCATCAAAACTACTATAAAATTCTTTTAAACTTTTTGTTAAATCTTTTAATGTTAAACTATTAGGAAAGTAACATTCATCAGCTATATACCCAATATTATTTTTAAATTTTATTTCATCATCATTATATTTATTCCCAAATACAGTTACTTCACCTGCATCACATTTGATTTCTTCCATAATTAATTTTAAAGTTGTTGTCTTACCAGCTCCATTTTGACCAATATAACCTAATATATATCCTTTTGGTAATGTTAGATTAATATTTTTCAAACAAAACCCTTTATACTCTTTCTTTAAATTTTTTATTCTCAATGCATCCATAATCTACTCCTCCATCAAATTTTTTAGTATTATAAGCATTTCTTCATTAGATACATCAGCTAATTTTGCATTATTAATTGCTTCCATAAAAGATTGCTCTATTCTTTTCAAGAATTGTTCCTTTATCATATGATTATCCTTCTCCACAACAAAGGTACCTTTACCTTGTAAAGTAATTAAAAATCCTTCTTTCTCTAAATCAGAATACGCTCTTGTAGTAGTTATTACACTTATGCCTAACTCTTTAGCTAATTTACGAATAGATGGTAGTGACTCATTAGCAGCTATTTCACCTGACATAATTTGTTCTCTAATTTGTACTTTAATCTGTTCATAAATAGGTAACTCTGATTTATTAGAAATAAGTATTTTCAAAATATCACCTTCTTCCAAAATTGTATATATACAATTATATACACTATATTCACTATAGTCAATACTTCCCCATAAAAAAGCACAAAAAAATTTCATGGCTATGTCCATGAAACCTGTTGTACTTCTTTTGCATAATTATATTATACTAGCCTAGTAGGTCTATAGATATTAAAAAATAGTGACTTTTAAATTTATCCAATATCTATACACCTACGACCGTCTTGTTTAGGTAATCTTACTACAAACAAACTACCTTTCCCTACTTCACTTTTAACTTCAATTTCTCCATTATATAGCCCTACAATATGTTTAACAATAGATAACCCAAGTCCCGTACCACCCATTTTCCTTGAACGACCTTTATCTACTCGGTAAAAGCGTTCAAACAATCGTGGAATATACTCTTCATCAATACCAATTCCTGTGTCTTTTACTTTAATAATTATTGTGTCATCTATATCTTCACATGAAATTGTTATAGTCCCTTTTTCTGTATATTTTATTGCATTATCCATAAGATTTATTATTAGTTGTTTAATTCTATTTCTATTACATTTATAAGTTATATTTTCTTGCACAATCACTTTTAATTCTATACCTTTTTTACTTATTTTAGGATTTAGAACATCTATTACTTCATTAATAATTTCATTCATTTTATTGTCACTTATATTAGCTTCCTTTTCCATATTTTCTATAGAGGAAAGTGATAATATATCTTGTATTAATAACGAAAGTCTTTCACTTTCAATATCAATTATATCTAAAAATCTATTTGCAACCTTTTCATCTTTTATTGCGCCATTTTTTAATGTGTCCACAAATCCTCTAATTGATGTTAAAGGAGTATTTAATTCATGGGTTACATTAGAAACAAAATCACTTCTAACATTTTCTAATTTTTTAATATCAGTAATATCTTGAACCACAAGTAATGTTCCTAAATTTCTACTTTTTGAAGGTTTTGATGCAAATATTGGATTCGCATATACCCTAATAATTTTATCATCTTTACCTTTGATAGTTGTTTCATCTACAATATACTCATTTTGCTCAATAGACTTTTCTAATACATTAAATATGGTAGTATTTCTTATTACTTCAAATACTTTCTTTCCCATTATATTTTCATTAATATCTAATATATGGTTCAATTTATTATTAGATATAAAAACTTTATATTGTTCATCTACTGCAACTACTCCATTAATCATACTGCTTAGCACTGCTTCAAATTCATTGTTTCTTTTTTCTAATTTCCACATATTGAGTCTAAGTTTTACTGTCATTTCATTAAATGCATCAGCTAATTTACCTGTTTCATCATTATTTTTTAAATATATTTTATTATAACTACCTTGAGATATTTTTATTGCCGCATCCGTTAACTCACCTAAAGGTTCCATGAATTTTTTAGTAACAAAATATGCAATAATTACTGCGATAACAGCTCCAATTAATATACCATATATAACATATTTAATCATATCTATAGTTATATTTTGAACATCTATTAAAGGCAAGGATACCCTTAATACACCATCAAAATTTTTAATATAAATAGGCATAGCTGTGTACAAATAATTAGCTCCTATAGTTTTACTATATCTAATCTCGGATGACATTTTACCATTAATTGCATTAGATACTTCTTGTCTATATGCATGATTATCCATAATTTTATAATCTTCATGAGAATCAGCAACTACTTGTCCTTGTCTATCAATTATGGTAATTCTAATATCTGATTTTTTTGAGTATTCATCTACAAAATCTTGAAATACAAAGTTATTCTCTTTTGATTCTTTATTAATTATATCTGATAACAGTTCTACTTTTATTTCGGTATCTTTTTTTATTGTATCTTTAATATATTTATCTCCTTTTTGCCAAGAAAATAAAATCGCAATAATAATAGTTAAAGAAATAATAAGTATATATGTTGCCATTAATTTTTTTTGCATCTATTTATCACATCCTTAACTCTTTATATAAATTTAAATATATTTATATCCAACTCCTCTAACTGTCTTTATATGTCTAGGATTTTTATCATCTAACTATATCTTCTTTCTAAGGCTTCTAATGTGAACATCTACTGTTCGGGTTTCACCATAATAGTCATATCCCCATACTTTATCAAGTAAATACTGTCTATCAAAAACGCGACCTTTATTTTTAACTAACAAGTATAATAATTCAAATTCTTTATATGGTAAATCTAAATTCTTATCTCTAATAATTACTTCATGGGTTAATTTATTAATAATAAGTTCACCAATGTGTAATGTCTGCTCATCTTCTTGTTGAGTACTAACTTCTACATTTTCTTTTGTTCTTCTAAGTAAAGCTTTCATTCTAGCTAATACTTCGTGGATGCCAAAAGGTTTACCAACATAATCATCTGCTCCCATTTCAAGACCAATTACCGTATCAAATTCTTCATTTTTTGCAGTCAACATAATTACAGGTAATTTTTTATATTGTTCTGATCCTCTTATCTTTTTAAGAACTTCAATTCCATCTATTCCAGGTAGCATTAAATCGAGTAAGACAATATCAATAGAATTATTTTTAAGTTTTATTAATGCTTCTTCTCCAGTTTCGGCTTGTATCACATGGTAATTATTATTTTCTAGATTATATTTTAATAATTCAAGTATATGAATTTCATCATCTACTATAAGTACATTTTTCTTACTCACTAATACTCCTCCTAAACTTTTATATATTTAACTATCCACTATAAATTATAAGTTAAGTTAATTATATTATAACATATCTTTTATATATGTTCTCCTGTTACAGTAAATATTATCCATTCAGCGATATTAGTAGCATGATCTCCCATTCTTTCAAGATATTTAACAATAAAAAGCAAATCAGTACACTGTTTTATTACGTTACTATTAGTACTCATTAGTTCAACAAGTTCATTTACAATATTATCAAAATAAGTATCTATTACATCATCTGTATCACATACTTTTTTTGCAAGTTCTATATCTTTTTTAACACAGCTATCAATTGTATCTTTTATCATTAATTTAACTTTTTCTGCCATTTCAGGAATATGAATTAATGGTTTAATATACTTCTCATCTGCAAGTTTTATTGTATACTCTGAAATGTCTGAGCAGTGATCTCCAATTCTCTCTAAATCAGTAATAATCTTAAGAACAGATGCAATATCCCTTAAATCAGCTGCTATCGGCTGTTGTCTTGTTATTAATAATAAACACTCTTTTTCTAAAGTTAATTCCATTTTATCAATTTCATCATCTCGACTTATTACTTTTTTTGCAAGATCTACATCTTGATTCTTAAGCGCAGTGATTGTATCATCTAATGATCTTTCTATAATTGTTCCCATTTTGATTAAGTCTTTATGAAGCTCATTTAATTTATTTTCAAATTCATGTCTTGCTGGCATGTATTATCATCCTTTCTAAGATATATAAGTATTAGGTAATTGTGAAACTAAGAATTATATTCTTATAATAAATCAACCAAATCTTCCTGTAATATATTCTTCTGTCTTATTATTCTCTGGATTACTAAATACTTTTTCAGTACTATCATATTCAATTAGCTCGCCCAATAAGAAAAACGCTGTCTTATCAGAAATCCTAGCTGCTTGCTGCATATTATGAGTAACCATAATAATAGAATAATCTTTTTTAAGTTCATTAGCTAAATCTTCAATCTTCATAGTAGAAATAGGGTCTAGTGCAGAGGTTGGTTCGTCCATTAAAAGAACTTCTGGCTCTACAGCTAGAGCTCTTGCTATACATATCCTTTGTTGTTGACCACCTGATAAACTAATAGCATTTTTTTTCAATCTATCTTTTACTTCATCCCATATAGCTGCTCTTCTTAAACTTTTTTCAACAATTTCATTAAGAATACTTTTTTTCTTTATACCATGTACTCTTGGACCATAAGCAATATTATCATATATACTCATTGGAAATGGATTAGGTTTTTGAAATACCATTCCAACTCTTGATCTTAATTTAATTACATCAATATCTCCATAAATATCTTCCCCATCAAGTTTAATTGAACCATTAACCTTTACCCCTTCAATCAAATCATTCATTCTATTTAAAGTCCTAAGAAATGTAGATTTCCCACATCCTGATGGACCTATTAATGCAGTTATTTCATTCGATTTTATATTCATATTAATATTCTTTAGTGCTTTAAAATCTCCATAAAATAAATCTAAATTTTCTACTGTAAATTTTATATTATTATCCATATTTTCACCTCTATATTATAATATTCCATCTTTTTTTTATCTAAACTTTTTTAAGTTTCTTTGATATTAACTTTGATAATGTATTTAATACTAAAATTAATATTACGATAACTGTACCAATTGCACATGCCATTCCAATATCACCTTGTTCTTCTGCTACTGCATATGCTTTTACTGTTAATGTAGCTCCAGATGAAAAGAAATTCTTAGGAACTCTAGCTACAGTACCAGCTGTAAGTAATAAAGCCGCAGACTCTCCTACAATTCTACCAATACTAAGTATGATAGCTACTACTATACCTGATATTGCATTAGGAAGTATCACTTTTCTAATAGTTTGTAATTTCGTTGCCCCAAGCCCTAATGAACCTTCTCTATAGGAGTTTGGAATTGCCTTAAGTGATTCTTCTGTTTGCCTTATAATAACTGGTAATAGAATAATACTTAAAGTCAAAGCACCTGCTAATATTGAATAACTCAATTTTAAATATATAACAAAGAATAACATCCCAAACAATCCAAATATTATAGATGGAATTCCTGATAAACTTTCCGTAGCAAATCGTATTAACCTTACTAACCTTCCAGCTTTTGCATACTCCGTTAAATAAATAGCTGCAAAAATACCAATAGGACATGCAACTAATAAAGATAATATTATAGTAAAAAGTGTAGTAACTAACATTGGAAAAATACCTTCTCCTTTATTTGTTACTTTAACTTGTATTGTATCTGATTCTATATTATTAATAATATTATTTACCTCATTTATTGAAAGATTATTTGTTGATTTCTTACCTATCTTCTTAAATAAATCTCCCTTTCTTATCCTATGAGATTCTCCTTTTTTATTTATTGCTTTTTTTATATTAGATCCTTTGTTAAAAGAAGCTACAACAGGATAATTTTCACCTTCATATTCTTCAAGTTTGAAGTTAATACCTAATTTATTATCTGCTTGGCTATTTTCAGTTATTGGTATACTTACATATGTTGTTTCTGAATCATAATTTGACATTAAAAAATCAATATTAATATATTTAAATCCGTTTACAAAAACAAAACCTATTATCCATAATAATATTCCAATTGTAAATGCTGTTGCTAACCCAATGAATGTGTACATTATCTTATCTTTTATACTTCTATTCATTATTTTTCTCCTGCCTTTGCTGTTATTCTATTTAAAATAAGGTTTAGAATAATTATAAACGTAAATAATACTACACCTGTGGAGAAAAGTATTTCTTGGTGTAATCCAAATGCATACCCCATCTCCATAGCTATATTTGTTGTTAAAGGTCTTATTGGATCCCAAATACTTGTTGGAATTCCTGCTATAGGGTTACCTGCTACTAACATAACTGCCATAGTCTCTCCAATAGCTCTTCCTATTCCCAATACAACTCCTGCTAAAATACCAGATTTTGCTGCTGGTAAAATAACTTTAAAGATAGTCTGAATTTTAGAGGCACCTAGTCCATAAGACCCTTCTATAAATGATCGTGGCACAGAATCAATAGCACTTTCTGATATAGTTATAACAGTAGGTAATATCATTATTGTAAGTACTAAAATTACTGCTAATAAGGATTGTCCTTGAGACTGTGGAGATATTTCCATTATTTTTGGAACTATAACACCAAGTCCAAAAACACCATAAATTACTGATGGGATACCTGCTAATAATTCTACAGCAGGTTTGATTATATTTTTGATTTTTTTCGGTGCAATTTTTGAGATAAAAACTGCAGTGAGTATTCCAATTGGTACACCAATTATAATTGCACCCACTGTTGCCATCAAAGAGCCACATATCATATAGAATATACCATATAAAGCACTGTTTATATCATCATTTGGTCTCCACTCTGTTCCAGTCAAAAAATCAACTATGCTATATGTTCCTTCTGCATTACCCGCAAAAAAAGGTTGTAATCCTTTATAAAACACAAAAAAAGTTATAGCTGCAACGCTAATAACTGCAATAAATGCATTAAGAAAAAACATTTTCCTAGCTACATACTCTAGAACTACACGTTTTTTATCAGCCTTCATATCTATTATATTGTTTTTATTTTTTTCTGACTTAATATAGTTAATATCCATATTTATTCTCCTAACCTAAATCCACTCCATAATATAATTAGTAATAGGTAATTGTAAAACTCTTAACTTTGTAATTTATATTTTATAACTATATGTTGCATTATCTATAAATGCAACATATAGTTTATCAAAAGAATAAGTTAATATTAAATTCATTAATCTACACGAATACCGCCTTTTTCTTCAACAATATCTTGACCTTCTGTGCTAAGTACAAATTCTATGAAAGCTTTACTTTCTTTCGTCATATTTTCTTCTTTATATACCATTAAGAAAGGTCTTGATATGCTATAATCACCACTAATTACATTATCTGATGTAGGTTCAACGCCATCTACTAAAAATGGTTTCACTGTCTCATTAATATAAGTAAAAGATACATATCCTATTGCTTTTGGATTTTTTGCAACTGTTGTTTGAACATTTCCATTACCTTTTGCAATAATAGCTTTATCTGTTAATGCATCTTCAAAATCAACTATTTCTTCAAAAGCTCCTCTAGTACCTGAACCATCTTCTCTTGAAACTACAACTATTTCTTCATCATTTCCACCAACTTGATTCCAATTTGTTATTTCACCTTTATATATTGCTTGTACTTGCTCTTTTGTTAATCCATTTACATTATTATCAGGATGAGTAATTACTGCAACACCATCATAAGCAATAGCAACTTCTGTTAAACCCCAATCTTTTTCTTTTGTTTTAAGGTTTCTTGAAGCAGTACCAATTACTGTTACACCATCTTTAGCGTTTTTAATACCATTAGATGAACCTATAGCTTCATATGTTACTTCTATATCAGGATTTATAGCCTTAAATTCTTCCGCTGTAGCATTTCCTATTTTTTCAACTGAAGTTGAACCAGAAATAGTAACTAATCCGCTTAACATATCGTTACTAGTTTCATTAGCATTATTTTTTTCATTACTTGTATCTTTATCATCATTGTTTTTAGTATCTGAAGTACTTGAAGTGTTGTTTTCTTTTGGTTGTTTAGTATCATCTTGTTTACATCCAGCAAAAACTAAGATAGTTGACATTATAATTATTAATACAAATACATTTTTTATTTTTTTCATTGAAATACCCTCCATATAATTAATCACTTTTTTTATATTTGATATATATAATTTAACATCTATCTGTTAAAGAAATATAAGCCTAATGTTAAATCTATGTAAATTCCTTAAATTTCAATCGTTATTGAATATTTTTTTGTAGATTACTCTTTAATAAAATTTAAAATAGAACAAAAATTTAGCACCTTCAAATGCCAACATATATTCTAACATTTAAGGTGCTATTATAAATTACTATAATAGAAGTATTTTATTTAATCCTTATCTTACCTTTCTCTTTTACTATAATACTAGGTGAGAATAGCTCTATATCATATATATCTCTATATTCAATATCTTGATAAGTAATTATTAATTTAATTATTGGATTGTCATTATTAGGTGTAAAACTGATGCTTCTTATACCATGTTTTAAATCTCCTAAAACATTAATTCCTTGAACTATAAAACTATCTGTATTATCATATTCCATACTTATACTAAGATTATTATACTTATATGACATTTCTGTAATTCTTATCTCATACCCATGATAATTAATTGTTTTGGGGAAAGTATCGGTAAAAGAGAGTGTGTATTTTTCATTGTATCTATATGAGTAACTATTGTAATAAAGATATAGTTTATTTATATTCTTATTAAAATAGCTTGATGGAATGAATGAGTAACTCTTATAACCATTAATATCTATTACCCCTTCTCCGTTATAGATATTCCCTCTATTATCTTTCAAATAATAATTATGTAATTCTATAGCATCTATTCCTTGTTTTGGTATTGAACTTGTTATCAACTTCATTTTAGTTGGAGATATAACAAATTCATTTATATCAATTTTACCCTTATTATAATCAAGAGTTTCGTTCATAAAGTATTTTTTTGTAAAAAGCACATTATCCTTATTTACTGGAATTTTTATATCATCCATAACTAGTATCTTTTTTCTTTTGTCATTTAATATATAGCATTCTAACTGTAAATTTTTTTTGTTTTTAATTAAATTATATATATAATTATCCTCACAAAAATCTATAATTACATTACTTGCTTCATTATTACCTCTTAACCCTAATGATTCAGAAGAAAGAAATTGACCTTCAACTAATCTAAATGAAAATTCAAATTTATTTTTTTCAACATAATCTGTTTCCTTAGTCTTTGTTTCTAATATATCACTCTTATTAAAACATTCTCCATTTATTAAAGCATTAAAACTTATTCTTTCCTCATCAATCATAATATTTGATAATATTAGCTTATATCCATCTTTCTCATACACTAAGTCTTCAATATAAGGATAATTATTATCATGAGCATTTTTTAAACCTTTATCTTGATATATCCATTCAGTTATAATATTAAGACCTGGAATAGATGAAGCAAAAGTTGCGAAATTTTCATTATTATATATAAGTGTTAAAATACACAAAAAACTAATAACAAATACTGCTACAACTTTACCAATAGTATACATAAATTTATTTTTTGTGTGATTAAGACTTTGTATACTTTCCTCTACTTTTTCATGTAAGTCATTTGGTATTCTAACTTCTAGCTCTTCAATACTTTTTATAAGCTCTTTATACTCTAATTCTTCGTTATTTAGCATGAACATCCCTCCTTAATAGATAGTTCACTTTTTAACTTCTTAAGAGCTGAATAGACCCTTGTTTTAACAGTACTTTCTGGTATATTATATAATTCTCCTATTTCTTTAAAAGAATATCCCATGTAGTATTTCATAATAACAAGTTCTTTATAATTTTCATCTAGTACTAATAGTGCTTTTTCTATATCAATCTTTTCATCTATATTATTTTCATTTAATTCTTTTGTATTAATAATAGATTCAATAGGCACTACATTAATTATATTATTTTTTCTTATTATCATCTTACATTCATTTATAACTATTTTTAAAAACCAATTTTTAAACATACTATTATCTTTGAGATTTTTAATATTTATATAAGCTTTCTCCACTGCACAACATAATGCATCTTTACTATCTGCCTCGTTATGTAAATATGAATAAGCTACTTTGTATCCATCTATCTCAACCTCTTTTATTAGTTTAGAAAATGCTTTTTTGTTACCCCTTTTAACTTTTTTAACTAATACTTCCAAGTGTTCTCCTCCTTCACTATATCCTTCACTATAATATAGACTATTTATTTAATCCGTATCATCCCTTTTTCTTCAATAATTATTTGTGGATACTCAAGTTCTATTTCATAACTTTCCATATAATCAACATTCTTAATGGTAGTTTTCATCTTTTTAATATTTAAAGTTTTATATGTCTCACAAGATTTATAATCTCCTTCCTGATAAACAATTACCCCTTCTACTCGGAAGTTCTTTGATTCATCATATTCCATATTTATAATAAGGTCATTTTCCTCATACTTCATTTCTGTTATTATAATCTCATAGCCATGGTAATTAATTATTTTAGGAAATGATTCATTAAGTGATATCTTATATTTCTCTTTATAACTGTACGAATAATTATTATAATGCAGATATAATTTATCTATATTATTATTAAAATAGACTGACGGAACAAAATCATAACTAATACAATCTTTATTATGACATGAACTTACTGATCCATTACCCTTATATATATTTCCTCTATCATCTTTAATATAAAAATCATTTACATTTAATTGAATATTATTTACTCCTTCCCCTAAAGAAGAAGTTCTCACTATTACTCTCATTCTCGTGGGAGAAATAACTAGTTTATTTAACCTAATTATGCCTTTATCTAGTTCTATTTTTTTATCTATATTATATACTTTTGATAAAAGAACATTATCCTTATTTACAGGAATGTTAATATCTTTTATAACTGATACTTTTTCTATTTCATCGTCAATATGTTTTGTTATATAACATTCTAATTGTATATCTTTTTTCTCTTTAATTAGATTGACAAGATACTCTTCTTTATGTTCATTATAAAAACACATATCCACATTAATAGCTGATTCATTATTTTCTGTACTTATTCGTTGAGTATTGCCACAATAATCTACATCCGCAAATCTAAACATAAACCCATACGAAGTTGTTTCAGTGTTATTATAATTGTCTAGTCTAAAACCATTTCCCTTTATTAGTGCATTAAAATTAATTCTTTCTTCATCAATCATAATATTAGCTAATGCTAATGTATATCCATCTTGTTCATACACTAAGTCTTCAATATAAGGATATTCGTTGTCATGGGCGATTTGTAACCCTTTATCTTGATATATCCACTTAGTTATAATATTAAGACCAGGAATAGATGAAGCAAAAGTTGCTAAATTGTCATTATTATATATAAACATAAGTATGCATAAAAAACTAATAGCAATTATAGCCACACTTTTCCCTATAGCATTTATAAATCCATTCTTAGTATAACTAATATTTTGTATTCTATCTTCTACTTTTTCATGTAAATCATTTGGTATAATAACTTCTAGTCCTTCAATACCTTCTATAACTTGTTTATATTTTAATTCTTCATTATTTAGCACGATATCCCCCTCCTTAAAAAGCTTTATCTATATAATAGATGCATAAAATAGTAAATTAGTTTTAAAAAATAAAAAAAACTTCAACTACTTATTATATAGTTGAAGTTTTTAGGTTTTATTTATTTATTTTATTCTTATCTAATTTATCCAATGCTATAGTTTGGAGCTTCTTTAGTTATTTGAATATCATGAGGATGACTTTCTTTTAATGAAGCACTTGTTATTTTTGTGAATCTACCATTTTCTCTTAAATCATCAATTGTTGGTGTACCACAATATCCCATTCCAGCTCTAAGTCCACCAATCATTTGATATATAGTATCTTCTACAGGCCCTTTATAAGCAACTCTTCCTTCTACTCCCTCTGGCACTAATTTCTTAGCATCTTCTTGGAAATATCTATCTTTGCTTCCTTTTTCCATAGCTCCTAATGAACCCATTCCTCTATAAACCTTATATTTTCTTCCTTGATACAATTCAGTTTCTCCAGGACTTTCTTCACAGCCAGCAAATAGACTTCCCATCATACATACATTACCTCCAGCAGCTATAGCTTTCACCACATCTCCTGAATACTTAATACCTCCATCAGCAATTACAGGTATTCCATATTCTTTAGCTGCTTCAGCACAATCATATACAGCTGTAACTTGAGGAACTCCTACTCCTGATACTACACGAGTAGTACAAATTGAACCTGGACCAATACCAACTTTTACTGCATCTACTCCTGCTTCAATCAAAGCTTTTGTAGCAGCAGCTGTAGCAACATTACCTGCTATTACTTGTAAAGATGAATATTTGTCTTTTACAGCTTTAACGGTATTAAGTACTCCTTCTGAATGACCGTGAGCAGTATCAATAACAATAACATCTACATTAGCTTCAACCAATGCATCTACTCTATCCATAAAATCTTTAGTAACCCCAACAGCAGCACCAACTAATAATCTACCTTGGCTATCTTTTGCTGAATATGGATATTTAATTGCTTTTTCAATATCTTTTATTGTTATAAGACCTGATAAATTTCCTTCTCCATCTACTAAAGGTAATTTTTCTACTCGATGACGAGCTAATATTTCTTTAGCTTCATTAAGAGTTGTCCCAATTGGAGCAGTTATTAAATTTTCACTAGTCATAACTTCACTAATTTTTTTATTGTAATCTGTTTCGAAACGCAAATCTCTATTTGTAAGTATTCCAACAAGTTTTTTACCTTCTGTAATTGGCACTCCTGAGATTCTGTATTTAGCCATTAATGCATTAGCTTCATATACATAATGATTTGGTGATAAAAAGAAAGGATCTGTAATAACACCATTTTCAGACCTTTTAACTTTATCAACTTCTTCTGCTTGTTGAGCAATAGACATATTTTTATGAATAATCCCAATTCCACCTTGTCTAGCCATAGCAATAGCCATTCTTGACTGAGTAACTGTATCCATCCCTGCACTCATAAATGGAATATTAAGTTTAATAGTTTTTGTTAAATTTGTTGATACATCTACTTGATTAGGAAGCACCTTAGAATGTGCTGGTATTAATAATACATCATCAAAAGTTATCCCTTCACTTACAATCTTATGCATTTAACAATCCTCTCTCTTTCTTTTATTTTAGTATTATATTTTATAATTTTAGCTACTTCAATTGATAATATATACTTTTAAAATTTTAATAATATCTACAATCTATTAAAAGTATAAATTACTAATTGAAGTTATATTCATATATAATTATTTATTATTAAAGATTAGGAATAATTTTATCCCTAACCTCCCTTTTTATAGTAAAAAGCATCAACTTAATTATAATAATTTATTTACTAATTTTAATAATATATATATTTTGAGAGTTTAACAAAAAACCTAGTGTTTGTCAACTAGTTTACTCAATTTATTAAAATATATTTTAATAAATAAATTTAAGTTGATAATTTGTTTAATCTCAATATTTATCATTTTGCATTACTTTATTAGTTTTGCATTATCTTTCTTGGTATATATTTTTTTATTGCATTTAACATTTTTTCATTAGGTTCAAGTATAAGTTTTTCTCTTTTCCCATTTCTAACTATCATTGCTGCGTAAGTATTATCTTTTTTAATTCCACTACTACAATCAACTATTTTCTGAAAATTAGATAACTCTCTTGCATGTTCTTTACTATCTACCTTCGCCATAATCTCTATTTTTCTTACGTCTATAGAAATAAACTTTTTCCTTTTATTCTTATTAAATATTTTATCAATATCTAAATCTCCACTTGTAAAAACATATTCATATTCTATATTAAGACGTCTTATAAAAAATACCGCCCCAAAAATTATTACAGCTGCAATAGGAAATAAAAATCCTAATAATACTGGAATCATTGAACACACTAAAATTAATACTGTACTAGCAACAATTATTGCTGCCTTAATAAGATTATCTTTTAGGGAACTACTCTTTTCAACTAATTGTTCATTAAACACATCGCCCATTTTCTTTCCTCCTGTTAATTTTATACATATGTCAGTAAATGTTTATGTATCTTTTATTAATACATATTATAATTATATCTATTATATAATAATATCCTTAACTATACAACAAAAACATAATTATTGAATAAGAAGTTTCTGTCATTTACTTAATTAGTAGAACTTTCCTATAACAAGATAAAATAAAGCCACCAGAGATTATCTGATGGCTAGAAAAAATAATATTTAAATTACATCATACCCATTCCTGGAGCTCCTCCGCCCATTGGCATTGCTGGCTCATCTTCTTTAATATCTGCAACAACTGATTCTGTTGTAAGTAATGTTGAAGCTACAGAAGTTGCGTTTTGAAGAGCACTTCTAGTTACTTTTGTAGGATCAATAATACCAGTTGCAACCATATCTACATACTCTTCATTAAGAGCATCAAAACCAATTTTATCATCCATTTCAGTAATCTTGTTAACAATTACTGAACCTTCAAGTCCTGCGTTTGTCACAATTTGACGTAATGGTGCTTGTAATGCTTTAAGAATAATGCTAACACCTGTTTTTTCGTCGCCTTCAACGCTATCTAATAACTTAGCAACTACTTTTGAAGCATGAATATAACAAGTTCCACCACCAGCAACAATTCCTTCTTCTACTGCTGCTCTTGTAGCTGCTAGGGCATCTTCCATACGAAGTTTTTTCTCTTGCATTTCTGTTTCAGTTGCAGCTCCTACTTTAATTACTGCAACTCCACCAGCCATTTTAGCTAATCTTTCTTGTAATTTTTCTTTATCAAATTCTGAAGTTGTTTCTTCAATTTGAGTTCTAATTTGATTTACTCTAGCATTAATATCTTCTTTTGTACCGTCACCATCAACAATGATTGTATTTTCTTTTTCAACTCTAACAGATTTTGCTCTACCTAACATTTCAATAGTAGTTTCTTTTAAGTCAAGCCCTACTTCTTCAGAAATAACAGTACCACCTGTTAAGATTGCGATATCTTGAAGCATTGCTTTTCTTCTATCACCAAATCCTGGAGCTTTTACAGCAACAACATTAAATGTTCCTCTTAAACGGTTAAGAACTAATGTTGCTAATGCTTCACCTTCAACATCTTCAGCTATAATTAATAATTTAGCTCCTGATTGAATAATTTGTTCAAGAAGTGGTAGAATCTCTTGAATATTACTGATTTTTTTATCTGTAATTAAAACATATGGATTATCTAATTCTGCAACCATTTTATCCATATCTGTAGCCATATAAGGTGATAAATATCCTCTATCAAATTGCATACCTTCAACTAAATCAAGTTCAGTTTCCATTGTTTTTGACTCTTCAATAGTTATTACACCATCATTAGATACTTTTTCCATTGCATCTGCAATTAATTGTCCTACTTCTTCATCACCAGCTGAAATTGCTGCAACTTTTGCAATTTGATCTTTACCTGTTAATGTACTACTCATTTCTTTAACAGCTTCAACAGCTTTATTTGTAGCAGCTTTCATACCTCTTCTTAGTATAATTGGGTTAGCTCCAGCTGCAATATTTTTAATACCTTCTTGAATCATAGCTTGTGCAAGAACTGTAGCAGTTGTTGTTCCATCACCTGCAACATCATTAGTCTTTGTTGCAACTTCTTTAACAAGTTGTGCACCCATGTTTTCAAATGCATCTTCTAATTCAATTTCTTTTGCAATTGTTACACCATCATTTGTAATAAGTGGTGTACCAAATTTTTTATCTAAAACAACATTTCTTCCTTTTGGTCCTAATGTAACTTTTACTGTATCTGCTAATTGGTTAACTCCTGCTTCTAAAGCAACTCTTGCTTCAGCACCAAATTTAATTTCTTTAGCCATTATGTAGCCCTCCTTGTTTTTTTACTAAGAAAGTTTCACTTTCTTGATTAATCCAAATTATTATTCTACAATTGCTAATATATCGCTTTGTTTTACAATAATATACTCATTATCTTCTAGTTTAACTTCAGTACCCGCATATTTTGAATAAATTATTTTATCTCCAACTTTTACTTCCATTTTTACTTCTTTTCCATCTACCATTCCGCCTGGTCCAACAGCAATAACTTCTGCTTCTTGTGGTTTTTCTTTCGCTCCTGTAGGTAATACTATTCCTGATTTAGTTACTTGTTCTGCTTCTAATTGCTTTATCACTACTCTGTCTCCTAAAGGCACTAATTTCATGTGATTTACCTCCTTATAATTATCTTATATTTTCATTTTTGTATTGTTAGCACTCTCTTTAATTGAGTGCTAATCTCAAGGTATATATTATTAAATTAGGTAATTAATTGCAACTGGTTATTTTGGCTATTCTATGTCATTATTAGCCATTATAATAATATTCCTTTTATTTACTCTTAAATTCTTCATATTGCTTTGTTTTTCCCAACTTAGCAATATTCTTAAAAATGTTATTTTCGCTGTTACAATCAAACAATACAAATCTAATATATATTTTAGCCATACTTTTCATTGTTTATACATTATAACAAACTATCTTCCTATTTTTTACCAACTTTTAAATCTCTAGCATAATAAAATAAATACTGTTGTGCAAAACCAGCTAAATGACCATAATACCCTGTTGCAAATTCATGAAT
The DNA here is from genome assembly GCA_025210235.1 of Vallitalea sp. Classification (GTDB taxonomy): domain Bacteria; phylum Bacillota; class Clostridia; order Lachnospirales; family Vallitaleaceae; genus Vallitalea. The sequence goes on from JAOASG010000018.1 coordinate 18,983, forward strand.
TTCTTTAATTTTTGTATCTTTATCAAAATAATAATATTCCATTATTCTTTTAACCCATACATCAGTTGGAAATACTTCATATCTTTTCGCTCCAAATAATAATACGCAATCTGCAACTTTTGGTCCTACTCCTTTAATTTTAATTAGTTCTTTCTTTGCATCTTGAATTTCCATTGTAAATAGCTCATTTAAATTAACTTCTTCATTAATAATTCTGAAACATGCATCAACGATATAAGGTGCTCTAAAACCTACTTTTAAATCTCTTAAATCTTGTTCACTTGCTTTTGATAGTTGTTCCACTGTTGGGAATGAATAATATTTTATTGAGTTTTGTTCTCCTATATATGTACCATATTTCTTTGATAATCTTTCTATTAATATTTTAATACGATTTATATTATTATTTTGGGATAATATAAAAGAAATTAGCGTTTCCCATATTTCTTGTTGTAATATTCTAATACCACTTTTTTCATTTACTGCCTTATCCAAATATTTATCTAATGTACTTAAAGTATTTTTTATTTCTTTATAATTCCTTTTAAGGTCAAAATATTTTATCCATATTTCATTAAACTCTTGTTCATTTGTATCATGAAATATAACTTTATTTTTTTCCTGAGTAACTCTTAATATTTTATTAAAAGCTATAAGTATATAATCTTTATTATCACTTTTATAAAATCGAAAACATTGCCCACACTCTAAAATATGCTCTATGTCAAAATCGCGTAATCTATTAATTAGTATATTATTTCCGTTTACTATATATTCCATAAAAATCCTCCATTATGATAAAATATCCTTATTCTATACAAAATACCATATCATTAAACTAATTATTATGCTATACTCAATATATTCCATAACAATACAATTCTAAAATACTAACAGTGATATAGATTAATTTACTAAAGTAGTTTAATTTTAATAATTTTATCTAAAATCTACTGTGAAGTGGAATATAGAATATATTATAAAAAATAAGTAGGTGCAAATTATGAAAGAACAAATATATACTATTCCAGTAATTGATGCTTTTAAAGAAGACTGTGAATGTCCTTTCTGTCAAATGTTTAATAAACTTGAAAATGATGCTATAGATTTTGTTCTTGGTCCGTCTTATATGGAGACAGATGTAAGAGAACAAACAAATAAGTTAGGTTTTTGCAAAGATCATTTAGCCAAAATGTACTCCAAGAAAAATATGCTAGGTCTTGCCCTTATGCTTTATAGCCATCTTGATCAAGTACAACAAGATATGGACAAACTTATTCCAAATGATACTATAACTAAGAAAAAATCACTATTAAAAAAAGAAATACCAAATACAAAAGTATATACTTATTTACAAGAAAAAAATTCAAACTGTTACATATGTAATAAAATAAATTCTACCTTCGAAAGATATATTGATACTTTTTTTTATCTATGGAAAAAGGACAAAAATTTTGTTGACTTAGTGAAAGGATGTAACGGATTTTGTTTAGAGCATTTTGCTCTAATATATAATGAAGCTAGGCAGAAACTAAAGGGGGCTTCTCTAGAATCATTTAATAGTATTATTGTACCTCTTCAAACAGAAAATCTAAATCGAATTAAAGACGATTTAGATTGGTTTATAAAGAAATCTGATTATCGATTTGCTAACGAACCTTGGAAAAATTCAAAAGACGCGCTTCCTAGATCTATACTTAAAATAAATAGTCTAAATATAATTGAAAATTAGTAAAACTTTTTATAAGGTTTCCTCAGATATAGTATAGGGAAATATTCCCGTCAGCAGATTAAACTTCCATGTTTAAACAGCTGAACTCGCCATCCGTGGCTCGCTACTCCCTATTACCCTATACCATATCCATTAGGCTCATGTTTTCATTATAGTTGGTGATTGTAGATTATGATTGTTTATTTTTTATCATGTTTTTCCCTTTATTAAATCCTTAACATGTCTAGCTCTTTCTTTTAACCGTTCATTTGCAGCCTTTGAAACTATTACTCTTGATACCCATTGCATAGCCTCATCGTTTCTCCCTAATCTTCTTGCTAAATCACCAATTAGGTACATAACTGTAATTTCCTCCATGCCACATACAGGAAAAGTCTCTGCTTCATAAGCTACGATAAAACCTTTATATGCTTTTTCAATAAAAGCTATTTCGCTTTCTTTATTACTCTTAATAATATCTTGATTACTATTATTTTCTTTTAATAGATATTCTGTATGCGTCCTATATAACCAAGCTATCTTCAAACATATATATGCTTTTTCACTAGCTTTCACCCTTTTAATAACTGCATTAAGTAGCGCAAGCTTATATCGTTCTATTGCATGTGAATAAGTATATTCATCTGGATATTTTCTTCCTTTGTATGAAGCTGAAATTTGTTTTTTTATCCATGATGCTTGTGTATCAGTTATCTTTCTAAAAAATCTATTTAAAGCAGCATATCCACATTTATTGCATAATATAACATCATAAATATACGGTGTTAAAATGTCGTATTTAGGTCGTAAATCTGTATCAATAGAAATTAGTTTTACCTTTCCTGATCTAACTGTTTTAGTAATAATGTGTTCTCCACATACTGGGCACATTACTTTTCTGTCATAAAGAACATCTTTAACAGATTTCTTAGTTATTGTTTCTACTTTACTACTTTGTTTGTTTTTTTCTTCCTCAAATAGTTTATATTTATTAGTATTAAGGCCTAATTTATCTAAACCAGAAAATATATCACTCATAAATACACCTTTTTCTTAAGTTCTTTTTTTATGTCATTTACTTGGGAACTTTAATATAATCTTTTGATAATAAATTTAAATAATTTACTTATAAGAAATTGTTATGCATTATATAATATCATAATATGCAAAACTTTCATAGTCTTTATTTGTAATAATTCTATTTTACGATGTGTTTTACTATAGTTTTATGTATTTAGGCTTTTTCCCCTGTAAATTTACAAAAAAAAATAAATCTAATCAAAATACGATTGACTTATTTTTTTTAGAAGCTGAAGAGCAGACTTGAACTGCCGACTTCTTGCTTACCATGCAAGTACTCTACCGAACTGAGTTACTTCAGCATACTGCATAATATTATAATAATTATGAGTTTTTGTCAAGAACCATTACACACCTTTTTCAACTAAAATATGCTCAACTTTCTTTTTAATCCTTTGAAGGGCATTGTCAATTGATTTAACAGGTCTATTAAGACTTCCGGCAATTTCTACATAGCTTTTTCCATATATATAGCTTTGCAAAACTTCCTTCTCTAATTTACTAAGTCTTTCAGAAAGTTCATGTTCAATAATACTTAAGTTCTCTTGCCCAATTAGTAAGTCTTCAGGATTTCTTATCTTACTAGAAGGCATTTTATCAATTAAAGTAGTTTTGTCATTTTCTTCTTCATATGATGGTTTGTTTAGTGAAATGTATGAATTCAAGGGTAAATGTTTTTTTCTAGTTGATGCTTTTACAGCCGAAATTATTTGTCTTGTAATACATAAATCCGCAAAAGAATAAAAAGATGATGTTTTATCTTCATTAAAATCACGAATAGCTTTAAAAAGTCCAATCATACCTTCTTGAATAATGTCATCTCTACTGGCGCCAATTAAAAAATAAGATTTTGCTTTTTTTTCTACTATAACTTTATACTTATTCATTAAATAATCAAGTGCTTCATTATTACCTTCTCTAATTAATCCTACAATATATTCATCTGAATAAGTAATAAACAAATCATATCGAGTAGCATAATCCATTACATTAACCCCCCATCATTTTCTACGTAACTTTTCCATCCACTCCAAAACTTTAGGGTCTAAATGACCTTCTAAACGATTGTTATCTATTTGAATTTTTTCAATATAGTTATTACGTATATCGTTTTCTGCTTGTCTAACTTCATTCAATAATTCTCTTGCAGATATACGACTTGCACCCTTTCCTAATATAATAATTTGCTCTAATCCATCTGAAGTAGCAACTCGAACTCTATAATCACGTCCTATTTGATGCGCAACTTTTTCAATAAAGTGGTCTGCTGTCTCAACTTCTTTTGTAAATACAACATCTATATTATTATAGCTTTCTATTGTTCTATTCCCTTTAACTTTATGAGCATCAAATACTACAATAACTTTTATTTTCTTATATCCTTGATAATTAGACATTATATCTAATAATTTCTTCCTTGCTATTTCTAAACTTTCTTCTTCCATTGCTTTTTTAAGGTTGTCCCAAGCATGAATAATATTATATCCATCTACTAATAGAAATTCTCGTATCATTTTATCAGCCTTCCACATAATTTGAAAGCTATTTAAGTATACTATACAATTATTAATTTGTAAATATTACTGAAAATCAAGTACATTGTTAGTTATCCTTATAATCTCTTTGTCTAAGCGCTTCATAAATAAGTATGCCAGTAGCAACTGAAGCATTTAATGAAGTAATTTCACCCTTCATAGGTACTTTTACTATAAAATCACACTTTTCTTTAACTATCCTTGAAACTCCTTCACCTTCATTACCAATAACTATTGCCATAGAACCTTTAAGATCTACATTATACATTAGTTCTCCGTCCATATCTGCGCAAGCAATCCAAAAACCTTGTTTTTTAAGTTCATCAATAGTTCTTGCTATGTTGGTTACTCTAGCTACTTTTGTGTATTCTATAGCACCTGCTGATGTCTTGGCTACTGTAGCTGTTAGACCAACTGCTCTTCGTTTTGGAATAATTACACCATGAACCCCCGCAATATTAGCAGTTCTTAGAATAGCACCTAGATTATGTGGATCTTCAATACTATCAAGTATAATTATAAAAGGGGGTTCTCCTTTACTATTAGCTTCTTCAATAATATCTTTAACTTCTACATAATCATATGCCGCTGTATAAGCAATTACACCTTGGTGTTTTTTAGTAAGAGAAATATCATTTAATTTATCTTTATTTACAAAATTAACTACAATATTTCTTTTTCTAGCTTCTGATACAATCTTTTTAATTGGTCCATCATGTTTACCATCAATAACAAATAATTTATCAATACTTCTATCAGCTTTTAAAGCTTCTGTTATAGCATTTCTTCCTTCTAAAATCAAATCTGTATTTTCCATATATTTCCTTCCTATGCCTATATTTAATTTAGATTAATCTACAAAAGTAATTTAAAATAATCTAATTAATTAAAAAAATATGTTCTAGTTAATAAGTTTCATCTTCCTTAATTTTACTATTATTTTTTTATTCTTAGGTATAATTGCAAAATCTTCTTCTTCAAGAGTTTTTGTTAATAAAAGCATAATACCATATATTAATATACCACATATAATAGATATAAATGTAGCAATCATATTGCTTTGTATTAAATTATACATCACTTTATAAATAGCAAAAACGCTAAGTCCCATAACCATTGCTGAGATTAGAGGTTTAATGATCATTTTGGTTACCTCTAGTTTAATATTTACTTGTTTTTTAATCATTAAATAATTTAGTATTACATATATAATATAATAGCATATAGATCCAATTATAGCTCCCTTTAGTTCTAAGTTACTTGCTACTAAGTCATAGTTAATTAAAATCTTAATAATACAACTAAATAATAAGGAAATTAGCGGGTAATAATATTTCCCCATTCCTTGTAATATTCCTGCTAATGTTTGTCCTAATATAATAAACAATAGGCATATACTAAACAATTCTAAATATTCATATCCTCCTAAAGAAGTAGGATATAATAATTTCATAAGAGGTTGTGCCAGTATAAATAATCCTATTGCTGCTGGTAATGCAAATAATAATGCAAACCTAATTCCTAATTTTATCTTGTTTACTAACTCTACTTTATTATTATTTGCTACAGCAACTGATATAGCAGGTACAATACTAATCATAAGTGCTAAACTAATGGTTAAGGGTACATTTACTATAGTAATAGCATTACCCATTTGTCCATACATATCTGCCGCTTCCTTTTTCCCAATAGATATTACTGCCAATCTTTTATAAATAGTACTAGAATCTATTAAATTCATAATTGAATATGCAGCAGATACTATGGAAATTGGAACAGCTATTACAACAAGTTTTTTTGCTACTCCTTTTAATTTAATGTGATTTTGATTTGAATTTGTATTAATATGAGTAATAATTACTTTTCGTTTTTTAATATAATATAGAATTATAAAAATTGTTGAAATGAGAAATCCTAGTGAAATTCCTACAGCTGCTCCTCCAACAGCATAAGGTATACTAAATCCTCGTTTAACAAGTAAATAAGTTATCCCAATACCCAAAATCACTTTACTTATGTTTTCAATAATTTGCGTCATAGCAGTAGGTACCATTTCTTGCATACCCTGAAAATAACCTTTAAATGCCCCACTTATAGATATAAATACAGGAGATATCGCTAACGCATATATCACATATTTTGTTTCCTTTGGCCAATCCCCCATATATATAATTAAATCTACTCCAAGTATCATAAATAATGATATTATAGACCCAAAAATACCTATAATTATTAATGAATATTTATAAATATAATGTGCATTATAATAATCATCTTTTGCAATTCTTTCTGATATAAGTTTTGATAATGCATTAGGTATTCCTACTAAAGATGCAGATACTAAAAGTGAGTATAATGGATAAACCGTAAAATAATATCCAATACCTTCAGTGCCGACTAAATTGGCTAACGGAATCCTGTATAACGCACTAAATATTTTTGCTATTAATCCTGCTATTGAAAGAATCATTGCTCCTTTTACAAATTTATTAGCTTGTGTTGTCATTTGTTTACCCCTTTAACTATTAAATCAATAATTCTTTCAAATTTTTTATTTAGATATAAAAAACCTATTAATGCTTCAAGTCCTGTTGCCATCTTATAATCCATTAAATCTGCATTTTTAGGCACAGTGCCTGATTTAGCATTTCGTCCCCTTTTATAAATACTTATTTCTTCTTCTGTTAATAAATCTTCTATTTCCCTAAATAACTGTGCTTGAGCTGATGCTTTGACATAATTACTTGTTTTTCTATGTAATTTATTAACAGGAGCATTACCATCATTTATTACTTTTGATTTTATTATTAAATCGAATACACTATCTCCTATATATGCAAGTACTAAAGGCGAATACTGCCTAGGGTTTATATTTTTAATATTAAAACTATTATTAAAATACTCAATAAAATCTTGCAATTATTCCATTCCTTCCTCATCAGTAATTTGGTCTTCTGGCACATAATTTATTCAATAAGTATATTTCTTATTTTTCTCTATGCCAACGTACACCTTCCCTTGTATCTTCAAGAATAATGCCCAAATCCTTTAATTCATCTCTAATTTTATCTGCCAATGCAAAATCTCTATTTTTTCTTGCCTGTTGTCTTTTTTCTATTAAATTATTTATATCTTCATCTAAAAGAGTTTCTTTTTTCTTACTAACTATTCCTAGTATACCACATAGTTTGTCAATAAGTGTAATAATATCTCCTATATATTTCTTAGAATACGATGAATCAATGTTTTTATTCGAAAACTTAATTAACTCAAAAATCGATGAAATAGCATCTGCTGTATTAAAATCATCTTCCATAGCAGATTCAAATTTTGATTTTATTCTTTCTAATTCATTTTTATTAATCAATAACAAATCTTTATCATTATAATCTTCATCATTTGCATTTTCAAGTAAATATTCTAAATTTTTTCTTCCTGTGTGAATTCTATCAAGTCCATTTGCTGATGCTTGTATTAACTCTCTACTAAAGTTAATAGGACTTCTATAGTGAGCATTAAGCATAAAAAATCTTATAACATCATAAGAAAATTCTTCAACAATTTCTCTTACAGTAAAGAAATTCCCTAGTGATTTAGACATTTTTTTATTATCTACATTTATAAAGCCATTGTGCATCCAGTATTTGGCAAATTGTTTATCGCTAGCTGCTTCACTTTGTGCTATTTCATTTTCATGGTGTGGAAAAATAAGGTCTTCTCCTCCTGCATGAATATCTATACTTTCTCCAAGATATTTTTTTGCCATAACTGAACACTCTATATGCCAACCTGGTCTTCCTTCACCCCAAGGTGACTTCCATGATGGTTCTCCTTCTTTTTTTGGTTTCCATAATATGAAGTCCATAGGATTTCTTTTTTCTTTATCAACTGCAATTCTAGCTCCTGCCTCTAAATCATCTTGATTTTTATTTGATAATTTACCATATGATTTGAATTTTTTTGTTTCAAAATAAACACTGTTATTTACAGCATAAGCATAACCTTTATCAATTAGTAATTCAATCATTTCTATCATACTATTTATTTCTTCGGTAGCCTTTGGATATTTTGTAGCAGGTTTGACATTTAATCCTTTTGAATCAATTAAAAATTCATCCATATATTTTTTAGATATTTGACTATAATCTACTCCTTCTTCATTAGCTTTGCGAATAATTTTATCATCAATATCAGTAAAATTAGAAACAAATTTAACATCGTAATTTTTATACTCAAAATATCTTCTTACAGTATCAAATACAATTAATGGCCTTGCATTTCCAATATGTATGTAATTATACACTGTTGGTCCACATACATACATATTTATCTTGTCTTGTTCTATAGACACAAATTCTTCTTTTTTATTTGTTAATGTGTTATAAATTTTCAATTTTATCCTTCCTTTATTAAAATATTATTTTTCTATCTTTTATCTTTTAGTTATCGCTTTTTATATTTCGTTTAAATAAATCGTAATAATCTTTAGGTGGAATAGCTTCTATTATATGTTCTAAATGTTCTAATCTAGCTAATAATTTACACATTTCCATCTTTAAAGGATCTGGGAAATTTATTTGGTCAAGTGTTTCACAAGGCGATACTTTTTCATTATTTCTACGAACAACTCTAGCAGGAATACCAACTACAGTACAATCTGGTAGTACCTCTTTTAGAACTACTGAACCTGCTCCTATTCTACAATTATCACCCACTTTAAAGGAACCTAAAACTTTTGCACCAGCACTAATCATAACATTATTTCCAATGGTTGGATGTCTTTTCCCATGCTCTTTACCTGTTCCCCCAAGTGTTACTCCTTGGTATATTGTAACATTGTCACCAATTTCACACGTTTCCCCTATTACTACTCCATGTCCATGGTCAATAAACAATTTTTTCCCAATAACAGCACCTGGGTGAATTTCAATTCCTGTTTTTCTTGCCGCCCTTTGAGAAATCCATCTAGCTAAGAAGTATCTTTTTTTCTTAAATAACCAATGAGCAAATCTATAACTAAGTATTGCTTTAAAACTACCATATAGAAAAACTTCTAAAGTAGATTTTATTGCAGGATCCCTATCTCTAATTACTTCAATTTCTTCCTTAATAAATTTAATTATTCCCATAGTGTCCACACTCCTTAATGTATACATTATGTTCTATACAACTTGCCAAAAAATAAACTTCTTCCTAAAGCTAAGAAAAGCTAGATGCTTAAGACTTACCTATAGGAAATAAAAAAACTTCACCTCTTATATGTATTATATATAAGAGACGAAGCAAATCCGCGGTTCCACTCTTTTTGAATAAATTAATTATTCCAACTTTTACTGTAATAACGGACAGCTCCGTATCTAGCTACTATTATTTCACTAAATAAGCTCAAGGATGCATTTCATTGAATTTCTCTTAAGGAATGCTCTCAGCCGATGACATTCCATCTCTTATAAGAATACATTTAACTACTCTTCCTATCATAGCTTTTAATTATTTTTAGTGTATTTTAAATATAGAATTATAACTAAATTAGTTATTAATATTATTATATGATGTTTCGTTATATTTTGTTAATTTAATAATATATTACCTTTCCCTAATAGTCAAGGGCTATTTATTATAGTAAGACACAAATGTATCCAAAGCCTTTACTGATGATCTTATATCACTATAAACCGCTATTTTACCCTGTTCCATTATAGAAATAAACTCACGATAGAATTTACCAGCATTTACTGAAACAGTAATTGGTTTATTATATTTCTTTACTATTTTCACCAGTAAATTTGCTAAACTATCATCATCATAACATGCATTAGGTAAAGCTCTTAAATCATCTGCATGAGGTACAATACTTACAAACATAGCATCTACTGAATCATCTTGAATAATTGTTTCAATATATTTAGCATATAGTATGTCATCTGTCATTGGAGTTACATCAATAATTGCAGAAGATGTATCTATTAACCCATGATAATTAAGTTCTTTTAACTTCTTATTTGTTTCCTCACTTAAAACTGCAATTTCAAGATTATTAAGTTCATCCGCAGCTACAGTAGCTTCAAAGCCCGCATTCACAACCCCAGCAACTCTTCTGCCCTTTGTTTTTTTACCTGCTAATAAAGAAAACGCTTTTATACAATCATAATATGTCTTTATATCATCAATAAGTATAACTCCAGCTTGTTCACATACTGCTTTAAAAACATCATAATCTCCTGTCATAGCAGCTGTATGTGATGCTACAGCTTTTGCTCCAGCATCTGTTTTTCCTGATTTATATATAATAATTGGCTTATTAATTTCTTTTGCTAATTCATAGAATTTTCTACCTTCACCTTCATCAAAACCTTCAACGTATAAAGCTATATTACTTATATTTTCTTTTGGAGCAAAATATTTAATTAAGTCTACAATCTTAACATCAAATTTATTACCAAAACTAACAATCGATTTAAATATTTTAAGGTGACTAAACTTATCAATTAAAGTTAGTGCAATTCCTCCACTTTGAGTTAATAAAACAGTATTACTATTTTCATCAGAATTTAATTCTAATCGTTCTTCATCAATAAATAATGTATTTACTCCTTTATTTTCTTCATCATTTCCATGAAAAACACCCATACAATTTGGTCCAATGATTCTTACATCGTTTCTTATAACCTTAGATAAATCTTTTCTAAAATCACTATATTTCATATCTGATGGAATACCTGGAATAAGAATTACAGACTCAGGCATATTTTTCTTAATACTATCAAAAAAGGAAAAAACAAATTTTGCCTTAGCAACATATACTGCTAACTGAGTATGTACAGGTATTTCATCAATACTTTTATATAAAACATATTCTTTATTACCTATAGTAGTTTTTCCGCCTTTTATATTCACTAAATAAATATCATCTCTTCCAAGGTCATGTAAAAGTTTTGCAATTTCCCTTCCCATACTATATTTTTCTGGATTTGCAGAAACACCAATCACAGCTATCCCTTTTGGATTGAAAAATGAATCAATATTATTTATATTTGCTTCTTTAATATTATTTAATGTATCTACTTTTTCAAATTGTGCAAATCCATCTACAGCTATAAATCTATTATCCTTTGTAATTACAAAAGGATTAATATCAATCGCCTTAACAATATACTTAGGATTTTCTTTTGTTACATTAGAATAATGAAATACAAATGAACTTATTAAACTTGCTGCTTTCGCCATTAATTCAACGTATTCTTCATGACCAATACTTTTAAATTTGTGATAAATATTTAAACCTTTTACTAACTCTAATGCCTTATCATAACTAAATGGTGGTAAAAACAAATTGGCTGGGTCATAATATTTTGCAAAAAATTCTGCATCATCTCCACCTTTAGTAAAAGTTAATACTGGTCCAAATGATGGATCATCCTTAGCTCCTATTAATAATTCATATCCAATACTCTGGGTATGAGGAATAAATTCAACTATTAAAAAACCTTCTATTTTCGGTTTGTTTTCATTAAAATGTGATAACACCTCTTTAGTCATCTTGTCTAATACATAACTTACATATAATGTTTCCTGATTTTGTATTACCTTTACTCCACCTAATTTTTGTTTATGTGATATATCTGAAGAAACAATTTTCACAACTATTTCATGTCCAAACTTTTCTAACATCTTTTCGGACAATTCATTTGAATCTTTAATAAATATAAATTTCGGTACAACTAAACCTATACTCTCAAGTACCATATACACTTCATGTTCATAAAGAATATTGCGACCTTCTGCATACGCAATATCAAACACACTATTAATTTTACTTATAGATTCTTCTGAAATATTCATTATTTATCACCCCTTCAAAATATTATATTAGTTAAGTAATTGTAAAACTACATTTAGTTGATTATTTAATACAATATGTTGGATTCCCACTGTTATAAGGACTACATATTGTATTTAAAGAAATATAATCCTTAGTTTTGCAATTACCTATATTATATTAGTATTATAACAAAATACCATAATAACAGCTACAGTAAAACAAAAAATTTATTCTAGACTAATTCTAGAATAAATTTTCATATTAAGATAAGTATTTATTCACTTATACGATTACATATTTGATCCTTTTTATAGCAATATATTTTACTTGATCCACACTTTGGACATTTACTTGCATTAGATATATCAAAATCATATTCATAATCACATTCCATACATTTCACTCTACATTTCTTACAACAATAAATACCTCCAGTAATATTTATTGCCTTGCCAGATGTTAATGCTATTGCTACTTTTTGTCTAGCACTATCAATAATATTTTGGAACGTTTGTCTTGAAACATGCATTTTCCTTGCACATTGTTCCTGATTCAAATTTTCTATGTCTTTTAATCTCATAGCTTCTAATTCTTCTAAGTTAAGAATAATTTCTTCTAAATCTTCTATTGATTTGCCAATAGGTTTAAAATAGGTATATTCAGGAAAAAATTCTACTTTTCTACACTTCTTTGGTCTTGGCATCTATTTACCAACAATTTCATCAGTTATTTTTTCAAACATTGTATTTATTTCATCTGACTTACCTATTCCATATTGTGCAATTTCTTGAGTCATTGGTAATTCTCCTAATAACCTAATTCCCATATCATCTAAAAATTCTTTTGTATTTCCATTAAACATTCTAATTGTTTTTCCACAATCTGGACATTTAATATAGCTCATATTCTCAATAACTCCAATAACTTCAACATCCATTTTCTTAGTCATATTTATTGCCTTAGCAACTATCATTGAAACCATATCATGAGGCACCGAAACCATTACTACTCCAGTTATAGGCATAACTTGCATAACTGTTAATGCTACATCTCCAGTTCCTGGTGGTAAGTCAACTACTAAATAATCTAAATCTTCCCATAAAACATCAGTCCAAAACTGTTTAACTGTACCAGAAATAATTGGTCCTCTCCATATTACAGGAGTATTTTCTTGATCAATCAAGAAATTAAGTGACATAACTTTTAATCCATTATCTGCTATTACTGGTAATATACCTGTTTCAAGTACGGCTGCTCTTTTATCTTGTAACCCTAATAATCTTGGAACACTAGGACCTGTAATATCAGCATCTAAAATCCCCACTTTATATCCTTTTTTCACTAAATCATTAGCAAGCATAACTGATACCGTAGATTTACCAACTCCACCTTTTCCACTCATAACACCTATTATATTTTTTACATTGTTAATTGGATTATTCTCTACCATACAATTTGCCTTTTTACTATCACTACAATTACCATTAGATGAACATGTATCACATGTTGACATTTTTATCACTCCTTAATTTATTCTTAAGTATTTTAATTACATTTAATATGCATAAATCAAGTTATTCTTGTCCGTAAATATATAAATTTTATTAGCATATGCCAATAAAAATATACACCTTTTTATATATATTGTCAAATCTTTTCAATTAAGCAAATTGCCTGTGAAGCTATTCCTAATCCTTTACCAGTAAACCCCATACCTTCCTCAGTAGTAGCTTTAATATTTACTTTTTCAATATCTATATTTAATATTTGTGCTATATTCTTTCTCATATCTGGTATAAATAAAGCCATTTTAGGTTTTTGTGCAATAATTGTTGAATCTATATTTAATATTTTATATCCTTCTTCATTAAGTATTTTTTTTACTTGTTCCATTAGTTTCATACTAGAAATGGATTCATACTTATTGTCTGTATCAGGAAAATGCTTACCTATATCACCTTTTGCCATTGCGCCAAGTAATGAATCCATAATTGCATGTAATAAAACATCTGCATCAGAGTGGCCTAATAACCCCTTCTCAAAAGGAATTTTAACCCCTCCAATAATTAAATCTCTATTCTCTACTAATTTATGTACATCATAACCCATTCCTACTCTCATTTTTTTCTCCTCTTAATACGTATATTATTTAGTAATTGGGAAACTCATTAAGTTGATTCTTTAATACAATATGTTGGCTTCAGCTTATAATAAGAACTACATATTGTATGTAAAGAATTAAAATCCTTAGTTTCACAATTACCTATGTATATTATTGTATATAATTACAAAATTAAATATTTGGTATTGTTATTTTTCTTTAATTACACCTTTATAATAAGCTTTTAATAACATTTTCAAACCTGTTATCTCTTTTTTTAACTCTTGACCTATATCAGTATTCTTAACTCTAATTCTTTTACTTTTCTTTTCTAATACTTGATATGATGAAACAATATCGCTTTCATTTGCTATTGCTTTTTTCTTTGACTCAAACTTTTCATGAGCAACCATTACAAGACCAAAAGAATTATATATAAGAGTATAGCCAGCAATACCAGTAATATGCTGATAAGCTTGTGACAACCCTCCATCAATAACAAGTAATTTACCATTGGCTTTTATTGGACTTTCCCCTTTTTTTACTTCAACTGGAACATGCCCATTAATTATATGTGAAGTATTCTCATCTATTCCAAATTCCATTAATATTTCCTTGCATTTTTTTTCATTATTTCTGTACTTATAATAATTATTTTTTTCTTCCTTTTTAATATCTTTATCATTTAGAAAATATCTCTCAAATGTAGCCATTTTTTTCTTTCCAAACAAAGGCGAATTAGGTCCTATCCATAAATACCAAAAATAATCTTTATTATTAAATTCGTTGTTGTTATTAAAATAATAATCTCTTATAAGTATTTCTATTTTATCAATAAGATTCTTGCCTCTATAATATTCATTACCTATATAAACCTCAGTAAAAGATCCATCTTCATCCATTGGGATACATCCATGATAGAGTAAATTAGAATTATACTTTAGATACATACTACCCTTAGCAAATAAAAATTTTGTATGTTTTTGTAATTTTTCATTACTTTGATATGATAAAGATAATTTATACATAACATCCTTTTCTTCATCATTTAATTCATAAGGATTTTTGGGATTAATCGTTGGAAAACTGCAATCATTAAGATCATAAACTTTCCCATCTATTAGTATTGTACCTTCTTTATAATTTATGTTATTTAATATCAATCTATCTTCCATCATAAAGTTAGGATTTCTATTTATTACCTGACCTTCTAATTTAAATTGAATAATAGTAATAGCTTTATGTATTTTCTTCATTAATGAAATTTCTTTGTTTGTATATTTACTTTTATCACTTAAAATTATATTAAAATTCTTACAAGAATCTTCTTTATAATATTCTAATGCAAAAGTTGCAAGAGGTAATAAATTAATACCATATCCTTCTTCTATTGTATCAAGATTTCCATATCTAGTAGATATCCTAATTGTATTAGCTATACAAGCTAATGAACCTGCTGCTGCGCCCATCCATAGTATATCATGATTTCCCCATTGAATATCCACAGAATGGTGTTTCATAAGTTTATCTAGTATAATATGAGCCCCAGGTCCTCTATCATAAATATCACCAATAATATGAAGTCTATCAATTGCTAATCGTTGTATAACTCGACAAATAGCTATAATAAAATTATCAGCTCTATTAACTTCAATTATAGTATTAATAATGCCATCATAATATTCTTGTTTATTAACTTCTCTTTGCTGCTCATGAAGTAGTTCTTCGATAATATATTCAAAGTCTTTAGGTAATGCCTTTCTAACTTTTGATCTAGTATACTTAGATGATATTTCACGACATACTAAAATTAATCTATGTAAAGTTATTTCATACCATTCTAGTAAGTTTTCTTCTTCATTTTTAACTTTTTCTAGTATTTGTTCTGGGTAATAAATTAACATTGCTAAGCGTTTTTTTTCATATTCTCTTATGGAATTATCAAAAATAAAGTCTATTTTCCTACGAATTACTCCTGAAGCATTATTAAGCACATGAATAAATGCTTCATATTCTCCATGTATATCTGATAAAAAATGTTCAGTTCCTTTTGGAAGATTTAAAATAGCTTCTAGGTTTATAACTTCTGTACAAGCTGAATTAATAGTAGGGTATTGTTTAGAAAGTAATTTTATATATTGGATATTACTGTTAATATCCTCATCCCAATAATTATTCATCATACACCTTCTTTTTATTTATAAAATAATAATATTATTAATTATACAATAAAATATTCTTTCATTCTATAAATATAACTAAAATTTAAAAAAATATGAATCAAAAACTATTGTAACATAAAAGATAATAGGTCACTGAAAATATATTCAGTGACCTATTTGGGTATAACTTAGGTATTAATAATTTATATAAGTATCGTAAAATAATAACTATCTAACTACATATTTTATCAGCGCTACTAGTAAGAACTATATTAACATCATTTACTATATTTTCTACTGCTTTGTCTCCTATTTTCATTGGAGCTTCTAAAACAACATTATTTATAACTTTCATACACTCAAATAATGATTCTTTTGGCAAAGGTTTATCTGATTTTACAGAAACAAGAGGAACCTTTCCATTATGGACTCTCATTGTAGTTGTTAATATTCTTGTAGGATGTGTACATTCAGCTTTTGCATATGCTTCGCCTCTTTTACACGTATTACCTTCTACATTTGTCACTTCTTTATCTTGTAATGAAACAGTTATATTACATCCGATAGGACATGCTATACATACCAAATCTCTTTTTTCCATTATGAAACCTCCTTTTTATACTTCACACCTAATTAAGTAATTGCAAATTTCACACCTAACTAAAAACTTTATATTACAACGCTTTACTGTTCAAGCATAATTTCTAAAGCTTGTCCTTCTTCCATATTGTCTAATATTTTGTTTGTTAGTTTAACGCTTTCCATTTCTCCTGGTGCTACTTTAGGATGTTTTTTTGAGTAAATAACATTACCTTTTGATTTAACAACAACTTTAACATTTTTCTTAACATCTACTACTCTAAAATAAAGTTTATTTTCATCTTGAACTAATTCTTTATTGATTTTATGTGGAACTACATATCTAACTCCATCACCTGCAATAGTTCTTATTGTGTTTTCTTTATTAGCCTTTTTATTTTCTAAAATATATTTTGCAGCACATCTTCCTGCAAGTCTACTTTCCGCTGTTACAAAATCAACTAAATCATGAACATGAACAACGTTACCACATGCAAAAACACCTTCTACAGATGTTTCCATAGATTCTGTAACAACTGGACCAGATGTTACATTATCCATTTCAACACCTAAATCACGTGATATTTCATTTTCTGGAATAAGTCCAACAGATAGTAGTAATGTATCACAAGGTACATATTCATAAGTTTCTTTTATTGGTCTTCTATTTTCATCTACTTGTGCTATAGTAATTCCCTCAAGTCTTTCTTTACCATGAATATTAACTACAGTATGACTTAATTTTAAAGGAATATTATAATCATCAAGGCATTGTACAATATTTCTTGTCAATCCACCAGAATAAGGCATTAATTCACATACCATTTTTACTTTTGCGCCTTCTAATGTCATTCTACGTGCCATTATAAGTCCTATATCACCCGAACCTAAAATTACTACTTCTTTTCCTGGTAAAAAACCTTCCATGTTAACAAAACGTTGAGCTGCTCCAGCTGTATATATTCCAGCTGGTCTTAACCCTGGAATATTTAGTGCACCTCTTGTTCTTTCTCTACATCCCATAGCAAGGACAATAGCATTTGCTTTAATATTTACTAATCCGTCATAACTATTTACAACTGTTACAACTTTATCTTCACTAATGTTTAATACCATTGTTTCTAATTTAAAACTAATACCTAATTTACCTACTTCTTTTGCAAATCTATCAGCATATTCAGGACCTGTTAATTCTTCTTTAAATACATGAAGTCCAAATCCATTATGAATACATTGTTGTAAAATACCACCTAATTCTTTATCCCTCTCTATTATTAAAATATCCTTTACACCGTTCTTATATCCTTCTACTGCAGCAGCCATTCCGGCTGGTCCTCCACCAATTATAACTAAATCAACTGTGTTCATCTATTTTCACCTCATTTTAGTATTATAATAATATTACCAAACTCCTCATTAAAATTTATTTTAACATTAACTTTATTTGGTATTCCCCACTAACATATTAGATTTTCCACCCATTTTAGTTACTTGATCCTTAGGTATATTTAATTCTCTAGAAATAATATCTACAACTCTAGGTGCACAAAAGCCTCCTTGACATCTACCCATTCCTGCTCTTGTTCTCCTCTTAACCCCATCTAGATTAGTAGCCCCAGCTGAACGATGGATACAATCAACAATTTCTCCTTCTGTTACAGTCTCACAACGACAAATAATATTACCATAAAGAGGCTTTTCACTGATTAGTTTAGCTCTTTCCTCTTCATTCATTTCACGAATTTTATATACAGGTCTTCTTTCTTCAATATAGTTTACTTTCTCAATTAGTTCAATATCCAATGTTTTTACAATGTTAAGAACATATTTACTTACTGCTGGTGCAGCTGATAATCCTGGAGATTCTATTCCCGCAACATTAATTAATCCTTCTACTTTATTAGATTTTTCTATTATAAAATCATGTAATGAAGATGTTGCTCTAAGTCCTGCAAAAGAAGTAATAACATCTCTTGTATTAATTGAAGCAACAGATTTTTTAGCTCCTTGTATAACTTTATCTAACCCAGTGTTTGTAGTTGCAATATCTTCTTTATCTTTAATATCTTCTGCTGTAGGTCCAAGTAATATATTACCATCTACTGTTGGAGTAACTAATATCCCTTTACCCATTTTCGTTGGTGGTTGGAATATTACTGTATTAACAACATCACCTTGTTTTTTGTCAAGTAGTAAATACTCACCTTTTCTAGGATTTATTTCAATACTATCGTCTCCAAACATAGCTGATACAACATCACTATGAACACCTGCTGCATTTATTATATATTTAGTTACTAGTTCACCTTTAGAAGTATTTAAAACAAATGAATCATCTTTCTTTGTTACACCTGTAACCTCACATTCAAGAATTAACTCCACACCATTATCTACAGCATTTTCTGCCGCAGCAAGTGTGAGTTCATAAGGACATACTATACCAGCTGTAGGTGCATAAAGAGCTCCCATTACTTCATCAGATAAATTAGGTTCCATTTCTTTTACTTCTTGTTTGTTTAATATTTTCATATTAGGAACATTATTTTCAATACCGTATTGATACAGCTTATTAAGCTGTTTCATATCCTCTTCATTAAAAGCTAACACGAATGAACCAATTCTTTTAAATGGTACATGTAGTTTTTCTGTAACATCCCCCATAAGTTCATTTCCTCTAACATTAAGCTTTGCTTTTAAACTACCAGGTTTTGCATCATACCCTGCATGAACAATTGCACTATTTGCTTTACTAGTTCCCATTGCTACATCAGATTCTTTTTCAACTAAACATACCTTCAAATTATACCTAGATAGTTCTCTTGCGATTAAAGAACCTGTGACTCCAGCACCAATAATAGTAATGTCATAGTTCATAATAAGACCTCCATTTTTTTATTTATGTAAGAAAATTTCATAATTATTTCTTGCCTGATTTTATCTATAAACAAATCCCCACTCTATATTGTTTTACCTTAAATCAATTACTCAACTTTCTAACATCAATATTCTATGCTGATAAGCTAATTAAGGCTTTGCAGAATAAAAATATAGGTATTTCTTCTATATATTTATTCTGCAAACCAAACCTATAACGCTTAATTTATGTGCATTAAATTAAATGTTGGAAAGTTGAGTCAATTATTTAATATAATATGCCCACATCCTTTTAGCACCTTTCTTTACGTCCAATATACTAAAGATATATTATATTAAATTAAAATAATTATGAAATTATCTATTACTAGAAAAAATACAAAATAAAAAGTCACATTTAAATAGAGTTATCCTCTATTTAAATGTGACTCCCATTCTCCTACATTTAAATATAACTACTTATATTAAGTTATTATATTAAATTAAATTAATTTATTATCTAAACATATTATACTATAAACTTATAAAAAAAGAAAGTAGTAAATACATCTTTTCTCAAAATATTCTCATGATAGATTAAATACTTAAAATCAATAATCCTTCATAGTATTATAAGTACCATAGATCATTTTTTCCTACTGATACCCCAAGTGCTCCTACTTTTAATACTGAAATTATATCTTCTTTTGATCCTACTAAGCCTCCAGCTATAATTGGCACAGATAATTGTTTACTTAAATCATTGATAATACCTGGTATAATACCTGGCATTACTTCTATCATATCTGGTTTTACACTTTTTACTGTTTTAATAGTAGTTTCTAATGATAAACTATCAATTAGAAAAAATCTTTGAATAGTAAACAAATTATTTTCCTTTGCATGTTTTATTTGATTATTTCTTGTACTAATAATACCATCTGGTTTTATTACTTGTGTAATATAGTCTATTGTCTTATGATCTCTTCCAAGCCCTTCAATAAAATCCATATGTATAAAAACTCTTTTGTTATTCATCTTTATTTTATCAACTAATCTTTTTATATTAAATATATCTGTACATAATAAAAAAACAGTTGAAACAGATGAATCAATAGCTTTTTCTATTTCACTTTCATCCCTAATAGCAGCAATTATTGGATTTTCTTCTATTGAATCTATAATATTTTTCATCATCAATCACCATTTTATGAGTTATTTTTCATATATTATATTAGTCTTTATTTTTATAAAAGTCAATATTTTTTATTTAAATAAGTATTTTTTAAATTTATTATTCTATAATTAATAAACAATAAAAATACCTAAAACCTCTTTATTCCTCTTATTATCCCTAACTAAGTCTTCTCTAAAAATTAGTTATTTTGCTTTTAAAATTTATTCTATTAGCAAAAAATATATAAATAAATATTGAAAATAATCATGTTTTTTGTTATTATTATTCTATCTTATATAAGTATTGATATTTTAATACGATATGAAGCACAAATTATTAGTTAAATTGACTTACTGTACTTATAAAAGGAGGATTTATTTGAAATATCTTATAAACAATAAACTCTTTATTCTTTTTCTATTAGTTTTTTGGTGTATACTAAATGGCGATTTCTCCCTTATTACAATTATGCAAGGATTTATTTTTTCTTCATTGGCTATGATTATAAGTTGTACTATACCTGGAGGAGCCGATTTTATTCACACTCTAAATATTTCATTTTTCATGTTCGTTAGATTTATTATTATATTAATTGCAAATATATATTCTTCAACATTTGCTATTATTAAATTAATTTTCACTTCAAATATTAACCCTCATTTAGTACATATTAATACAAATCTTGAAAATGATTGGTTATTATTTTTCTTAGCTAATGCAATAACCTTAACTCCTGGAACTGTTACTGTTAACAGAAAAGGTAGTGATTTATTGGTTTTAACAGCATACTCAAATGATTCAACCCAAATTATGGATTCAAAACTTGTAAAAGCACTTAGAAAAGGAGTAAAACATTGATATACTATTTATTTTCTTGTTTATTAATTTTATCTATATTTAGTATTTTGATTATTATAAAAGGACCTACAATATGGGATAGGCTAATTGGTCTTAACATTTTTTCTGCAAAAATAATATTACTTATACTGTTGTTTGCAATTTTATATGACTTACCATATTTAATTGATATTGCTCTTGTATATACGCTTTTAGGTTTCATAGGAATTATCTTTATATCACGATTTGTAAAGGGGAAGGGGAAATTTTAATGTATGTAACTATTGGTTATATAATAATAGGTCTTGGGCTTTTGCTTATGATAATTGGATTAATAGGACTATTTAAATTTAATAATTTTTATTCTCGTATTTTAATATCATCAATTATAGATTCCGCTTCTTTTATTACTATTATAATAGGCATTATATTTATTAAAGGGTTTACCTTTTTTAGTTTAAAAATTCTTCTTGTATTATTACTAATGATGTTTTTAAATCCTTTAGCTACTCATACGATTGTACGAGGAGCTTATACTAGTGGATTTAGAATAGGAGATGATAGTTAATGTTAGAAATATCTTTAATATTATTAGTTATTTTAGCGATTCTTGCTGTTCAAACTAATACTTTACGAAGATCTATAGTATATTTATGTGTTTTCTCATTGCTGTGCTCATTTTGCTACTTACTTTATCAAGCTCCTGATGTAGCTATTGCTGAAGCAGTAATTGGAAGCACCTTAGCGACCATTATATTTCTTGTAGCATTAAATAAATACAAAGTTTTTAGAGTATATTATATTTTAAAAGAATCAGAAATATCTACGGAAAGTAAACATCTAAAATCTGACCTCTGCAAAACACTAGAAGATTACTCCTTAAAAAAAGAACTAGAATTAGATATTGTTTCTTCTGATCAGAAAATAGGAGAGATTGTTAAAGATTATCCATATGACATAATTGTCTTACATAAATATAATAAAATAACTATTTATGGTGATAAATCAAATTATCATTTTGATGACTTGATTGATTATATAAAAACTACTTCAATAGATGTTAAACATGATTATATTATTGAAGATGAAGGTGACATGTTATGAGAAGAAAATTTATCGCATTATACCTTTTTTTGCTCTTTTTACTAAGCATATCTTTTAACATTACTCCAGTAAAAAAAACAACTGAAATATTTCAATATTACATTAGCAATAGTCTCAAAGAAACAGGTGCAATTAACGTTGTAACATCTATCTATTTAAATTACAGAGTTTTTGATACCATATTTGAAACATTATTATTATTAGTAAGTATCATAGCAATAATTTATTTTTCAAGACATGAAGGAGATTATTAAGGAGGAAATTTATGAAGGGAAGATCTGAACTTCTTGTAAAATCTTTAGGAATATTATATCCTATTATCCTTTTATTTGGCTTCTATATCACAATAAATGGTCATATTACACCAGGTGGTGGTTTTCAAGGTGGTGCAATAATTAGTTCTATATTTATTATACAGTATATAATAAACCCAGAGCAAAAAGTAACGTTAGCTAAACTCCAAAAGATAGAAAAAATACTTTTTACATGTATTTTGCATATTGTAATTCTTTATGTTCTTCGTTTAAACGGTAGTTCTAATAAGCTGATAAATGAAATTTATCTTATTACTATGAATATTTTAATAGCTACAAAAGTATATTGTGGATTAAGTATAATTTTCTTTAGGTTTGTTTTGTTTGAAAGTAGATAAAAAATGCGTTTAATAATGGTTTGATATAAGATAAGAAACGTAATGGAAATGGAGGTTATCATGGATAAAATTATTAATGGAGAAACGATAGGGATTGCTTTATTTTTTATAGGAATGTATGGATTAATCGCTAGAAGAAATATAATAAAAACTATTATATCTATTGGCATTATTCAATCTGGAATTATTCTTTTTTTCTTAACTATTAATTTTTCTAGAAATTCTATACCTCCTATTGGTCAAAATTTGGGTAAGGCTACTTCTGATCCATTACCACAAGCCTTAATGATAACAGCAATTGTAATTGGAATTTCTATAATAGCAGTTAGTTTAACTATGTTTATTACACTATATCATAGATACGGTACAACAAATTGGAATAAAGCAACTAAAAAAAGAGGAGAGAATATATGATACAACTTTATATTTTTATAACACTTCCATTAACAGTCGCTTCCATCTCTTATATTTTAAGGACTAGATATAATAAATTATTTATTCTATTTTTCCAAATTATTTTTTTAGGATGTAGTCTTTTCAATTTTGTTTATATAAAGTATCACGGACCTATTTCATCAGTAATAGGTAATTATCCCAAAGGTGTAAGCATTACTCTTTATAGTGATATAGTTTCTAGTGTATTTGTAATACTTACTATTTTCTTGTTTACATGTATGTTAGTTTATAATTATAGAAAAGAATATATGAATAAATTATTTGCTTTTTTATTTTTAATTCTTGAAGGGTTAATCATTGGTATATTTTTATCAACAGATTTATTTAATCTTTATATTTTAATTGAAGTTTCAACTATTGTTGTAAGTATTCTTATTATGTTTAAAAAAGATAGTATCTCAATATATGATGGAATGCTTTATCTGCTTATAAATATCGTATCTATGGCTTTTTTTCTAATAGGTACTGGATATATATATAAAATTTTTGGCTATTTAGATATGACTATTATATACGATCATATGAAATATGTTTCTGATGTTAAAACATTAATATTACCATATTCATTAATCATAACTGCTATAAGCCTTAAATCTGCTATAATGCCTTTATTCAGTTGGTTACCTAGAGCCCACGGTACACATTCTTCACCATCCATAGTCTCAGCTATTTTATCTGGACTATATGTTAAATGTGGAGTTTATCTATTTATTAGAATACAACATATGTTTTCTCCAGCTTTTGATACAAATAAAATTTTTATTATATTAGGATTTTTAACTGCTGTTATAGGTTTTATTTTTGCTTTGTCACAAGTTGATATTAAGCTAATTCTTTCATATCATACAATTAGTCAAATAGGATTAATTATTTTTGGCATTAGCCTTAACAATACATATAGTTATTGGGGTAGTATATATCATATTATTAATCACGCAATTTTTAAGTCTGTTCTTTTTTTGACAGCTGGAATTATAATAGAAGAATATGAAACAAGAGATATAAGGCAAATAAGAGGAGTTTATAAACGTATGCCATTTGTTAGTATATTTACTTTTATGGCTATTTTAGGTATTACTGGTGCTCCATTTTTTAATGGTAGTATTTCTAAATATCTAATACAAAAAGGTAGTTATTTATCAATTATGGATTATAGCCTTCTATTAATTAATCTTGGAACAATTTTATCTTTTGTAAAATATTTAAGTATGTTTAAAGGTTCTTATGAAGGTGAAAAATACTCTCCTCCTTATAACCAAAAAATAGTAATCTGTATCTTAGGTAGTTTATGTTTCTTAGGTGGCATTCTAGGAACACAATTTATTGACTTGCTTTTTAATATTCATATAACATATAAAAATTACTTAAGTAAAATCCTATTATATATTCTAAACCTTTTAATAGGTATACTATTTTACCATTTTATCTATCCAAGAATAAAACTGTTTAAAAACATAAGAGAAATTAACCTAAGTTTTAATGAAATATGTTTTTCTATAACCTTATATTTTACATTTATGTTGTCTATAATGTTAATACTATATTAATGTACACCAGAACCTATATAAACATATAAATAGCTATCGTGTCTAAAACACCTCCATGAACACATTATATCATGGAGGTCTAAGTAGTTAAATGTGTGGTTTACTTACAATACCTCTCCTATACCGCCATAACACATAGTTTTCCATCTATATTATAGACAGGTAAATTTGCTCCATAAAGTGTATGGATATTTACCTCATCTATAACTTTTTGAGCTTCTCCCTTAAATAAAATTTCACCATTTTTAAGACCTATAACTTCATCTGAATATGAAATAGCTTGATTTATATCATGTAATACCATCAAAATTGTTATACCTTCATCTATATTCAATCTTTTAATTAATCTTAAAATATCGATTTGATACTTAACATCAAGGAAAGTAGTCGGCTCATCCAAAAGTAAATACTTAGTATTTTGGGCTAAAGCCATAGCAATAAATACTCGTTGTCTTTGTCCTCCTGATAAGGTTCCCATTTCTCTGTAGCGTATTTTCTCTAAATCAGCAAGTTTTATTGCTCTATCAACATATGATTGATTATATTCATCAAGTTTAGCCATAAATACAGAAGTGTATGGTAATCTACCATAACTAATGAGTCTTTCCACTGTCAATCCATTAGGAACAATATTCTTTTGATGTACAATAGCAACTTTTTTAGCATAATTTTTCGAAGAAATATATTTAACATCTTTGCCCTCTAAAATTACATTTCCATATTTAACTTTCAAATTCTTAGTTAATATATTAAGTAAAGTGGACTTACCAGAACCATTAGCACCTAGTATTGTTGTTATTTTACCATCATATATCCCCGTTGTTATGTTATTTAAAATAATACTATCACCATATGAAAAAGTTAAATTTTTAATGTTTAGCATGATTATCACTCCTTTTTAGAAGTATAATAAAGAATGGTCCCCCAATAACACTCATAATAATAGCTGCTGGAATTTCATTTGGTATTGCTATTAATCGGCCTAATGTATCTGCAAGCAATAGTGTAAAACCCCCTAACAGTGTACAAAAGGGAACGAGAATTCTGTGATCAGCTCCTATAATTTTCCTTGCAATATGTGGAACAATTAGTCCTAAAAAACCAATGACACCTACAACTGCTGTAATACCTGAAGCTAAAAGCACAGCAACTATTGAAATGATAAAACGCAACACATTAATATTTACTCCTAGTCCACGAACAGTTTTATCATTCAACTCTAAAATATTACACGCAGGAGCTATGATAATTGCCCCGATAATTCCAATAATTGAATAAATAAAAAGCACTTTAACGTCTTCCCATACAAGTTGTGTAAGACCACTTACAGATACCAAAACACCTGTTCTGTTAGCCATTCCCTTTAAAATTTCAGACAGTCCTGTAAATATTGAAGCTACTGCTATACCAATCAAAATAATTTTTGTAGGGTCAAGACTTTCTTTCCATGCAAGTGAATAAATTAATATAAATGCTAAAAATCCACCAATAAATGCAATTATAGGTGTGTAAAAATATAAGCTTGGAAAGAAAGTAGAAATAATTAAGGCTGTAAATGATGCCCCTCCACAAATTCCGATAACACCAGGATCAGCAAGTGGATTTCTCAGTATAGCCTGGAACAATAATCCACTCAAACTTAGGGATGCTCCCCCTAATAATGCTACTATTATCCTTGGAAAACGCAAGTTATAAATTGTATATATCTTTCTATTGAATTTGACAAAGAGTCCTTCAAATATTTCTTTATAAGTTACTTCAATACTTCCTACTTTAATTGCAATTAAAAT
The DNA here is from genome assembly GCA_025210235.1 of Vallitalea sp. Classification (GTDB taxonomy): domain Bacteria; phylum Bacillota; class Clostridia; order Lachnospirales; family Vallitaleaceae; genus Vallitalea. The sequence continues at coordinate 46,389 of JAOASG010000018.1, forward strand.
CAAAATAAAAATTAATATCATCAAAATTATACACCCTGCAGAACCTTTTAAAATATCTTTTCTTATTTTATTCATCTTTCTTTACCTCTTGCAAAAAACTCTTAGGTTTGTCTCCATAAAAGATTTCTGTTAAGTCATTAAAAGCATTTTCCCACTCAAATGTAGCGCTCATACCAAATGTATCATAATTAAGCTCATATACTTTATCTTCTTTGACAGCACGAAAATTCTTCCAAACATCATTTGTCGAAAACTCTTTATTAAACATTTCCATTGCCAAATCTGGAAGTCCATGTGCTGTAAGCAATATTATATCTGGATCAAGTTTAATAAGCTCTTCGGTATTCCACGAAACAAAATTTTCGTTTGTGTCTATTTTAATAACATTTTCCGCTCCTGCAAGCTCTATAAGTGAGCCAACATAAGAATTAGGAGTGCAAGCTATATAGGCTCCTGGAAGTCCCATAAGTACAAGTACCTTAGGCTTGTCTGAATTCTCAATTTTTTTCATATAATTATCTATTGTACAATTATAATCGTCAATTAAAATTTTAGCTTCAGATTGTTTTCCATATTTTTTACCAATAATTTCTATACTATTATACAATCCCTCAACGCTTTGAAGATCAATAAATGTAGCATTAATTCCCACTGCATCATACTTTGGCTTAATAGTTTCTATAAGAGTATCAGGGCCTATTACATCAGATGGTTCTAACATAGCAATAGCCTCTGCATCAGGTGACATTGGCGTTCCAATTCTTTGTAATCCTTGATATCTTTTTGGAATTTCTTTTTTTGTATCTGGAATTGCAATTAAGTCAATTTTAAGTTTGTCCATAATCATTAATGTGGCATGAGATGTAGCAATAATTTTTGACTCTTGTGCTAAAACAGTTTGTTTTTTATATTCAGCACTTTGATTTACACAACCTGTAACCGTTAAGGAAATAAAAAATAAGCTAAGTTTAATTATAAGACTCTTAGACATTATTTATCCCCCTTAACTCTATTGATAATAGCAAAAACTACCAAACCTATAAGTAATACCCCACTAACTATGCTTATAGGTTTATTTACAATTTTATTTTTAGTTTCCCTTGTATTTCTATTTAAATTTGTTACTTCATCATTATTTTGTTTCATTACTTCTTGTTTTTCTATTTCACATGTTTCTATATTATTTTCTTTTAAATCAACTTCAGTATTTATAGTGACATCATTATTATCGTTATCTGATAAATTATCCGTGTTTTCACTAACTATAAAATCACCCGTATCGGTACTTAGTGTTTCTTCATCCAACAAAATATACCATAACGTTTCACGTCCCATAGGTGTTACGTACATAGTTGCTTTAATACTTTTAAAAGGATCTTTGACCTTAAACCGATAATCTATAGAATCTTCTATACCATTTTCAGCAATTATATCATAAGTTAATTCTTCATATTCATCAAAACCTGTACGATAGTAAAACTTTACATCTTTTGTATTACTTTGAAGTAAAAGACGAATTGTAACAAAACACTCATCTCCACTTTTTTCAACTAGTCCTTCTATATTTGTAGCTGAACGGCACATTCCTTCACCAAGTGCTGCATTAGCTGTACCTCCATCATCAATTTTATTTGTATCAGGATTATAGTAACTTGTATTTACCGTTACTTTATATGCACCATCTTCTATAGCATAAATCTGTTGATTAAATAAAGTGAACCAAACAAAGCATATTGTAAAAGCTAGAAATTTTATTTTTTTCATTAATTCTCCTCCATATTTAAATATCTGCAAAGCATAGTTGCTATCATAGCACGAGTTGCTTTACTTTGTGGAGAAATTGTTGTTTTTGTTGTCCCTGTTACTATACCTTTAGTATTTGCCCATGAAAGTGCTTCAACCGCCCATGACGAAATCATATTTTCATCTATAAAATTCTTTAAATCATCAACTTTTTGTTTGCTTTTTCCTATGTTATTATACTCATACAGCATGCTTGCAAATTCTTCTCGTAATACATTCTTGTTGGGATAGAAATTATAATACTTACCAATTATGTTATTTTTATAGCCCCAAACAGCAGCTTTTTCATAATAAGAATTTTTCTTAACATTAGGCAAATTAGTTATAGTAACTTTGGGGCTACCAGCCATTCGATATAACACAGTTATTATCATTGCATTTGTCATATTAGAATCAGGACTGAATGTGTTTTCAGTAGTACCATTAAATAATCCTTTTTCTACTGATTCTAATATACTATCTTTTGCCCAATGATTAGTAATATCCTCGAATTTATTAATATTTGATTGCTGTTTTGGAATATAAGTTTTTTCACCACCAACAACTGCAAATAGCCCTACACTTCTACTTAAAATAGTATAATCTTTAGGTGCAGCAGTACCTCTTAATACTGTTTTACTGCCATCTGCATTTATTCGATATAATTTTAGTTTACCTTTATATGGGAATTTAATTATAAGAGACCCTTTAGGAGTTTGATTTTGATCATCACACGTTATACTAATATTATATAAATCAAAGTTTACATTTCCAAGTGCCTTCTTAGCAAGTTTGTAATTATTACCACTTGTATTTTTAGTTATTGCAATTTTTGAATTTGAACTTATAATAGTTGAATCTGCGCTTATTGAAATACCATATATACTATCTGTTAATTTTATTTTTGATACTTTTCCAGTACTAATAGTACTATCAGAAATTATTTTATCAATATTTGTATTTTGGATTTTATTCCAATCAATACGTAACCTAGCATCAAGATAACCAGTACCTACAACTGTATCCATTGGCGTATGGGGAACTTTCATCTTTAGTGGTATGTATTCAATTCCCTCTTTTTTTATATAACTTGGTATTCTTATTTCAAAACTACTCAAATATGTAACTGTATGATTAGTTCCATCATTTTTCGTTCCAGTCTCAATAGTATTAGTAGATAATACTTTTACCTCTTCATATTTTCCATTTTTTGTTATATCATATTTAGCTGCAGTAATACCTGAACGATATCCACTTACATCTACGGGGTTAGTTGCAATTTGTAATGTGTTCTTTACAGGATTATAGAGCGCTTTGGAATTGTTGTCTGTAGAAATATTACCCATTGAAGGTTTATCAGCAATAGCGTTCCATAAATTAATAGTTACCATTTGATTACTCCCAGCTGTGTTAGCCACAATTGGTGATGAGATTAACATTACGCAAACTACATACATCGTAACCTTAATAAAGGTATTTACTATATTTTTTTTCATAAACATTCTCTCCTCTTATAATATATAGGCTATTTCCAAGAAGGAAATAGCTTATATTTTCTTTGGAATACTATTTTTTAATCTTTTAAAAATTTTGTAAGAATCTGTGCCGCTTTAGCACGAATTATAGTTCTTTTTGGTAAAATGGTATTTTCGTCAGCAGCTTTTACTAAGTTTATAGCTAAAGCCCATTCCATAGCATCCTTAGCATAAGTTGATATATCTGTATAATCTATGTATTGCTCAAGGTTTACAGCTTTGTCCTCATAATTATCTGTATATTTTGCGTAACGTTGCATTATTATAGCCAATTGTTCAATTGTTATATCTTCATTAGGACTAAACTCGTTACCTTTATTTTCAGAGACAATTCCATTCTTTTTAGCCCAACCAACTGCTTTTTCATAATATGAACCCTTAACTACATCTGAAAATTTCACATTTGTCAAATCCACATCAGGCGAACCTTCCAATCTCCAAAGAACAGTCACAAACATTGCTCTTGACAGATTCAACTGAGGTGAAAATGTGCTCTTAGATGTTCCATTAAATAACCCTTTTTCTGCAATATAACTTATATCATCATAATAAACATCACTTTTTCTTATGTCAGTAAAAGGATTTTTCCAAACTTTTATTTCTTTATGTGCTATTGCATATATTGAAAAATGATTCGTTTTAAATGTAACTGTCTTAGTTTTTGCATCATAAGTACAGTTTATTTTTTCAATTTTTCCATTATCATCAATATACCATACTACTAGACTATCACCTTTTTCACCTATTTTAAGCGTATATGGAAGTGTTATTTCTACTTCACCTTCACCAAAGTTAGTGATTTTTTTATTATTAGCTTCTACTATAAAACTGTAAACAGGTCTATTCCCTGCAACTTTCTTTTGCTTATCATTTAGTTGAGATGATTTTGCTTTTGATATTTCTACTGTAACATTATTAGGTCCTGCTTTTTCCGTTATAGCTTTAATTGACTTAATGTCAAATTTAGCTTTTACTCCACTTTTATCTTCAACTATAAGTTTCTTCTCTTTTTTAATTAATGTTTTTAAATCATTTTGTTTGAATTTTTTAACATTTTGTTCACTTTTCTTATCTTTATCATTTTCTTTTATAGGTTTATCTGTATCTACACTAGGTGTTTGTCCAGTACTTGAACTGCAATAAGGTGTCAGATTAGTTGTAGATGTCTTACTAATATTATCCCAGTCAAACCTTAATCTAGCATCAAAATCACCCATCATTGGTGACCCAGGCACAGTAACTGTTATAGGATAGTATTCGTTTTTAGAATCTATATCAAAAGTAAATTTAGAAATATAATCTTCTCCATTTGTAAGTTGCTCAGTACTCACTACTGTAAGATTATTAACAGCACCGCTAAATATACTACCAATTCCTGCTGTAATATCATTAATTGTAATAGGATTTGTACAAACTTGAATTGAATAACTTCCATCATTATTAACATACACTAAAGCTTTACGATTATTATTAAAGGAAGCGTTACCCATTGATGCTTGATCATTTGATGCATGCCATAAACTAATACCAACATAATAATAATTACCCTCTTCAAGAGAAATTCCTCCCTGAGAACCTCCTCCTGATGGGTCTTGTCCTGATCCACTGTCTTTTTCTTTAAAATTAACGCTAACCACACTTTTATTATCAACTTTCATATTAACAACATTAGAGCTAGTTGCTTCATTAATTCCCGACCAACTGTTAATAACATATCCTTCATCTGGAGTTGCTGTAAATACTACTGTTTTTCCTTTTGGTACTAATTTCCCTCCACTAACGATACGTTGTCCATCGACATGTGCATCAATGTTTCCGTTAACACCAGAATAAAATATTATTTTATAGCCATTAATATCATCAATGGATTCTTTTAATTCTGAATAAGCTTTGTTAATTTGTTCTAGTGTTGCTTCATTATTAGCATCTACTTCTTTTGCATTTTCCAAAGCTTCATAAAATACATCTTCTGTTACATTGGTTAACCTATTTGTTGAAGGGATAACATCACCTATATTAATTAGTTCTTTTAGTGCTTTTTTTATTGGGACATCAGATGTTTCATCAGAAATTTTATTTGCTTCTTTCCAGTATAATGCCAATAATGCATCTTTATCACTATCATTGCTAGCAATAGCATCCATTATTGGAACACTAAATCTAACTGGCCATCTATGTTCATCACTAACCAATTGAATATAACCTGTTTTTGGATAATAATTTATTGTGTCTTCATTAAATAAATCTGTCAAAAATGATCCATCTTTTCTATAAAATGAAGTAACTACAATTGGCTTTAATGTTCCACTTGGGTTCCCCCCTTGCATTTCCATATCTTCACCATATAAATTCATTTTTGTCATATATGATCTTGAATTCATTTGTTGAACAGGACTAAAATCTAAATATAATGTTTTAATATTATCCTTTACTATTAGAGTAGCTTTATCACCTAAGCAAACGTCCGACATAGATGGATCATTTTGTTCTTTCATTTTAAAAACTTTTACAGGAATTTTATATGTTCCCTCTTCTAAATTCTCACCTGTAGCAGTATAATTTTCTTCCTGATAAAGAGCGTAGCTTCCAAGTACTCTTGTTTTGACGACAAGATACGAACCATTTTCTGTCTCTTCTAATTTACCTGTTTTTCCCCACCAACCTTTTTCAACACACTCAAATAACCTGACCTTATACTTATCCCAACCTTCTGGAATTTTAAATTTAACTTCAACTTCATCTGAGAATCTTATTTCTTTTTTTCCATTTTCATTAATATGTAAATTGAACATAATTTTTTGTTCATCTGGCACTTTACTAGTAATCATAGTATATGCATCAAAAGGAGACGGAGTATCAATTATATCACTTTTTACTAACTGGGCATCAGGTAATATAACATCCGTATTAGTACATATTTTACTAACTGTAGTTTGCTCTTCAATTTCTATATTTTGTTTGTTAGTAATCTCTGGATAAATAGTAATACTTTTTTCATCGCTGTATCCATCAGTATTAGTAGTTTCTATATAAACAGTCTTCCCTAAAACAACATCTCGATAATTACTAAGATCAAATTCAAGTTCAAAACTATTCTGTTCTATTGAACTTAAATCACTTTTTGTCAAACCAATTTTTATATTCTTATGCTTCTCATTTACTGAATCATCTAATACAATTTTAGCAACAGCAATATTATCATTAACTTCCCATATAGCTTCTTTAGTAAAACAATCCTCTATTCCGCGTGGAGCCTGGTTATATGCATACACTGAGTATTTCATTTTATTCATTTTTTTTATGTCTTCTATATCTATTTTTTTTGCCACCGCTTCACTAAAATCTACATCACCATTTTTCCCTACAGTACCATAAAAATGCATTCTAAAGTTAGTTGTTAAATCAGTAGGTGAAAATGTTATATATCTTATATTATTTTCACTATCAATATAATCTGTTGTATAATCGACCCAATATTTATTATTTTCATCTATATTCCCAGGTTTCACATTATCATGAACTTCATCCCCATTAAAATCAAAATCTCTTCTCCAATTTTTAGTTCCTAACTTCTGTCCATACCAAGTAGCTCCGTAGTATTCATCTTTTACAATTCCAAAAGCATGTACTTTGTTACTTTCCCTAATAGCAAATGTGACTTCATATTCTCCATTATCAACCTTAAGAAGTGCTTGGTTTTTTATTGCTTCTCTAGCACTACATGTTTCCTCAGTTCTATTGATCATCGTTCTTTGCCAAGAACTCATAGGTAATCGATAATAGCCATCCTCTAGTTTATTAACTTCAACCAAACCATCTATCGCTTGTGTTAGCTCATCTATATTGTTTTGAAGTTCTTCATTTGACATTCCATTAATATCTCCTGATTCTTCTTCCTCTTGCCCTGCTTCCTCTTCTTCTTGTTCTGATTCTTTCCCTAGTCCAGTTTCTACTAATTTATCTGCTTTTTGTCCTGATTCAAGTACATCAGGTGCTGTTTCAGTGACAACATCGTTAGCATAAGTATAGCTATTTAACATCATGCTAGCAATTAAACAAAAAGCTAGTATTTTTTTTATTTTATACTTAAAGTTAATTTTCATTCTATATATCTATCCTCCTATTTCACACTAAACTTCTTGGGATCTAAAATATATAATTTTTAATCCCAAGAAGAAGTTATTCTAAACCTTTAGAATATTACAAGATCTCCTGATGCTGCTATTGGCATAATCCAAACATCAATAGTCACGTTAACATTAAATAATTCTGGATATGTAAGACTATCAGTTATCATTATTAAAGTATCATTTTTACCATTACCATCAGTATCATATAATGAAGTTGTTACATTTGGATCACTGCAAGTAAACTCTGTAACATTTCCCTGAACTCCATGTGCATAAAAATCCTCAGCTATATCAATAGTAATAGTGTAGTTTGAACCATTTGATGTCACAATAGCATCACCGATAGCACCATCACCCATAGATAAATTGTCATTAATATTAATAGCATCAAATTCTCCATCTTTATACAATCTTGCATCATGGACAGATGTTGATGCATTAGACGGTAATGTTAACATTAATACCATAGCAAATGCCATTGTTATTGCACCTAAGTTTTTCAATATTTTTTTCATAAAAAATCCTCCTCTAGCCTATTTAGGCTCTTAAAATATATTTTGCAATAAACATCTACATGTAAAATTTAATTCCATAAAACTATATCGCGCTTCCCGATGATATCGATAATCATTATCGCTTATAATGTATGAATTTTTATACTAAAAACAATCCCAATTTCAGATATTGAAAATCTCCTATTCATCATATTCATTTACTAGAAAAAATTATTACATAAACAGCTAAAAATATTTTGAAATGATAAAAGAAAAAAGCCCTAAAAATTAATTTTATGAATCAACCAACACTACTGGTATAAACCTCATGCTCTAGCCATTCTTAAATAACTTGCAATAAATTTTTACATGTAGAAAATTTAATTACTAGAACATTATATCAGACTTTTCCAATGATATCAATAATCATTATCAATTAAATTCTATGAATTTTATATTTCATCTTAAAATAACAAGGCTTTGTAAATATTTCAAATTCATTATTTATAGTATTCAATTACTCTTGTTTTTTATCAAAAATCATCAATCATTTTTATAACACCTTTTGAAAAATTATATTGACATTAACAGATAAAAATATTTTGAAATGAAAAAAAGTCTAAAACATAGTTTTAGACTTTTTTAATAGCGGAGAACGGAGTCGAACCGTTGACACTACGGGTATGAACCGTATGCTCTAGCCATCTGAGCTACTCCGCCAAAATATTAAATTATATAATAAAATCCTACAAAATAATTGTAGGATTAAATGGGCGCAACAGGGCTCGAACCTGTGACCCCCTGCTTGTAAGGCAGGTGCTCTCCCAGCTGAGCTATGCGCCCCAATTATTGTAGACTTATTGCTTGTCTACCAATCAAAAGCTAACCATTTTCAAAAGAAAAGTAGCTTTCCTTGACTGCTTGAATAGTATATCATGGTAATTAGCTATTTGTCAATAACTTTATTAAGATTTTATTAAGATTTAAATATATTAATAATAAAATTATTAGTATATTTATAATTAATCTATAGAAATAATTTAGTTATGACTTTCTATACAAGATATAAACATTGTTGAAATATCTTGCATAGAATTAAGTCATTACTATTTATATCAAATAAAGATTAATCGTATAGGTTTTGAGCAATTTCTGGATCATCGATATTTTCTGCTGTATACCATTGACATCCTGTGTCAACATCAGATACTTCTTCACCATTAGCAGCTTTATAACATAATTCAACAACTGCTTCACCCATTGCTACTGGAGCTTGTGTAATAGCACCTAATAATGTACCATCTTTAATAGCACCTTTTATTACAGCACCAGAATCAAATGCTACTCCAATGACATCGTCATCGTCTGTACCAAATTTCTTTAAGTTTTCATTAGCTGTAACCATTGCTTCACCTGAATGTTGGTTAGAACCATAAATAGCAATTATATCTTTTTTATTAAGTAATGTTTGGCAATCTATTGTTGATAATTCTGATGTAACTGATGCAGGAACAGCAACATCAATAACTACATCTGCACCTTCTGTTTTTTCACATTTTGAATCAGATATGTATTTATCATTACCTTCTACAGTTACTGTTTTACCATCATTAATTACTAATTCAGCCATTTTATCAATAAATCCAAGTCCACGTTGGCAAATTGATTCAGCTGTAGCATCTTGAGCAAGTACACCAATTCTTATAGAACCACTAGCATTAGTAACTCTATCTTTTATTGCTTCATAAGTTTTTTCTGCTGCCAATTCACCAGCTGCATAGTTATCTGTAGATGCATTAGCAAAAATTGCACCCTTTGGAGCGTTTGGAACACCTGAGTCAAACCCAATTATTGGAATAGCTTCATTTTGTGCTGTTTTAATAGCATCTAAACAAGCACTTGTATCAAGAGCTGCTAATCCAATTGCCTTAGGTGCAGTATTAATGGCACTATTTAACATCTGTACTTGATCAGCGATGTCAGATTCTGAGTTAGGACCTACAAAGCTTATAGTAGCTCCTAATTCTTTAGCCTTTTGTTTAGCTCCTTTTAATACTGCTTGCCAATATTGATGTTGAAATCCCTTAGAAACTATTTCAAAGTGAAATTTATCTGTTTTTGTTGTCTTTGTTTCTTCTGTATCACTTTCTGTTTTTGTAGTAGGATTTGATGTCTCTTCATCTTCTTTTTCCCCACAACCTACTAATGAAAATAAAGCTACTGTTAGTACTAATAATAGAGATAAAACTTTCTTCTTCATATCCTTCCTCCTTTTATAATTATAAATTTATATAAATCGCTTATGCGATATATAACAAATTACCCTATTTATTTCTTCTACTTCTAATTACATCAATGAAAATAGCTACTATTAAAATAATACCTGTAATGATTTGTTGCCAATTTGCTTGTAATCCGATGTATGGAAGACCTGTCTTTAATAATGACATAACGAATACACCCAGTAATGTAGCAACAATACTACCTTTACCACCTGTCATTGATGTTCCACCAATAACAACAGCTGCAATAGCATCTAACTCAAATCCTGCACCTGTCCCAGGGCAAATTGCTCGAAAAGTACCTGCATAGGATATGCCCGCTAATCCAGCAAAAGTTCCACAAATAATATATGCTAAACATTCATATTTTTCCACTTTTACTCCTGAAAGTTTAGTTGCTTCTTTGTTACTTCCTACAGCCTTTATGTAACGGCCAGGTCTTGTCTTATTTAAAAATACCGACATTAGAATAACTAATATTATTACTAATATAAATCCTGACGGTATAAGATAATTATCCGTATTAATCTTAAAAATTGATCTAAATGCTCCTCTTTTATCACTTGATGGTGGCCATGCTAGACTTAAACCTCCTGTTAAAATTGAACCAAGACCACGAGCTATCATCATTGTTCCTAAAGTAGTAATAAAAGGTGGAACATGTAAATACCCAATAATGTATCCATTAATCACTCCAAATAAAGTTCCCATTAAAATACATACTATCATTCCTAACCATACTGGCCATCCCATTTTAACTACTAAATATCCTGATGCCAAGCTAGAACAAATCATCAATGTTCCAATAGATAAATCAATACCAGCAGTTATAATAGCAAATGTAACACCAATAGCCATAAAACTAATATAATATGAGTAATCAAAAATACTTACAACTGTTGAATATTGTCTAAAAGCGGGACTTAAGGCACTAAATAATCCGGCTAATAAAATAATAACTAATATAATAACAAGTTTTTGTGGTCCAACTGCCATCATAAACTTCATGAATGGATTATGCTTCTTATTTGTCGTATCCATTGTCTATTCCTCCTAACTTCTTAATGTAGCTGCATTCATAATTTTCTCTTGACTTACATCTTCAATACCTATTTCAGCAGTTTTCTTACCCTCACACATGACAACAACTCGATCACTCATTCTTAATATCTCTGTCATTTCTGAAGAAATCATTATTATTGACTTACCTTCTTCTACCAACATATTCATCAAATGATAAATCTCATTTTTAGCTCCAACATCTATTCCTCTAGTTGGTTCATCGAAAATTAAAATATCACAATTTTTAATTAACCATTTTGCAATAACTACTTTTTGCTGATTACCTCCCGATAAATTCTTTACAAATGCATCAACAGAAGGAGTCTTTACTTTTAATTCATTAACATACTTATTTGAAATTTTTGCTTCTTTCTTTTTATTTATAAAAATACCTTTCATAAAATCTTCTAAACATGACATTGTGCAATTTTGTACAACGGTTTTATCTACAACTATTCCAAAACGTTTTCTGTCTTCTGACAAATATCCAATTCCATATTTCACAGCATCTTTTGGTTGTTTTATGTCTATCTTTTTCCCATTCATATAGATGTCACCGCTTGTTTTCTTATCAGCACCAAATATAGCTCTTGCAGTTTCAGTTCTTCCAGCTCCCATTAATCCAGCAAATCCTAAAATCTCACCTTTACGCAACTCAAAACTTACATCTTTAACCATCTTTCCTACATTTAAATTCTCAACTTTTAATACAACTGGTGCATCTTTTGGGACATGACTTTCTACTTTTGGCTCTTCATATATAACACGGCCAACCATTAAATTAATAATATCTTCTTTCGTACAATCTTTAGTTATTAATGTGCCAACATATTGACCATCTCTCATTACTGTAACTCTATCAGTTATAATATTTATTTCATCCATTCTATGAGAAATATATACAATACCTAATTTTTTTTCTCTTAAATCTCTTATAATCTTAAATAACTCTTCTATTTCACTTTCTGTTAATGCAGCTGATGGCTCATCAAATATAATTAATTTTGCTTTATGTGAAATTGCTTTAGCTATTTCACACATTTGCTGTTTACCAACTGTTAAATTCCCAACTAATTCTGTTGGATCTATATCAATATTTAACATATTAAATATTTTCTTAGTCTCTTCGTTCATCTTATTATCATTAATTAATTTTCCGTTCATTATTTCGCGACCAATAAATATATTTTGAGCTACAGTTAAATCATTCATCATATTCAATTCTTGATGAACAATAACTACGCCTGCATCTTGAGCATCTCTAGGATTGGAAAACACTATATCTTTACCTTCAAAATTAATAGTTCCTTCATCCTTTGCATAAATACCAGTTAATACTTTCATTAATGTAGATTTTCCAGCTCCATTTTCACCCATCAAGGCATGAACTTCACCTTTTTTCACTTCAAAATCTACATGGTCTAAAGCATGTACACCAGGAAAAGATTTATCAATTCCTATCATTTTCAAAATTACTTCTTCCATGTTTTCACCCACCTTATTAAACTCTTGATTTTCTGCTACGAATATCTAATAGAACTGCTACAATTACAATAATACCTGTTATCAAATACTGATAATCTTTTTGGAATCTCATTGCAAGAATTCCTTCTTGTAATAAAGAAATAATAAATACCCCTAGAACGGTACCACTTATAGAAGCAACTCCACCAGTCATTGATGTACCACCCATAACAGCACTAGCGATTGCATCATTGTTAAATGTATCACCTAGTCCAGGTTGAACTGTAGTGTATGCTCCAACATATGCGATTGCAGCAAAACCTGCTAAAGTCCCACAAATAATATAAGCAAGAGCTTCCCATTTTCTAACATCAACACCCGATAATCTTACAGCTTCTTTATTACTTCCTATGGAGAGTATATATCTTCCCGCTTTTGTTTTATTCAATATTAATGCACAAATAATAGCTACTATTAATAGGAAAATTAATCCTGTTGGTATACTAGTTCCCCCAATATCTATTTTGAACAAATTCCTATACCATCCTTGTTCTGATGCTGATGTGGGCCAACTAACTGACTGCGTTCTAGTATATACAGAACCAATCCCTTTTGCTAACATCATACCTGCCATAGATGATATAAATGGTGGTAATTTCAAGTAAGCTACTAAAAATCCATTCATAATACCAAATAATAAACCAATACCAATACATATTAACATTGCAGGAAATGCAGGCCAGCCACCTTTTACTAATAACTGACCACCTATTAATGCAGAACAAAACATTACAGGTCCAATCGAAAAATCAATTCCAGCTGTAGCAATTACAAATGTTTCCCCTAATGCCAAAAATCCTAAGAAATATACATAGTTTAGAGCACTTATAATTCTAGAATAGCTAACAAATGTTGGACTTAGAATTGCAAATCCGACATATAACAATACTAAAACCAAGAATATAATAACTCTTTGAAAACCTATTAACTTTATAAACTTACTTTCTTTAAATTTTTCCAACCTATATTCCTCCTAATTCCATAGAAAAGTCTGATGTTTGGTTTTCTTATGCCATTGTTGCCGTTGTTAACATATCTTCTTTATTTAATAATAATTATACTTCTTATTAAAATTTAGTTTAATAGAAAATCATATGGAAAAAGGTTAAAAATTTCTTATATAGTATTTTTACATATTCAAATCATTTGTTTACAAAAGGGAAGAGAAGCTTTTGATTTTGTTGGGTATACATATTATCTCTATTAATTAATTTAAAACCAGAATACAATTCATCTGAGAATCTTTTTCCCGAAATTGCAGTAATTCCTTCTTTTACAGCCAAATAACCCATATTATATGGTTTTTGAATAATTAACGCGTCAATCAGTCCTTGTTCCATCATCTGAATTTCATCCTTAGAATTATCAAAACCTAAAATAGATATCTGATCTGATAAACAACTATCAGCTACTGCCTTTGTGATTCCTTCTGTTGATTCTTCATTCAAACCAAAAATCATGTCTAATTCAGGATATTTTTTTATAATATCAATAGCTATTTTATATGCTTTTTCATTGTTGGAATCGCAGAAAAATACTTCTTTTATACAGTTTTCTTTTTCTTCTAATCCCTTTCTAATTCCTTCTTCTCTTTCTATTGATGTAGATGAATTTTCAACATGTCCCATTATTACTGCTATAGAATCTTTTTTTAACATAGGTTTAGCATATTCTCCTAACATTTTTGCTGCTTCAATATTATTAGTAGTAATAATAATATCTGCAATTTCTTCATCAATTACTGAATCAACTAGGACTAACTTAATTCCAGCTTTTTTTACTTTTCTCAATGTTTCTGTATTTTCTGAATAACTGCATGGTGATACAAGTATAATATCTGGATTCTGTTTAATTGCCCATAATATTTTTTCATTTTGTCCTTTAATATCAGTTTCATTATTACCATAAACTATTTGAAGATCGCTACCATATTCATCAGCACCCATATTTGCACCAGTAGCAATATTTAACCAAAAATCATTTTTGTTACAACTAATTTTAGGAATAAAAATTAATTTATAATTTTTGGACGTATTTGATAATATAATTACAGTTGATATTAAAAATATTATTCCTATAACTATAAATGTATTTTTAATAAATCGTTTTTTCATATCTATCCCCATCTTTGGTATTAAATTTATTATACTTATCATTTACTAAATGGAATTTTTATCTTTACTATAGTTCCAAATCCTTTAGTACTATAATAAGTAATTCCATATTCCTCTCCGTAGTATAACTTTATTCTAGACATAACATTATAAATACCAACACCATTTAAATTATAATTGACCTTATGTTCTTCAAATATATTACATACTTTATCTTCAGACATTCCAACACCATCATCAATAACTTCTATAATGATATTATCTTTATCTCTGTATCCTCTTATATTCAAATTTCCTTTATCTTCTTTATATTTAAGTCCATGATAAATTGCATTCTCTACAATAGGTTGTAATAATAGTTTAATAATTGATGCTTGTTTAATTTGTTCTTCTACTTCGATATTAAATTCTAACTTATCTCTATATCTCATTTTTTGTATAGTCAAATAACTCTGTATATATTCCATTTCTTGTTTAATTGAAATTAGTTGTGCTTCATTACTTATACTCTGTCTCATAAGTTTTGCTAAAGAAGCTGTCATTTGCACTACTTCTCTATTTTTATTACCCTCTGCCATCCATATAATTGAATCTAAAGTGTTATACAAAAAATGTGGGTTAATTTGCGATTGTAATGCTCTCATCTCTAATTTTCGTTTTTCTTCTTGTTCATATACTATCTCTTGCATCAATTCATCAATTTTATTTGTCATATTATTAAAAGAGTGCGTTAAGATACCTACTTCATTATTAGCAATTATATCTATATTTGCTTGCTTAAATTCTCCTTTTTCAACTTTAACCATGGAATCTCTTAAACGCTGTATCGGCCTTGTTATACCTATCGAAAGTCTCCTTGAAACTAAAATAACTCCAATAATCAAAAATATTGATACAATGATGTATAGTATCTTTGTTTGCCTACTGTTTTTTAGTAGTTCAGATTGAAATATTACCCCAACTATTATCCATCCTGTTTTATCAGATTTTCTATATGTATAGTGTAATTTATCATTTCCTTTATTAATAATTATATCTTCTCCATCAGAATTTAAGATTTCCTGAATATTTTCTTTTTTAATTCCTCCATAAATTAACTGTTGTTTAGGATGATATATAATATCTCCATCTTTATCAATGATAAATATATAGCTTTTATTTCCAAGTCTATTTTTATTGCATAAATTACTAATTATACTGTAGTTTAAATCGATAAAAAAGACTCCACTTTTCTCACCTGTCCTCTGATTTACAATTACTTTACTTAGAGTAATTACCCATTTATAATTATTTTTTATTGCGTTTTGCACATGAGAAGCTGATAAAGCCTCTCCAGTAGGAGATTCAATTGCTTCTCTATACCATGATTGTTGCGCAATATCTAAATACTCATTAAAATGTGTCATTCCATCATTTATAATATGATTTCCATCAGCTGAATAAGCTCCGATATTATAGATATCTTCCCGACTTTCAAGAACTGTTTTAAATTGTGTAACCACATTAACTCTTTTATCTACTTTAAAATTTTTAGGCTGATTAATAACATAAAGATATGATTGTAAATCTTTATCGTCAACCATTATATCTGCAATATTCTCCATATATTCTATATAGCTATCTATATCATAATTAACTTGTTCAATAATTTGACCTACGTAATTTAATGAATTATCTAAAACAGTATTCTCTGTATATTGAAGTGCTATTAGTAAAAATATAAGTAATGCTAAAATAATAATTAACGAAAATAAAACTGTCATTGTTGTTCTAATATTCCCAAACTTATCTAAAAGTATTTTTTTTCGATTTTTCATATGTATACTCCTTAGCATAAGTCTTTGGTGTCATACCTATTATTTTTTTAAAAGAAATACAAAAATAATGCGGATCACTAAATCCTACACGTTCTGCTATTTCATATATTTTCAAGTTAGTTTCTTCCAATAATTCTTTTGCTTTTTCCATCCTTATTTGAGTTAATACTTCTAAAAAAGTAAAACCTGTAACTTCTTTAAAAATCTTACTAAAATGACTTACAGAAATATTTAAATAATTACATATTGAGTTTAAATTCATATTAGAATCTGCATAGTTCTCCCTCATATATACATTTGCGAATGAAACATATTTTTCGCTACTTGATTGTCCTAAATAATTAAATATCTTCATACTATCATTTGTAAATTCTTTTGTAGTGGCGATTGCTTCTTCACATGATAGGCTATTTGACATATTATCTAAATACTTATTTATCATCTTAGAATTAATATCTTCTGCATTTATCTCTATAAAGCTTTCTAATATTCCTCTTATAATATGTTGTAAATAAAATAATACATAGTTTTTTTCAATATAAGCCTCTTTAAACTTCTGAAATAATCCTTCAAAAATTTCATCAAATGATTGTAAATTATTTGATTTGATAGCTAATAATATTTTATTAATTTCATCTTCAATTATAATCGGAGTATTTAGTTTTGATTTTACTGTATTATAATTTAATATTATACCTTTGCCTAAAGTATACCTAAAACGAAGTAAATATACCGCTTGTTCAAAGGAAACTTTCAAGTCTTCTAACCTAGAAACAAATTCTCCTATTCCAACCGATATTAATACCTTCATATATTTTTGTACTTTATTTTTTATTTCCATAATAATATCTATGCAATCTTTTTCAAAGTTTTTTGGTTTATTAGTATTAAGTAATAAATAAATTCTTGTATTATTATCTCGAAAAGATAATCCACATTTATAATTATCTAAAATTTCTTGGCTAATATTTTGTACTGCAAATGAAATAAGGTTACTTTCTTTTCTATCTTCATTTATATAATCAAAATCAATTTCTATTGCACATACTTTATAATAATCAGATTGTAAAACAATTCCTATTTCTTGAAGTTCTTGTAAACAATCTCTTACAGGTCTTTCCCCATTAACCAAATCAACCAAAAGCTTCCCTACTATTACTTCAGTATTTTTATTATACTGATAATAAACCTTTATCATATTATCAATCTTTTGTACTTGGTTCCTATAATTATCTAATTTATCATGTATCTTATTTAATACTTCTGAAAGTTCTATACAGGTTACAGGTTTAAGAATATATTCTTCTACATTATATTTAATAGCTTTTTTTGCATATTCAAATTCACTAAAACCACTTAAAATAATAATAGCTATGTCAGGATAATGATTATGTAAAAACTTACTCAATTGCATACCATCTATAAATGGCATGCAAATATCTGTCAAAACTACATCTACTTCATTGCTTTTTATAAATTCTATCGCCTCTTTACCATTTTGGCAATCACCAACTAACTCATATTCTAGACTTTTCCAATCCATATTATCACGTATCGCTTCTCGTACTAAAATTTCATCATCTACTAATAATATTCGATACATTCTTCATCTCTTCTTTCTGTTTGTAAAGTTATATAAAGACAATTATAGTTTTAAATAATAAATTCATCTCTCCTATTTTATTTCTACATAATATACTTAAATACTTAATAATTAATTATATTATAACATAACAATTGTAACATTCCAATTTTATGTTATTATAACTTATCATTTGCTTAATAAATTAAACTTTACTATACAACAAAAAGACACTACTTGTTCTATAGATTTTATTCTATAGACAAGTAGTGCCTACGCTTATTACTAACGACCCAGAAGGGACTCGAACCCTCGACCTCCGGCGTGACAGGCCGGCGTTCTAACCAACTGAACCACTAGGCCAAAACAGGGGCAGCAGGACTTGAACCCACGACATTCGGTTTTGGAGACCGACGTTCTACCAACTGAACTATGCCCCTTTATTTTTTTGTAATTAACAAAAAATATTCAAAACAACACATTGATTATCAAATACCAAACAAACATCTACTTTTATAACTTATACATCTTAACTCTTAGCTTAACTATTTATTGGTCAAGCCCTCGACCTATTAGTATCGGTCAGCTGAACATGTTACCATGCTTACACCTCCGACCTATCAACCTTGTAGTCTTCAAGGGGTCTTACTACCTTACGGTATGGGATATCTTATCTTGAGGGGGGCTTCACGCTTAGATGCCTTCAGCGTTTATCCCTTCCAAACTTGGCTACTCTGCTATGCACTTGGTAATACAACAGATACACCAGCGGTTCGTCCATCCCGGTCCTCTCGTACTAAGGACAGCTCCTCTCAAATATCCTGCGCCCACGACGGATAGGGACCGAACTGTCTCACGACGTTCTGAACCCAGCTCGCGTACCGCTTTAATGGGCGAACAGCCCAACCCTTGGGACCTACTACAGCCCCAGGATGCGATGAGCCGACATCGAGGTGCCAAACCACTCCGTCGATGTGAACTCTTGGGAGTGATAAGCCTGTTATCCCCGGGGTAGCTTTTATCCGTTGAGCGATGGCAATCCCACTTTCATACCACCGGATCACTAAGTCCTACTTTCGTACCTGTTCCACCCGTCGGTGTCACAGTCAAGCCATCTTATGCCTTTGCACTCTGCGAATGGTTTCCAACCATTCTGAGATGACCTTTGAGCGCCTCCGATACCCTTTCGGAGGCGACCGCCCCAGTCAAACTCCCCACCTGACATTGTCCCCACACCCGTTTAGGGTGCTAGGTTAGAAATCCAGTACTACAAGGGAGGTATCCCAACATCGACTCCACAAAGACTGGCGTCCTTGCTTCAAAGTCTCCCTCCTATCCTGTACATGTAATACCGAATCCCAGTATCAAGCTGGAGTAAAGCTCCACGGGGTCTTTCCGTCCTGTCGCGGGTAACCAGCATCTTCACTGGTACTACAATTTCACCGGGCGCGTTGTCGAGACAGTGCCCAAATCGTTACGCCTTTCGTGCGGGTCGGAACTTACCCGACAAGGAATTTCGCTACCTTAGGACCGTTATAGTTACGGCCGCCGTTTACTGGGGCTTAAATTCAGAGCTTCGCTTGCGCTAACCCCTCCTCTTAACCTTCCAGCACCGGGCAGGCGTCAGCCCCTATACTTCACCTTTCGGTTTTGCAGAGACCTGTGTTTTTGCTAAACAGTCGCTTGGGCCTATTCTCTGCGGCCTTCATATGAAGGCACTCCTTATCCCTAAGTTACGGAGTCATTTTGCCGAGTTCCTTAACAACGCTTCTCCCGTCGGCCTTAGGATTCTCTCCTCATCTACCTGTGTCGGTTTACGGTACGGGCACATACAAAACAATAGCGGCTTTTCTCGACAGCTTGGATTCAGAGACTTCCCTACTTTTATTTCGGTCCTCATAATACTTCAGAAACAAAAGACGGATTTGCCTGTCTTTCTATCCTTTGTGCTTAAACGGGTTTTTCCATTCCCCGATTCTCTTATCCTTCTGTGTCCCCACAGTTCTGTTTGCATGCGGTACAGGAATTTCAACCTGTTGTCCATCGACTACGGCTTTCGCCCTCGCCTTAGGTCCCGACTTACCCAGAGAAGATCAGCTTTACTCTGGAAACCTTAGATATTCGGCCGAGAAGATTCTCACTTCTCTCTCGCTACTCA
>JAOASG010000019.1 GCA_025210235.1 Vallitalea sp.
ATACAAAAATAATAAAAAAAATATTAAAGCAAACAAAAAAATAAAATGGTACGCATTTTTATAGCTATAACAAAAACCTTGTATCCCTTTAATTAAGAGGGTTTACAAGGTTTTATTATTTTGCAAGTGTTAAATTCAGGTTATTAATTTTATCACTATATAATACTAATGTAAATATTACTATTAGGACTTAAAACATTCAGCTAATTTATTCTTTTTTCTTCTTTTTTTATTCTAAGTAATATTATTACACCAACTACTATTAGTAAAACTGGTGCTATAATACTTCTAACTACTCTTAATTGACTAAATGTTAATATATCGCTAACATATTGATTTATTAACATTATTGAACCTATAATAATAAATCCGTATGCAAAATATGAAGATTTTATCTTAAATAAAGGGTTTTGATTTATTACTTCATTATTATTTATCTTATTCCTTAAATGATATGCATCAAAGAAACTATAAAACCACATTACTGCTATCATAAAAGGGAATATAGGGGTAGATATTCCGTTCCCTGTTAAACAGATAATTCCAAAGAACGCTAACATTATTACCAATCCCTGTTGCATAAATCCTAAATACATTTGCCCTGCACCAGGTATTATGGATAATATACCTCCCCAAAATTTATTATAATTATGATTAATATTATTACTTCCTAATTCTACATAACAATCTTTACATAGCGCTTTGCTATCCTCAAAATGTGTACATTCTTTACAAATATTTTTTCCACATACTTCACATTGGTACTGACCATCTTTTTGTTCATGATAATAACAATTCATGTACTGACCTCCTATTAAAATTGAATTTTACTAATTACTTGAGATAAAAAATCATTAAAAGACCATATAGTATTTTTAATATTCTCTGTAATAATAATATTGTTTTTTATAGCAATAAAATTTGTTACTAAACTTACTATACCTGTACATATAAAGCTACTTGCTAACTTCATTTGAAAATAATAATTATTCCTTGGTGTAACTTCTTTAGGTGTTAATACAGCTTCCATAATTCTATCTGTCAAATATTTATTACCCTTAATACTTTTATGATTATCTAGTAAATCTATTGTTCCTCTTATATCTTCACTATAAAATCCCTTATACTCTTTGTATTTCAATGATTTCACCTCCAATGCCTTGTTCTATTAACTTATCTTTAATTTGTTTTCTTGCTCTGTATAACCTTGTTTCTACAGTTTTTATTGGTATATCCATTATATACGATATTTCCTTATAGCTTAATTGATTAAAATGATATAAAATGACAATTGATTTGTACTTATCTTTCAAACCAAAAACAGCCTTATGAATAATTTGTTGATTTTCTTTATAAACAATAATTTCTTCTGTAGTATGCTTATTTCTCATGTCCTCTACAGATTTATCTAATACATGAATAATACTATGTAAATTAATTTTTGTTTTCCTCTTCCAATCAAGACAAGTATTCATTGCAATTTTATATAACCATGTGGATAATTTACTGTGACCTTTAAATCGTGGTAGAGAGTTATAAACTTTTATAAAAATTTCTTGGCTTAAATCTTCAGCATCACTGTAGTTATTGGTGAACTTATATGCCATCGTTAAAAAATAGGACTGGTACTCTGTAACCAATTGTCTAAAGGCTATTTGATCTTGTCTTTTTAATTGCTCTATATAATTTTCATCCAACTAACCACCACCTACTTTTCCTTACCTATTATTTAATCAAAACTACATTCAATTATTTATTTAATTATTATATCTCCATGGTTTGAATTCATAATAATTGAATTGGTAGAATCTCCTTGTATACTATTTACTAATTGTAAATTGTTATCTTTATTTATTTCAAAATCTATTATTGAATTTATATTACCATGTTCAGCTCGTAAATCAAATTTTCCTTGCTGATTATTTGGTATATTTATCTTAATACTTCCATGAGTACTATCAATATCTACATTTTTTAGCAGAATATCATAATTATCTAGGTTAATACTACCATGAGTACTATTAATCTTAATATTACCTTTAATCTTTTCTAAATCTATACTACCATGTTCATTTACTAAATTAATATTTGAACTAATATTTTTTAAATCTATTTTATTATGTGTAGTTTCAATATCAGCCTCTCCATTTACACCATCTACTTTTACCTCGGTATGCTCTGCTACTATTTCAACGTTTTTATCAATTTTATTACCCTCTACTTCTCCGTGGGATTGTTTTACTATAACGTTCCCTTTAATGTTTTTAAAAATAGTTGAACTATGTCTATTTTTTATATCTATATCAGAATCAATATTTTCTACATTTATTCTCCCATGACTATTTGTAACTTTTGTTACACCCGTTATATTATCAATATGTATATTACCATGTTTATTTTCAACAATTAATTCATTATCAATATTCTCAATCTCAATATTACCATGACTATTTTTTATAATGGACTTCCTAATAATATCTTCTGCTATTATGTCACCATGACTGTTGTTTAGTTTAATATCTAAATGCTTAGGTACCTCAATAGTAAAATCCACATATACTATTGTATCAGAATAATTAAATATTTTATTATTTGTTTTTATATCTAATGTATTTCCCATACTCTTGTCAATATTTATTATATTGTTAGTCAAAACCATTGCTTCTTCTTCTTCTTTATAAGTGCTAACTCTTATTACTGCTTTAATAATAACATCATCTGTTTCTACTGCCTGTATTTCAATACTACCTTTATCATTATCTACATTGAGCAAATTAAACTTCTCTGCGTTTTCAATATAATCTTTAGTCACTTCAAATTCATTTCTGTCTTCAAATATTCCTCTTATCCAGTAATTAGAATATCCGTCTAATACATGTATACTAGAAAATAAAAAAGAAGTACTATATATTATTATTAATAATATAATAGACGAAACACTTATCTTAATAGCTATATTATCCTCAGATTTTCTATAAAACCAATCAAAAAATATAAATTCAATACCTATTAAAATTATACTAACTGCAGACATAACTTTTAGAATTTGGAAAACATCAATAAAATAAAAATTATTTAATAAAAGAATTACTCCTAATGCTATCAGAGTTATTGCTAATGTAATAGTCCCTACTTTTTTTCGTTTCATTTACATCCTTTCCTTTCGTTGTTATTTAATTTAAGTAATTGCCAAAACTAGAACAAAGAGTTACGCCTCGTTATTTCTCTTATATAAAAATAAAAAAACGCCTAATAATGAATTAATTATTAAAACAAGTCCTCTGTTTAATAATTGTTTCATACATTTAGACGTTAGATTAAAAAATATCCCTTCACTTTTTTTTATTTTTTAAGTAATTACAAAACTACATAAAGTTGATTTTTTATTATTATATTTATTTTATAAACTTAGTTTCATATCTCCATATTTAATCCATCCTATTTTCCTAAGATATTCCGATAGTGCAAGTGTCATTATTGCTGGTAATATAATATGTAATATTAGTATCTTTACCATTAAAACAGTTGCTGATTCACTTCCAATCATTGTATTCCATGTCATTATTTGTCCAACTAATCCAGATGTACCCATTCCTCCTCCATATGCATTATTCTCCATTTTCAATACCGTTGTAGAAATTGGTCCAAGTATTGCACTTACAACAATTGGAGGTATCCATATTCTTGGATTCTTTACTATATTAGGTACTTGTAACATAGATGTTCCTAGTCCCTGGGCCATAACACCGTTAATTTTATTTTCTCTATAACTTGTTACAGCAAAACCTACCATTTGTGTTGCACAACCTACTGTGGCGGCACCAGCAGTTATTCCACTTAAATTAAGAATAATTGATAAGGCAGCTGAGCTAATTGGCAGTGTTAAAATAATACCCATCAATACAGAAACTAACATACCCATTATAATAGGTTGTTGTATTGTAGCAAATTCAATAATATCACCTAACCATTTCATAAATGAAGATATCGATGGTCCAATTAATAACCCTATAGTACTACCTGATATAATAGTTATCATAGGTGTGAGTATTATATCAATTTTCGTTTTTCCTGCTATTAGTCTCCCTATCTCAATTCCAAAAATAACTGCAATAAAAGCTCCAAGAGGTTCTCCTGGACCAATAAGTAATACATTTCCATTAACAAATGCTTGTCCACTAATAATTTTACCTGCATATGCTCCCACAAGACCTGTAACTGCTGAAGAATACATTACTAAATTTGTCGCTTTTAATTTATGCGATACCCCAACACCTATTCCTGCTCCTGTTAATATACTAGCTATTGACCCTATTTGAGTTAAACTAATCCCAATTCTATTTTCTCCTACTAAAGAACCTATTTGCTTTATAATCAGTCCTATAATTAACGTTGAAAATAGGCCTAGCGCCATCCCACTTAAACCTTCAATGAAATATCTATTCACAATTCTGTTAAATATTACATTGATTTTTCTTTTTTTATTCATAATAACATCCTTTCTTATTTAATGTATATACATGTGTCTTGTCACCCTATGATAAAAATTTTATATTAAAAAACCCTTTTTGTAAAGTTCTTTTTCTACTTGATCCAATATTTTGGCATTATTAGCTTTTATTAGATGATAATGTTCACCATTTTTTAATCTCATAAGAGGTACTGATTTATTCTTTTGAAGCTTATCTATAAAATCTTCTATATGTTTTCTAGATGATAACATAAGGTTAGCTGTTATCTCACCATAAACAGGATGAATGACCATAACATTTACTACAGTTGCGCCAAAATCTATTATAGTTACTAATTCATCTCTTATATCCTCCTGTGTATGTTTAACCGCTAATAACTTCGTGTATTCTTTTTTATTTTCATATATCATATAACCATTAGATGTTGATATAATTTTACATCCTGTAGCTCTAAGTAGAGCTATATCCTGGACAATTACTTGACGACTAACTGAGTATAACTTTGCCAATTTAGAACCTGTAATTGGTTCGTCACTTTTTCTTAAATCACTTTTTATATTATCCCTTCTATTTGCTCCTTCCATGGTATTCACCTCTTTCGATTTTTCTTTGTTACTAATGAATTATAACATATTATTATATTTCCTGCACCTTTGCTGTTTCCAAAATTTGATTAAATTATATTTGGCTTTTTAGTTACACTAATATTATAATCAAAAAACATATTACTTCTAATTTTAATCATAAAGTTCTTTAATTGCAAATGAGGATTTACTACCATATTTACTAAAAAAATATCTTTTATAAAATAAAAAAGTTGCAGCATATTTGTATAGCATATATAATAAACTTTAACAAAAGCAAAATAAATACTAGAATATTTATGTTGGAAAGTTGAGTAAATAATTTTTAAATACGTTTTATAACGTTCAACATATTAATTAAAAATTTCCAATAGAGAGGATAATTTATATGTTTAGACTTTGGGGAAAAGTATATAAGAACAATAAAATTATAAAAGATACTATTATAGAATTACATGATGACGATATCTCTAAAGATGATTTAACTAATAATTGTCTTGATAAAATATGTTATGAGTTTGACCTTCAACATCCTATGTGGTTAAATGATAATCAAAAAGATTACCCAGTATATGGCAAAACTTCTTTTAATCAAGACCATTTCATTGAACAAATTGATTTTGATTATCTAGAAATTGAAATAATTCCAGATGAAAAACAAAAGAAACGCCTTAAAATAAGAAGATAATAACTTTTATACTTAAATAAGCAGAATATAATATTCTGCTTATTTATAATAATTTATTTAATTATCTACACTGTTAAATTATATATTTATCATTCTTTTCTGGTCGTTTATCAAGTTCCTCTTTTTTCTCTTCATAACCTGGTCTACCAAACATAGCATATGTTGCATTCTTTCCTTCTTCAACTCCTGGTTGGTCAAAGGCATTGATATTTAATAATTCTCCTGCAAAGCCAGTCGCTACTTCAAATAAATATAACAACTGTCCAAGTGTAAACTCATTTACTTCTGGTAAAGTTATTGTCATATTTGATTGTCCTGCTTTTAGTAATGCATATTCAGTTGCCATTTGTTCAGTTTGGATTAATTTATTATGAGTAGCTCCACCTAAAAATCCAAGACTAGGTATATCGCTATAAATGTTTGGAATAGTTAATGATGTTTTGTAATTATTTACACCAACAAATACTATAACTTTATCTTTAGGTCCTTCTGCATATAATTGAACTTGAGAATGTTGATCAGTAGCTCCTAAAGCTCTTACAGGAGTTTGACCTACGTTCACTACTTTTCCTTCATTATCATATTTTTTACCAAGAGATTCTGCCCATAATTGAGCATACCAATCACCAATATATTTTAATGAATCTGTATAAGGCATAACTACAGATATATTCTTTCCTTTTTTCATACCTAAGTAATTAAGAATAGCGTACATAGATGCTGGGTTTTTAAATGTATTATCTGTTTTACATAATTCATCCATATAAGCTGCTCCAGCTAATAATTGTTCAATATCTATTCCACACATAGCAGCTGGTAATAACCCTACTGGTGTAAGTTCTGAAAATCTTCCTCCAACTCCTGCTGGAATTATAAAGCTTTTGTATCCTTCTTTATCTGCTATTGGTCTAAGATTACCATTTTTAGCATCTGTTGTACAAACAATATGTTTCTTAGCCTTTTCTCCTAGTTTTTCTTCTAAAATCTCTTTTATAATCATAAATTGTGACATAGTTTCAGATGTACTACCTGATTTAGTAATAACATTAAATAAAGTTGTTTCTAAATCAACTATATCAAATAAAGAAACTAGTTTTTCAGGATCAATATTATCCATTACATAGAGTTTAGGATAACCGCCTCTTTTTTCTTTTGATAACTCATTATAATATGGATGATTTATTGCTTGTTGTACTGCTATTGGTCCTAACGCTGAACCACCAATACCAAGTACTACAAATGTTTCAAATTCATCTTTTACGCTATTTACATATTCATTAATATCTTTTACAACTTCAGTTTGGTTATATGGTAATTCTCTCCAGTCCATTCCACCATTAGCTCTTTTTTCTTTCATAGCTTTTTCAGCTTTTTCTATTTGAAGTTCCATATCAGCTATTTCAGATTCATTAATGCCACTTTCTCCAACGTAAGATGTCATCATATTGTTAAAGTCAAATCTTACTCTCATGCTATCTTGCCAGTCTTTTTTCTCAAATTGCTTGGACATTTATGTACCTCCTATTATTCGTTATTTAAGTCCATATATTATATTATTTACAAAAAAATATAAATATTTCTTGTATACTAATTAAACATTTACTTCTAACTAGCTTTCCCACTGCAAAAGTAATCTAATTTATAGTGTTTTATCTCATAATAAATTATATATAATACACTTGTTTTTGTAAAGAGTTCTATAAAAAGTAATGAAATCTATATTTACTCCAATTCATATAGGTTTCCAAATCTATATCCTTCTTCTTTTAATGATTTAAGAATATCATCAAGTGCTTCTGTATTAGATGATGATACAGCATGTAATAATATAATCATACCAGGGTGAGAATTTTGCATTACGTGATTATAAGCGTATTCTTTTCCTTTTTGGGCATTAGTATACCAATCTGCATACGCAACGCTATAAAATATGGATTTATATCCTAATTTTCTCGTTAAATACAGAGTTCTTTCACTATATTCTCCATTGGGCGGTCTGAAAAAAGTATCAATTTTATATCCTGTAACTTCTTCAAAATATCTAGCATTCTCTACTATTTCATACTCTACCTTTTCATCTGATAATTCATGCATGTTTGTATGGTTAACAGAATGGTTTCCAACTATATGTCCTTCTTCTTTCATTCTTATTGCTAGCTCTTTATTTTTCTCTAAAAAATCTTTTGTTACAAAAAAAGTTGCTTTAATATCATTAGCTTTTAATGTATCTAAAATTGATGGCGTATACCCGTTTTCATATCCTTCATCAAAAGTTAGATATGCTACTTTTTCTTCTGTATCTACTGCGTAGTACCCACCATATTTTTTTATATCAATTTTATTATATGCTATAGGTTTTATATGTTCTTTATTTCTTTTCCATGTCCAACCATAACCTTGATTTGATAAAGTTGATGTATCCACATTCATATCAAAGTTATCTTCATCACTACTTCCTTGTGGAATCTCTTCTTTATCATTCTCTTTTTCTTCATTACTTTCTTCTTTATCGTCTTCTTTTTTTTCGTCATTAATATCATTATTTTTTTCTATTTTATTAACTTCATCCTCTTTTGTTGTATCTTTATCCTCTATAATATTATCAACTTCCTGATGTTCTTGCTTTATTGTAGTTTTTTTATTATCATTCCCTTGTTCCGGTTCTTTATCTTTATTAACTATATCATCATTATTCTTAAAAGCCTGTCCCTTATTAACATTATTTTGTTGCTGGGTATCTCCTGAAATCTTATTTCCTAAAGAAAGTCCTAAACAAACTGCTGAAATAACTAATATAAATATTACTAATGCTTTAGGCATTTTATTATTTTTCTTATTTTTTTTCTTCTTATTTGCCATTTACATTCCCTCCATTAACCATTAATACTCAACTTATTTAATATTATACTATCTTTTTTGACATAATTCCACATACATTGTTATAAATATTACGCGTTATTATATGGATTTAACTTCTTATGTACATAACTTCTTGGTCTAAACTCTATACATTATTTTTCGATACGTAAGTAGATAGTATATAAAAATTTATTAAATAAGTGAATTATCATTTATAGAATATAATTGTTCCTATTCACACAAAATAGTATATAGTCTAAATTACGAATTAAAGAGGTAGCAATATGATAAATAACTATGAGATTACTCCAATAATAGCAATTAGCAAATGTATTAATTTTGCAAAATGTCGTTATAATGGTGACGGTGATAATAATGAATTTGTGACCCGTCTTAATCCTTTTGTAAAATTCATCCCTTTTTGTCCAGAAGTAGAAATTGGTATGTCAACTCCAAGAAAACCTATTCGACTTGTTGAAGTTAATAAGGAAATACACCTTATACAGCCTGCTACTCAACTAGACCTAACATCTAATATGCAAAAATACACTACTTCACTTATGACTAGATTAATTAATGTAGATGGATTCATTCTAAAAACCAGATCTCCTTCTTGTGGTATAAAAGAAGTAAAGATATATCAAAGTGCTAAAAAAGGAGCAACCAGTAAAAAAGGTAGAGGAATGGTTGGTGGTGAGATTATTAATACCTACAGTCACCTACCAATAGAAGATGATGGACGTCTTAGAAATTTTAAAATCAGAGAACACTTTCTTACCAAACTATATGTTATGGCAAAATTCAAAAGAGTTATATTAAGTGAGTCAATTGATAATTTACAATCCTTTCATAGTTCTAATAACCTTCTAATGATGGCTTATAATCAAATAAGACTAAAGGAACTAAATAAAATTATTAATCAAGCTGATAATTTATCTTTTGATGATATAGTAGCTGTATATGAAAAATATCTTGCCAAAATATTTCGTATAGCTCCTAGATATACATCTAATATAACAGTTCTATTAAACTGTGTTGAATATTTCAAAAAAGATATAAGTGAAGAAGAATTTAATTTTATAAATAGCCTTGTTGAAGAATATAGAAATCATAAAGTACCATTTAGTGTACCCTTAAATGTAATAAAAGCTTATGTAATAAGATTTCATATACACTACCTAATTAATCAAAGTTTCTTTGACCCCTTTCCCAAAGAACTTATGGATGTTAATGATTCAGGAAAAGGAACGAATAACAGCAAATTATTTTCTTATTAAATAAACCTCTTTATATTGTATAAGGCCACTTAAAAAGTCCTTTAGTTGATTCTTAAATACAATATGTTAGGTTACCATTTAAATATAACACATACATATTGTATTAGAAGAATTTAAATTCTAAAGTTTTCAGTGGCCTCATCTTGTTTTAGTCTGTTTTCTATATCTTTCATATCTATTATTAATTAACACTTCTTTGTTTGATTTTTTTAATCGTTTTAACTCTACAATAAAATTTTGTTTTAATTTACAACTAATTTCATCAAGGCTATTATGAGCCCCTCCATTTGGTTCTTCAATAATTTTTTCTATAATACCTAATTCTAGTAAATCCTCAGCTGTTATCTTCATAACTTCAGCTGCTTCCTTTGCACGTTTACTGTCTTTCCATAGAATACTTGCAAAGCCCTCTGGCGACAAAATAGAATATATGGAGTTTTCTAACATCCAGACTCTATCTGATACAGCTAATGCAAGAGCTCCTCCACTTCCACCTTCTCCAATTACTACTGATATAATAGGAACTTTTAACATTGACATTTCATAAAGATTTCTTGCGATTGCCTCTCCTTGACCTCTTTCTTCTGCACCTAATCCACAATATGCTCCTGGAGTATCCACAAAACAAATTATAGGTCTATTAAATTTTTCTGCTTGTTTCATAAGTCTAAGTGCTTTCCT
The DNA here is from genome assembly GCA_025210235.1 of Vallitalea sp. Lineage (GTDB taxonomy): Bacteria > Bacillota > Clostridia > Lachnospirales > Vallitaleaceae > Vallitalea. The sequence goes on from JAOASG010000019.1 coordinate 10,562, forward strand.
ATATCCTTCAGGATGTGGCATTCCAAAATTTCTATCAATATTTTCTTTTGTTGTTTTTCCTTTTTGTTGTCCAATAACAGTAACAGGCATACCATCAAGTAAACCTATCCCTCCAATAATTGCTTTATCATCACTGAATAATCTATCTCCGTGAAATTCCATAAAATCATCAAAAATTAGTTTCATATAATCTTCAGATGTAGGTCTCTCAGCCATTCTAGCTATTGTAACCTTTTCCCATGGATTCATATTATTAACACCTCATATTTTCCCTTTATGTATATTTATTTGTCTTATTGCAGAATAGCACAATTGTATTTTGCAATATCATTTTGTATTTACTAAAGGCTCATTTATAAACTATAGTTAAAATTATTAACATTTATGAAATTCTAATAGTTTAGCTAGGGTATCTTTCATATTATTTCTTTCTACAATCATATCAATATACCCATGTTCAAGTAAGAACTCTGCTCTTTGAAATCCTTCTGGCAATTTTTGTTTAATAGTCTGTTCAATTACTCTTGCTCCAGCAAATCCAATTAACGTTCCAGGTTCAGCAAGAATAATGTCTCCAAGCATAGCAAAACTAGCTGTAACGCCTCCTGTTGTTGGATCTGTAAGAACTGTAATATATAATAATCCTGCTTCGCTATGTTTAGCTAAAGCCGCTGACGTTTTAGCCATCTGCATAAGAGAAACTATTCCCTCTTGCATTCTTGCACCACCTGATGCAGTAAATATTATAATTGGAAGTTTACTATGTGTCGCATACTCAATCGCTCTCGTTATTTTTTCTCCAACGACCTCTCCCATGCTACCCATCATAAATCTACTATCCATTACAGCTATAACAACATTTAACCCATTTATCTTGCCTTCACCTGTTACTACACCTTCTGTTAGCCCTGTCTTTTTTTGCAAACAAGCTATTTTATCAGTGTAATCAGGAAAATTTAATACATTATTAGTTGAAATATTTGCATTCAATTCTTTAAACGTATCTGCGTCAATTATTTGGGCTAACCTAGAAGCACTATCCATTCTAAAATGTTTATGGCATTTTGTACATATTTGATTTTCCTCTTCAAAATCATCTTTATATATAATCTCACCACAATTATTACATTTTATCCATTTACCGCTAGGCACAGCTGGATCTATCATATTTTTATTATCAGAATTATTATTACTATTTACTGTTGTTTTTATTGGTAATTTAATATATTTTTTCTTTTTAAATAGTTCTTTCATAGATATTCCCCTTTTGGAATTAATTAAATCTACTTATTCATTAGATTTTCAATAAAAGCAGTATTATACTTTCCTTCTATAAACTCAGTATTATTTATTAAGTCATACTGAAAATCTATATTGGTTTCTATACCTTTAACAATAAATTCACCTATTGCACTATTTAATTTTTTTATAGCATTTTGTCTGTCTTTGTCATACACAATAAGTTTAGCGATCATTGAATCATATGTTGGAGGTATCTTATATCCACAGTATATAGCACTATCCACTCGAATATCTTTTCCACTAGGTATATGCAAGAAATCTATGGTTCCTGGACATGGTCGAAATCCTTTACTTGGATTCTCTGCATTAATTCTACATTCTATTGCATGCCCTTCTATTTTAACATCTTCTTGAGCATATTGTAATTTATCGCCATTAGAAATTTTTATTTGTTCTTTTATTAAATCAATTCCTGTAACCATTTCTGTAACTGGATGTTCAACCTGAATTCTTGTATTCATTTCTATAAAATAAAATTCTTCACTATCATTTAGTAAAAATTCTACTGTACCAGCATTTCTATACTTAATAGATTTAGCTGCTTTTACTGCAATATCACCCATTTTCTTTCTAAGTTCATCATTTATGGCTGCTGATGGTGATTCTTCAAGAACTTTCTGATGTCTTCGTTGCATTGAGCAATCTCTTTCTCCTAAGTGTATAGTATTACCATAATTATCTGCTAATATTTGAAATTCAATATGGCGAGGATTTTTAACATATTTTTCTATATACATAGTATCATCACCAAAAGCATTTTTTGCTTCTGTACTAGCCATTTTAAAGGAATGTAATAATTCATCTTTATTATTAGCTATACGCATTCCTTTTCCACCACCACCTGCTGAAGCTTTAATAATAACAGGATATCCAATTTTTTCTGCTATTTGTATTGCATCTTCAACATCCTTTACTGCACCATCCGATCCTGGAACTACTGGAATATTATTTTTAACCATAGTTTCCCTAGCTCTGGATTTATTACCCATCTTATCCATCATTTCACCAGTTGGCCCAATAAAAGTTATGTTACATTCTTCACAAACCTTAGCAAACTTACTATTTTCAGATAAAAATCCAAATCCAGGATGAATAGCATTAGCTCCTGTTACAATAGCAGCACTTATAATTCTCTTAATATCTAAATAACTATCTTTTGCAGGTGCAGGCCCAATACATATAGCTTCATCAGCTAATTGCGTATGAAGAGCTCCTCTATCAACTTCAGAATATACCGCTACTGTTTGTATATTCATTTCTCTACAAGCTCTTATAACTCGTACAGCAATTTCACCTCTATTTGCAATAAGAATTTTATTAAACATAAATATTCTCCTCTAATCTTATTCTAGTAAACAATACATATTATACTATTTTAAATCTTATAATCAAGAATTCAATCATTAATATTCAATAAGTAATATAATCGTTCTGCATAAAAATATACCTGGTTTAATCATAATTTCTAATACTTATTAAATTCGTTAATATAAAAATACTAATAATATATAAGTATTATACTATATTACAAATTACTTGCATTATTTAATAATAAATGTTAATTCACCAGTTACAGCTACTTCTCCATCTACTGAGGCTTTTACTTTTCCAAGTCCTACAGGTCCTTTAGTTTTAAAAATCTCAATCTCCAATTTGAGTATATCCCCAGGCACAACAAAACGCCTAAATTTTGCATTGTTAATGCCTCCAAAATATGCTTTTTTCCCTTTATTGCTTTCTAGACTAAGCATAGTAACAGCTCCTACTTGAGCTAGCGCCTCAACAACTAATACACCTGGCATAACTGGTTCTTCTGGAAAATGTCCTGCAAAAAAATATTCATTCATAGTAACATTTTTATAACCTACTGCTCTTTTTCCTTCTTCTAGTTCAGTAATTTTATCAACTAGTAAAAATGGATATCTATGTGGAATTATTTTTTGTATCTCCATTATATCTAACATTGTTATACTTCTTCCTTTCATAGAAAATAGTATATATTATGGCCTTATTTTAAAAAGCGGCTGACCATATTCTACAATCTCTTCATTTTTAACTAAAATATCTACTATTTCTCCTGAGGCCTCTGATTCTATATCATTCATTAATTTCATAGCCTCAATTATACATAGTGTACTTCCTTTTGATACTTTATCTCCTAATTTAACATAATCTTCTTCATCCGGACCTGGAGCACTATAAAATGTACCTACTATAGGTGATTTAACTATTATAGCATCTTCATTTTCAGTAATAATATCTACACTATTATCTGATTCATTTTGAACATTAACCGTCTGTTCTATTACTTTTTGTTCTGTAACACAAGGCTCTTCCCCTGATTTGATTATCTTCTTATTTTCTTTTCTAATAGATATTTTAAATCCTTCTTTTTCAATATCTACACGAGTTAATCCTTTATCACTTACTAAAGTAATTAACTCTTTTATATTTTCAAATTCCATAGTCATCACTTCCTCTCTTTATATTAAAACCTATAGGTAATTGCAAACCTATAGGTAATTGCAACGCTAAGAATTGTAATTACTTTTATGAAATCAATTTATTATTTTATATTAAATACTATTCTTCATATTTTTTAATTACTAAAGTTGCATTATGTCCACCAAAGCCTAGTGAATTAGATAAAACATATTCTACATTGGCTTTTCTTCCTTTCACAGGAACATAATCTAAGTCACATTCTTCGTCAGGTGTAGTATACCCTACAGTAGGATGAATATATCCATCTAAAATAGTTTTTACACATGCAACTATTTCTACTGCACCAGCAGCTCCTAGCAAATGTCCAATCATTGATTTCGTTGAACTAATAGGAATTTTATACGCATAATCATTAAATACTTTTTTAATAGCAGCAGTTTCTAATTTATCATTATATTCCGTACTAGTTCCATGTGCATTAATATAAGAAATATCTTCTGGTTTAATACCTGCATCTTTTAAAGCTAACTTCATAGATCTAGCTGCTCCTTCTCCACCAGGCGCAGGTGATGTTATGTGATATGCATCACAAGTAGATCCATATCCTATTACTTCAGCTAAAATATTAGCACCTCTTGCTTTTGCATGTTCTAATTCTTCTAATATAACAATACCTGATCCTTCACCCATTACAAAACCATCTCTATTCTTATCAAAAGGTCTAGATGCTGTATTAGGATCTTCACTACAACTAAGTGCAGTTAATGCAGTAAATCCTGCTACCCCAATTGGCGCAATACAACTTTCTGCTCCCCCTGCAACCATAACATCTGCATCACCATATTGTATTATTCTTGTAGCATCTCCTATAGTATTAGTACTAGTTGCACATGCAGTTACAACATTAGTACATATTCCTTTGAGACCATATTCAATAGCTATATTTCCTGCTGCCATATTAGTTATTACAGTAGGTATAAACATAGGTGAAATCTTATTTGGTCCTTTATTTAGTAACTTTTGTGATTCTTTTTCTATTGTTCCCAGTCCACCAATTCCAGTCCCTACAATTACACCAATTCTTTCCTTATCTTCTTTTTCTAAATCTAATCCAGAATCTTCTATAGCTTGTTTAGTTGCTGCTATTGAAAACTGAGCAAATCTATCCATTCTTTTTGCTCTTTTTCTCTGCATATATTCTTTTGGATCAAAATCTTTAACTTCTGCAACAATCTTTGCTTTATACTCAGTCGGATCAAAAGTAGAAATCCTATTAAATCCAATATTACCTTCCTTAAGATTATTCCAATAATCATCAACATTATTTCCCACCGGGCTAATAACGCCTAATCCAGTAATAACAACTCTCTTTTTCATTATTTTCTCCCTTTCGCCATATCACTGTATATTCTAATTATTTTTATTGTTAAACAACCATTCCACCATCAACATTTATCACTTGACCTGTTACATAACTTGCTTCCTCTGAAGCTAAAAAAGCAACAACATTAGCAACCTCTTCACCTTTTCCAATCCTTTTCATTGGAATATTTGTGAGTATTTGATCTTTTATTTTATCATTTAATACCTCTGTCATATCACTTTCAATAAATCCAGGTGCAACCGCATTTACAGTAATACCTCTTGTGGCTAATTCTTTTGCCATTGATTTTGTAAGTCCAATTATACCAGCTTTTGAAGCTGCGTAATTAGCTTGACCAATATTTCCAATTTCACCAATTACAGATGAAATATTTATTATTCTTCCTGACTTTTGTTTAAGCATAATTCTATTGACATGCTTAATGCAATTAAAGGTACCTTTTAGATTTACATTTATTACATCATCAAATTCTGCCTCTGTCATTTTTAACATTAACATGTCTTTTGTAATTCCCGCATTATTAACTAGTATATCTATTCTTCCATAATCATTTTTTACATCTTCTATGAGTTTTTTAGCTTCCTGAAAATCACTAACGTCAGCCTTATAAGCTTTTGCAATACCACCATTATTTATTATTTCATTGACTACTTCAATAGCCTCATTTTCACTACTTCTATAGTTTACTGCTATTACTACTCCATCATTTGCTAATCTTAACGCTATTGATTTTCCAATACCTCTACTAGCGCCAGTAACTATAGCTATCTTGTCTTTCATTTTTTTCTCCCTTTCCTTATATAGTATATTATGTTTTCTTTAAAATCTATACTATGTATGAAGTTTATTCAATGATTTTAGATCTTGAATATTAATGATAGTCTTTGTTTTATCAATTTTTTTCATAAAAGCGCTCAAAGTTTTGCCTGGTCCAATTTCAACAAAAGTATCAACACCATCATTTATCATTCTATTTATAGTTTCTTCCCATCTTACTGGAGATACTACCTGTTTAGTTAAAAGTGTTTTAATATCTTTGAAGTCATTAACATAATTAGCTGTTACATTTGTTATATAAGGTATTTCTATTTCATTTACTACGATATTATCAAGTTCTTTACTAAGTTTTTCTGCTGCTGAGCTAAGCATAGGGGTATGAAAAGGCCCACTTACGTTAAGTTTAATAACTCTTCTTGCTCCAGCATTTTCTAATTTTTCACAAGCAATATTAAGAGCATTTACTTCACCTGCTATTACAATTTGTCCTGGACAATTATAGTTAGCTGGTAGAACCATCCCATCTACATCACTACATATCTTTTCTACCTCTTCAGGTTTAAGACCAAGAACTGCTGCCATAGAACCTTTTCCATTTGGAACAGCTTCTTCCATATATTTACCTCTTTTTCTAACAAGTGTTACTGCGTCTCTAAAATCAAGTGCTTTATTAGCTACTAGAGCACTGTATTCCCCTAAGCTTAATCCAGCAACTACATCAGCTTTTAATCCATGTTCTTTTACTGCTTCTAAAATTGATATTGTAGCTGTTAAAATTGCAGGTTGAGTATATTCAGTTTTATTAAGCATTTGCTCATCTTTATTACAAATCTGTTCTATGTCAAACCCAAGAGCCTCATTAGCTATATTAAAAATTTGTTTACTACTTTCATAATTACTTGCTATTTCTTTTCCCATCCCAAGATATTGTGCTCCTTGACCTGGAAATAAAAAAGCTGTTTTTCCCATTATTCCCATCCTTTCGGCAACTTCTATAAAATTAATGAATTATGTTCTAGTCTAATTTACCTTAATCCTTTTTAATTAAATTATATATTTAAAGTTTTTTTCATAATATTATTTGCCTCAGTTACTAACTCCCCAATTATTTCTTCACAAGTTTGTTCTTTACTTATAAGACCTGCAATTTGCCCTGACATTACCGAGCCATTAGATACATCTCCTTCAAATACAGCACGTTGAAGAGTTCCCGCGCCAAAATTATCTAATTCTTCAGGAGAAGCTCCTTCTTTTTCTAATTGTGCAAATTTCTTAGTAAATTTATTTTTCAATGCTCTAACGGGATGTCCTGTACTTCTACCTGTAACTCTTGTATCAATATCTTTAGCACGTAAAATTTTGTGTTTATAATTTTTATGTATTATACATTCTTTTGCTACTAAGAATCTTGTTCCAATTTGAAAAGCATCTGCACCTAACATTTTCGCAGCAGCTATACCTCTGCCATCTCCAATTCCACCAGCTGCAATAACAGGTATGCTAACTGCATCTACAACTTGTGGTAAAAGTGCCATTGTAGTTAATTCTCCTACATGTCCTCCAGATTCACACCCTTCAGCTATAATTGCATCTACACCGCTTCTTTCCATTCTTTTTGCAAGTGCTACAGAAGGAACTACTGGAACAACTTTTATATTATTCTCTTTCCACATTTCTAAGTATTTACCCGGATTTCCTGCACCAGTTGTTACTAATGCAACTTTTTCTTCACATACTAACTTAGCAATATCATCTGCATGTGGACTAAGAAGCATTATATTTACTCCAAAAGGTTTGTCTGTTAGTTCCTTTGTTTTTCTTATTTGTTCTCTAACTACTTCAACAGGAGCATTACCACCCGCTATTATACCTAATCCACCAGCATTAGATACTGCTGCAACTAAATTATACTCAGAAATCCAAGCCATGGCGCCTTGAAAAATTGGATATTTTATATTTAACATCTCACAAATTCTAGATCCCATTATTTTCACTCCTTAAAATATAAACCAATTGGGTATTCCCCAATTGGTTATAAGAAAATAACTCCACCTAGTAAGATGAAGTTATTAATTAATCATATCTTACTGATTATTTTTCACATAATCTAATGCATCTTGCACAGTGATAACAGAAGGTAAATCTTCATTCTTGATTTCTACTCCTGACTCTTCTTCAATAGCCATTACTAATTCAAATAAATCTAATGAATCTGCTCCAAGATCATCTATAAATTTAGCAGCTAATGTTACTTCACTTTCTTCAACATCTAATTGATCAACTACAATCTCTTTTAATTTTTCAAAATCCATGATAAATCCTCCTGATTAGTTTTTATATATAATATTTAAGGAAATTTCTATTTTTTTGTGTTCTTTTGAAACTTCCATATTTATTTATTATTATAATATTTTTCTTAAACTTCGTCTACATTTATATTAGGCTATATATTTAATTATATAGTCACTTTTTAGTCAGATATAATATTTTATCATATAAATATAGTTTTGTGTAATTTAAATAGTAATTAATGAAACTCCATAAGTAAGTCCTCCACCAAAACCAGCAATAACTATCTTATGACCTTGTTTTAAAATTCCTTTATCAAACATTTCATCTAATGCAATAGGTATACTAGCTGATGATGTATTACCATAAGATGCAATGTTCTTATAAAATTTATCTTTACTTATTTTTAATCTTTTTGCAATAGAATCCATAATTCTTTCATTAGCTTGATGAAGTATAAAGTAATCTATATCTTCAATTTCATACTGTGATTCCTCAATAACAGCTTTAATTCCTTTAGGTACATAACTGCACGCAAATTTAAAAACTTCTTGTCCATTCATTTTAATATATTTATCTGTTATTTTAGAAACATAAGGATTCTTAAGATCTGTTCCTCCACATTTTAGATTTTCACTTAACTTCCCTAAAGATTTACAATGAAAATTTTCTATTCCTATTTCTTCAGATTCACTAATAACAACTGCACCAGCTCCATCTCCGAACAGGACACAACTACTTCTATCTTCCCAGTCCGTTAACCGAGATAATACTTCTACACCTATTACTAAAGCATTTTTTGCAAATCCCGTTTTAATATATGCATAAGCTGTATTTAATGAATAAATAAATCCTGAGCAAGCTGCATTAATGTCAAAGCACATAGCATTATCTGCTTCTATTTCTTTTTGAACTTCACATGAAGTAGACGGAGTAAAATTATCTGGTGAAATAGTAGCTACAATAATTAAATCTATATCCATAGGATTAATATTAGAAGAAACAATAGCTTTTTTAGCAGCATTAACTGCTAAATCTGTTGTACCTTCACCAGTAGTAATTCTTCTATTTTTAATTCCTGTACGGCTACTAATCCATTCATCACTTGTATCAACTAAAGAAGCTAAATCATTATTAGATATTATATTATTTGGTAGATAACTGCCCGTTCCAACGATTTTTACATTTTTCATATTATTTCTCCTATTTGTTTTGTGTTGCAAAATACTTTGATAATCAAAGTATATATGAATAGCCTATTTTTGTCAAGGTATATTGAGTGTATTTAAATACTAGTAATATTCATGTAAATATTAACATTATTAACATATTTTAGCCTTTACCAATTATATTATTACTTTAATATTATTCTTATCATAAACTATTACTGAATCTTATATCATAAGTTTTAAAAAAGCAAATTCAAAGGAAGCCAGATCAAGCTTACGTACATTATTTATAATTGTTTTATAATTAGTACCTTGCAATAAACAGTAGCGTGTGATATTATATAATTAATCCAAACAAGTCAAGTACGCGCTAAGGAGGTAATATATGAACATACAGTTCAAAAAAGGTGTTTTAGAGTTATGTGTACTATCTTTACTTTCAAAAAATGACTTTTATGGCTATGAATTAGTAAAAAAGATATCGAACAATATAAGCATTTCAGAAGGGACAATATATCCTTTATTAAGAAGATTAACTAAAGAAAATTATTTTGAAACCTATCTGAAAGAATCTTCAGAAGGTCCCCCAAGGAAATATTATACGCTCACAAAAAAAGGCTATGAAGCAAAAGAACAATTAAGTATGGAGTGGTATGATTTTGTTTCAAGGGTTAATTCAATAATTGAGGAGGACGATATAAGTGAACAAAAATGAATATTTAAATAAATTGGATTTATTACTTGAATCTCTCCCATATGAAGAACGTAGAGATATAATGTATGACTATGAAGAACATTTCAAGTCAGGTATAGAAGATGGAAAAACCGAAGAAGATATAATAAATAAATTAGGAGCACCTGAAATTATTGCAGGACAATATATAACTACTTTAGAAAAAGCATCTAAAAATAGTAACATTCCTTCTGATAACTCTACAGTAGGCTCTATTGTTATTTTGGTTGGATTGGTTTTTTTAGATATAATATTGATACCTTTAGGTATTGCAATATGGGCCCTTTTACTTTGCTTTTTTGTTACTGGTATTGCATTTGTTTTTTCAGGAATAGTTTGTGTTATTGTTTCTATATTTAAAGCTCCAATACCATATATATCAATTCCATATTATAGTATCATATCATACCCTATATTAGGCATCTTAACTTCTATATTTGTTATTAGTACAGGAAGTCTTATTATACTAGGCACAATTTATTTATATAATAAATATATAATTATTAACTATAAATATATTAATTGGAACAAACAAATTTTTAGGAGGAATAAATTATGAAAAGTATGAAAAAATTAGTTTCAATTTTTGCTTGCACTTTTGTTTTATCACTTATCGGTATACTTATATATGTATCAACTAATAAAATTAATGCTTTCAATTATTATGGATTTAATTATAGCCCCACTACTACTAAAAATGATTCATCAAACTTAATTTCTAATTACTTAAACTTATTTCCTGTTTTTCCTCAAAATATGAAAAAAGAAATTACTAAAAAAATAAATGATACTATTAACGATACTTTTAACCATACTATTAACAACACTATTAACGATACCATTAGTGCTACTATTAATAATACTATTAATGACACTATTAACCATACTATTAACGAAACCATTAACACTACTATTAATGACACTATTAACGATTCTATTAGTGCTACTATTAATAACACTATTAACAACACTTCGTATGCAAAAAAAAGTGATACTATAGTAAACCATTTTACACAAGATGAAGTAAAAGATATTAATATAAATACAGAAGTAGCTAAGATATCTTTTGTTCAAGAAAATCGAAATAATATTAAAGTAGAATACAAAAATACAAAACCCGAAAAAAATTATACTATTATGTACGATACAAAAACTACTGAGAATACATTATATATAACCCAAAAAATAATTACGCAAAATTTCCACGAAAGTATCAATGAAAATCACTATACAAATAACATTACATTATATGTTCCAAAAGATTTTGACATTAATAAATTAACTATTCATACTAATCTTGGGGATATAAATAATAGTGATTTCTTTTCAAATGTAAAAGAAATTAATTTTAACACAAACTTAGGTAATATAAATATATCTTTATCTAATCCCAAAGAATCTGTAACACTTGTTACTTCATTAGGTGAAATAAAAGCAATCTTTAAAAATAATATTAAATCATTTGATATTAAATCTAGTATGGGAAATATAAATGTTTACTTATATGATAATGATAATTCTTCAATATATTCCGCTTGTTCAATGGGTGAAATTGAAACCGATTTTTTATCCTCTAATAAAAGATGTGATTATAATATATATTCTAATATGGGAAATATAATAATAACCAAAAAATAGAAAGGCAAAAAAAGAATCCTACCACGGCGGTAGGATTAAATATGTATATTTATTAAAAATAAAAGGGGGGATATTTTCAATATCTAATATATCACTTTAATGTGTATTTTTAATGTCAATAGCATTACAATTTAATTACATTGGGGATTCTATCTTAATAATCCAATATCCATACTCCCCTGATTTGGTTTTTGCCCCTGAGCAACATACAAAATCTTTAAATCCATAGAAATATGCTACCACCTTATCTTTAGGATAATATATGTTTGGTACTCCTAACATAAAGTAAGGCTTTTCACCAATATATTCTTTTTTTCTACCTAGTATTAAATGCTTATATCTCCTATATGCATTGAGTAGAAATGTATTATTTGTCAATAGCCATGTATCAATAGGAAAATAGATTATATCCGCAGGCTCTATTCTAACCCATTCGGCCTCGGAATATTTGTCTATAAAAGGATTCATTTTAGGATATTCAATAAATATATTATCATATATTTTATTCAATTCTTTTTTATTAAAATGTTTTTTAATAATATCAAAAGTTTGATTACCTATATCTTCAATTTCAATAGGCTCTTTTATAATACAACTATCAGTATTGATATTATCTATTTTTTTACTTTTATTATTTTCTTTAGATTCCTTAATAACTTCCTTATTATTAATTTTTTGGTTTTTAGTTACATTATTTTTTTGACTTATTGATTCTTTTACTTCTTTTTTTATTATTTCTTTTTTCTTATAACAATAATTTTTTTCTTTTATATTCTTTTTCCACGAACCATTTACTTGATTTATAAATCCAACTATCGGAAATTTATAATTATTATTATCTTTATATGATACAACAATAATCGAAAAATCATTAATGGTATTATTAGTGCCCATTACTTTATTAGTATCTGTACTTATATTTAAACTTCCATAATTATTATTATCTACCTGAATAATTCCAATTGGTACCAAATCTGTATTGTATTCGTCTACTTTAACAAGATAAGTCTTATAAAAATTATTTAGGCTTAATAAACCATTAACCGATAACTTAATTCTGCACTTTTTTCCTCTTGTTTCAATCTTACAATATCCATAAGTATTTTGTCCTTCAACTGTATACCCTTTGTCATCTAATTTTAAATCAATCACTTGTCTATTAAAATTATTAGATTGCATAAAATTCCCCCTTTATACATTTATATTTAAAAGAAGAATTTTTAGTATAACTAATATATTATATTTTAAACAATTCGTTAGTTAAATCAGCAAATTCCTTTAAACTTAGAGCTTCTCCTCTAACATTTAAGTCAAGTCCAGTACTTATTAATGCTTGTTTCAATTGCTCTTTATCATATTCTTTGTTTAGATTATTATACAAACCATTAATCAATGTTTTTCTACGTTGATTAAATGATGCTCTTATAACCTTGAATAATAATTTATTATCGCAAACATCTACAGATGGCTTCTTATATTTTGTTAATTTTATTACTGCTGATCCAATTTTAGGTCTTGGCATAAAACAATTTGGAGGTACATTAGCTACAATATATGGGTCACTATAGTACTGTACTGCTAAAGATAAAGCTCCATATTCCTTCGTACCTGGTTTTGCCCTCATTCTATCCGCAACTTCTTTTTGAACCATTACTGTAATACTATCTAGTGGAATATTATTCTCAAACAACCCCATAATTATAGGTGTTGTAATATAATATGGAAGATTTGCTACTACTTTAATTGGTTTATTTCTATTTTTTTCTTTAACCAATTTTACTAAATCTACCTTTAAAATATCTTGATTAATAAATGTTATATTATCATAATCCTTTAGAGTATCTTTAAGAATTGGTATAAGTTTATTATCAATCTCTATTGCTATAACCTCTTTTGAATTCTCTGCAAGTTCCTGAGTAAGACTTCCTATTCCAGGACCTATTTCAATTACAACATCTTCTTTGGTTATATCTGCTGATTTAATAATTTTATTTAGTACGTGTGAATCAATTAAAAAATTTTGCCCAAATTTCTTTTGAAATGCAAAATCATTTTTTTTAACTATTTCTATTGTTCTTTTAGGGGAAGCAATTCGTTCAATCATTAAGATTACCTCATTTTCTAATTATGTCTATTATATTTATACAACAACATCTACCAATAATAAACTGTTTTAGTACTATATATAGTATTAATTAAAGTTTTTTCTATAATAACATAAAAATGATAAAAAAATTGTTAAAATTGGTATTATTTATAAGAATTTACATTTTTTTCTTTATTTTTCTTAGATATATGTTAAAATATAACATGTATTTACAAGATTAAATAGGATATTTAGACTAATCATTAATTAATTTTATTACTACAATCGAAAAGCGACTATGTCGCGTATTTCTACGTTTAGGAAAATTTTCATATCGTAAATAAGAATTTTTACTATCTCATTTACTTAATTAGAAACTTTCCTATAATATAAAAATAGTATAAATATATTAAGTGAGGTGCCTCGGATGCATTATACTGAAATAATTAGTCAAGTAAATCAACATTATTCTTATATTATTGATCAAATAAACAATAAAAATACTATTGATAATGATATAATAGAAATTTCAAAACAAATTGATTTATTATTAGAACAGATAATAGCTGACAAAGAAAAAGAATAATCAGCTATTATTAAATTAAGTCTTTATCTAAAAAAGTCAATCAATTCTAAATAACCTTTTAGCATTTTTGTTACTAAGGTTTATTACATCATCGTAGGAGATATTTTTAATATTACTTATTTCCTGGGCAATATATTTTAAATTACTAGAATCATTTCTTTTGCCTCTATTTGGTACAGGAGCTAAGTATGGTGAATCTGTTTCAATTAATATATTATCTATAGGTATTTTTTTTACCACTTCTTTTAATTTATTTGCATTTTTAAAAGTAATAACGCCACCTACTCCAATATAAAAACCTAATTTAGTATATTCTACTGCCATCTCATAACTTCCTGAATAACAATGAACTACTCCTCCAACTTGTTTAGCCTCTGATTCCTTTATTATATCAAAAGTATCTTTGGCCGCATCTCTACTATGAATAATTATTGGTAATTCAAGGTCTTTTGCTATTTTGATTTGTTCTCTAAACCACAATTTTTGAGTTTCTCTAGGGGAAAAATCATAGTAATAATCAAGTCCTATTTCTCCTATGGCAACAACTTTATCATATGATGCTAAACCAATTAATGATTCCAGATCCTGTTCCTTCATATGTTTTACATCATGAGGATGAACACCAATTGCCGCATAAATATAATCATATTTTTTTGCTAACTTAACACATTCATAGGAAGACTTTATATTAGCTCCAACATTTATTATATACTCTATTCCTTCTTCTGTAAGCCCCTCTAATAGAGTATCCCTATCAATATCAAATTGTTCATCATCATAATGTGCATGACTTTCAAATATCATCTTATCACCTCCAACCAATTGAGTAGAAAAACTTCTTCTATCTCACTATAGCTCCATCATTAATATCCCCATCAATAGTAGCCAATACTAGATTTTTCTTTAATGAAGCAGCTAAAATCATTCCTTCTGATAAAACCCCTCTTAGTTTAACAGGTTTTAGGTTAGTTACAACAATAACTTTTTTACCAATCATTTCACCCGGAGAATAACTTTTTGCTATACCCGATACAATTTGTCTAACTTCATTTCCAACTTTTATCTTTGATACTAAAAGCTTATCTGCACCTTCTACTTTATTACATTCTAAGACTATTCCGACTTTTAATTCTACTTTTGAAAAATCATCTATAGATATATATTCTTCTTCTTTTATCTCTTTAGGTTCTTCTTTACCAGCTTTTTGAGCTTCTTCTAATAATTCTATTTCTTTATCCATGTCAATTCTTGGGAATATAATACTTCCTTGATTAACCTTAATATTTTTTGAAAGTAATCCCCACTTTTTACTACTTTCCCAGCTTAATACATCCTTATCTATAATACCTAATTGTTCTCTCATAAGTTTTGGTGTATTTGGCATAAATGGTTCAATTAGAATAGAAATTATTCTTAAGTTTTCAGCTAAATGATATAGTACATTTGCTAGAACCGCTTTTTTATCTTCTTCCTTTGCCAATACCCATGGTCTTGTCTCATCAATGTATTTATTTGTTCTTCTTACTAAATTCCATATTTCTATAAGCGCATCACTAAAAAACATTTGTTCCATAACATCTTCTACTTTTTTAACAATGTTAATTGCAAAGTCTTCTACCTCACTATCATACTCAGTAGCTTCAAATTGTGTTGGAAACTCATCATCAAAATATTTTTTAATCATTGCAACTGTTCTTGATACTAAGTTACCTAAATCATTAGCAAGATCAGAATTAATTCTCTGGATAAGTACCTCATTAGTGAAATTTCCATCTTGTCCAAATGCAATTTCTCTCATTAGAAAATACCTTATAGCATCAGAACCATATCTATCTACTAGTATCTTAGGGTCTACTACATTACCTTTAGATTTTGACATTTTACCACCATTAATTACTAACCATCCATGACCAAATACTTGTTTTGGCAATGGTTGATCTAGTGCCATTAACATTGCTGGCCATATAATTGTATGAAATCTTACAATCTCTTTACCCACTAGGTGAACATCTGCTGGCCAGAATTTCTTATATTTATCTTCATTTTCAGATTGATAGCCAAGTGCTGATATATAGTTTGATAATGCATCAAGCCAAACATATACAACATGTCCTTTATCAAATTCAACGGGTATTCCCCACTCAAAAGAGGTCCTTGATACACATAAATCTTCAAGACCAGGTCTTAAAAAATTATTAAGCATTTCATTTTGTCTAGTTTTGGGTTGAATAAATTCTTCATGAGTTTCAATATATTCAATTAATCTATCTTGATACTTAGAAAGCTTGAAAAAGTATGCCTCTTCTTTAACTTTATCCACAGTTCTTCCACAATCTGGACATTTTCCATCTTCTAGTTGCCTTTCAGTAAAGAAAGATTCACATGGAGTACAATACCATCCTTCGTATGAACCCTTATAAATATCACCTTTATCATATAATTCTTTGAATATTTTTTGAACAGTTTCTTCATGTTCTTTATCTGTAGTTCTAATGAATTTATCATAGGATATATCCATAGTTTTCCACAGATCTTTTATCCAATCCACAATGTTATCCACATATTCCTTAGGAGTTACCCCCTGTTTGTTAGCAACTTTTTCAATTTTTTGTCCATGTTCATCTGTTCCTGTTAAGAACATAACATCATACCCACGCATTCTTTTATATCTAGCCATTGTATCCGCTGCTACTGTTGTATATGAATGACCTATATGCAACTTATCACTTGGATAATAGATTGGTGTTGTAATATAATATGGTTTCTTTCCCATTAATAAATCCTCCATTCATTTATATGTTATTTTTTATACGTCTGGGACGACATCTCATTAAAAACTTTTTCAATTCAGTTTATACTAATGAAATATAGTAATTATTTTCCTATTCGTTATGATATATTATATAATTTTACCTAATAAAATGCAAAGTATTTTTAATGCAATCTCATGGCTAACGCATCAAAATTTATTTAACTTAAATTCCTTTAAGCAATTTTTAAAGATATACTAAAATAGCTGTTGTGTAATTAATTACGACATTTTAATGTAAGTTGACAGAATATAACAAGCCTAATAATCATACTTTAATAGTAACTATCTAAATTTGGGAGAAATAAATGCAACAAAAATATTTTAATCACAAAACTATAGTTACTATAATAAGTATTTCACTGTCTATTCTATTACTTTTTCAAGGATGTACTAAAAAAACAACTAATGAAAGATCTAATCTAACAAATACTCCATCATCAAGTAGTACTATAACCGAAAATATTAATTTGACAAATTCTACTGAGTTCAATAATTTTTTAGATAATATGTTTATAGAATATATTAGTTTCTCTCCTCTTGAGATGTCTTTACTTATATCTTCTCCAAAACATTATGGATTAGAGGATACCTCTGATAAATTAGATGATTACAGCGATGAATCTCTGTCAGAACAATACGATAACCTTAGTAAAAATCTTGAATTATTAAATTGTTTCGATGTACGAGGACTAACAGAACAACAACAACTATCATATAAAATTATAAAATACTATTTAGAACTAAATTTGGCAGGTAAAGAGTTCTCTGATTATACTTATAATATTAAGCATACTCTAGGTTTTCATATTGGTATTCCATTAACCTTATCCCAGATACCAATTGAAAATAAAAATGATGCTTATAATTTTATCAATCGCTTAAAACAATTCCCAACATCTATTAAACAACTTATGAAAAGCGAAAATATGAAAGCTGGAAAAGGCTATATCCAACCAGAATATATTTCAAATAAAGTTATTGAACAGTGCAAAGCTTTTATGACTTCTCCAGAAAACAACTTTCTTTATTTATCTTTTTGTGACTACATTAATAACCTTAATGATTTATCCGATTTAGAGAAAAAATCAATAAAAACTGAATGTATAAATACTCTTAATGAATATGTGTATCCTGCTTATATAAATTTAATTGCAGAATTAGAAAAAATAAAATCTCAAACAATTATTACCTCTGGTGTCTATACTTTTCCAAAAGGACAAGAATATTATGCACATTTAATTAAAATTAATACTGGAACAAATATCACTCCAGATGACCTATTCGAATGGGCTAACAATTCATTAATTGAATCATCAACTAATATCCAGAATATATTAAAAAATAATCCTGAGCTTAGTTCATTGGATAAAATTCAGCCAACTCCATTTAACAGCTTTGATGAATTATATAAGAAATGTGAACAGTTAACAAAAGATAACTTTTATGATTATAATATTCCAAAAATAAATAGTAAAACAATCCCACCATACCTTGAAAAAGACTTACCTAGTGCATTTTATCTACCTGTTAGTATTGACATGAAAAAATATGGAAATATGTTTTTACAAAATTCTCTACATAATACTTTAAATATTAACGATTTTGTAGTTGTTTGTCATGAGGGTATTCCTGGACATCATTTTCAATTTTCTATTGCTTATCAACAAAAAAATATACCTAATATAAGAAAAGCGATTAGTTTTTCTTGTTTTTCAGAAGGATGGGCATCTTATGTTGAAGGAATGGCATTAAATTTCATAGATTATAAAAACCCTCTAATCAATGAATTAATGATAAATAATCTAAATGCTTCCTATGCTTTACTAACCCTTATTGATATCTACCTTCATTATTATGGTATATCACGAGAAGAAATAATTAATAACTACTCAATATATTTTGGAAATCAAATAGAGGCTATCGTAGATAGAGCTATTGCTAATCCAGGTGAAACATTACATTATGCTTATGGTAGATATTTTATTAATAACCTCAAAGAAAAAACAATGAAATCTCTTGGTGAAGATTTTGATATTAAAGAGTTTCATGATATTATACTAATGAATGGTGAAATCCCACTGTTCTTGCTAGAAGAAATTGTGACTAACTATATTAATACAAAAAAGGCTAATTCAATATAACACACGAATAGTATGAAATTATAATAAACCTTAAGGAGGACCATATGGATAATATTGAATTTATATCAATTGCAAAATATGAACTCATAAGTAGCACGATTACTACTCAAAAAACCATGACAAAAATTACTCTAAATAAAGATTTTAAAAAAGGACTAGTAGAATTAAATAATTTTAGCCATTGTATCATCTTTACCCACAATAAAGAAAGTATTTTTTGTTATGAAACAAAAGTTCTTGAAGTTAACGTTACAAGTGGTGAACTCTTAATTAATGAAACAACAATACAAGGTGAAATCATTGATATAAAACCCTGTTTGCCATGTGAAGATAGAGTAAAAGCCATAATTAAGAAACAACAACCTGTTTCTATTCCTTTCAATGGAAATTTCATAGGTGAATATCTGTTTAAGAATAATACAGCAATAATACAGTTTCATGAATCCAAATCTCTTACAAGCAAAGAAATACAAGCAACACTTGAACTGATAAAAAAAGGGGATTATGTTAGAATTTTATGGTATTTTCATAAATTTGACAAAAAAGAATATCGTAATATTTGCATGTGTACTCCTCCTTATGAAAACGCACCTAAATCTGGAGTTTTCGCTACAAGATCACCAGTAAGACCTAATCCCATTGCATCTACGGTAGTAAAAGTAGAAGATGTACATAAAAACAATCATCAGATAAAAGTTTGTGGATTCGATGGGTTTGAGAATACAATGATATTACAAGTTATGTCCTATAATAGTAGTTATGATAATATTAAAGTTCCTAAGTGGGCAGAACACTTTACCGAACATAAATAATTTAAAAAATATGAAAATACTATTATTTCCTATTTTTACAAGATTTAATTTAGGGTAAAATAATTAACTCAACTCTCCCACTTTTAATTTAATGCAGATAAATTAAGCGTTATAGGTTAATTAGCTTATCTGCATAGAATATTGATGTGGGAAAGTTGAGTAATTAACTTTACTACAAAATAAATTTATATTTTGTAGTAAAGTTATATTTTTATTACATCTTTTTACATAGAATAAATGTGTTTAAATATTATTTATATCTTTTTATCATATCTTCTAATGATACTTTTTCAATTTTTGGTGCATATCCAAAAGACCCAAAATTAACAATCAATGTTCCTACTACTTCTTTTACACCACGTCTTACGCAATTTGTAATATCAGAAATATCACTATTAGGTTCATTACCAGTTAATAAGGTATCCATTATAGGTGTCAAGTAAACTCTTGGATCAAAAGCACTTTTATTATTCTCCATTATAGACCAAATATCACCTATTTCATTACTTTTTTGTTTGCTTGGATTCTCTATAAAATATTCTCTAACATTACGTGTAACTGCCATTCTAATATCTGTATCAACATTTATCTTACCAATACCGTAAGGAATAACAGACATTAATTCATTAATAGATATTCCATATGCGTCTTTAATGTCTCCACCTAATTGGTTAATTTCTTCTACTATATATTGTGGAACTGTTGATGATCCATGAGAAACTAATGCTCCAAAAATTCCTTCATGTCTTAAATTCTCCATTGATGCAATAGCTATTTCTTTTCTAAGTTTAACGTTCTTACCTTTTGAAGCCCCATGCATTGTTCCATAGGAAATAGCAAGACAATCAACTCCTGTTTTTTTAAAAAAATCACAAACTTTCATTGGATTTGTATATGTTGATGTTTGTGAAAACACATGGTCTTCAACCCCTGCCAATACACCTAATTCTCCTTCTACAGAAACACCTTTAGGATGAGCATATTTAACAACTTCTCTTGTTAACTCAACATTTTCTTCATATGGCAAATGAGATCCATCAATCATTACAGAAGTAAATCCACCATCAATAGCAGCTTTTACTGACTCAAAATCTTTACCATGGTCAAGATGAATAACAATAGGTATTTTAGAATTCTCTCCTATTTTTCTTACAGCATCTGCTATTCTCTTAGCACCAATTTTTTTATCTTCTATTGTAGCATTTAAAAAATCTTTTCTACCTCCCATGAATCCATTAGCCAAGTCTGCTGCTTGTAATATAGCTGCTGAACGATACATTTCATGAACTTCAATAACTGCTTCAGCTTGAGCTACAGCATTGACATTAAATCCTCCATGAGCAAATTTGTATTTATTTGAAGCCTCTAATAAAGGTCTTAAAGGTACTATTGGCATTTTTTATGTCCTCCCGTTTTTTAATTTTATATACATGTATAATAACTATAAAACATCATCTTTCATCATTAAGTGAACCCCAGCTGTTTTAAATGTTTTAGGTAATGCTAATATATTTGGATTATCTCCAACATATTTTCTTGCATCCTTTAATGCATCTTCAAAAGTAGCACGTGTTTTCATACCCATACCTCTTGCAAAACCTGGTTCATAAGCCCCTACTGCATAGATAGCTGTACAATGTTTTTCTGCTATATGTCCACAAGAAATCATTGAAAATGCATGATATGGGTGATATCCATAATTAAATCTATATTTATCAATATATTCTTGCTTATTTGATAAGTATTCTCCATATCTTTCTACATCAGGTAATGTATTATTATAATCCTTTTGGAATAATTCATACACTTCTCTATATGATGGAAACTCTTCATCATGGAAATAACCATTACAAATTGTAGAACAGATAACAACACATTTATCACTTAATATACGCTTATGTCTTATTATATTAGCAGAGATTGCTTGTAACATTAATAATGGGTTTGTTCCATGTCCATTACCATAATGGAAGTTTTGTGGCATTCCAAAAACCACAACATCATATTTTTTATCAGCCCATGGAATAAATGTACGTTTATCCGCAACGTCCCAAGATAGTGGTTGAATATCTTCTCCATATCCAGAAAAAATGGCTATTTGTCTTTGGTAAGTATCTAGAACCGCATCGCATACAAAGAATTTATTGCCCATTTTCTCTTCCATATACTGACTTATTTGATCAAATTTTTGTCTCATTAAACTTGTTTTTGTAACAGGAGTAAAATCATCTCTATGCATAACATGAGGTACGTGGTGAGCACTTATACATTTCCAATGAGTAATTCCAGTTGCACTATGTTTATATCCTCCTGAGTACCCACCATATGGATTACCAAGTGTATGCCCTATAAGAACAGCTAAATCAGACTCATAGACATCTTTATTCATAATAATTCGATCTCCATATTTGTTATATCCAAGATCAACTAAATTATCCCAATCTTCACTATCATGATTGACTATTTGATTAGTATAATAAAAATCATTAAAAACTTTTTCTCCTAAGATATTTTTTAATTCTTCTTTTTTATTCTTTCTATGAAGACCATTACTACAAATCAACTTAATATCTTTTTTCTCTACTCCTGCTTTTAAGCATTCTTCAATAATAATTGGAATAGATACTTTTCTGTGAGAATTATCTTGAAATCCACCTTTTACTCTATCTGGAAAGATAATAGTAACTTTAGAACCCTTTTTAACTTGTTTAGATATAGGATCAAGACCTATTGGATTAAGAATAGACTTTCTTGTTTCCTCTTCTAATTTATCAGCTGGAATAATCTCTGGATCAGCTACGGTTTCTCCTGGAATATATACATCTGTATTATCTGGTAAATTTGCTTCCATAAATCCTTGTCCATATTCAAATTGTAATTTCATTTTCTTACCTCCATTTTATAATAATTTTTATAAACAATTTTATATAACAAATTTGTAAAAACATTCTATACTATATTTAATTATCGTTTTTAAAGAATAATTATATTTAAAATGATAAAATCTATTACTTAATTATCATTTTACAATCTTATTATGTTTATTCATAATATTGGTAATTGATTTTATATATTATTTTTAACAATATTTCATAATAATATTTTTTAATCCTTCTGGCTCAAAAGCAACAGGTTGAACAAACTTAGTTAATGCTACTAATCCACCATTTATTGTATCTATACTTGAAATCATTTCGGCATTTTCCTCTTTTAATCCTCCACCATATACAACTGGAATATTAAATTCAAATTCTTTTTGTACATAATCCTTAATACATTTTGATACAAAAGCAATATATTCCTTTCCTGGTGGCGTCTTACCTGGGCCAATTGCCCATATTGGCTCATATCCTATTACTATCTTGTTATTATTCATAATACTTTCTGTATTCTTTAAACATAATTTTAATTGAGATTCCAATACTTCTTTTATACGTGGTTTTTGTTCTTCAAATGTTCCTTCTCCTCTTTGTTCTGCTGTTTCCCCAATACATAATAGAACATTTATATCTTGTTTTAACGCACAAATAACTTCATCATTAATCATAGAATTAACTGCACAAGAGGCTTTATCCATGTTATAACTGTTATCATATCTTTGAATTATGCCAAGTTTATCTTTTCTTTCCTCTGAATGACCAATGATAGACCAAGATAGTCCCATGTTTTTAGCTGCTGCTGCTGGTAAATTTGTTGTAAACGCTCCAAAATTACCACCTTCTGTAACATCTTCTCTAAAAACTCCTTGACTTCCCAAAAATATATTAGCAGTATCTTCTTTGGAATATTTATTTAATTTATCTATTGCAGGAATCAAAAGAGATTCAGGTAATAGATATGTAACTGTGATATCCTCTAATGTGCCAAGTTTATTTTTAATACTTTCATCAATTACCCATTCAATCCATTCCTTTGAACTTTCCTTAGGACAAATTCCACCTCTTGATATAGGGACATCAAATCTCTTAAGATTTACAAATATTTCTTTCATATATTTTCCTCTCTTTCTTTTAATGGTAACTCAATTTTCCCACCTTTAATTTAATGCAGATAAATTAAGAGTTATAGGTTTGGTTTGCAGAATAAATATATAGAAGAAACACCTATATTTTTATTCTGCAAAGCCTTATAATTAGCTTATCTGCATAAAATATTGATGTGGGAAAGTTGAGTTGTTAATTTAGCAAGTACCTAATTTTTTTATATTTTTTTACTAACTTCTTTAGTTCTTTCAAAGAATGCATAGTGTGGTATATCCTCACCAATTAAAGGTTTACAATATTTAATAAATGCATCTGTTACATCATAACCACTTTCATGAATAAACTCTTTTGGCATTACTTTTTCATCCATCATTACCTTCTCTATAGGTATTAAATTGTATTCACATTTATAAGGCACATTACTAATTCTATTAATTCCAACCATCATACCTGTATATCCATTCATAGCCGCCTTTATAGCTTCTCTTCCTACTTCAATTGCTTCTTCTCTATCAACAGATGATTGCAAAGTAACACAAGCACGTGCAACAATTCCTGGTTTTTCACTTCTTGCCTTAATTCCTAGTTTTTTTATTACTAATTCTGCAAGATAGGATCCTACATCTCCAAAATAAGTAGCTCTTTCTGTCTTAAAAATAGGCTTCACAATAGGTTGTCCTTTTTCATCCTTTAATCCTTCACTAGCTACTATCACAACTCCACCTAATTTATTATATAATTCTTCAACTTTAATTAAAAATTCTTCTTCTTTGAACGGAACTTCAGGTAATAAAATCATATGAGGGGCATCATCTTTTTTTCTTCTAGCAAGTACTGATGCTGCTGTTATCCAACCAACATTTCTTCCCATGGTTTCTATAATAGAAACGTGTATTGGCATAGATTTTATATCTTGTGCAACTTCTGAAACTGAAGTTGCGATATATTTAGCCATACTACCAAATCCAGGACTATGATCTGTAACTGCCAAATCGTTATCTATGGTTTTAGGTATGCCCATTACTTTTATATCATACTCCTTTGCTAACTTAGCTAAATTTCCGCAAGCATCCATCGTTCCATTACCGCCATTAAATAATACATACTTAATATCATATTTTTGTAAAATTTCAATCATCTTATTGTATTCTTTTTCATATAATGGAGTTCTTGACGTACCAATAGCTGTAGCTGGTGTTGTTTTTAGTAATTCTATTTTTTCTTGAGGTTCTTTCATGAAATCAACAAAATCTTCGTTTAAAAAACCAGCTGTTCCACCTAAAGCACCATATATAGCTTTTACTTCTTTATTTTTTTTGGCTTCCATAATAGCACCATATAAAGAAGAATTTATAACTACAGTAGGCCCTCCTCCATGAACTATAAGTATATTACTCATAATAATTTCTCCTCCTTTTGTACCAAACGTTTGGATATGTTATAAATTTTTTTATATTTATATATTCTTTTAAATGGTAAAATAAATCTATTTTAATATAACCTTAAAAGGTTATTATAGCTTCTAATTAATTTAATAATTAATCTAAAGTTCTACAACTGTCTCTTTCTATAAGTTTATAAGGTACATTTACCCTTACAGGTAAATTATGCCCATTCTCTATTTTATCTATTAGTATTTTTACAGCAAATTTTCCAAGTTCCTCTTTTGGTACCTTAATAGTTGTTAAACTTGGGGTTACATATTCTGATAATTCAATATCATCAAGTCCTATTACTGATATATCCCTAGGAATTTTCAAACCGTTTTTATAAACAGCCTTCATTGCTCCAATAGCAACTAAGTCATTTGCACAAAAAATAGCAGTTGGTAATTTTTCTTTTCCTAGTTTTTTAATCATGTTATCCATTCCCGTAAATCCATCAGCTGTAGAAAGTTCAACATCTTCAATGTAATTTTCATTAACAGGAATATTATGTTTATATAACGTATCTAAATAACCTTCATATCTATGTTCATTAACTACATTTTCTATTTGTTTTGTTGACCCAATAAATCCAATATTTCTATGTTTCAAACTTATTAAATATTCAACCGCTTCCATTGCTCCTTTGTAACCATCACATATAACTTCATCAAAACCTGCATTTACATAGTTAACACCTGTATAAACTATATTTTTAACGTTTTGTTTAAGAAAGTTAAGAACATCTTCGCTAAATCTTCCAAGAATAACTGCTCCATCTACAGGATTAGCCGTCAAGTTATTATATAATGATGAAAAAGACATATCACAAGAAGAAAAAGAATATCCTAATATATATCCTCTTTTTGATACTTCATCTTGAATACCTCTAGCTATCTGTGAGAAAAAAGGATCATTATAAGTATCCTTAGTTGATGTAAAAATACACCCTATAGCTCGTGTATTCTTGTTTTCTATAACGCTTTCGTTACCTTTAATTAAATTTCTTGCGTTTTGATTAGGTATATATCCAAGTTCCCTTACTATTTTCCAGACTTTATCCTGTGTTTCTTTGCTCGCTGGTTTATTGGTATCATTATTAATTACTCTGGAAACTGTAGATATAGAAACTTGTGCCTTTTTGGCAATTTCTTTTAATGTTACAGACATTTTATTATTTCCTCTTTCTTTTGTAAAAACTAATCCAATCGTTTGGATTAATTTTATTATAGCATTGGTTAATTATGTTGTCAATGACTTAAAACTTAACAATATTTATAAAAATTAATGACTTAACTTTCACACATCAATATTCTATGCAGATAAGCTAATTATAGGGCTTTGCAGAATAACAATAACTGCATTAAATTAAAGGTGGGAAAGTTGAGTTAATGATTAATCATGTGCCTTTATCATATATTTATATGCTTTTTTATAATCATCTAGTTCTGAAAAACATTCTCCTAACTTCTTATAAATAGGTCTTATTGGTAAATATTCTTTTTTTTGTAAAATACTTATAGCTAATTCAAGATTCTTGGTTGCTTCTTTAAATTGTTTTTTTTCCATATATATTGAGCCCAATACATAATAATATTTTACAAGAAAGCATTCATCTATATAATCTACATTAATATCTCTAGCTTCTTCTAAAGCTAAATCATACTTGTTATTTAAATAATAAATATATACTTCATTAATCTTTTTTCTATAATATTGTTTTTTTGATATTATTAGACTCTTATTATTATTGCTAATTGCTTCATCAAATTTCTCTAACTTTATATTAATATCTGCTAAATTAGCATATACTTCATTCAGTAAGTAACTATCTACTTTAAGTACATCTTTGTACTCTATTATTTTGCTATAATATTTTTTAGCATCTATATATAAATTATTATTGTTATTATCAATAGCAATATTCATTAAACTGTTTAAAAAAATAGTATTCATAATATTATCTTGTAGTTTAGTTTTATTGTATATATTTTCTATAGTTCTTATACAGTATTTATAATCTTCATCATTATATGCTCTTATAATCTTGAGTAAAATTGTATTTACATTAATATCATTCCCTTGATTATTATCAATAAAATAACTAATTGGTTTATCTAATTTTTTTGCAAGATACTCCATTGTTTTGATAGATGGAACTGCCTGATCATTTTCTATTTGACTTAACATATTTCTAGTAATAAAATCTTCTGTTACTTCTCTTTGAGTTAATTTTTTAGCTAATCTTGCCTCTTTTACTTTTTGTCCTAAAGTCATACCATTCATTTTGAGGGTACTAAACCCTTTCAATTGCCTCCTTTTTATATACTATTTTAGGTAATTGCAAATCTATTAATCTTAATTTTTTAAAGATATATTAGTACGGCTGAAAGTAAATATTATTTACGTTTATCTTACCATGTTATTATAATAATAACAATATCCTTTTTATATTTATATTCATCTTATATATATATTATACAAGATGAATATGTGTTATTATTGCTTGACAAATCTTGTCGTATATTATAAGCTATAAGTAAATAATATTTACCTAAAAACTTGAATATATATATTATATATGTGAAAAAAAATTAACCATGAGGAGGGGTTCTATGAATACATGGTGGGAGAGTTTAAATACTCTACAAAAATTTTTTTACTATATTGCAATACCATCTACATTAGTATTAGTTATACAAACTATTTTAACTTTAATTGGTATAGGTGATGGTGGTGATGCGAATGTAGATATTGATATTGATTCTGATTTTGATTCTGATTTAAGTGATACTGTTACTTCTGCTGATTTTAAATTTATTAGTATACGGGGAATACTTTCTTTCCTAACAATCTTTGGATGGACAGGTGTCTCATTGAGCAGTACAAATATGCCACCTTATCTAATTATCATAATATCTACTATTGCAGGTCTTATTGCTATGATTGTTGTTGCTTTATTATTTTATGCTGTATCTAAGATGCAATCAAATGGTGTGATTAGATATAAAAATGCATTAGGCTGTAATGGTGAAGTTTATATCCCTATACCTGCAAATAAAAAAGGAATAGGGAAAATACAAGTTACTATACAAGAAAGATTAGTAGAGGTAGACGCTATGACTACTAGCAATAAACCTATTACTACTGGAAGTATGGTAAGAGTAATCGATATTATCAATAATCATATTCTGATTGTTGAAAAAATATAATGCTTTAAAATAATTAATTAGGAGGGGAATATAGATGGAAAATCTTATTCTTGTTATTGTTATTGTATTATTAGTTTTTGGTACTTTTGTAGCACTGTTATCACGTTACAAAAAATGTCCATCTGACAAAATTTTAGTTATTTATGGTAAAGTCGGAAAAAATCAATCTGGTGACCTACGAAGTGCTAAATGTATTCATGGTGGCGCTGCATTTATTTGGCCTATTTTTCAACATTATGAATTTTTGGACTTAACCCCAATATCAATTAATGTTAATCTGACTAATGCACTTAGTAAACAAAACATTCGTATTGATGTTCCATCAAGATTTACTGTTGGGGTTTCAACAGAATTTGGTGTAATGCAAAATGCAGCAGAACGTTTACTTGGTCTTAAATTACCTGAAATTGAAGAATTAGCAAAAGATATTATATTTGGTCAATTGCGTTTAGTTGTTGCTACTATGGATATCGAAGAAATAAATACCGATAGAGATAAATTTCTAGCTGCTGTTTCTAGTAATGTTGAATCAGAACTTAAGAAAATTGGTTTAAGACTTATTAATGTTAACGTAACTGACATAAAAGATGAATCTGGATATATTGAAGCACTTGGAAAAGAAGCTGCTGCAAAAGCTATAAATGATGCTAAGAAAAGTGTTGCAGAAAAAAATAGAGATGGTTCTATTGGTGAAGCAAACGCTGAAAAAGATCAAAGAATCCAGGTCTCAGAGGCTAATTCTTTAGCTATTCAAGGGGAAAATGAAGCTAAAATAACAATTGCTAACTCTGAGGCTCTAAGAAGAGAGAAACAAGCCAAAGCCTTAAGATTAGCAACCGCTGCTGAAAAAGTTCAAGCTGCCAAAGCATTGCAAGAAGCTTATCTTGCCGAAGAAGATGCTGAAAAATCAAGATCACGACTTGAAAAAGCTACAAAAGAAGCTGATATTATAGTTAAAGCAGAAATTGATAAACAAAAAATAGAAATTGAAGCCGAAGCACAAGCAGAACAAATGCGTCGCACTGCCAAAGGTGAAGCTGATGCTATTTTTGCAAAAATGGAAGCACAAGCACGTGGTATAGAAGAAATCTTATTAAAACAAGCTGGTGGATTTAAAGAAATCGTTGATGCTGCTGGTGGTAACCCTAATGATGCCATCAAACTATTACTTGCAGATAAAATGGAAGACCTTATTAAAACACAAGTTGAAGCCATTAAGAATATTAAAATCGATAAGGTAACTGTTTGGGATAGTATGGGCGGAAAAGATGGCTCTCCTGCTACAGCTAATTTTCTTTCAGGTATGATGAAGTCTATACCACCTATGAATGAAATGTTCAATATGGCTGGTATGGAATTACCTGAATTTCTTGGTAAAGATAAAGAAGAAGAAAAAACTTCTTTGACATCTAAATCAGCTGAAGTAAATGAGTAATATCGATTTATAAATAATACTACTAAAAAGACTAAAAAAGAGTATTTTATCTTATATTTAGTCTTTTTTTGTTAACCAAATAATTTTCTATAAAATTAATTACAGTTTATTTTTTTTATTATATATATAATAATCTTTCTTTATTAAATAAAAGTCTAATATTGCACTTATTATTTAAATTATTATAATTTTATTCAGTACTTAAATAAAATTCTTTATTTAATAACTAATTTGACATTATTTATATGTTATTTCATAATAAGATTATATTACAAAATGTAAATCATGTATTTTATATGCAACATAAATTTATAATTATACGATAAATTATAATGTATATAGTTTTACTCCATGGTTACTTTTTGTGAAACTAACTACATATTAAGGAGGAATAATTTATGATTACAGATTTTAAACTGCTTAAGCAAAATGGTGGTCCTTTTCCTTTATTAAAACAAATAGGGTATGGTTCTTATTATTTAGTAGCTAAAACCATGGTAAGTGAATCAGCTACCGGCTATAATTTCACAAAAATAACATTTGAAAATAGTGCGGGTTCATTTATTCCAAGCCAACCAATCTTCTTAACTCCACAAAATCCTATCGCTAAAAATATTGATTTAACATCTGCGCATATGAAGTTACATATTGATACTATACAACTAAACTCTCCAACCCCTGAACAAGATGGTGAAATTTCTATTGTATGTCATTTTACAGATATAAACGGTTCTAATAATCAGGACTTTACTGGCCCAATAGCTATTTGGACATCTGAAGGTCCTAAAAAATAAAATATTATCTATAATTTAATATACGAAGTTTTAGCTTCTTCTGAAACTTCGTATATTATTAGTCTATCAAAATCAATTGTTAAAAAGAGGTATTTGATATGTGCAAAGTAATATTTAGTAATAAAGACTCAACTGATAAATCCCTATATGTTTGTCAGAATAAAGATTCTTTAGGATGTTGTTATTACCTATATTTAGGGCAATCCCAACAAGAAGAATTAACATTATCACAAACGTGGAATATTGATGGGAGTGGTTGTTATTTTTTCTTAACTAATCCTCCTTCTTCATTTGAAAATATAATTCCTAGTTTAAAAAACTATTTATCTTCATTACATAATGCAAAGAATTATTTTTTATGGATTCATGATATTCATAAGCCTCTTAGTGATAACACAGTAGATTATATTATTGTAAATAAATCAATGACAGGAAATTATATAATTAACGAAGATACTCACTTTTATTTTGGTAATTATATATATTTTACATTGACATGTAATTGTTCAATCGATTTAGATTCTGAAAGTGGCTATACTCAGTTTATTATTTCCAAAGCATATGGTCAACTATATTTTTCTACATCTACTACTGTAATAAATACAGTCATTAAAGATGATGTAGTATATTTACCTTTTATAGGTTTAAGTAGAGGATCCTTTCGCTTTAACCTCTCACTAAAAGGCAATACTGATTTTTTAAATGATAGGATATCTCTAAAGTACTATTATCATAAAAACAATATATTACAATATTATAATTATCCGATATTGACACATAATATTTCATCCAATATTAGTTTTAAAGTTAGTCTTGATCCAATTGATCAACTTAACTCATCAAATAGATTTCGTACATATATTGCTTTTGATGATTCAGACCTTATCTTACCTACTAATTTTATTACAAATATGGGACATACTATTGCTCTAAAACCTCATAAAAACTATTTACAAGATAAAAACTCTATGCATAAAATACCCAATGATGATAGTAGTTTATTAGTATTTGGATATACAAAGAAAGATGAAATAAGTGATATTTTTCCTTGTAGTATATTACCAAAAGGAAATTTTGAAATAATATATGACTATAAAGATACATCTCATATACATCTCATGTGTGGTATTTCTGGAACCGAAACGATAGCTTGTAGCCCAGCTACTAGTAATAATAAAGGGGATTATCTTGTTTTTTTTCCTAACCAACCTGCATATGCTCCGAACTTTCCATTATGTTCTATACAAAATAGTAATGAATTTCCTCTTCTTACCAATGAGTATATGACCAGTTGGGTAGGTTTTCATCGTTCCAACCCATCTTTACAACCTACTATTGGTTACTATGCCCAACCAAAAGGATCATATCTATATCAAGTGGTTGATAATCCATCTTTATTAGAATATGTACAAGTGATTAATACAGACCTAAGTAAAATAAATAATTTATGTTTTCCTATGGTTCCTTACGGTGACATAAATAGTAATAAATCTTTGGATAAAATTTATGATTTTGAAGAACAAATAATTTCCCATTATCGCAAGCAAATTATTGAACATAATACTGTTCAAGCTAAAACAGAAATCAAACAATACCTAGATGATAAAGAAAATATAACCAAAACTATAACCCCCCAAGGACTATATGTAGAAATTAATAAAGATTCAACCTATAAAAGAATAATATTAGCAAAAAATGAAAAACAAGATTGTTCTGGTATTGATACACTAGAATTTGTTAATCTTACTCCAATATTAAAAAGTGCTTTTCAAACAAGTGAACAATTTCTGGTTATTTCATTAAATAAGCAAGCAAATAATGAATATTATATTAGCGAATTTCAAAACAAAATCTCTATAAGTGGATGGGACTTTAATATAAATATTAATGAAAATTGCGAAGAAATAAATTTTAACAACATACTTATATTTAAGTTTTGTAAAGACTCATTAATAGATAAGTGTAACAATCCTAAAACATGGACAAATGCACTTGATTTTAATAATGAAAATTCTTTACATGAACTTTCTTTTTGGCTAAAAACATATATTCAAGATGGAATTAATCAATACAATAACGGCGATAATTCCTTTAATAATTTTAATAGGATTGCCCAAGATAAAAACTGGACAGGTATAATAGCTCTTAAGACAAATATTGATTTTAATCATTTTCCAGAAGATTTAAAAGGATTAGAGTGTGGGATTAATCAACAAGACTTTTTTGCTCATCATTTAGGAATTGATGCAAACCATATATCCTATGACGATTTAAGTGGATTAACGGTAGATCCAAACAGTTCTTTATTTGCTCTTATTAACTATGAAAATAAAATAACACCCCGTATTCCAAAAGAAGATGATTACTACTTCTATGTCCAAACTCTTAAAGTTTTATTTAATAATTCTAAGATTATTAGTTTTAGTAGTAAAGTTCCGTTAATAATAAATAAACTTTTTGGTAGTATGGTAACACAAATAAAGAATGGAAAAAATATAGTCCCTCTTAATAAGATTGTATTTCATGGTTCTTATGAATCTCATAATAATAAACCTTCTTATATATTTAATTGTATAGAGGAAAACAATATATACTTAGATAGTAATATTTTAGCTCTTGTTCAGCTTACTAAAGGTACTTTTAGTATAATAACAACTGATACTGATTCAGATACTATAATGTCTAAATTTAGTTTTTGGGGATATCTTAATTTTTATCCTCTATCCTTTAATATTGCCGATAAAGTTATACCATTTGATATTTTATCTTATGGTACCAAAACGAATGATAGTTATACCAATGGCTTAGGCTTTTCTAATTTTGATATACATATGAATTTTAATATTAAAAATCCTAAGTTAAAAAAATTTAGTTGTCATTTAGAAAATATGTCTTTTAATATAGCAAATAGCATTTATAGAAATAATAGTTTACACAGCCATTTCCCAGTTAAACTTACAAATATGATTTGGGGAATGGATAATAAACATCCTAAAGATAAGGGTTATATAAATATAAATACTGAAATAGCCTCAATCCCTTTAAATAACCTCTGGTATGGACTTGAGTATAAATTAGAGTTAGGTAGCCTCGGAGCAATAGCTTCTAATACAGGCTTTTATAGTAATTTATGTATATGCTTTAGTTCTGCCTCTAAGAAGCAAGATAAACAGTATAGTATATTTATTGGATTAAAAATACCAGGATCAACTAATAACAATAATGTATGTAGTATTCAAGGAGTATTCCATGTAGGTATAGATAAAATTCAATTAACAAAAACCGATAATGATATTTTTCTATTACTACTTAATAATATTGGCATTAAATTCTTTGGTAAAAATATTGTACCTGGAGAAACGGACTTTTACTTATTCGGCAATACTGATAAAAAAAGTAATTCAAATAATCTAGGTTGGTATCTAGGATATCAATGTAATGAAAAAGAGGGTGGAGAATGTGCCGAAACTAAAAATAATGTCTTGGAATATTAATAATTTTGGATATAAAAAAACATATGACGATTTCTATAGATATATATCAAGCATTATTTATTTATACGACGCTGATATAGTTGGTATCATTGAGATAGTATCTAGTCAAGGGGTATCCATTGCAGAAAATTTAGTTAAAATACTTAATTCCATAGTTAATCCACCTGGATTATATTATTGGCAAATGGTTGTTTCTGATCAATTTTTAAAGGGTGGCCATTACGAGCAATATATCATTCTTTATAAATGTAACATTAATATTTTGCAAATGAATCATTATGGATTAGTTGGCATTATAAATGATCATGATTTTCATAACGTTTTTAATAGTTTGAACTATCCACCAGGTGATCCAAGAATACATAATTTTTATAATGAATTAATTAACAATAATTATATTGACGATGGATATAGAGTACCTAGTACAACTTGGTCTCTTTTAAATAACGGATATACTGTTAAACTTCCTCATATTACTAATGATCCAAACATAGAACGAGATATCTCCAATATTTTATTACAAGCAAAACCATATTATTTTTCAGAATATTGGGATGACCGAACTCCATTTAGAGTTGATTTTACCCTTATGAATAATGTTCCTTTATCAGTTTATTTGTTTCATGCTCCTGCACCAGGCTATAATGCTCATTTTGGTAATAGTCAATTAGGTCAAATATCTGAGTTAGCTACATTAGATAACGTTGTTTTAATGGGTGATTTTAACATTAAACAAAATGAGCTTAATAAACAACTCAATTTATGGTATTTTAATACAACTACTGGCGAAACAGAACTTTATCAAGCTAATGGAAATAACTGTTTGATAAAAATATTTCAAACTTTAACAGGCCCAAATGCCTACGGTTTGTCATTTTTATCTTACAAAAAAGAGTTAGATAATACTCCAACAAGTCTAGTTGTTGGTCCTATAGCTCCTAATGTTACAGATCCTAACAAAGTATATTCCTCAACATACGATAACTTTTTTATTAAAAAAACTCAATTGGGTAATTCAATTCCTTATAGAATTGATACTATTTCATTTTTAACAAATCAAACATACTTTCTTTTTTCTACTCAATATGCCGTAAATATATATAATAATTGGTTAACAGCTCATAACCAAAATCCTTTTCTTTTACCTATACCTACCAATTTATCAGAAGCATTTAATGTTTATCGTTATCCAATAAGTGATCATGTTCCAATATTATTATGTGTAGATTACTAGTAATTTGTTCTTTTTATGAATTAATCTAAATAATACTTTAATTAGAGAGGAGGAATCAATCATGAACTTAAAACAATTATTATCACTAATTAATAATATGTATAATACGTCAACAAAAGAAATTAATCTTAACTCAGCTACAATTGGACAAACAAGTATAACTGAACTCTTTCATACTATTATTAATAGTAATATTTTATCTATTACTAATGTAACAGAGCATATAAGACCTCAAATAATTGATAACTATATATTCTTTGGAGGAGAAGTTTTACTTTTTAATCAATCCTTTCAATCGGAATTTAAGCTAGAAATAGAAGAATCGAATATTATATTGATAATAACCTTATGGTTAAGTAAAGATTGGAAATTCAAATCTTCATTTAATTATTTAGATATGTCTATTTTTGATACTATAACTCTTAATCCTGCATATATTAAAGATGATACTAATAAAAAAGAGTTACCTGCTTTATTATTATGTTCTGCTAACTATAATGATGTTACAAGACAAATTACTTTAAAAAATGGTATTAATTTTTATGGATATTTTAATACTAATAAAGGTGTTTTTAAACAATTAAATAAAATGTTATCCTTATCTTCTTCTAAACCTTCTTATGGAAATATAACATATAAAAACAATAATAATAAACGAATTCCATTAATAAATATCCATATTAATACTGTACAAATAAATCTATTTCCTAAACATAAACTAACTCTTTATATTGATTTAGTAACAGAAACTATAGATAAAAACAGTACTCGGCCATTAATAAGTGCTATTAAAATAACATCCAAACTTTCAATAAGCGAAAAAGAAGTCTTTTTCTATAGTTATATTAATAATGAACTCATGGGAATAATTGATTTAACAAGTAATTCACTTATACCCCTACCAAATAAAAATGAATTAAATAAATATATTGGAAATAGTTCATTTTTAAATCTAATCCCAAAAGAACTTATTGATTTATCTAGTATAAACGTTTCAGAAATCAGATTTGGTCTTAACATTACTTCATTAGCATTAGAATTTTCAAAATTGACACTGTGTCCAAAAACAAAAGAACTTGTTATTATCCCAAATATAATTGAAATTCAAGAACCACAATTACATCTTGAATTGTTTAATCTTTTTAATAGTAATAGAACTAAAATGTTTTTTAGATTAACTGGTGACTTAATTATTGGTAACGCTACCTTCGATGCTATTTATAACTTAGAAGGTACTCAGATTCATTTTCAGTTGAGCGATGGTGAAGAAATAGACATTAATAATGTATTTACTCATTTTTTTAATCAGGACTTTTATTTTACATCTGCTAAAATTAGTGAAATGGATATTACAGTATCTAATTTTCCTAATGATACCTCTTATACGTTTAATGCTATCGTAAGTGATGTGGTTAAATTAAATTTTGGTAATATTAACTTTGAATTGGAATCCATTTCACTTAACTTTTCTCATAATAAAAATGGCTATTCTGGTAATATAAGAAGTATTCTTATCATATGCAATATACCTTTTGTACTAAATGGAAATTATCCTGGACCACAAAAAAACATTATATTTGAAAGTAAATTAGATGAAAATTATGTTATTAAAGCATCTGAGCTTATAAGTTTATTTTGGGGTCCACTTGAAAACCCTTTCTTCTCAGATGATTTGAGTGTAACAAAAATGGGAATATCTATTACAATTCCACCAAAAGGTTCTGCCCACAAAAAAATATATTCATTTGATGGACAACTAGATTTTAAGTTTCGTATGGGAAATATCAACATAAATGAAATAGCCACAATTCATTTTGAAAATGGTAATACAGAAAATGACTCTCAATCATATATTACATGTAGTACCCTTATTGAAAATATTAATGCTCAAGTAGATATTACATATGATTTTAAAAAACATAATGAACTCTCTGTTTATTGGGCAGGATTTGGAGGTATTTACAATTTCACAAATAAAATTATAACCTTTTCTATTGAAAAATGGACTTTAGGTGAACTCATAAAAGAACTATATAAACTAGTTGACTCTTCATCTAACTTTTCTTTAAAAGAACCTTGGAATATACTTAATCATATAAGCTTAGATAACTTTATTATTATATTTAATATGGATAAAAAACAAATTAATTTTGAATATTCTCTTCCTTCGCCATTACATTTAGGTTTTATTTCTCTTGATGGATTAAGTATTAATAAAGAAGATAATTCAATGAAAATAGGTATAGAAGGAAGTTTTTTAGGAAAAAAAATCGAAGATGATGATCCTTTAGGGCAAAATAATATGCAAGACATTAATAATATGCCTAGTGTCCCAGGTCTTGGAAATAATTACTTTAAATTATACTATTTAGGCTTAGGTCAACACATTGCACTCTCTCCTACTAAAAATCTTAATTCTATAGAAGAAGCAACTAAATCATTAATGCACGTATTTAAGCAACCCGAAAGACCTAAAAAAACACTACCTATATTACCCATATCATCTTCTAAATCTCCATCCCAAAGCAGCCTAATATATAATGAAAATAGTAATTGGCTAATTGGTACTAAAATGAAAATAATAGATACTATAGATATTAGCATTATATTTAATGATCCTAATTTATATGGTCTATTAAT
Source organism: Vallitalea sp. (assembly GCA_025210235.1). Taxonomy (GTDB): domain Bacteria; phylum Bacillota; class Clostridia; order Lachnospirales; family Vallitaleaceae; genus Vallitalea. The sequence continues at coordinate 48,952 of JAOASG010000019.1, forward strand.
AGAACTTTCCGGTCCAAAATCAAAGACTTTTAATGGATTAAAATTTGAAATAATGTATAAAAAAGTAACAGACAATATAGGCGTATATCAAACAGAATTAAAACTACCCGATACAATGAGATATATGGAATTTGGATCTATTTCTGTAACTCTTCCAGTTGTAGATTTACAAATATATACAAATGGAAATTTTATGATTGATGTAGGTTTTCCAAAAAACTTAGATTTTTCAAGATCAGTAACCATTGAAGCATTTCCTTATGTAGGTTCCGGTGGATTTTACTTTGGCAAACTATCAAGTAATACGTCAAGTAATGTTCCAAAAACACCAAATGGTAAATTTAATCCTGTAATAGCCTTCGGTCTAGGTCTACAATTGGGTTTTGGAAAAGACATTCATAAAGGTCTGTTAACTGCTGGATTAAGCTTAACTGCCATTGGTATTTTTGAGGGAATACTAGGTTTTTATATTCCTAATAATAAAAACTATCCTGGCGAAGGAGATCATTATTATAAAGTTCAAGGTACATTTGGTATTGTTGGTCATTTATATGGAAAAGTAGAATTTGCTATTGTATCAGCTAGAGTTGATATAATGATATATACAACAATAACTACCTCCATTGAATCCTATAACTCTATTCCTATAGATATAGAAGCCAAAGTAAAAATTTCATTAAAAGTTTCGATTCACGCTGGTTTATTTAAGATTCATATTCATTACAAATTTTCTTCAAAAATATCAGCTTCATTCGTTATTGGTAAAGACACAAGACAATCTGCCCCTTGGAATATTGATCCTTCTGCTAAATACAATATTTTAAATGATATCAATTATAACCCTATAAAAATGAATTTCAAACCCTTATTAATAGAAAATGAACAAAAACAACTTATTAATCTTTATTTTATACCTCATTTAACATTGGGCAGTGATAGCAATGGCTATAACACTCCAAAATATGTCGGAATGTTATATATTGAGTCTTTATCAAAAGATACAAATAAACCATCTTCATTTGACCATTTAGTTATTGGTTTATTTATATGGATAATTAATTCTTACATAAATACCTCAAAAGATAATATTTCCTATAATGATTTATTGAATAAAAATATTAATATTAGTGATTTAAAAAATATATATTTAAATTTCATTAAAAATAATAATGGGGTATTCACAAAACAACAGATAATGGATTTTTTATATAGTTATTTTAAAATAAACATAATATCACCAAATCATAGTCAGAACTATTTGGGACAGAACGAGATTAATGGAACTGTCTTTCCTATGATTCCTGATTTTAAATTAATAAGTACATTAAATGATAAAGTTATTACAGAAGTTGATTTTAATACAAATACTCCTTGTTCAAAAGAATTTCTTCAAGAGATTCAAAAATTGTTTAGTACAATGGATGTAAATTATAAGCATTGTTTAGAAAAAAAACTTAGTAAAATAGAATTAAATAAAAATGATACTTATAATTATTCAGCTATAGATAATTTTTCTATGTCAACTATTGTATTTACTGATTATTTTATGATGATTGCAAGATTTATAATTGAAGAAGCTATAGATATTTTTTCAAGTTATACGTATAACTTCAAAGGGAAAAATCTCGCTGACATATATAAAGAGTATGGTAATCAACTAATTATTGAAGAAGTACTTAAAATAAATAAGGATTTATTGCTAAATTGTGGATTAGTTATACAAATACCTGATATAAAATATGTCATTAAGGCTAATGATAACTTACAAGACATCTTGAATTTATATCCCCCTTTAGAAATAAATGATTTAAATATAACTGGTATTATAGATGTTACCGGATTAATTGAAGAAGGAACAAAAATAAACATAAAAAATTATAAACCCTATATTGTTAAGCAAAATGACTCAATAATAACAATAAGTAATAACCTAACACCATTAAAACAGGATATCAAAATAAGTACTCTTCAAATACTACAATCATTAAAAGATGCAAGGTTTTTAAAACCTTTAGTTGAAGTAACCCTTCCTATTGTTTTATATAAAACAATAGAAAATGATACTTTATTAAATATAACTACTAGATATAATGTTTCCTTTAAATCTATTGCATCAAATATACATAACTGCCAAATTATTGATTTATATAAGGAAGCTAATATATCTTTACCTCAACTTGTAATATTACCTTTAAAAAAGATTATATGTCAGATATATAATAGAAATAATTTATCTAAAATAGCTGGGATGATAAGTCGCTTTTTACTTCATGGATTACGTTTACCAAATAATAAATTTGAAGATAAGTATAACACAAGTCCTCTTTATGAACTTATAGGGCAACAAATAGATATCCCTGATTTACACCAAAATGATAAGTATTCTATTATGTTAATTAATGAGAATAATAATTGGTGTTCACTTAATAATAGAAATGACTCTCAGACTCTTCAGGTAGATATTGATAACCATGAAATTAGTCGTATTAATGCGTTAAAATCTTTAAATATTAATTTTGATTCTGATATTCTACAACTTAAACCATTACCTGTTGCTAAACTTTTACCTATAACGATACCTGTAAATTCATATACGCCCTTTTACTATCCTGGATCACTGAACTTATCCATAGGAACTCAAATACCTCAGATAACTCCTACTATTACAATGTGGCAATTATCATCATTATCTATGAATACATGTTTATGGGAAAATGGTAGCTCTATAGATGTTAACATAAAAACTAATAATACTACTCAAACAAAAAATTTATCAAACTATAGTTGGTCCACATTAATATCTATTCAAATACATAAGCTTCAAAAAAATAAATCTAAATATCTTTGTAATACTTATGAAGTTATTGGTGCAGATGAACAAGGTATTATATATCTTGAAAAATTACTACAGCAAACTCAATCGGATAGTATAATAGATAATATTAGATTACTTTATGAGCCTTCTCTAATAAATGGGACTAGTAAAGGATTAACCTCCCAATTAGATAATGAATATAATATGGGACTAATACAGTGTAATATATCTACTGATACCCACCCTATAGAAGAATTACCAATAATCTCTAAGCCAATTAATAATACTAAAAATACTATTAATAGCCCTATGGACTTTTTAAGTCTTTTATGGAAATGTAGCATAACTAGAAGTGGTGGATATTATCTATATTATAATGCATCTGAATCAGGAGATGGGTTACCTAATAATATTTTTAACGAAAATGGGATTGGAAATATTAATATACTTGTTACTTATAAAAATAAAAATCTCACTTCATATGCTAACTATATTATAACTTCTGACCCAATTAATATTAGTACTACGCTATCCATAGAAGCTCCTAGTATACAAACAAAATCAAGTATTTTACAGCCTGGTAATATAGGTTTTGAATTAATAAGGACCTCTCCAAAAGATTATAACCCTATTATCCCTTATCCAATACCCTCTACAAAGGAGAGTATGGTACAAGATATGATTTATTTAAACGAACATTATAATCTCTTAGGATATAAATTAAAGAGTAATAAATATTTAAAAGCTACGCCTGAAGTATTAATACCTATTAGCCCACAAACCGAACAATATAATAATAATGATAGTTGGTATTATAATAAAATAATACCTACCTATAAGTTTTCAAATAATAAAATATGCAATAACGAATTAGCTTATCCATCCATTGAAAATAATCCTTATTCTTTAATAGGCGGCTTCGCAGAAATAGGATTGAGTTTTAGAGATATATTTGGTAATAAAATAAACAATACTATATCTCATCAAAATTTAACTGTTGATATTAACTATACAGATAATTTAATAAGCCTTAACTCATTACCCAATATAGTATCTTCTTATTATTTTAGAATAGTAAATGAAGAAAGTACTTTATTTGTTGAATTTGATTTTGATACTAGTAAATATGCCAACATTAATAACAGTAAAGTAATCAATCAAGCAAAACTAGACGCAATAATTTATAGCAAACTATATTATCAACTTATTCAAGATGATGTTAAATTATATTTATCAACAACAATTAATAATTCAAAAGAATATAAAAAAGGTGTTCCCTATAATTTAAATAAAGAAGAGTTGCTTAATTATATAGGTAATATATATAAATATTTAATGAGTATCTCAGACCGTAAAAATAACGATAATATATTAAAAACTAAAAATTATATTATTAGTACCTCTGTAGAATTATCAAATAGCCAAAATATATTTCCATTAATAGTTACTATAACTACTGAACGAACAGCTCATATTCATCCTGATTTTCAAGAAGTATCAAATGTTAAAAAAAGTATTAATAAAATAGAACCATTAAAAAAGAAAGAAAATAATTCATTAACAACTTTTGCAGAAAATTTTGAAGCAACTTTTAATACAAATTCTACAAGAACCTTAAAACTTGCTATAGGAATGAATAAAGACGACTCTCAAAATAAGCATTTATGGGTAGTTCAATTTGATAAAAATGGAGAAAATGGTATTTCAATTTGTATTAGCAAAAATAATACTAATTTCTATGCCCCTATACCATTAGAAAACAGCTTACAAACATATGATAATATACCAATTACACCATATATAACCGGTCAAGATTTTATTTTAGGCCAGAATGCTTCTTTTGAAACTTTTAAAAATATTGATTTAGATAAATGGGGCAAAGTCTTTCTTAATGCAATAGATGATTTTTTATCTCCAGAATATGCCGTACCTGCATATCTACTAGATAATGGAAAAACTTTAAATGAAATATTAGATAGTAAATATCAATTAGCTGAAGCAATTACTGGTACAATTGATAAAATACTCAATAATAAAACTGATAATTGTGAAGGAATAATACATGCACGAGAAAAGTTCAAACAACAATTACTTATTAAATTATCAAATGCTTATTCTATTAATACAATCGTGCAAAACAATATTGAAATTAAATCACAATTTACTGGAAGCAATATACTTGATAAAAAACCTTATGTTCCTAAATTATATGGTAAAATGTGCGGTAATAATGCAAAGCCTATTATTTCAAAGTACGCATCAATAATTGATACAGCTTCATTATCTAAAGGTTATACATTATCAACTTCTAAAATACCTCTTGGTAACGGACAGTCCTTTATTACTTATTGTTTCTGTGCTGATGAAGCACAAAAGCATAGTAGCTTTATGTTTGAGCAAATGAAAATAAACATAAGTCATATAGAATTTAATATAAATGAAATTACAGGTATGGATGGTTATAAATCTTCGTCATGGCTACGTTTTATACTACCTTTAGAAAAAGAATTTGAAGATGTTGGCTCTGTTGAAATTCCTATTCCACTAAGAGAATATCCTGTACCACCCTCTATTTTATCTCAGGAAGCTATTTATAATAATTACAATTTAGAACAAGAAATAACTATCAATAACGCTAGAAAATGGATTTATTGCTATTGCTATCAAAAATCAGAAATATCACAAGACGAAATTTATACTCAAGTACAATTTAATGTTCCAACCCATGCAAAAACAAAGAAAAGTTTATTAGCTGAAAATAATCTACCAAAGGCACTAGCTGAATTTATATCCCAATACGAAAAGATTAAATCTGATTTTAGAAAATATTTAACAAAAATAAACCTTAATACCATTCAAGCTGATACACAAACTTATGATAAAGCAATCAGTTGTGTAAAAGCCTTCAATACCTTAGTAAATAATGTTACGATAGAATGGGGTAAATGGAATCAGCATGGCTCAAAAGATACATTAAGTTTAAATCAAAAAGTTAAAACACTTAATTATAGAATTTATAATGAAGCTTATTCCAAAAAAGGTTATAAAAACCCTCTTTATCTACAAAAAGTACAAGGAATAGAAACAGATTCTATGCCTTTAGTAAAAATAAACGATTATAAAAGTGAACAAATTTCAAATGGTAATTATCTATTTTATAATAAAGATAAAGATGGTAGTAAAAACTATCTTACATATGAAGAAGGTGTACTAATAAAATCAAGAAATATTAATTTTAAACTAGATATATTAAATTACCAAAATGCTTGGGCAGGTATTTATTTAACTAGAAATAATAATTTAGTTTCTTCATATCCAACAAATAGTAATTTTATATATTCTACACCTATAGTTAGATTTTATGAAATTCTAACACCTTTACTTCAGTGTAATAGTACTATTAAATTAGAAAGTATTAATAATAAGGTATTGGAGTTAGAAACTCATTTACATAACCTTTTTAATGAATTATTAAAAGATAATCAAAACGAAAATGTAATATTGAAATTAGAATGTTTATATAGTTATTCTTTAACTAATACTTATAAATCACCTACTATTCAACTACCAATAGTTTTAGTTCCTCCAAAAAGTATCAATATCTTACCGAGTAACGAATTTATTAGTGATTTAGCTAATAATATATTATCTTGGTTTTTTAATAACCAACCAATAAAAACCAATGGTACTATTCTATTTAAAGTTGAAATCTATTCTAATGATAATACTATGTTACCAATAATTAAATTTGAGAATATAAAATTAAAAATAACAAGTATTTCAAATTTAGCACTATAATTTTTTCTTATAGTGCTTTTTTCATTGTATAAATAAGTCTAAATACCCAAATTTCTCTTCCATTTTTCACCAAAATAGTATAAAATATAATTTATCTTTCATATTATTTTACTTTCTAAATATGCCGATACAGTAACTAATGAAAAAAAGCTAACTAAGGAGGGCACAAGATGATAAAGTTTAAAAGTTTTAAAACCAAATTAATGATTAGTATAGGATTAATTCTATTTATTTCATTAAGTACTATAATTACATTTACTTCATACAATACTAGTTCTTTTGTACAAAAAAAATCTTTTGAAAATGCACAATCAATTGCTATTCAATATGGGAATGAAATAGATGCCGAAATAGAAATAGCTATGAATAGTGCAAGAAATATGGCTGAATCTTTTGAGACCTTAAAGCAATCACAACTTGTCACTAGAACACTTATGAATAATTTATTAGAACATATTCTTGAAAAAAATAACAATTTTTTAGCTCTATGGACATGTTGGGAACCAAATGCTTTAGATAACAAAGATTATACGTTCATAAATACACTAGGTTCGGATAGTACTGGTCGTTTTATATCTTATTGGAGCAGAGATAATGATAATAATATTTCTGTAACAGCTCTTACTGATTATGAAACAGGAGATTTTTATCAACTTGCGAAAGAAACTCATGAAGAGAGAATTATTGACCCATATTACTACCAAGTAAATGGAAATGATATACTTATGACAAGTCTAGTTGTGCCTATTATAAATAATGGCAAATTTCTAGGAGTTGTTGGAATTGATTTTGCATTAGATACATTCCAAGAAATTGTTTCTGAAATTAAACCTTTAGAAATAGGATATGCGGCATTAATTGCAAATAACGGTACATATGTTGCTCATTTAAATAGCGATTATGTTGGGAAAGATATTGGCAATACGCCCAAAATATTAGAAGCTAAAGACTCAATAAAACAAGGAAAAAGTTATGATGCAGTTCTCCAATCAAATACAACAAAACAGAAATCTTATAGATGTTTTACCCCAATAAATGTTGGAAACACTACAACACCATGGTCTTTTGCCGTAACTATTCCTCTACATAAAATGTATGAAGAATCTAATAGAGCTAAGAATATTACTATTTTAATGGGCCTAATTATTTTACTACTTGTATTAATAATACTATATTTTACTACGAGAAGGATTGTTAAACCTATTACTAAAACCACAGATATTCTTAAAGATATAGCTCAAGGTAATGGAGATTTAACTAAAAGGCTAGATGTTTATACAAATGATGAAGTCGGTGAACTTGCAAAATGCTTTAACATATTTGTTGATAAGATACAAAAACTAATATCTCAAGTTAAAATAAATGTCAATACTTTGGCTCAATCATTTAATGAAATTTCTCGATCTATTGATTTAGCAAATAAAGGCATAGGAGAGATCGCGGAAGGAGTATCTAGTGTATCAGATGGTACTCAAAATAATGCAAGTGTGGTTGAAGAAACAACAGCAAGTATAGAAGAATTAGCGAATAATTCTGAAGCTATATTACTAGCCTCTAAGGATGTTTCACAACGTAGTGAATTTATTTTAGAAGCTGCTCATCAAGGTGAGAAGAATATTAGTGAGGTTGTAGTATCTAATAATAAAGTTAAAAAATCTACAGAAGAGGTTTGTAAAGTAATCGACGAACTAAAGATATCATCCGATAAAGTTGGAGATATAGTCTCGATAATAACTAATATTGCAGAACAAACCAATTTACTTGCATTAAATGCAGCAATAGAAGCAGCTCGTGCAGGGGAACATGGAAAAGGATTTGCCGTAGTAGCAGAAGAAGTAAGAAAATTAGCAGAAGAATGTAAACAATCAGCCTTAAGTATAAGCTCCTTAATTAGCGAAATTCAAACGAGGGCTGATAATGCTAATATAGCAATTAGTGATGGACAAAAGTTAGTATCAATTAGTGTTGAGAAATCAGATATAATTGATAAACATTTTGAAACCATAGTAGAATCTATAAAACAAATGACAATAAAAATGGATAATATATCTATTTCATCAAACCAACAGGCTCTTGCTACAGAAGAAATGACAAAAGCAATGGATGAAATATCAGCCTCAACAACTAATAATGCTAGCTCTGCTCAACAAATAAATGGAGTTATTGTTGAACAAGCAAGCTCATTTGAAGAAATTGGAGTTAGCATAGAAGAAATGAACTCAATGTCACAAGAACTCAAATCCCAAATAGATCAATTTATAGTATAATATAAGAACACGATACACACCTCTTACATTTAGTGTATCGTGTTTATTTTTTCCTTTTTTTAATCTATACTTGATTATTTTTGTAATAACGTATAAACTATATATTTGGTGTTATATATTAATTTAGAAATTTCTTAAATTTATTATAATAGAAAGCAGGGTATATATGTCAGTTCAAAAAATTATAAATATAGCTGTAATAGCTCACGTAGATGCAGGTAAATCAACTTTAGTAGATGCTTTTTTAAGCCAGAGTGGTGTTTTTCGTGAAAACCAAGAAGTCGTTGACCAAGTTATGGATAGTAATGATTTAGAACGGGAACGAGGAATTACAATTTACTCTAAAAACTGTTCTATTAATTACAAAGACTATAAAATTAATATTGTGGATACACCTGGTCACTCTGATTTTTCATCAGAAGTAGAAAGAATTATTAAAACTGTAGACACAGTAATTTTATTAGTTGACTCTAGTGAAGGACCTATGCCTCAAACTAGATTTGTTCTTGAAAAATCTCTTGAACACAATTTAAACCCAATTTTATTTATAAATAAAATTGATAAAAAAGACCAACGTGCTGAAGAAGTTGTAGACATGACATTTGATTTATTCGCTGAACTTGATGCTAACGATGAACAACTTGACTTTCCTATTATTTATGGAACTGCTAGAGATGGTATAGCAAAGTATTCCATGGATGATGATTACAAAGATCTTACTCCACTATTTGAAACTATAATTAAGCATACCAATCCTTACCCTAATAAAAATGATGAACCTTTACAATTACAAATATCTGCACTAGCATATGATGATTATATTGGTAGATTAGGTATTGGTAGAGTTTATAAAGGGGTAATACATGAAGGACAAACAATATCTATTTGTAAAAGAGATGGATCTGTTGAAACAGGTAAGATATCCAAGCTGTTTACCTATGAAGGTCTAAAGCAAGTTCCAAAAAAAGAAATAAGTAGTGGTGATATAGCTGTAATCGCAGGAATATCAAATATATCAATAGGTGAAACATATTGTGACCCAGATAATATTGAACCTATGGAGTTATTAAAAATAGAAGAACCTACGCTATCAATGAATTTTTTAGTTAATAATTCTCCATTTGCTGGAAAATCTGGTAAGTATGTTACTACAAGACATATTAAAGAAAGATTAGATAAGGAATTAGAGATTAATGTAGGTCTTAGGGTAGATGAATTAGGTGGTATTGACGGCTATAAAGTATCTGGTAGAGGCGAGCTTCATCTTTCAATATTAATTGAAAATATGAGAAGAGAAGGATATGAACTAAGTGTATCTAAGCCTGAGGTTCTTATGCACAAAGAGGACGGAAAATTATTTGAGCCAGTAGAAAGAGTTATCATTAATACACCTGATGAATACTCTGGAACAGCGATTAGCAAGCTTAATCTAAGAAAAGGTAGAATGGAACTTATGGTATCCGATAACGGCTATACACGTATGGAATTTATCGTCCCAACAAGAGGTTTACTTGGATTTAGAAGTGAACTAATTACTGATTCTAGAGGAGAAGCAACTATAATTCGTGCTTTTGAAGCATATGAACCTTATAAAGGTGAGATTCCTTCTAGAGGTAATGGTGTATTAATTTCAGGAGAACAAGGTACTGCTATGCCTTATTCACTTAATAATCTTTCTCAAAGAGGAACTATGATTATCCATCCAACTACAGATGTATATGAAGGTATGATTATAGGAATTAACTCTCGAAAAGAGGATATGACCGTTAATCCTTGTAAAAACAAAAAATTAACTAATACTCGTTCATCTGGTGCTGATGATGCAATTAAGCTATCCCCACCAAAAATATTTAGCTTAGAAGAAGCCTTAGAGTTTATATCTAGTGACGAACTTGTTGAAATTACTCCTGATAGTATTCGACTAAGAAAAAAATATTTAACTGAAAGAGAAAGAGTTAAATTTAGTAAACACTAAATAGAAAAAGCTACTAAAGGAAAGATCATTGTAAAAATTTTCTTTGATCTCTTTAGTAGCTTTTTTAAATGTTGCTTCATTTTTTATTATTGTTATTTTAGTGTTCTATTAAATTATTAAGAGAAACTTCTAGGCTATTTCCTGGTTGATTAATTAAATGAATACTAGCAGTATCTTTATTATCATTTACTTGTTCAATATATACTCTATCTCCATTATATGTCACATTAGCCATAATAAGAGAAGTAGCAATCTCTTTTGCACGTTGTTTATTCATTTAAGAACCTCCTTTTTAATAAAACTAATAGTTAAGTAATTAAATACTACTGTTTTAATTCTTTACTATTATTTGCATTATCTAAGGAGAATATTCTTTTAATATATCATATTATATAATTTCAAATACTTGATCTAACCTTGTTAAATTAAATAGTCTCATAACTTCTTTATTTATTTTAGATAGCAGTAATCTTCCATTTAACTCTAAACATTTTTTGTGGATGCTTACTAAAACACCTAATCCTGTGCTATCAACAAATTCACATTTACTAAAATCAAGCACAAAATATCTCTCTCCATTATTAATTAGTTGATACACTTTCTCTCGAAATTCAGTAGCATCATCTACTGAAAAGTCCTTTGAAATAATTATATCTCTTTTATCCATTATTCTTCACCTCGAGTTTTAAAATTTTCAACAAGCATATTTAATTCAGATGCCATTGCACTAGTCTCTTCTGAACTAGTAGCAAGGCTTTGTATAATTGAAGCTTGCTCCTCAGAAGAGGCTGCAACTTCTTCACTATTGCTAGTTGTATTCTCAGTTATCGTTGCAACTGAATCAATAAGTTTTACTATTTGATCTGAACTTGCTACTTCATCTTTTGTCACATCGACTATTTGCTCAATATCCTTATTAATCTGTTTAACTGCATCTATAATACTTATAAAAGAGGTATCCGTTTCACTTGCTACTAATACTCCATTTTCTACAGCATCTTTACTTGATTGCATAGACTCAACAGCTTTATCTATTTGAATCACCATCTCATTTACTAGTTTTGCTATTTCATTAGCCTCAATACTTGTTTGCTCAGAAAGCTTTCGAACTTCGTCTGCGACAACAGTAAATCCTTTACCGTGCTCTCCTGCTCTTGCAGCTTCAATAGCCGCATTTAACGCTAATAAGTTTGTTTGACTAGATATGTTATTAATTGTTACAATAATTCCATTAACTTTCTTAGATAAATTATTTAATATAATTAATGTATTTTCTGTTTCAGTTGACTTTTTATTTATATTTTCAATAGCATTAACTGTTTGTTGTACTTTGATTCTTCCTTGTTTAGCAGCATCCATAGTATGGACTGAATTTTTCTTAGCCATCATTGCTTTGTTCTGTGCTATTTGTACTAAACTTGATAATTGTACAAGTACTTCTGAAGTTTCAATGATAGAATTATTTTGATGCTCAGCATTTTCAGCAACTTCTTGTATACTTTGTGTTATGGCTTCTGTTGATGTAGATATTTCTTGAGCTGAAATAGATATTTCTTCAGAGGCAGATGATAATTCCTCTGCTCCTTTTTTTACGTAATTAATAATTCTTGATTGGTGTTGTACCATGTTATTAAAATAATTACCTAAATTTTGTATCTCATCATTTGTAGCTATAACAGATTCAACAGTTAAATCTCCATTTCCTGCTTTATTCATTAATCCTTCTAACACTTTAATTGGTTTTACTATATTCACTGTTGTAATAATATATGCAAGTACTGTTGCTATAAGTAAAGATAAAATAGTAATAATTATTGTATCCCTAGCTATTTTTTTGGTAGTAGCCATATATTCATTATAATTTGCTGTTATGACTAAAATCCATTTATTAACAGGCATGAATCTTACAAATTTTTTTACTCCTTCATAAGTATAATATCCTTCATCTGTTTCACCAGATTTCATTTTTTTAATTATTTTTTTTAGACTATTATTTTCATAATCTCCAATATTTTCTTTAAAAACTTTTTCAGTTTGAGGATGATATACATATTGCCCAGTTTTATCAATCATATATGCATATCCTTTATCTCCTATCTTTATTTTTGACATAATATTAGTTATACTATCAAATCTAATACTACCTATTATAGTCCCTACAACTTTATTATCTATTTTTAATGGATATGCAATAGCAATAATTGGTTTATTATCAATTCTTGATAACAAAAGATCACTTTGGGTAGGCGATCCTTCTAATGCATTCTGAACATAATCTCTATCACTAAAATTTTGTGTGAAATTTATATCCCTATTGTTTATAACTCCTTTGCCTGAAGCATCAGTAATAGTTAAATTGTGAATCTGTGAACCATTTTCCTTTTGAATCTTAGATAAAAAAGTAAAAACTTCATTTTTGACACTTATATCTCCATTAGCTACTTTTGCTAAATTATTATTATGGCTTATTGCCTGAACATATGTATTTAACGAAGCTATTTTCATATTAATAGTATCTGAAGTTGTACGGGTAATTTCTCTTAATTCTTCTTCTTTTGCTTTTTGCATTGATGAAAAACTCATCTTTGTTGATATTCTCCCTAATGTAATAAGGGGAATTGAAATAAATATAAAAAATAATAATACCATTTTTATTTTAAGTCCAAACTTTACTTTCATTTCTTCTATTACTCCTTAATTATTAACTAATTGATTTTGTAGATATTTTTTTATTATTAAGCAATTGCCTTTTACTTGCAATTCATCAGCAATTACATTTATTAGATATAACCCTCTTCCTTGATTGTTTAAGATATTTTCTTCTGGTATACTATCTGGTATATTACCATTGACTCCATTACCTGAATCTTCTATTTCAAAAATTACATGCGCATGCTTTAGATAATACCTTAAAAAAATAGGCTTTTCTTTATTATTCTTATTCCCATGTTTAAATGCATTAGTTAAACCCTCTGTTAAAATTAATTTTATATCAAAATAATTAATATTATTGTATATTCTTTTTAAATTTGTTATTATCAATTCAATAATTTCTTTACAGTTATCTAACCCATGCAATATGAATTCATATTTTTTCATTTTTATATTCACCTCATTTTATTTCGATACCTATTAGTGTACTATCATCTTTTAAGCCATTTATATTTAATTCAATACCTTTTAAATAGGTATTAAAATAATTTTTAAATTCTAATAATGTAAATTTTTCAAGATTTTCTTTTATTGTTTTATTATCAAATATAAAATCCAATCCATCAGATAAAAAGTAAAACCTATCTCCTTTTTCAAAATCAATTTTCATTTCACCAAACTTGCTATTATCAAACATCCCTAAAAAAGGTCCTTTAATAACTTCTTCACAAAATTGATTATTTTTTTTAAGTGTAATAAAATGATTTATTCCAGCACTAACTATTTTTACATTATTTGTTTTAAAATTAAAACTAAAACAACAAACTGCTACATATTTTTCATCTAAGTAATTCCCAATCTTTTTATTCAATATCTCCACTATTTTTAAAGGATCTTGACTTTGCAAAACTGCTTCATGAAATAATACATTAAATGCAGAAATATTAAGAGCTGCCGTAATTCCTTTTCCACTAACGTCTCCAAGTATTCCTATAAGAAGATCATTATTTACTTTATAAAAATAAAAGAAATCTCCACTTACTGTCTTAGCTGGAAAATAAAGATACTCAATTTTTAATTTATCTTTTAAAGGAAAATCCTTTTGTAATTCTTTTCGTTGTACTTTTGCTGCTGCATTTAATTCTTTCTTTCTTTTAGATATATCTCGAAAAAATGAAACAACAGCTGGTTTTCCCTTATAATTTACATAACTTGAAGCTACCTCAAAATAAAACGCTATATTATCAATAGTTACTTTATAATCAGATCTTGATTTTACACCTTTATTCTCTTGCAACTGTTTTAAACGCTCTATTACTATATCTTTATTATCAGGAACAAATTCATATAAATATTTCCCTAAAACATCATCACAATATTTAAATACTTGTTCATTAGCTGAAACAATAATTCCATTAACAGATATTATAACAACGTCAGATAATAGATTAATGAAATGGCAATAATTTTCTTCATTTTGTGAAAGAATATTTTCTAATGCTTTCTTATCTGTAATATCTCTTAACTGCTCAACAACAAACATTACGTTTCCATAATCATCTAATACTGGATTCCAACAACAATCTACATGCTTATCAATCTCTTTAATATATCTTTCCTTTCGTATAATTGTCTTGTTTCTTATTGCTACTTCTATATCACAATCATCACATCTTTTTGTTCTGCCTAACATCTGATAACATTTTTTCCCATTTACTTCTTTTCTTTCCTTTTCATAAAAATTATATCCAGCTAAGTTATAAAACATAATTGTTCGATCAACATTATAAACTCCTATTATATCTGGTATCCCAGCCAAAATATTTTCTAATAATTTGGAATAGTTAATGAACTTTTTATTTAATTTTGTACTATCTGTAATATCTTCTATAATACAATAAATAAAACTTTTATTATTTTTGTTTATAGGTCCTGCATACATTTTAATATATTTTATTTCTTGTGTTGCTATACGGTGTTTAAAATATAAAGCATTAGACCTTGTTTCTAAACACTCTTGTAATATATCTAATATTTTTTTATTATCAGCTACATCTAAATAAGCAATATTTTTTTCTATTAATTCACTTTTATTATATCCATAAAATTCACAAGCCTTTTCGTTAGCATCTATAATATCTCCATTTAAAGGATCTACAAGTAATATAATAAATTTATCAAAGACTATATTGGTATGATAATCATAAAGAATATCATTTATATTATTTCCCTTCAATTCACCTTTCTTCATCTGTTCAAATATTAAATGTAATTTATGAATATCTTTATTGAATAATTTATTTTCTTGCATAATTTAATTCACTTCCTATTTTAAATTAATCATCTTAAGATATTACCTTATTATACCATATTTTATAACAAAAAAGCCTTATCTTTCAAACATTTTTATTATAAATATTTTACATTCTAAAATAAAAATTAAATATGGAATTTTTAGGAATCTTATATTGACATTTGCAAAACCTAATATTATACTTAATATGGGGAAGATTTGAAAGTATTATATTATACAAATATGCTTTGTTTTATATTTCTACATGAATATAACAAGGTACTTTCTGTATATGCTAAAAAAGATAATAAATTAATCACTTAGTGATAAATTTATATATACTATACCAATTTTTTAGATATATGAAGGAGGAATACCAAATGGCAACAAAAAGAACTTATGCTTGGGAAGAAATAAGCAAAAATAATGCTATTTTTTCTCAAATTCGTACTACTATTGAAACTCCATTTTATGGAAATAATGTAGTTAACGTTAATTCACTTAAAGAAGCTTATAAATTAGCTTCAAACTCACCTGGAACAATTGTAACAGACATTCCTGTTTACCAACCAGAAAAACTTGGTTTAGATGAAGATTCCAAAGTATTATTATTTAATGATGGTGCTGTTAAAGGACGTTGTGCAGCAGCTAGAAGAATAATTGGTGAACCAAATGTAGATCAAGAAGAATATGCATCAAAAATTAGAGAAGCTGTTTATAACACTAGATTCCGTAAAATGTATCATGCTCAAGCTTATGTTGGTTTAGATAAAGATTTTATGGTAAAAGCACATCTTTTAATTCCAGAAGGTCACGAAAACATAATGTATTCATGGTTATTAAACTTCCAATACCTAAATGAAGAATACTCTAATCTATATGCGGAATCAAAAGTAATCCCAAATGAAGGAGATATTTATATTTTCTCTGATCCTGAATGGGAACATGAAGATCATCCACTTGGACTTACTTTCTTTGATCCAACACATAACTGTGCTGCTTTACTTGGTATGAGATATTTTGGAGAGCACAAAAAAGGTACATTAACTCTTGGATGGGGAACTGCTAATAGACATGGTTATGCTGCTTGTCATGGTGGACAAAAGCGTTATAACTTAGCTAATGGTAAAAAATTCGTTGCAGGTGTATTTGGTTTATCAGGCTCTGGAAAATCAACAATTACACATGCAAAACATAATGATAAATATGATATCACTGTACTTCATGATGATGCTTTTATTATTTCGACAGAAAATGGTTCATCAGTAGCACTTGAGCCATCATACTTTGATAAAACTCAAGATTACCCAATGGCTGATGATGATAATAAATTCTTAATAACTGTTCAAAATAATGGTGTAACAATTGATGAAGATGGAAAAGTTGTTCTTGTAACAGAAGATATGAGAAATGGTAATGGTCGTGCAGTTAAATCAAAATTATGGTCACCTAACCGTGAAAATAAATTTGATGAACCAGTTAATGCAATCTTCTGGTTAATGAAAGATCCTACTTTCCCACCTATTATGAAATTAGATGGATCAGCTTTAGCTTCTGTAATGGGTGCTACTCTAGCAACTAAAAGAACTTCAGCTGAAAGATTAGCAGAAGGTGTAGATCCTAATGCATTAGTAGTTGAACCATATGCTAACCCATTTAGAACATATCCTTTAGCTGATGATTACAACAAATTCAAAAAATTATTTAGTGAAAATGATGTAGATTGTTACATATTAAATACAGGATTCTTCATGGATAAAAAAGTTACTCCTGCAATTACTTTAGGTTCATTAGAAGCTATTATTGAAGGAACTGCTAAATTTACTCCATGGAAACCATTCTCAGATATTGAAATTATGGAAATAGAAGGCTTTGTTCCAGATATGAATGACGCTTCATATGTTGAACAATTAAAAGCTAGAATGATTGATAGAGTTAATTTTGTTAAATCTACAGAAACTGATAAAGGTGGATTTAATAAGTTACCTGCAGAAGCACTAGAATCATTAGAAGCAATAGTTAATCAATTAAGCTAAATATTAAAAATAATAAATTTCACCAATAAAACAATGCAATTCACCAATAAGGCTACCTAAGTATAGGTAGCCTTTTATTACATCTATTTTTTTTGATTTTCTTCTTTTATTTTATTAAAATAATTGTTAATTCCACTAATACCTTTTATAAAAATATCTATTTCATCGTCTCCTAGTAGTGAAATAATATCGTCAATAATATTTTTATGAAACTTATCATGATATTCATATACTCTTTTGCCTAATTCTGATAATGAAATAAGAACAACTCTTCTATCTTTTGTACTTCTATTTCTATTAACATATCCTTTTTTAACTAAATTATTAATTGCAATTGTTAGTGTTCCTACTGTAATTTCCAAATCTCTTGCTACAGAAGACATATTTCTACTAGTTCCTATCCCTATTGCATGTATAATATGCATATCTGTTGTAGAAATATTACTAAACTCATCGTTAATAAGTGCTTTTTCTTCGATTGTCATTATCTCGTTAAACATATTAACAAGTAAATTATTTAAAGTTTCATAGTTTCCCATATTTCACCTAACCTCGTACCATAATATAATCGAAGTATATAATAAATAGCTATTATTGTCAAACTGTAAATAAGACGTCTTTAATATACACATAACGTTATCATCTATCATAGAATTTATTAAAGTTGTAGTCTATGAGGTGATACTATGATATATACAATCCAATATGGAGATACATTGGTAAACATCAGTAAGTTATTTAAAACATCATTAAATAGCATTATTTATGCTAATAATATACTTTATCCAGATAGTATTAATGTTGGCGACAAACTAATAATTCCAGATGAGAAAGATAATCCTTTTTCAATTGAAGTTGTTTTAAAAGATAAGATTTTAAAATTATTAAGTAAAGATTATGTTCTTATACATTATCCAGTAGCTATTGGAAAGTTATCTACACCAACACCCAAAGGTTATTGGCAAATTGTTAAAAAAGGCCTATGGGGAGGTCCATTTGGAGGTTATTGGATGCAGTTAAGCGTACCTTGGGGCACATACGGTATACACGGAACAAATAAACCTTGGACTATAGGTACTAGAGCTAGTCATGGCTGTATTCGGATGTATTCTGATGACGCCGCAGAGCTTTATTCTATTATTCCAATAGGTACACCAGTACTTATCTACTAAGTTTGTCTCTCGAAAGTAAAGTTCAGCAGATTAAGCATGTAAGTTTAATCTGCTGACGTAATATTACCCTATATTATCTCCACGGAGCCTAAATAATTTATCCAAATACCTTATACGTTATTACTACAGAAGCAATTATACCAACTATACTAACGAGTAATGCTCCTGTAAGAGTATATCTTGTTTTCTTAATTCTAACTGTCATAAAATAAATTGATAATGTATAAAAAACCGTTTCCGTACACCCCATCATAATTGACGTCATTCTCCCAATTAATGAATCAGGACCATAAGTCTTAAATAAATCAAGTATTAGGCCAGTGCTTGCTGATGCTGAAATAGTCCTCATTAAAGCTACTGGTATTAACTCAGATGGAAACTTAACTTTACTCGTTATAGGTGTTAAAACATTTGTGAGTACATCTAAAAATCCAGAAGCCCTTAATATGCCGACCGCCACCATCAATCCAATTAAAGTAGGCATTATCTTTAACACAATCTTAAATCCTTCTTTTGCTCCAATTATAAATGTATCATATACTTTTACTTCATTTAATAGTCCATAACCAATAATAAGAACAAACATTAATGGAATCATAAAATCAGAAATTACAAGGATAATTTTCATTTTTTACTCACCTTCATCATTATTTTAGCAAAGATTACTCCAACAAGTGTTGATATTGTTGTTGCTAATATTGAAGGTCCAATAATTTCTGCTGGATTTTCAGAACCATATTGAGCACGATAAGCTATTATATTAACCGATATTAATTGAACTGATGATATATTAATAATTAAAAAAGTACACATTGCTGTACTCGCTGTACTTTTGTCTTTATTTAATTCTTGTAGTTTTTCCATAGCTTTAAGTCCTGGAGGTGTTGCTCCCCATCCAAGTCCAAGAACATTTGCTATAATATTAGTAGCAATATAATTCTGAGCTGGATGATTATCTGGTACTTTAGGAAATAAAAATCTTAATATAGGTCTCATCTTTTTGGTAAGACCTTTAATCAGTCCTGATTTTTCTGCTATTTTCATGAGTCCCGTCCACATTGCAACAACACCAGCTAGCATAATACATAAATTTACTGCTTCCTTTGATGATTCTATGGCAGCCTCTGTAATTTCCCCCATTCTTCCATTAAATGCACCAAAAATAACACCTAATATTATCATAAATGCCCATAAATAATTAAGCATACCCTTTCTCCATATACAATCGTTTAACTATTTATATGCAATAAAAGTATGCTTTATTTCAATTTTTTCTATCCAAAAATCTGTTTCTTTAGCTTTATTCCTGTTGGTGTAGTCGCTATACCACCTTCTGATGTCTCTCTTAGAGATACAGGTAACATTTTTCCTACTTTCCCCATAGCTATAACCACTTCATCAAAAGGTATAATACTACTTATTCCTGCAAGTGCCATTTCAGCAGAAATCATTGCATTAGAAGTACCTATAGCATTTCTTTTTGCACATGGTGATTCAACAAGTCCTGCTACTGGATCACAAATTAATCCCATTAGATTTTTAAGTGCAATAGCAGATGCATTTAATGCTTGCTCTGGACTACCTCCAAGCATCTCAACCGTTGCGGCTGCTGCCATTGCTGAAGCTGATCCAACCTCTGCTTGACATCCACCTTCTGCTCCAGATAAACAAGCATTTTTTCCAATTATAATACCTACTGCACTTGAAGTTAACAACCCATTTATAACAATGTCTTCATCTAATTTAAATTTTTCCATGACTGCTATAAGAACTGCTGGTAAAACACCGCATGATCCAGCAGTTGGACAAGCAACAATTCTCCCCATAGAAACATTTACTTCCATCATACTCAGGGCATAACTTACAGCTTTTGACATTGTTTTTCCACAAACAGATTTATTATTTTCATAATACCTTTTTAATTTTTTTGCTTCACCACCAATCATAAATCCTTTTATATTTTTTTCATTTACATCTAATCCTCTTGTTATACCATTTTTCATAATATCTAAATGATATTTCATTTTTAAATATACTTCTTCTTTATTTAATAAACTAGTTTTACATTCATTATGTAAAGCAACATCATATATAGTCATATTATTTTCTTTACAAATATCTAATAACTCTTTTCCATTTGTATAATTCATGTTTTCACCCTTTCATAGGATTAAATATTTCTTTTTATAATATTAATTTATCAATTCGTGTTACTTCATCTACAAATTTCATTTTTTTTATTTCTTCTAATACACTATTATTTATTTCTTCATCAGATTCTAATACGAGTCTTGCATAATCTCCTTTAGAATGTCGAAAAAGTTTCATAAAAGCAATATTAACATTATTATTTGCTAATATTGAAGTTATTGAAGCTACAACACCTGGTCTATCATAGTGCTTAGTTATTAGAGTTGTATATTCTCCATTAAAATTAACTTCTAAATCATTTATCTGTATAATAACAACTTTCCCCCCACCAATGGATGAACCCATAACCATCATTTCTTTTCCGCCTTCTGAAACCATATGAATTTTAACTGTATTAGGATGAACCTCTCCTAAATTATCCCCAATAAAACTATATGTGATTCCTTTACTTTCTGCAATTTTATATGCATTTTTTAATCTCTCATCATCTGGCAGAAATCCCATTACCCCAGAAAGTAAAGCCTTATCTGTACCATGACCCATATAAGTTTTTGCAAAAGATCCATGAAGTATAAATTTCACACTTTTTATATCTTCCCCAAATATACCTCTAGCAATATATCCAATTTTTGCAGCTCCTGCTGTATGAGAACTGGATGGTCCAATCATTATTGGACCAATAATATCAAAAATACTATACTCCATATTATTTCTCCTTCGAATGATTATTAATAAATACTATATGACTAACCGTTTTAAGTAATTTATATAATAACTATACATTTTTTTCCAAACTATTTCAACTATATATACTATTAATTACATTATAATTAAAAATTACTTTTCTAAATTAATTATATACTCAACTTTCACATCAATATTCTATGCAGATAAGCTAATTATAAGGCTTTGCAGAATAAAAATATAGGTGTTTCTTCTATATATTTATTCTGCAAACCAAACCTATAACACTTAATTTATCTGCATTAACTTAAAGGTGGGAAAGTTGAGTTATATAAAAAAAGACGCCCACTAGAAATTTCTAATAAGACAAAAAAAGATTTATATTTACAAGATTATCCATTTTATTGACACTTATTGCTATTTGTGATATTCTTATATATGATAAAACTTCATGACGGTTTGAGGGGGAAATATTATGAAATCAACAGGAATAGTTAGAAAACTTGATGAATTAGGTAGAATAACTTTACCAATTGAGATCCGTAGAAATTTTGATATTAAGGAAAAAGATGCTTTGGAAATCTATGTCGATAATGAGCAAATCATTCTAAAGAAATATCAACCAGCTGATATCTTTACTGGTGAGATGGATGATTTAATTGATTATTATGGAAAAAAAGTATCGAAACAATCAATTATCGAGATGGCTAAATTAATTGGTTTAGATGTAAACTAAAATTATAAATTTAAATATAAGCAATCACTTATAAAACTTAGTGATTGCTTTATTTTATATCTTCTCTTTATTAATTAAATAATTATATATGTTTCTTTTAGATGTACCTCTATCTTTTGCAACTCTTTTCATAGAATCTTTTTTATCTAGTCCAGTGGACATATAGTGATTTAAATGATCTTCTATAGATATACTTTCCCATTTTTGTCTTTCTTCATTTTTTAGTTCTTCTATAGGTTTTCCTTCTATGATAATAACGTATTCTCCTCTTGGATGTTCGTTCTTATACTTACTTATTGCTTCTTCTATAGTAATTGTATTTACTTCTTCATATCTTTTAGTTAGTTCTCTTGTAATTGCAATATTCCTATTTCCTAATATTTCAAATAATAGCTCAAGAGTTTGTTTAATCCTATGTGGAGCTTCATATAATATAATTGTTCTATGTTCGGTAGTTAATTTTTTTATTATTTCATTTTTTTCCTTTTTATCATGTGGAAGAAATCCTTCAAAGACAAATCTCCTGGTTGATAACCCAGATATTATTAATCCCGTAATTAATGCTACTGGTCCAGGTATAGATGTAACTTCAATATTATTTAATCTACATTTCTTAACTAAGTCTTCTCCCGGATCTGAGATTCCTGGAGTACCTGCATCTGTTACAAGAGCAATATCTTTTCCTTGTTGAAGTTTTTCAATAAGATACTCACCCTTTTCAATTTTATTATGCTCATGATAACTTGTTATAGACGTGCAAATTTCATAATGATTAAGTAATTTTTTGGTATGACGAGTATCTTCTGCTGCTATAATATCTACTTCGCCTAATACTCTTATTGCTCTATAAGAGATATCTTCTAAATTTCCTATAGGAGTAGCAACTAAATATAATTTTCCTAACATAATACTCTCCTGTTCTATTTATTATAACCATATATTTCATATATTTCTTCTGTATATTTCCCCACTTCTTTATATACCATTAATGGAGGTTCTATCTTAAGTTGAGGTTTCCCATGTCTTACTGATTCAATTAGTACCATATTAGGTTCCTTATAAACATAAGGATGTACAAATCTCATTCTTTTTGGTTCTAATTTATATTTTTTTAATGTTACTATGATCTCTGGCAAACGATTAGGTCTATGAACCATATAAAATCTTCCTCCAACTTTAACTAATGAGGCAGCATTTTTTATCACATCATCTAATTCACATAATATTTCATGTCTAGCTATGGACTTAGGTTCTAAAGTATTTTTAATACCACTTTTATTATTCATATATGGTGGATTTGAAGTTATAACATCAAAACTAGATAAAGGAAACAGCTTTTCTGCTTCCTTTATATCACCTTTTACTATAAATATTTTATCATCCAAACCATTAAGTTTAACACTTCTCTTGGCCATATCTATACTACCCTCTTGTATTTCTAGACCTGTAAAACTTTTCCCTTTTGTTTTAGCTTCAAGTAGAATTGGAATAATTCCTGTACCAGTACCTAAATCTAGTACTTTTTCATCTTGTCTAACACTAGTAAATCCTGTTAGTAATACAGCATCCATTCCAAAACAAAATTTATTTGGATTTTGTATAATTTTATAGCCTTTTCTATGAAGATCATCTATTCGTTCATCTTTTCTTAGTTCCATATCTACTCTCTTTTCATCTTTCCTTCTTTACGTTCTAAATTTAACAATTCCTTTAATTCTTCCTTATCTTCTTTTGATATATCTTCTTCTACATGATGTTTACTACATTTTTTACATCTTTTAAACTGTAATTCATTTGCTTTATATTGAAGTATTTCTGGTTCCCCATCTTCTTTTCTAACAACAATTTTTACAAGTTGTCTAAGAACATTTACACTTAAAACCTCACCTTTAAATTCTTCTGGCGTAATAACTTTATCTCCAATTTCTGGTAATAGTTTATTAAGTTGTTCATATGTTTCTTCTTCATACATTAAACAACACATAAGTCTTCCACATACTCCTGAAATTTTCGTTGGGTTAAGTGATAGATTTTGCTCTTTAGCCATTTTTATAGATACTGGTTGAAACTCACATAAATGTGTATGACAACATAAAGGTCTACCACATATTCCTATACTTCCTATCATCTTTGTTTCATCTCTAACACCAATTTGCCTTAATTCGATTCTAGTTTTAAAAATAGCTGCTAAATCTTTAACTAATTCTCTAAAGTCAATTCTACCATCTGCTGTAAAGTAAAATAAAACTTTATTGTTATCGAATGTATATTCTACATCAATTAACTTCATTTCTAAACCATGTTTCTTAATTTTTTTTATACAAATATCAAAAGCTTCTTTTTCTTTTAATCTATTTTTCTCTTCCTTTTTATCATCTTCTGGTGTAGTTACTCTTATAACACTTTTTAATGGCTGTATTATTTCATCATCTGTTACTTCTTTTATACCTATAACAACTTCTCCATATTCAATTCCTCTTACTGTTTCTACAATGACATTCTGTCCTTTTTTTATATCTAAACTATTTGGATCAAAATAATATATTTTACCTGCCTTTCTAAATCTAACGCCAATTACTTTTATCATCTTTATTCTCCTTTGTTTGTGTAATCATCATCTCCATAACTAATCTAAAGTTTGAGTTATATCGTAATAGATTCTTTGCATTTAGTATATTTTCAATGATTTCACTTATTCTATAATATGGTAAATTATGTGATTGCTTAACTAGTATCTCATATTTATCTCTATTAATTAAATATAAATCATCATTTATTTTTTTTACAATAAGTAAATCTCTAAACCAAGTCATTAATAAATCTAAAAATTCTTGTATGTTATCCTTATAATTATCGAATTTATCACATATCTTTAATAATTCGTATTCATCATCATAAATAATACTATTAGAAATTACAATCATTTCTTCTCTCATATCAAAAAATTCTTGGGAAGAAGACAATTCCTTTGCTTTTCCAATTATACCTTGTGCAAAAGATGTTATTAGCTCAGCTTCATCGTTTGATATTTTTATCATATCTGTTAAATAATTTTTTACCTCTTTGGGCATAACAGGCTTTAATTTTAAAACAACACATCTTGAAATAATTGTAACTAAAAATTTATTAATATTATTTGATAATAGTAATATTATTACATAAGAAGGTGGTTCTTCAAGTGTTTTTAATAGAGCATTTTGTGCTTGTTCTGTCATTGAATCTGCATTATCAACTATATAAATTTTATAAGGATACTGATATGGTTTTATATTGATATTCTGATTAATCTGTTCTCTAATATCATTAACTCCAATTCCTGTCTTTTTAGTTTGCTCTACAAAAATAATATCAGGATGATTTAATGAATCATATGTTCGACATGAGATGCATTCATCACATGGTGATATCCCTTTTTTTTCACATTGGAGTGTTTTAGCAAAAGTATTTGCTAGCATTTTTTTCCCCATACCTTTTTCACCATCAAAAATATACGCATGAGAAATTTTTTTAGTTTTTATTGCCGTTTGTAAGTGGTTTATGATATCTTCATGTGCTACTATTTCATCAAAAGTATACATTTTATATCCTTCCCTTCAATTCGTAATTTAAAATATTTAACTATAACATTATGTAAAAATCTTAAATTACGAATTGAAGAATCTCATCTATGCCATTATATCTAATAATAGCCCTCGTATTTCATCTACATGTCCTAATATAGCCAAATTATTCTTTTCTTCTTTAATTAATTCTTTTGCTAGGTCATCTACATTTTTATCTACTAATTTAACAATACCATATACTCTATGTCTGCCTCGTCTATCCAAGAAATTCTCCCTTGAAAACTTATGTGAATGTGTTACAACTTCATTTACAAAATCTTTAATTAATTCCCTGTACTTCTTCATATCTTTAATATCCATATGTTTTGCTATTTTATTACCTTGATTTGTTATATCGTTAATCATTATGTTTAGTTTTTCTTGAAGTTGGGTTTCATCGATTTTGCTAAGTAACGTAAATTTAAAATCTTTATCTGATTTATTATCTATTATCTTAGTTTTTTCATTAATTCCTTGCATCTGTATATTATTTACCTTTAATTCCATAAATATTATCCCCCATCTACATTGTATTGATGTTTAGGTATATAAATTTATATCTTCATATATTGATCTACATCAATAACAAATATCGTTGCTCCCCCAACTGTTACTTCAATAGGATATGGTAAATAACCATCTGGCATTCCTGCAACTGGTGGATTAAGTAATGACATCTGTTTATTTGTTTTACATTGTTTTTTTATTATTCCTATAACTTCATCAACTTTTTCTTTTTTTACTCCTATAAGTATGGTTGTATTTCCTGTTTTTAACAAGCCTCCTGTACTAGCTAACTTAGTAGCCATAAATCCACATTTATTTAAATTCTCTGTTAATCTATGTGAGTCTTCGTCATGAATTACCGCTATAATTAATTTCATAGTATCACCTCTTATAGTTTTTATAACATCTACTTTACTATATGATTAATATCGGATTATTATCTTATTTTATTTAATAAATCCATAATTTACAGTTATTTTTAAAATAATTTACAGTAGTATATGTATTAACATATTATTTATATTTATCATTAATTAATTGTTTAACAGTAGATATTATCTCATTACTAATATCTTCTACGGATTTAGATGCATCTATTCTTTTAATTCTATTAGGATACATATTACTAAGTTCTCTATATCCCTCACTAACTTTTTTATGGAATTCCAACTTTTGCAATTCCAACCTATCTAATTCTCTCTGATTTTTTTTTCTTTTTATTCCTTCTTCTGCATTAATATCAAGTAAAATAGTAATATCTGGTTCTAAACCTTTTGTTGCATATTTATTAATGTTTTCTATACAACTAATACCTAACCCTCTGGCATAACCTTGATACACTACAGAGGAATCTACAAATCTATCGCAGATCACAATATTTCCTTTTTCCAATAAAGGTTTAATATATTCTTCAACATGCTGTGCTCTTGATGCTGCATACAAAAGAGCTTCAGTCATATCTGACATCTCCATATATTTTTTGTCTAAAATTATATTTCTAATAGCTTCACTTATAATTGTGCCTCCTGGTTCTCTTGTTAATACACTTTTATAATTATTTTTTTCTAAATAATTTCTAAGTAATTCTATTTGAGTTGATTTACCTGAGCCATCCGCTCCCTCTATGCTGATAAAAAGTCCTTTCATGCTACACCTCATTAACTATAGTAATTGTTTTTTGATTATCTTCTAGTCCCATTATTTCAATATCTAAATCTATATACCTATTAATTAGTATAATACTTTCCTTAGTAATAATTTCTCCAGGAACAATCATCGGTATACCTGGAGGAAAAGGTATTATAAATTCCCCAGCTATTTTCCCAACAGAATCTTTTAATAATACATTAGTCTTAGTCTTATAAGATACCACTTTAGGATTATAATATTTTAATACATGATTTATTATATCATATTTCTTTCCTTTTTTATTTATTTTATTTAACTGTTTATCTATTTCTATTAATGCTTTTGTGAATTTTTTAATTCCATATCTGCTATCGCATATTGAAGTCATTGCTATTATATGATTTATACTTGATAATTCTACTTGTATATTATAATTATTTCTAAGTATTTTATCTAACTCTACTCCTGTTATATTTGTTTTAGAACAATCTATTACTATTTTTGAATAATCAATATCCATTATTTGATTAATACCTATAACATTTTTATCGATTAATTTTAGATTATTTAGTCTATTTTTTAGAGCTTCTCTACATTTTTTTAAGTCTTTTGTGTATTTATTAAATAACTTATTACCTTTTCTATCTAATAGCTCTCTACAACTATCTAAACTATTCATTAATATATATGATGGACTACTACTCTGAAATATAGCTAATTCTTTTTGTAGTTTATTGCATTCTATTCTAGTAGATTGTACATGTAGCATTGCGCTTTGAGTAAAGGCTGGTAACGTTTTATGTGTACTTTGAATTACAATATCTGCTCCTTGTTCTATAGATGTTTTTGGAAAATAATTATTAAATTTAAAGTGAGCTCCGTGTGCTTCGTCAACCATTAGAACTTTATTATATTTATGAACGATTTTTGCTATTTCTTCTATATTTGATAAAAATCCTTCATATGTGGGACTTGTGATTACAACAAGTTTAATTGAGGGGTATTTAATAAGATTTTCTTCAATGTGATATGGATCTACTCCTGCGACTATACCATTTGACTCCATTATTTCAGGATAAATATAAATAGGTTCTAAATTATTTATTAATATAGCATTATAAACGGATTTATGACAATTACGAGCAATTAATATTTTATCTTTTTCATTACATATAGTTGATATTGTAGAGATTATTCCTCCTGTACTTCCGTTTACTAAAAAATATGTTTTCTCTGCACCAAAGGTAATAGCCGCTTTTTCTTGAGCTTCAGAAATTATTCCTGTGGGATTGTGTAGATTATCTGTTCCTCTTACTTCGGTTACATCAATTTTAGCTAAATTAGCAGAATTTATTTTTCTACCTAATTTATGACCAGGCATATGTAAGGGATAAACTTTTTTATTATACTTTATAAGTTTATCATATAACGTGGGTTTTTTCATACGGTTTCCTCCATTAACCACCTATACTAATTGAATAAGGCACTTAATAACTTAAGAATCAACTATAGACTTCGTAGCCTTCTAATTAAGTGAAATATTAAAATTTACTATTATCTTAAATTATTCACATTCCCTCTCAAAATTATAAATGTTGTTAACAATTATTAATTATTTATATTAAATATGTTAATAACTTAACTTTATCATTAAAATAAAGTAAATTTCAATAAGTTATTAGTATTTTAAAATCTATGCTTTTTCTATATTTTTATTAAATTATAATGGGAATAACAAATAAGTCAAAAAAAATCATCTATATAATATATAGATGATTTTAATGAGCCACCCGGGACTCGAACCCGGGACACCTGGATTAAAAGTCCAGTGCTCTAGCCGACTGAGCTAGTGGCCCTTATTATAATGTTTTTATGGTGGTGCCCAGAGGCGGAATCGAACCACCGACACGAGGATTTTCAGTCCTCTGCTCTACCGACTGAGCTATCTGGGCATATCATTGGTTGCGGAGAGAGGATTTGAACCTCTGACCTTCGGGTTATGAGCCCGACGAGCTACCAGACTGCTCCACCCCGCGATATTTAAATCAATAACATTACTTGTAAGAAATTGTTTTGCTGGCACAAAGCCAATAATAAAACATTTTCTAATGAAAGAAATTGTTTTGCTAGCGCAAAGCCAATTCTTTAATGGAGGGAGAAGGATTCGAACCTTCGAAGGCGGTGCCAACAGATTTACAGTCTGCCCCCTTTGGCCACTCGGGAACCCCTCCATAACAACATGATATATAATATCACATTTCTGCGAAAAGTCAATACTTTTTTTTAATTTTTTTAGCAGTTTTATTAATAGTATATTAAAACATTTTCCTTAAATAATCCTTAGTCGTTTTATATAAAGCCAAACCTCAGTTTAACTTTATTTTCCTTAGAAAGGAGGTGATCCAGCCGCACCTTCCGATACGGCTACCTTGTTACGACTTCACCCTAGTCATCGGCTTCACCTTCGACGGCTCCATCCTTGCGGTTTGGTCACCGGCTTCGGGCGCTTCCAACTCCC
>JAOASG010000020.1 GCA_025210235.1 Vallitalea sp.
GAATAGTAAAACGTGTTCTTGGTGGAAGAGATTGCAAGAATGTAAAATTAAAAGTGTTTCAAATAAAAAAGATGAATTATCAAGAGAATATAATAAAAATTTAAATGAGAAATTAGTTAAAAGGAAATTCATTAATAACGTTGCAAGTTTATCCGTATATAGTGATAATAACGATACTGACTTTACAACAGATATATGTGACGTATTATCAAATATGAATGACAATCATACACAATATGGTTTAGTATCAGAACTTGGTGTGCTTGGAGAAGAAATTTCAAGCGAATTATTAAGGGATTATCAAGTAATTAAGGATAAAAAAAATAGACTACTCAAAAACAGGAAATAGTCTAAACAAAATAAGTTAAGCTAATTATAGCATAGAAAGAAGGAAATTTCAAATGAATTTAGATATAGCAATTAATGTATTTGTTAATGAAAAAGAATGTTTTAGTGCTGAAAAAACAGTAAAGTATTATAGGGAAAATTTAGACTATTTTAAAAGATATTTAGCAAGAGTTTATAATAAGGAAGTTACTGAAATAGATATAAATGATATAAAGCATACTGATTATAATTTATATGTTAAAGAACTTAGAAGTAGAAAGAAACTATCGGGTAAAGGTAAAGGTGATAAGAAATTAAGCAATGCAACTATTAAACATTATACGGATCCTGTAAAATTCTTTTTTAAATACTTATATCAAGAAGAACTTATTGATAATAATATTGCAAAAAAGATGCGAGGTGTTAGTGTAGATAAAAAAGTATTAATACCACTTTTTAAAGATGAAATACAAGAAATAGATAAATGTTTCAATTTAAAGACGGCTACAGGACTTAGAAATTATATAATGATACACCTAATGTTAGATTGTGGTATGAGAATATCAGAAACATATAATCTTGAAATAAAAGACGTTTATTTTGATAAAAACTTTATTCATATAAGAGATAGTAAACATAATAAAGATAGGATAGTCCCACTACCTTCTAAATTGAAAAGTCATATATATAAATATGTGTATTTATATAGAAAACATTGTGACCATAATTATGTATTACAAAATAGGTACGGGGATAAAAATAGTTATGAGGGTTCTAAGAATATAGTAAGAAGAATTAGGAATAAAACAGAAATAGAACGATTAAAAAATCATTTATTTAGACATACATTTGCTACTAGTTATATATTATGTGGTGGTGATGTTGCAAGTCTTGCTGTATTACTAGGTCATGGAGATATAACTGTTACTAATGGATATTTGCATCTGGCTAACACGTATAAATTGATGGGAAAAGATAATTTATATAAGGTAGATAAGGTCTATTTTAAAAGAATGATGAACCTTTAAATACCTAAAAATACCTAAAAAAAATTAAAATTAAAAGACAACGATAGCTACAAAGCTGATAAAATCGTTGCCTTTTTTTGTACGCACGTGGTAGGACTCGAACCCACAACCCTCCGGTCCGAAGCCGGATGCTCTATCCAGTTGAGCCACACGTGCATAATTAATGTGTTTAATACTTTACTTATTATATCATTAAATATAAAATAGTCAATAATTATTGATATTTTTTAAGTCTTATATCTGCTCCGAAAAGTTTAAGTGGTTCATAGTTACCAAAAATCCTAGATACTATTCTATCCGAATATTGCTTGGACCAGTCTGTTGATAATAAGTTAGTTGATATAAGAGTGGATTTTTTATTTAACAGTCTTGTATTTAAACAATTAAATAATTCAACACCTGTAAAATGATTGTTAAGTTCTGTGCCTAAATCGTCAATAATTAATAGGTCGCAATTAAAAATAGATTCAATCTTTTCTTCAGGAACTCTTTCATCACTTTTATTAAATTTATAATTTTCAAAGAGCTTAAATAGTTGGAATGAAGTTAAATAAATAACCGTATGAGAAGTATCTAGTAAAGCTTTTGCAATACAATTACACAAAAAAGTTTTCCCAAGACCAGCTTGTCCAAAAAGTATGATATTAGTAAATTCACTATCAAAGTTGTTAACAAAGTGTTTGCATTTACTATATACCTTATGCATATTTTCTAGTGGTGATAAATTAAACCTAGTATCAACTTTATCAGAATAATAACTAAAAGAAAATGTATCAAAGTTTTCTTCTTTAATAATATTTTTAATATTTGATTGTTCATAAGCTATATCAATCATGGATTGTTTTAAGCAATTACACTTTTCGTTACCAATATATCCAGTATCTTTACACATATTGCAAGAATATTTTGGCTGTAGATAATCTTCAGGATAATTATTTTCTATTAATAAGCGTACCTTCTTCTGTGCAAGTATAAAGTTATTTTCTTGAAGTTCTTCTAATTTATGTGTTGATTCCTCAGGGTGTTGTATAATATAATGAGTAGTACTAATACTATTGGAAGCAATTTCATCATCCAAAACTTTAATAAGAGGTATCCTTTGATATATTTCTTCTTTTCTCTTTTTAATTTCATGCTTCATTTTAAGCTGTTTTTTTTCGTATTCTTGCATGATTAACTTATATTGTGAGCGCTTAAGGTCCATAGTATTAATATTCCTTTCTTAATTAGCAGTTTTTTTAAGAATAAAAGTGATCAAATAAGTATTTTACTAATAACTGCTCTCCGTTTCCTTTATTAATAATTCCATAGCTTTTTTTTCTAATTCATCAAAATTATAAGTTCGTTGATCATAATTTATAAATTTTGATTGTTTTTTTTCTACTGAATTAACTTTAGGAGATGATTTAGCTTGATGTTGTTTATCAAGTTTCGTAATATCATTTATAGTATGTACATTATTTTTTAACCAATTTTGTAATATAGCATGAATATAATTAAACTGAGGTTGGTGAATAGTTTCCATCGTTCTAGTACAGGCTTCAATAACAACTTCTAACGAAAAATTATATTCATTAATCCATTTTTTCATATATGTAATTTCTTTCGGGGTAGGATTTCTATCACCAATTCCTAGTGCCTTCATTATTTTAAAATAATTATTATTAAACGTTTCAATTCTATGTTCTGCTTTAGCAAGTGTATTAATACCTTCATCTGCCCAGTTAATTGCTACTTTTTCTATATATTTCATATTTCTATGATTATTTGATACACAATATTCTATAAGAAGTTCAATAACTTCAAAAGGAAGACCTAACCAATCATTAAAACCAATTAGTGTATTAATATCTTGTTGGGTTAACATTTTCCCAAGATATTTTTGAGTAATATAAATAAGCTGTTTATAATTTTGGTTACTCATAAAAGTAGTTACCTCATCCATTTGATATTGAGGTTTAGTTGTAATGTTAACTTTTGATTGCACTTGAGAAGTAATAGCAGTTTCTTTAGTTATATCTACTATTGCATTAACATTATCAATATCATTAAAGTTGTTAAATCGAATACCAATAATCTCATCAGTATTATTTAATTCTAAGTTAATAACATTATTTGATTCCCAATATTTAAGAGCTCTTGATACATCCGTTTCAGTTAAGTGAAGATAGTCAGCAATGTCTAGTACATCAAAGGATTGTATGTTTTTTGTAGCATATCTTAAAATCAATAAATAGATTTTAACAAAATCACCATTAGAGTGTGATAAAAAATTATCTATAAATTGATTAGGAACTAAAGTAAAATTATTTATGTTTTGTGGATAAAGAGTAATGGTACTCATAAAACAAATCTTCCTTCCAAAAAAAGTTATGTAAACTAAGTTATAATATTAACTTTTAATATAAATCCAATAAATCGCTATTAGTATATCATAAAAAATATTATTTGTGTGAGAAATAATATTTTCTGAGAAATCATTAATTTTTCAGAAAAATGATGGGGATTACATATCGCAAATCAGTTTTTTTAACATTTTGAGTATATTGTATTAAAAAACATTAACATTTAACTGTTGATAACATTGTGGATAATGTGGATAAAGTTTTACATAACTTATTTACATATAGGATAACAATGTATAATTATCTAAAAAACTAGTCTTACAAA
This sequence comes from Vallitalea sp., assembly GCA_025210235.1. Taxonomy (GTDB): domain Bacteria; phylum Bacillota; class Clostridia; order Lachnospirales; family Vallitaleaceae; genus Vallitalea. Next base: position 4,026 of record JAOASG010000020.1, read on the forward strand.
AATTATTATCTTAAAACTATTAGATTTTATGTAAACCAATTATTCTTTTCTAACCACAACATAACTGTTGACAACATTGTGGATAATGTGGATAACTATCCTTTAACTAATTCTTCTCCAATAATTTTAACGTCTCCAGCACCCATAGTTATCAACAGGTCATTGGGATAACAATTTTGTAATAAAAAATTCTCAATTTCATCAAAGGAAGAAAAATAATAAGCTTTCTTACCGAGTTTTGTAAGTTCGGACAATAAATCCTTAGAATGGATTTCGCCTGTATTTTTTTCTCTTGACGCATAAATATCTGTCAATATAACATTATCAGCAAAACTTAAAGAATATGCAAACTCTTTCAGGAAAGCTTTTGTTCTTGAATAGGTGTGAGGCTGGAATACAACCCATAATTTATTATGAGGATATTTTGTAGCCGCAGAAATTGTAGCGTCAATTTCAGTTGGGTGGTGTGCATAATCATCTATAACGTTAACACCTCTTATATTACCTTTATACTCGAATCTTCTATTAGTTCCTTTAAATTCAAAAAGTCCTTGTTTAATATATTTTAGATCAATATTTAAAGCAAAGCTTGCTGCTATAGCAGCTAAAGAGTTATAAACATTGTGCTTTCCATTAACCTGTAAAATAATTTCTTCTATTTTATTTCCATTATGAATAAGATCATAAGTTGGATATCCAAGTTCATTATAACGAATATTAGAAGCATAAAAATTAAAATTTTCATTATTTCCATAGGTAATAATATGACAATTAAGGTCAGAGATTAATTCCGTATAATTATCAATATCACCGTTAATTATTAAGTATCCATCATCAGGTAACTTATGGGCAAAAGTTTTAAATGAATTTCTGACTTGATTAATATCTTTAAAGTAGTCAACATGATCCTTTTCAACATTGAGAATAATAGATAAAAATGGATTGAACTTCAGAAAACTATCGCAATATTCGCATGATTCTGTAACAAAATAATCTGAATGGCCAACTCTTATATTTCCATCAATAGCATTTAATATTCCTCCAATAGATATAGTTGGATCTGTTTTGGCGCTGAGAAGAATATGTGATATCATTGATGTAGTAGTAGTTTTTCCATGAGTACCTGAAACAGCAACGGGATATTTATAATTTTTCATCATTTGGCCAAGTAACGTAGCTCTATCTATTAACGGCAAACCTCTTTCTAATGCAGTCATATATTCTACATTATCTTTTTTTACTGCAGATGTATAAATTACTAAATTGGTATCATCAGAGATATTAGATTCTCTATGACCAATAAAAACTTTTATATTTAATGTTTCTAATTTTTTAGTTAAAGAAGATACTTTCCAATCTGAGCCTGTTATAGTAAACCCTTTTTGATGTAATATTTCTGCTAAACCACTCATGCTTATGCCACCGATTCCTATAAAATGTACATTTAATGGTTTATTAAAATTAATCTTATACATTAATAAAACACTCCTCATTTTAAAATTAAAATATTTCAATAAATATATTTCTACTATATATTATATATATTGAAATAAACTATTGGTACAGAACATTTATTTGAACTTTGTACTTAAAGTTGTGACTTAAATAAATGTAATTATAAGTACCTACCTAATATTATAACTATAGAAGTTAAGATTTTAAAGAGAAATATAAAATTTTACTAAAATCCTTAGAAAGTGCATTTTTTTGTGGTATACTATTACCAGTAAAAGGAACATATTTAAAATCTAATTTCAAGATAGAGAAGGAGAATTATTTGTGGGTAAAAAAATTAGTAGAACAGATAGGATTGCGATTATTACAAAGATATTAGTTGAAAATCCTAACAAAATTTTTACATTAAATTATTTTTCAGATATTTTGAATTATGCAAAATCAACTTTAAGTGAAGATATAGATGTAATAGAAGATGTATTTGAAAAATTTGAACTAGGAGAAATAAAATCTCTTCCGGGTGCAGCTGGAGGTATTTATTATAACCCTAAGTTAACTGATAACCAAATAGAAAATATTTGTAATGAATTATGTACTTTAATAAATGATAAATCTAGAATTATTCCAGGGGGTTATGTATATATGAATGATATATTTTATAATCCCGATATTTTACAAAAAATTGCTAAATCTTTAGCTACTCCTTATTTAGAAAAGAAAATTGACTATGTGGTAACAATAGAAACAAAAGGTATTCCTTTGGCTATCATGGTAGCCAAAATATTAAATATACCTATGATTGTTGTAAGAAAATCTCCTAGACTTACAGAAGGAACAACTATACAAATGAATTATTTAGCAGGGTCATCTAGAAGAATTAATACAATGGCATTAGCTAAACGCTCTATACCTAAAGGTGCCAAAGTTTTATTCATAGATGATTTTATGAAAGCAGGTGGAACTGCGAAAGGTATAACAGATCTAATGAAGGAATTTGAAGCAGAAGTGGTAGGAATTGCAGTTGTAATGTCAACAAAAACACCAAAAGAAAAATTAATAAATGAGTATTATTCATTATTAGAATTTGATGGGATAGATGAAAAAGAAGAACAAATTAATATTTATAGAAAAACTAAATAATTAAGAGTGATTTGGGAATCATAGAGACTATTAAAGTTTTTTAGTAGTCTTTTTTTTATGGTTTTATTTAAAGGCCCTTTAATTATATAAGCGTATATATTTTTTCTGACGAAAAAATGATATTTATTTTTAACTTTATGATAATTATTGTAATAATCCTCTAATAAAAGTGGTATTAATATAATATTGGAAATTAATTAGTAAAAATAATAGGGTATGCAAAACTATAGAGGTAATTGCACACTAATAAATAAGGAGGAGAACGGTGAAGAAAAAAAATATAATAGCTATGCTATTAGCTGGGGGTCAAGGAAGTCGTTTAGGAATTTTAACAACACATGTAGCAAAACCAGCTATTGCATTTGGAGGAAAATATAAAATTATTGACTTTACCCTTAGTAATTGTATAAATTCAGGAATTGATACAGTTGGGGTTTTAACTCAGTATCAGCCATTAAGGCTAAATAGTCATATTGGTATTGGAATACCATGGGACCTTGATAAAAATTATGGAGGGGTAAGTATTTTACCACCATTTATTAAGAAAAAAACAGGGGAATGGTATTCTGGAACGGCTAATGCAGTTTTTCAAAATATAGATTTTATTAATAGCTATTCTCCAGAATATGTTTTGATTTTATCAGGAGATCACATATATAAAATGGATTATGAAAAGATGTTGAATTACCATATAAAGAAAAAGGCGGATGCAACTATTGCGGTTTTTCAAGTTCCGATGAGTGAAGCACATAGGTTTGGAATTATGAATACAGATAGTAAAAATAAAATTATTGAGTTTGAAGAGAAACCTAAATCTCCTCAAAATGACTTAGCATCTATGGGAATTTATATTTTTAACTGGAAAATATTAAAGTCAGCTTTAGTAAAAACTAACAAGATGTATCAAAAGAATGATTTCGGTAAACATGTTATACCATATTTATTAAGTAAAGAATACAATTTATTTGCTTATAAATTTGAAGGATTTTGGAAAGATGTTGGAACTTTAGATGCTTATTGGCAAGCAAATATGGAGTTAATAAAGTTAATACCAGATTTTAATTTATACGAAAAATATTGGAAAATATACACAAGAAACGAAATACAACCTCCTCAATATATATCTAACAATGGGTATGTGGAAACTTGTATAATTGGAGAGGGCTCAGAGATAAAAGGAAAAGTATATAATTCTGTAATAGGTTCAAATGTATATATAGGTACGAATACTATAATAAAAGATTCTATAATTATGAGTAATACTATAGTAGGAGATAATTGTAAAATATATAAAAGTATTATATCAGAAGAAACGAATATAGGTAAGAATGTGCAAATAGGTATAGGAGAAAATATTATTAACATTGACTATCCTTCTCTTTATAATACCGGAATTTCTGTAGTAGGAGAAAAAACTTCTGTTCCAGATAATATTTTTATAGGAAAAAATTGTGCATTATATGGGGAATTAAATTATGATAATTTCACAAATAATTCTTTATTAAGTGGTGGGTCTATAATCAAGGAGGAGGTGAATTAATGAGAGCTATAGGGGTTATTCTTACTGGAGGAAAAAGAGAGACATTACATGAACTAACCAACAACAGAGCATTAGATGCCATGCCCATTGCAGGGTGTTATAGAGTAATAGATTTTTCTTTAAGTAATATGACTAATTCAGGGATAAAAAAAGTAGCTGTTATAACGCAATATAACTCACGTCCTCTTATAGAACATTTAAGTTCTTCAAAATGGTGGGATTTTGGGAGGAAACAAGGCGGGTTATTTATTTTTGGACCATATAGATCTAAAGATTCTAGTTTATGGTATAGAGGGACTGCAGATACAATTTTTCAGAACTTAGATTTTTTGAAAAATAGTCATGAACCTTATGTAATTATATCTTCGGGTAATGTAGTATGCAAAATTGATTATAATAAAATATTACAGTACCATGTAGATAAAAGAGCGGATATTACAATTGTTTGTAAAGATTTAAAAAATGAAAAAAAAGATCTAAAAAGATTTGGAATTGTTCAATTAGATAATGAAAATAGAATAGTTGATTTTGAAGAAAAACCTTTAGAACCTCAAGGAAGTATTGTATCTACAGGTATTTATATAGTTAGGAGAAGACTTCTAATTGAGTTAATTGAAGAAATAGCTAAGCAAGAGAGATATGATTTTGTTAATGATATTATTTTTAGATATAGAAAGAAAAAGAAAATATACGCTTATATGCATGATGAATACTTTAATGCTATAGGTAATATAGATTCTTATTATAGTTGCAATATGGATTTTTTAGAACATATAAATAGAGATTATTTTTTTAAAAAGTTTCCTTATATTTCGTCTAAAGTACAAGATGAACCTCCAGCTAAGTATAATTATGGTGCTATAGTATCTAATAGTTTGATAGCAGGAGGATGTATACTAAATGGAAATGCAAATAATTCTATACTTTTTAGTAAAGTGTTTATTGGAAAAAATACATCAATAACCAATTCTATTATACTGGATGGTGCTTATATTGGTAATAATTGTACCATTGAAAATTGCATAGTGGATACCAATACATTTATATCAGATGGTTGTATTTATAGCGGTTCAAAAGAAAAAATCAAAATAGTTGTAAATAGAGAATCCATATATATGTAGTTCAGATAAATAATTATATAATATTTAATTATACAAAAAAACATTGAACTTTTCTCTAATATGTAATATAATTATTGTGAGCAATTGCAAAAGATTATATTTATGTCGTAAAGGTGGGAGGGGGATGCTTCCCCTTAACAACAAAGTTACGGAAAGGGGTTAACACATGCAAATAACAGATGTGAGAATAAGAAAAGTTGCAAAAGATGGAAAGATGAAAGCAGTAGTTTCAGTTACTTTTGATAATGAATTTGTTGTTCATGATATAAAAGTAATTGAAGGAGAAAAGGGATTGTTTATAGCAATGCCAAGTCGTAAGGCATTAGACGGAGAGTTTAGAGATATTGCTCATCCAATTAATTCTGAAACAAGAGAAAAAATTCAGAAATGCGTATTAGAAAAATACGAAACTCTTATACTTAGCAACGATGATACAGCTGACGAAATTGCAGTATCATTTGAAGAATGATTTATAAGGCACTTCATATGAAGTGCCTTTTTTTTGGGATTTTACTGGGATTTTAAGTTATATCTTGCATATATTTAATAAGTAGTGTAAAATAATTAGGGTTAATTAAAACCTTAAAGGTGGTGTATGTTAATGAACGGATTAAAAGCAGTTATACTAGCAGCAGGTGCAGGTACTAGAATGCATTCTAAATTACCGAAAGTAGTGCACAAAATTCTAGATAAGACTATGTTAGATTATGTTATAGAAGCAGCTATGGAAGCTGGAGCTGAAGATATTTGCGTGGTCGTTGGGCATCAAAGTGATATTGTTAAAGACGAAGTATCTTATGATGTACAATTTGTGCTACAAAAAGAACAATTAGGAACTGGACACGCAGTAATGATGGCAAAAGATTTTATTGGTGATGAAGGCAATGTATTAATACTTTTTGGAGATACACCATTAATAACAGGAGATACTTTATCAAAAATGGTAAATTATCATATAGAACATAAAAATGCAGTAACTCTTTTGTCTACAATCGTAGATGATCCTACAGGTTATGGTAGAATTGTAAGAGATGAAACACATACATTTATTAGAAGCGTAGAACATAAAGATGCATCTGAAAAAGAAAAGATGATAAAAGAAATAAATTCAGGAATGTATTGCTTTGATGCTAAGCATCTTAACGATTCATTAAAAACATTGAATAATAATAATGCACAGGGAGAATATTATCTACCAGATACGTTAAAGACTATTATGGCTAAACAGTTAAATGTTAATGCTATGATTTGTGATATATATGAAGATATCTTAGGTGTTAATTCTAGACTTCAATTATATCAAGCAAATCAAATTATGCAAAAGAGAATAAATTATAAACATATGGAAAAAGGGGTAACTATAATAAATCCTACAAATACTTATATTAGTAAAGATACTAAGATTAGTTCTGATACTATTATTTACCCTAATACATATATTGAAGGCAAAACTGAAATAAAGAAAAATTGTATAATAGGACCTAATACTAGAATTATTAATTCGTATATTGGAGATAATGTAAATATTGAATCATCAACGATACTTGAAAGTAATATTAATAACAATACAACTGTAGGCCCTTATGCATATATTAGACCAAATTCACATATTGGAGAAAATGTAAAAATAGGTGACTTTGTAGAAATTAAAAACTCTACTATTGGTAATAATACAAAAGTTTCTCATTTAACATATATTGGTGATGCTGATGTAGGAAGTAAAGTTAATTTTGGATGTGGAACAGTTATTGTTAATTATGACGGCGTAAATAAACATAGAACTGTTATTAAAGATAACGCTTTTATTGGTTGTAATACAAATTTAGTATCACCTGTAACAGTAGAAAATAGTGCTTATACAGCCGCAGGTTCAACTATTACTAAAGATGTGCCTGCATATTCTCTAGGTATAGGTAGGGCTAGGCAAATAAACAAAGAAAAATGGGTAAATAAAAAAAGATAATTTATATAAGGAAATTGTTTCTTAGTAGAAATAGTTTCCTTATATTTTGAAAATATATTAGGTAATTGCAAAATTACTTATAAAAATACTATAGGAGGATTCATATGACAAGTAAAATTAGGAACAATGACGGCATTAAAATTTTTTCATGTAATGCTAACCCCCAATTAGCTAAAGCAATAGCAGCTGATTTAGGTTTAACACTAGGAGCTGCTGATGTGGGGCAATTTAGTGATGGTGAAACGTATGTGAAGATTGACGAAATTGTTCGTGGTGTAGATTGCTATATAGTTCAACCTACATCTAGTCCAGTAAATGATAATTTAATGGAACTGTTAATTATGATTGATGCATTAAGAAGAGCTTCAGCAGGTAGAATTACAGCAGTAATTCCTTACTATGGATATGCAAGACAAGATAGAAAAACAAGAGCAAGAGATCCAATTAGTGCTAGAATGGTGGCTGATTTAATACAATCAGCTGGTGCTGACAGGGTATTAGTTATGGATTTACATTGTGCTCAGATTCAAGGATTTTTTACAATTCCTGTAGATCATATGTTGGGTTCTCCATTACTTGTAAAATATTATAAAGAAAAATTTGCAAATGATATGAACAATATTGCAATGGTTTCACCAGATATTGGAAGTGTTAAAAGAACGCGTACTTTTGCAGAAAAATTAGATATACCAATGGCAATTATCGATAAAAGAAGACCAGAGGATAATGTTTCAGAGGTCATGAATATTATTGGTAATATTGAAGGGAAAAAAGTTATTTTAGTTGATGATATGATAGATACTGCAGGAACTATATGTAATGCTGTAAATGCTCTAAAGGAACAAGGAGCTTTAGAAGTCTATGCGTGTTGTACACATGCAGTATTATCAGGACCAGCAATAGAAAGAATTCAAAAGTCACAAATTGATGAATTAGTTGTACTAGATACAATTGTACTTCCAGAGGAAAAGAAAATCGATAAAATTAAACAGTTATCAGTTGCACAAATTCTTGCAGAAGCGATACATAGAATACATTGCAACAAATCTGTTTCTAAGTTATTTGGTTAAAAGTTGACTATTATTAAAAATTATGTAAATATAGTTGTAAGGCCCTAGTAAATAAAGGAAACTGATAGACTTTTCAGTGCCCTAAGTGAGTGCTAGGGCTTTTGTTTTTTTATAATTATTGAAAAGAAAGGTGATATATATGTTTATAATCGTTGGATTAGGTAATCCAGGTATGAAATATACTGCTACAAGACATAATGTTGGATTTGAAGTAATCGAAAGATTAGCATTTGAAAATAATATAAAATTAAATAAGAAAAAATTCAATGCAATATTAGGTAGTGGAGTTATTGGAGGGGAAAAAGTTATATTAGTTCAGCCACAGACATATATGAATTTAAGTGGTGAAAGTATTAGACCTTTAATGGATTTTTATAAATGTAGTGAAGAAAACCTAATAGTTGTATATGATGATATTTGTTTTGAAATTGGTACAATAAGATTAAGGAAAAAAGGAAGCGCTGGTGGGCATAATGGTGTTAAAAATATAATTAAACATATTGGTACCAATGAGTTTAAGAGAGTACGAGTAGGTGTAGGAAGTAAAAGTCCAGAATGGGATTTAAAAGATCACGTATTGAGTAGATTTGATGATGATGAAATGGGAAAAATAGTTTTAGAAATAAAAAGAGCTAGTGAAGCTATTGAAAATATACTATCTAAAGGAATGGATAAAGCTATGAATATGTATAATGTTAAAATTAAACAAGACGAATGTTAATATTTGCTTAGTTTTTAGTATAATTATTATGTTTTTGGAGTAAAATAACTGCATATAGATTTTGATTGAAATAGTAGCTTAAATAGGTGATATAATAGTGAATAAAAATCAGTTGACAGTTAACCTAGAAGATAATATTAACATTATAAATTCTTATTTCCCAAATAATGCTTACCTTAAAACAAGAGAATTAACTTTATATGGGAATTTGGAATGTGTAATAATGTATATTGATGGACTAACAGATAAAGATAGTATGGAAAAGCATATTATTTTTCCCTTATTGTTTAAATTAGATACTAAAGTATATAAAGAAGATTCACCAGCATATTATATTTCAAAAAGATATATATCTATAAATTCAATGGAATTATTATCCGATGCGTATAAAATAAGTGAAAAATTAAAAAGGGGACAATCCCTTATTTTGATTGAGAATGATGAGAAAGGTATAGTATGTGATACTAATAAAAATAATTTTAAGAAAAATGCTGATCCTAAAATAGAAGAAAATTTAAAAGGCGGGAAAAGTGCTTTTGTAGAAAATGTAAAAATTAATACATCTATGATACAAGAGAAAATAGTTAATGATAACCTTATCATAGAACAGTATATATTTGGAAAACAGAATAAAACTGAATCAGTTTTAATTTATTTAGATAATATAATAGATAGCAATGTATTAAGTAAAATAAAAAAAGAATTAAATAAAGTAGATTCAGATTATATTCCTGATACAGGATATTTAATGAAATATATTGGAAAGAATAAATACTGCATTTTTCCACAATATAAAACAGTAGAAAAGCCTGATAAAGCGGTATCGGATATTATTCAAGGAAAAGCAGTTGTTTTTGTCAATGGATGTGCATATGGGGTTATAATACCAACTACTTTTATAGAGTTTTTTCAATCATTTGAAGATTATTCTAATAACATAATACTTGCCAATTTTGATAGATGCTTAAGATTTATGGCAGTATTTATTATATTATTAACGTCTCCCTTATATCTTACTTTAATTTCTTATAACATTGAGCTAATACCAAGAGCTCTTATTAATATAATCGCAGACTCTAGAAAAGATATACCACTACCACCATTCCTTGAAATTTTTGTAATGGAACTAATTATAGAATTTTTAAGGGAAGGAGGACTTAGGCTACCATCAAAAGTTGGTCAAACAATGAGTATTATAGGGGGTATAATTCTTGGACAAGCAGCAATAGAGTCAAGGCTTGTAAGTCCTGCTACATTAGTAATTATTTCAATATCTGTAATTTGTACATTTCTTATACCTATATATGAGATGAGTCTAGCTATTAGATTATATAAATTTATTATGTTAATATTAGCGCAGATATTAGGGCTCTTTGGAATTATAATAGGTTTATATTTTATAATTGCTTATTTAATAAGCTTAGAAAATTATGGAGTTCCTTATTTTTTGCCATTAGCACCTATGAAACATAGATTATTAAAAGATAGTATTATTAGAAAACCGTTAAAAGATATTAATAAAATGCCTAAAAGTATAAATTAGGGAGTGAGTATTATAGTTGAATAAAGATACTATAACCAGAAATCAATATATGTTTATTATAGTGGGAAATATGATTGGAATTGGAATAGCTTTTTTAGGAACATCTTCTGCTGTAATAGCTTATCAAGATGCATGGATTTCTACTTTGTTTTGTGGAATTTATCCCTTAATTATTGTAATTTCCGCATATGTAATTGATAAAAAATCAAATCATGATGATTTTTGGAATATTTTAAAAACAGTTTATGGAGAAATTATTGCATATATTATTATATTAGTATTTATCATATATTACATTACTCTATTTACTAGTGTTGTAGCTGGATTTACTAATATTCTTAACCAAACAATTGTAAGTTTTTTACAACCTTATTATATTATAATACCATCTATTCTAATAATTACTTTTGTAACGATAAAAGGATTATATATGGTTGGAAGATTATGTGAGCTATACTTCTATTTTATTGTATTATTTGTAGTAATACTTATGATATTTATTCCAAAAGGGTCAGTAATAAATATCCAACCTGTTTTTCATTCGTTTAAAAATATTTCAAAAGGTACAATAATAAACTTTAGTCAATATTCATTAGTCGAGATAAGTTTTATTACTATTAGCAAAGTTACTAACCATAAACATACATTAAAATCAGGTATTATGGCTTGTGTTTTTACAATAATTATTTATACATTTATAGTTTTTTTATTAATTTATAATTTAGGGTGGGAATTAACATCGAAGAATGATTATCCATTATTATATATGATAGGAACCCTATCAACTCCGGTAATTGCTAACTTTACATCTTTATATACCTTTTTGTGGGGATTAATTTTCTTGAATAATGTAAGTTGTAGTAGTTATTTTGTAACTTATTGTATTTCTAGTTGTTCTAAATTACCATATAAAAAAGCATGTTTATTATCATCTTGTATTATTATATTTACAACTTATTTTATGATTTCAGAGCATAATAGGATTGCTATAGAAGAAAAGTTAATTACTTTTTTTGTTGTATTTTCAATAATATTTGGTATATTAACATCTATTTTAGTTCCAATTAGATATAGGAGTAAAAATAAATGAGAGTAATTAAATGTAGTTTTATTATGTGTGAAATTATTTTTATATGTTTAATGTTATGCAGCTGTTATAATATGTATCCTATCGAAAATTTAGGTATATTATTAGGTATAGGATATGATATGGAATATGATGATGATAAAATTGTTTTTGTAGATCCAGCAGAAATACCAATAATTAATAAAGAAAATAAGGAATCTATTGTCTATACTGGAAAAGGTAATACAATATATCAATTAGTTCAAAATAGAATGAGTAAAATGCCTACAAAATTTACTGTAGGAACAGAACAAATTTCTATTATTAGTGAGAACAGAGCAAAAATAGGGATTAAGGATATCATAGATGTTATTTTTAGAGATACTAATTCAAACTTAAATTGCTTAATTGCTGTAAATAAAGGTAAATGTAAAGATTATTTAGATATGAACAACAAAACAGATGAAACTAATTCAATGATAATATATGATTTACTCACATTTTCACATTTTGCTAATTTTTTTCAAGAAAAAGTAACGGTTGCAGAATTATTTAAAATGTATTATCAAGAAGGAAGGAAAATATGTGTTCCATATATTGACATTAATAATAATAAACCTGAAATAACGGGAATAGCTTTATTTGACAAAGATAAAATGGTATTTAAAGTACCAATAAATGAAGCTATTTACTTTAATATTTTAAAAAATGGTAAAGGAAAAGGATATCTATACTTATCTGCAAAAGAAGACTTAAGTTACTTTAATATTGAAGAGTTTAATGATTATTCATTAATAACAACACCCTCTGAACAAAATTACTTGGAAATTTATGCTGATAGTAAAAAAGATGTAAAAGTATCTATGATAGAAGGACGGTTAAAATATAATATCAATATTAGTATTTCGGGAGTGATTATGTGCAATACTTTAATTAACCAATATATAGATAAAGATACTATTGGCTTATTAGAAGAAGTATTTACAAAAAAAATAAAAGAACAATTGAATAAAGAAGTTTCAAAAATTCAACATGTATATCAAGATGATTATTTAGATCTTGGGCAATATGCAGTTGCAAAATATGGTAGAAATAGTAAATATGCTAGTAAAGAGTATTTTGAGAGATCAATTATTGAGGTGGAAGTAAATGTTACAATAAAATCAGTCGGTAGGAATAGCCGATTATAAATGATGTATTTAAAAAATTGTAAACTTATTATATAATATATATAAGGTGACTAAATGTATGGTAAGGTATGGTTAATACCTAATGGAGATAGTATAGGGAAAGTTGAGTTAGTAAGTAATGAAAAAATTTATATATAAGATGATCAGGATGTGATAACTTGAGAACATTAATACAACCTTTAAGGGAATTAGAGGCTTTTAATAATGCCCTTGAAAAAATAAATAAAAAAATATCACCTATATATTTAACCGGAGCAATAGATTCAGAAAAGTGTCATTTGATACACTCTCTAAGTAATAAAAAAAATAAAATTATTATTACCTATAATGAACTTAGAGCTAGAGAGATTTATGAAGATATGAAGTTTTTTAGTACTGAAGATATTTTTTTATATCCTGCAAAAGATATCATATTTTATAGTGCAGATGTACATAGTAATGATATTATTGAACAACGTATTAATATAATTAAAAAATTAAATGAGTGCAGTGATTATACAGTGATTTTATCTGTAGAAGCACTAATGGATAAGTTAATTAGTAAAAAAGATTTTCAAGCTAGTATTATTAATAGCAAAGTTGGGGATATATGGAATATCAATGATATAAAGGAACAGTTAATGGATAGGGGGTATGAAAGAGTATCTCAAGTAGAAAGTAAGGGACAATTTGCTATTAGGGGAGGCATAATTGACATATTCCCTTTAACGGAACAAAATGCTTTTAGAGTAGAATTATGGGATGAAGAAATTGATTCTATAAGAACTATGAATGTGGAAAGTCAAAGATCAATTGATAAAGTTGAGGAAATTGAAATTTACCCTGCAAGGGAAGTTATTATTAATAAGAATAGAGTAAAAGAAGCAATAGATAGTATAAAAAAAGATAGAGATGAGTTAATAGATATATTTAAATCTAATAATAGACACGAAGAGGTTGAAAGAATAAAACAATCTACAACTGTATTATTAGATAAAATAAATAATCAAAGAACTTTTAATGGTATAGAAGGATATGTGGAATATTTTTATGATGAAACAGTTTCTTTCTTAGATTACTTTTCTAAAGATACGTTGGTTTTTATTGATGAACCAATTAGGATTAACGAAAAATGGGATAATACTCAAAAGGAGTTTAATGAAAGTATTATTAATCGGTATGAAAAAGGTTATTTATTAAAAAAGCAAACAGAAATTTTATCAACTATAGATGATTTTTTATATAAAAGTAAAAATTATACTTGTATTTTACTAAGTACATTACAACAAAAGGTTGAAAAATTTGAGTATAAATACGATGTTAATTTTTCTGTAAAATCAATTAACCCATATCATAAAAGTATGGATATATTAGAAAAAGATTTAAAATATTGGAGTAATAATAATTATAGAATACTATTATTAACTGCATCTAAAACAAGAGCAGAAAGATTATCTTATGAATTAAAAGAAAGAGATATAGACGCGTTTTATGCACCAAAACTAGACATTGATATTCCAAAAGGAAAAGTAGCTATAAGTTATGGTAGTCTTCATAAAGGGTTTGAATATCCACTTATTAAGTTTGTAATAATATCTGAAACAGATTTAGTAGGGAAGAGTAAAAAGCGTAAGAGAGTTAAAAATAAAAAGTTTAAAGGAAGTAAAATAGCTAGTTTTACAGAACTAAAAGTTGGTGATTATGTAGTTCATGAAAATTATGGAATTGGTATATTTAGAGGAACTGAAAAAATAGATGTAGATGGTATTAGCAAAGATTATATTAAAATTTCCTATAGAGATGAAGGAAATCTATATATATCTACAAGTCAATTAGATGTAATTCAAAAATACATTGGTTCGGAAGGTAAAAATCCAAAATTAAATAAATTAGGAACTAATGAATGGAAAAAAACTAAAAGTCGTGTAAAAAGTAATGTAGAAGATCTGGCAAAAGATTTGGTTCAATTATATGCGAAAAGGCAAGCTAAGGTAGGCTATAACTTCTCAGAAGATACAGTATGGCAAAGAGAGTTTGAAGAAATGTTCCCTTATGAAGAAACAGACGATCAATTAATTGCTATAGAAGAAACTAAAAAAGATATGGAAAGCAAAAAAATAATGGATAGACTAATATGTGGAGATGTTGGTTATGGTAAAACAGAAGTGGCTATTAGAGGAGCATTTAAATCAGTCCAGGATGATAAACAAGTTGCATATCTAGTGCCTACAACAATATTAGCACAACAACATTATAATAACTTTTTGCAAAGAATGAAAGACTTTCCAGTAAGAGTTGAAATGTTATCAAGGTTTAAAAGTCAAAAGGAACAAAAAAAGATAATAGAAGATACTAAAAAAGGTTTAGTAGATATTTTAATTGGAACACATAGGATAATTTCTAAAGATGTTATTTTTAAAGACTTAGGATTACTTATTATTGACGAGGAACAACGCTTTGGAGTAGCACATAAAGAAAAGATTAAAAAGGTAAAACAAAATATAGATGTTTTGACATTGACAGCTACCCCTATACCAAGAACTCTTCATATGAGCTTAATTGGTATAAGGGATATGAGTGTGCTTGAAGAACCACCAGAAGAAAGACATCCTATACAAACGTATGTCCTTGAACATAATGAAGAGCTAATTAAAGATGCAATTTATAGAGAGCTTTCAAGAGATGGTCAAATATATTATGTATATAATAGGGTAAAGAAAATTGATGAAGTAGCGGATAAAATAAGCAAAATGGTACCAGAAGCTAATGTTGCCTTTGCGCATGGACAAATGAATGAACGAGAACTTGAAAATATTATGTTTGATTATATAAACGGAGAAATTGATATTCTTGTTTGTACAACAATTATTGAGACAGGTCTTGATATACAAAATACAAATACTATAATTATTCAAGATGCAGATAGATTAGGATTATCACAGTTATATCAATTAAGAGGTAGAGTAGGTAGATCTAATAGGGTTGCATATGCTTACTTATTATATAAAAAAGATAAAGTTCTTCAAGAAACTGCAGAAAAAAGATTACAAGCTATAAAGCAATTTACTGAATTTGGATCTGGATTTAAAATTGCAATGAGAGATCTTGAGATTAGAGGAGCGGGTAGTTTACTTGGAGCGAGACAACACGGCCATATGGAATCAGTTGGATATGATTTGTACTGTAAATTATTAGAAGAAGCAATACATGAAGTAAGTAATGAAAAAGTAGAAGAGAGCTTTGAGACGTCTGTGGAACTAAATGTTAATGCTTTTATACCAAATACTTATATAAAAGATGAAATACGTAAACTTGGGGCTTATAAAAAGATTGCAAGTATTGAAAATGAAAAGGATTATTATGATGTGCAAGAAGAGCTTGAAGATAGATATGGTGACTTGCCAAAATCAGTTGTTAATCTATTAGATATTGCTTATATAAAAGCTTTAGCAAATAGTGCTGGTATTATATCTATAGAGCAAAAAGGAGATAATATTAAATTTGAAGTTATAAAGAACGCTAAAATAAACCCAGAATTGATACCTGAACTATTAAATAAATACAAAAACAAATTATTTTTTACTATTAATAAAACACCATATTTCACTTTTAATATTAATAAATTGGATAAGAAACAATTTTTCAGACATATTAAAAATGTGTTACAAGACATAAATGATTTGAAGGATTTGTTGGTTTAAATTATAATTAAATTATATAATTAATTCACAAAAATAAATCAGTATTATTTTGTGTGGGTTAAAAGGACATATATTAATGAAATCAATATAATATTATTTGGTTTCTATAAGGAGAGATAACAATGAAAAGCACTTACAAGTATATAAGTAAGTATATTCTGCTTTTCATACTCATCTTCTTATTTACGGGTTGTAGTGGAAGTAAGGATAGCAAAAATGATTCTAAAATCTATTCATATCAAGAAAGGCTACTTACTATTGATGGTAAAGATATTAGCGTAGATGAGGTAATGCCGTATTTGTTACAGGTTAAAATGGAGTTTGAAGAATTAGGAGGAGAAGATGTCTGGGATCATAATGATTTTAGTGGTGGAAAAAAAGCTAAAGATGTAGCAAGATTAGCTGTGTTAGATAATATTACAAGAACTAAGATATTAGTACGTAAAGCAAGTGAAATAGGTATTAATATAACAAAAGAAGAGGAAAATGAGATAAGGATACAATCACTAAAATATTATAATGGTCTACAAAAAGCAGAAAAAGATAAGTATCATTTAACAAAAGACAGTATTTTTAATTCATTCAAAGAGTTTAAAATAGCGAATAAGGTATTTGTTGAAATGACTAAAGAGTATGTTCCAGAAGAGAAAGAATTAATGGAAATTCTATCAACTAATGAAGATTATATTAGTTTAAAATCTAGTGACGTAAAAGAAATATTAAAAAAGATTAAGGTTAAACATATATTTATAAAAACACATAGCATAAATGAAAAGGGAGAATATACACTAATTTCAAAAAATATTTTAGAGGAAGCAAAAAAAGTAGTAGAAAAAGTACACAATAAGGCAGTTGCAGGTGAAAATTTTGATGCGCTTATTAATAAATACTCAGAAGATAAACAAGATGAGTATATTTTTGTTACAAGATTTATTAAAGATGAATTTAAAAGTTTACTAGAATTAGAGATCGGGCAAATAAGCAATATTTTAAAAAGTAATTATGGGTATCATATATTTCAAATGGTTGAAAAGATCGATGCAACAGAAGATGAAATTACAAAATTTAAGAATAATTTTGATAAATGGGAACAGCAATTAAAAGAAGAATATACCAAACAATTAACGAATAATGCATTTAATGAAATATATGATGAATGGAAAAGCAATACAATAGTAGACCTAAACGAGGAATTATGGGTCCAAATAGATATTTTCGGGAATATTAATAATGAATGAAATAAGCTTTAATATCTAATAATAAGAACTAAGAGATAATCTTAGTTCTTTTTTTGAACCTTTTTTGTTCTCTTATAGTAAGTTCTGTTAATAAGTAAAAATCATAGGACGTTCTTAAAAAAATTGGTAATAATGTGTAAGTACAAAGCTGTTAAATAATGAATATTTTAGTGTAATTGTTGCATACTATTATTGACAGCTTTGTGATGACTATCTAAAGGAGGTAATAATTTGAAAGCAACTGGTATTGTAAGAAGAATAGATGATCTTGGTAGGGTAGTAATACCAAAAGAAATAAGAAGGACATTACGAATAAGAGAAGGAGATCCATTAGAGATATTTACTGATAAAGATGGAGAAATAATATTGAAAAAGTATTCTCCAATAGGAGAATTAGGAACATTTGCTAAGCAATATGCAGAAGCTTTAGCACAAACAACAGGGCATATTATCTGTATATCTGATAAAGATCAAGTTATAGCAGTCTCAGGTGGATCAAAAAGAGAATTTTTAGAGAAACAAATTAGTAAAGAATTGGAAAAAGTAATAACTGAAAGAGAAACGATTATAGCTACTAAAGACGAAAAGAAATTTATTGATATTTTATATGATGCAGAAAATGATGAATATACCTCTGAGGTTATAACACCAATAATATCTGAAGGGGATGCTATAGGTGCTGTCATTTTATTAAGTAAAGATACAAAGATTAAAATGGGCGAGGTAGAAACAAAATTAGCTCATTCAGCAGCAGGATTTTTAGGAAAACAAATGGAGCAATAGAAGAAAGGCTGGGTTATATATTAGCTCAGTCTTTATTTATAGTATATTCAATATAGTAAAAAATAATAATATTGCACTAATTCAAAAAAATATATTTGAATACATACAATATTATGTTATAATTTGGTATATATTATTTGATTGGAATGAAGAATATGACAAATGATAACAAAATCAATGAAAAATATACTTTTCAAGATCTTAAGAATATCATGAAATTATTAAGAAGTGATGAAGGATGTCCTTGGGATAAAGTTCAGACTCATGAAAGCCTTAAAGATTCAACGCTAGAAGAAACTTATGAAGTTCTAGAGGCTATAAACAATAAAGATATGGATAATCTTAAGGAAGAATTAGGAGATGTTTTATTACAAGTAGTATTTCACTCACAAATAGCATCAGATAACAATATGTTTAATGTCGAAGATGTTATTAATGGTATTTGTGAAAAACTTATCAGAAGACATCCTCATGTATTTAAAGAAAAAGAGGACAAATCTCCTGAAGAAGTTACTGAAACTTGGAATGCAATTAAGAGAATTGAAAAAAAACATATTTCATACAGTAATGATATGAAGAATATCCCTAAAGCACTTCCTGCATTAATGCGAGCTGTTAAAGTTCAAAAAAAAGCCAAAGAAATTGGATTTGATTTTCAGGATACAAATCAAGCTTTTCAAAAAATATTTGAAGAAACAGAAGAACTTGAAGAAGCTATTAAAAATGGAAACAAATCCCATATAATGGAAGAATATGGTGATTTATTGTTTTCAATAGTTAATATATCAAGGTTTTTGAAATTAAATCCTGAATTTTCCTTGACAAATGCCACAGAAAAGTTTATAAATAGATTTGAGGGATTAGAAAACCTTGCCAGAACAAAAGGTTTAGTAATAAGCGACATAACTTTACAAGAATTGGACAAGTTATGGGAAGAACTCAAATAACATTAATAATAATCGTATACACGATTGTTTATAAGCTAAGATTTTCTTAGCAGCGCATTTTGCGCCTTTGTTCAAAATAATAAATATAAATGTAGAGGAGGAGTTATTATGAACAAAGCTGAATTAGTTACTGCTATGGCAGAGCAAACTGAATTAAGTAAAAAAGATGCAGAAAAAGCTTTAAAATCATTTATCGATGTTGTCTCAGGTGAGTTAAGTAATGGGGGAAAAATTCAATTAGTTGGATTTGGTACTTTTGATGTTACTGAAAGAGCAGCTAGAGAAGGTAGAAACCCACAAACTGGTGAGCCAATGCAAATAGCAGCTTCTAAAGCACCAAGATTTAAAGCTGGAAAAGCTTTAAAAGACGCTGTAAATGGTCGTTAATTAACGATATAAAAGCTTAACAAGATCTGCACATATGTGCAGATTTTTTCTTGCCATTTTTAGGCAATTAAAATAGTTGAAAGGGGACTTTACATGAGGTTAGATAAATATCTTAAGGTTTCTAGACTTATTAAAAGAAGGACTGTAGCTAACGAAGCCTGTGATGCAGGTAGAATTAAAATTAATGATAAAGTAGCTAAGGCAGGTACAAAAGTATCTGTTGGAGATATAATAGAAATACAATTTGGTGATAAAGTAGTTAAAGTTGAAGTGCTAATAGTTAAAGAAACCGTTAGAAAAGAAGAATCTAAAGATATGTTTAAATATTTATAAAGAGGAAGCTGTCTTAAAAACATAAGGCAGCTTTTAACTTTTATAAAGTGTTATATAATTAATTTTTCTTGCCTTACCCTGAAAAGCGGCCGGTCAGCGCAAAATCAATTATATAACACATTAAGTTGTTCTACTAATTAAGAAATAGGGGAAAAGAGTAGTCCAATAAAAAAATAGTACATTAGAATAAATCCTTATAATGGTTAATATAATGAAATATAGGATTGTCATTATAAGGAGGGTAAAGATGGAAGAAAAACATAATAACACAAATCATAGAATAATAATCAATGATAGAGAAAGGGTCGCAATAACGGGTGTTTCGGATGTTATATCTTTTGATACAGATATTATTATAATTGAGACAGAGATGGGGACACTTACCATTAAAGGCCTAGATTTACATGTCAATAGACTTAATCTAGAGAAAGAAGAGTTAGACTTGGATGGGCAAATTGAAGGAATAGAGTATAGTGATGGGTCAGCGTATAGAACTAAAGGATTTATGTCAAAATTATTTGGTTAGGTGAGGTATGAATAGTTTAGTAAGTTCTCAAGCTATAAGTTTTATAATATCAATACTAAATGGACTTTTTCTAGGGTTAGTTTATGATTTATTAAGAGTTCTAAGAAGAATAATAAAACATCCCAAATGGCTTATTAATATTGAAGATATGGGGTTTTGGATATTTGGTAGTATTATCATTTTTCTTGATATATTTAAAAATAATAATGGTGTACTAAGATATTTTTTATGTATAGGGGTTTTTTTAGGATTAGTTATTTATTTCTCCTTAATTAGTAAAATGGTTATATTAGTTATTATGAAAGTTTATAATTTTTTAACAAATATAATTAAATTTATATTTATAATAATAAGTAAACCTATAAAAATTATATTAAGTCCTTTTATATATCTAATAAGAAAAATATATAAACTCTTGAAAAAAACAAAAAAATGGTTAATAATAAGATATAAGAAAATGATCAAAAATATAAAGATTATATTTAAGAAAAAATAAATATAAAGATATATTTTTAAGCATTATTAAATATGTTATATGAAAGGAATGCTAATACCATGAGAAAAAAAAGAAGAAAAACAAAAGCTGTATTATTTTCTACAATAGTATTAATTATATTGATTGTGGCTGTTAGTATTAAAATAACATCTTTATACTCTTTGAATAAAGAGTTGAAACAAAATGAAGCTGAATTAGAAAAAAAAATACAATTAGAAAATGATAGATATATTAAATTGCTTAATCAAAGGGAGTACATAAAAACTGATGAGTATATTGAGCAATTAGGTAGGGAGAAATTTGGACTAGTTAAGCCGGGCGAATTTATCTTTATAAATAAAGAAGATGAATAAGGCTTAGTATTAATAAATAGCTATAACTTTAATTTCTACTTGAGGTATAGAATTTTTATTTATTCCTCTATTCGATAATTAACTTATTCATGAGAAAATTTGTCAAAAAGTTTTTTGATTTTAGGTACAAGTTATGACAAACAAATCAGTAAACATACTCTATAATTAGTTCTCACCAAGAAATAATTAATAATTGTTTTGTGAGGGGGAGGACGAATATGGAGAAAACAAACACTTCAATAGATGAAAATCAAATATTATTACCGAAATTACCCAAAAAAGAACTTATACAAAAACAAGCATATAAAATAATCCAATTAATTTTTATTTATGGAGTTGGATTGTTAATGGGAAGAGCAATTATATTTACGAATATGAATCCTATGGCTATGGCATATTTTGCCGCAGTATATATTCATAAAAAGAGTAGGGTTTGGATGTTTTTTTCCGTATTGATTGGTCTACTAACTGCTTTACCAATAGTAGATATGTTAAAATATGCGCTAATCATGATACTAATAGTATCAATAAATTCAATAATAGAAATAAAAGGAAATAAAGTTTCTCTTTTATATGAGGGGGTGATTGCTGCTATCAGCTGTTTGATTATAACGATGATAGCAGCGATTATCCAACATAATATATTAGATAATATTCTAGTAGCAATGTTAGAGAGCATTTCTATACTATCATTAGTTCTAATATACGGGCGTGGAATCAAATATTTATTTGAGCACGATGAAAATAAAAAAGTAACTAATGAGGTATTGATTAGTGAGGCTATAATAATGGGCACTGCTGTTGCGGGTATTACTGATATCTCTATATTAGGATTTGGAATTATAGAAATTTGGGTTTTTTCTATTGTGCTTATATTAGGATATAGACATGGGATAGGAACAGGAGCTATTATTGGAGTTATTTCTGGGATTGTTTTAGTAATAATGGGAAGATATGAGGTAGATATTATAGGTATATTTGGAATGATTGGAATACTATCAGCACTATTTAGGGAATTGGGTAAATTTGGAACTATTGTTGGGTTTTCTCTGGGGACAATTGGATTATGGTATTTTATATCGCCTCTGAATTTAGATTTTCAAATAGTAAGAGCGCTAATTATTAGTGTGGGTGTATTTGCAATATTACCAAATGAGAAAGATCAGATATATTCAATGAATAGTGAAAAAACTTCAGATGATAAATATATTGATAAAGTACAAGGTATAATGAATGAAAAATTGAAAAATTTTTCAAGCTCTTTTAAAAATGTAGCAAAAACTTTTGATCAGTTATCTGAAAGAAGAGTAAATTTAACTACAGAAGAGGTAAATATGCTTATAGATGATGTAGCAGAAAAAGTTTGTAAGGATTGTAGTATGTGTAAAATGTGTTGGCAAAAAGAATTTTATGACACATATAGAACAGTTTTTAGCATTTTTTCAGCAATTGAAAAAAAGAATCAAATTACAGAAAGTGATATCCCGGATGATTTTTTGAATAAATGTATAAAACCAAAAGAATTTATTACAACGACAAATAGATTATTTGAGATTTATAAGATGAATCTGACATGGGAGAATAAAATTGCAGAGAATAGAGAACTTATTTCTCAACAATTTTCTTCAGTTGCAGATATTATTGATAAAGTAGGAAAGGATATATACAACAATATTAAGTTTAATACTGATTTAGAAAAAAAGATAATTCAAGAATTAATGAAAAATAATATACTAGTTAAAAATGTAGTAGTTTACGAAACGCCAAATGGCAGGATGGAAGTGAGCTTAAAAGTAAAATGTTGTGGAGATAAAACGTATAATATAAAGGATATTATACCAGTTATAAACAAATATACAAATAAAAAAATGAGAATAGAAGATGGTTGTAAATATGTATCAAATAGTAAATACGTAGAAGTTAAATTTATTGAGAAGGAGATATACCGAATAGCGAAAGGAGTTGCTAGGGCGAGTAAAGATTGTAAAGAAATATCAGGGGATAGTTATTCATTTTTAAATTTACCTAAAGGACAAGATATTGTTGCTCTTTCAGATGGGATGGGTACAGGACTTAGGGCTTTTAAAGAAAGCAAAGCAGCCATAGAATTATTAGAGCAATTACTTGAGGCAGGATTTGATGGAGAAACAGCTATAAAAATGATCAATTCTATCCTTGTTTTAAAATCCAGTGAACAAACATTTTCTACGTTGGATATGAGCTTAGTAGATAGATATACAGGAATATGTGAATTTGTTAAAATAGGAGCAGCTTCATCATTTATAAAACGAGGGGGTAAGGTTGAGGTAGTAAAATCATCTTCTCTTCCATTAGGTATGCTAAATGAAGTTGGAAGTGAATCAATGACAAAAAAATTACAAGATGGAGATATGGTTATAATGGTTACAGATGGTATTTTGGATAGTGAAGATGATGAAATAGAAAAAGAAAATTGGGTTATGGAATCTTTAAATAAACTAGATAGTAGAAATCCACAAGATATGGCTGATTACATATTAGAAGAAGCTAGAGAAAAAACAGGAGGTGTAATTAAAGACGATATGACTGTTTTAGTAATGAGAATATGGGAAAAAGCAGGTTAATATATTAAATTATCGTAGTCATTAATAAGGCCACTGAATTTCAGTGGCCTTATTAAACTTACTATTGATTTATTTTTATAAGTCTAGTATATTAAAAGAGTCACATATTTATTAAAAAGCTTTGATGTAGTTTGCGTTACAACAGAAAAGAATAGCTAAGGATGAATAAAATATGGTAGATAAAGTTTTAAATACTATTAAGAAGTTTAATATGATTAATAAAGGTGATAATCTATTAATTGGGGTATCTGGAGGAGCTGATTCCATTTGCCTACTACATATATTGGATAAATTAAAAAAAGAGTTAGAAATAGATATTCATGTTGTCCATGTTCAACATGGAATCAGAGGAAAAGAAGCAGATGAAGATGCTAAATTTGTTGAAAACCTTTGTCTCGAAAAAGGAATTAAATTTAACGTATATTATTTTGATGTGAAAAAATTAGCAAAAGAGAGCAAGTTATCAGAAGAAGAAATGGGAAGAAAGGTACGATATCAAGTTTTTAAAGAAGCTTGTACTCAATTTGATGCAAATAAAATTGTTTTAGCTCACCATATGAATGATAATGCAGAGACTATTATTATTAATTTATTAAGAGGTACTGGTATTAAAGGTATGGGAGGAATAAGACCGGTTAGAGATAATATTATAAGACCCTTAATAGAGTGTAGCAGATTAGAAATTGAAAACTACTGTTTGAATAATCATATTGAATATAGAAATGACTATACTAATAATATGGAAATCTATACAAGAAATAAGATTAGGCATACGGTTATACCATATATCCAAAATAATTTTAATCAAAATTTTATTGGAAACATAGTTAATACAGCTAGTATTTTTAGAAGTGAAGATGAATTTATAGAGAATATAGTTATAGATTATATGAAAAACATTGTTAAAGCTAATACCAAAGAATATATAATTGATCTAGATAGATTTATGGAATTAGATATAGTTATAAAAAGAAGATTAATAAGGCAAATACTTGGACAAATTAGATCATTAAAAGATATTGAGTATAAGCATATAAATCAAATAGTTCAATTAGCAGACAAGCAAGTAAGCAAAAGAATTGATCTACCAAAAGGTTTAATTGCAAAAAAAACTTATAACAGTATTGTTATAAAGTTTTTGGGAGAAAATAAAGATAAACTTATTGATTATGAAATTAAAGATTTATCTCCAATATATATAAATGAGTTAGATAAACATATAGAATTTAAACTTATAAAAGACAAAAAAAATAATATTCCTAAAAATTTATATACGAAATGGTTTGATTATGATAAAATAAAATATAATTTGAAAGTTAGAAGTAGGGAAAGTGGCGACATAATTGCTATTAAAGGAATAAATGGAACTAAGAAATTAAAAAAATTTTATATTGACTGTAAGATTCCAAAAGAAGACCGAGATACAATTCCGCTTTTAGCTGATGGACAAAATATTATTTGGATCATTGGATATAGGATAAGTGAAGAATATAAAGTGACTACTTCTACAAAAAATATACTAGAAGTGAGATATTATTAGAGGAGGATTATGATGCATAAAATAGAAACATTAATATCTGCCGAAAAGTTAAATGAAAGAATAGAGGAATTAGGTAAACAAATATCTGAAGAGTATAGTGATAAAAAGGAAGTTCACCTAATTTGTGTACTAAAAGGTGGAGTAATGTTTATGGTTGATTTATCAAAAAAAATCACTAATATACCAGTTAGTATGGATTTTATGGCTGTTTCAAGTTATGGGAATGAATCATCAAGTAGTGGAGTTGTAAAAATTATAAAAGACCTCGATGAATCAATAGAGGGAAAAGATGTTATAATTGTAGAAGATATTATAGATTCTGGTAGAACTCTTAATTACTTGATTAATATATTAAAAGACAGAAATCCAAATAGCATAAAAATCTGTACATTATTAGATAAACCAGATAGAAGGGTAATAGATGTACAAGTTGATTATACAGGATTTGTAATTCCTGATGAGTTTGTTCTTGGATATGGTCTTGATTATATGCAAAAATATCGTAATTTACCTTACATTGGAGTTATGAAAGTATAATATTACATTTAAAGGGTTAATAGGAAAGGAGGCAAGCACATGAAAAAGAATATTAAAGGATTTAGTTTTTATGCGCTTTTACTTTTAGTTTTGCTTATAACAGTTTTTATCACAAGTAATAAATATGAAAATTTAAAAGGTAATTATGGATATCAAGATTTCATGAATGAAATTGACCAAGTAGTTAGAATTGAAATCAAACAAAATATGGAAATACCTACAGGAGTAGTTAAGCTTTATTTTGAGAATACGGAAACAAAAAGCTTCCCTATAACTAATACTTCTAGATTCGAAGAAAAAATGGATGAACTTGGTAAGGACTATATTGTACATGACATTGTAAGACCTAGTTGGTTTGTACAAATACTTCCGTCATTAATAGTGCTTATTCCAGTTGTTTTTCTACTGATATTTATTATGAATCAAGCGCAAGGTGGCGGCGGTGGAAATCGTGTAATGTCATTTGGTAAAAGTAAAGCAAAAATGGTAGTAGATGAAAATAAAAAAGTAACTTTCAAGAACGTAGCTGGACTTGAAGAAGAAAAAGAAGAATTAGAAGAGGTAGTAGAATTTCTAAAAAGTCCACGTAAATTTGTGGAACTTGGTGCTAGAATACCAAAAGGTGTTTTATTGGTAGGACCTCCAGGTACAGGAAAAACGTTACTTGCAAAAGCAGTTGCTGGTGAAGCTGGAGTACCTTTCTTTAGTATATCAGGTTCTGACTTCGTAGAAATGTTTGTTGGTGTTGGTGCATCTAGAGTAAGAGATTTATTTGATCAAGCTAAGAAAAATGCTCCATGTATAGTATTTATTGATGAGATTGATGCAGTAGGTAGGAAAAGAGGAGCAGGTCTTGGTGGTGGACATGATGAAAGAGAACAAACACTTAACCAATTACTTGTAGAAATGGATGGATTTGGAGTTAACGAAGGTGTTATTGTCGTTGCGGCAACTAACAGAGCAGATATATTAGACCCTGCATTACTTCGTCCAGGTAGATTTGATAGAAAAGTTGTTGTTGGAAGACCAGATGTTAAAGGTAGAGAAGAAATATTAAAAGTACATGCAAAAGGAAAACCACTTTCTGATAATGTAGATCTAAAAGTTGTAGCAAAAACTACTGTTGGATTTACAGGAGCTGATTTGGAAAATCTATTAAATGAAGCTTCAATTTATGCAGCAAGAGAAAGCAAAAAAATAATTGAACAACAAGATATTCAAAAAGCATTTATTAAAATAGGAGTAGGTACAGAGAAGAAAAGTAGAGTAATGACCGAAAGAGAAAAGAAAATTACAGCATACCATGAAGCAGGTCATGCAATACTATTTCATGTGTTACCATTAATGGATCCTGTTCATAGTATTTCAATAATACCAACAGGATACGCTGGTGGTTATACTATGCCTTTACCTGAAAAAGATGATACTTATCAAAGTAAAAATGAAATGGAACAAGATATTATAGTTTCATTAGGTGGTAGAGCTGCAGAGCAAATTATTTTTGGTGATATAACAACAGGTGCATATGGTGACTTACAAAAAGTTACTTCAACTGCTAGAAATATGGTTGTTAAATTTGGTATGAGTGATGTAATTGGTCCAATGCAATTTGGAAATGACAATGATGAGGTATTTATTGGTCGTGATTGGGGTCATACTAGAAACTATGGAGAAAATATTGCAGGTCTTATTGATAGTGAAATTAAACGTATTGTAGATAATGCTTATAGTGAAGCTATCAGATTATTAAATGAAAACATTGATGTTATGCATAAAACAGTAGAATTATTATTTGAAAAAGAAAAGATAAATGGAGAAGAATTTGCTGCTTTATTTGATAAGAAATATGAAAAAGGTCATGATGTAATGAAAGGAGCGGTTGTAGCTCCAGAAGAAAAACCTTTAGAAGATAAATAAAAGATTTAAAGGACCACTGAGGGCTAAGGCTTTCAGTGGACTTTTTTTACCAAACTTCCGCGGAGATGGTATAGGGTAATATTCCGTCAGCAGATTAAACGTCCGTGTTTAAACAGCTGAGTTCGCCGTCCATGGCTCACTGCTCCATATTACCCTATACCATCTCCGCTGGGCTCATTGAGAGCAACACCTAAAGCATCTTATCAGAACTAATATCCGTAAAAAAATATTAAAGAGATGGCATTTACGGAACAACGCCATAACTTCAATTTTCATGGTTTAAAGTATCTATTATAAGTTTTCTAAAAGTGTTTTCAAACTTTATATCTTGATCGGTAGTTCTTTTTTTTATCTTGGAATACCTTTTTTTAGCACGTCTAGCTTGTCCAGATAAGTGTCTTTCCATGAGAAGTCTATTTATATTGTCATTAGTATAAATAAAGCCGTTAGGATGGATTGCAGAGGCATTTTTGCTTATAGCCATAGTTGCTACTCCGTAATCAGCGGTTATAATGATATCATTTTTATTTGTTTTGTTAATTAGAGCAAAATCTACAGCATCTTTTCCTTTTCCAATTGTAATGATATTACAATAATCATTTTCGTAAATATGTGATGAATCTATAAATATATCAACAGATATTTTATATTCTTTTGCAACTTTTATTATAATGTTTTTAACAGGACAAGCATCCCCATCAACAAGTATTTTAATAATAAACATCTCCTTTTTCAAATCATATAACCTAGTTAACTGAATGTAGTTTTGCGATTACTTACATAACTAATTATACAATACTATTGAAATATTTGATATAATAATAAAGTAGCTTGTCAGCCCATAAGTTAACAAACAAAATGAGGTATAATTATGTCAATAAACAAAATTAGTATATCAGTAAGAGAACTAATAGAGTTTGTTTTAAGATCAGGTGATATTAGTTCAATTTTTTTATCAGCAAATAGAGCAGTAGATGGAATTAAAGCGCACCAAAAAATTCAAAAGAGATTTGGCAAAGAATATGATTTCTATGAAGCGGAAGTTACTGTTAAGGACAATATTATAATTGATAATATAAGTTTAACAATAAATGGACGAATTGATGGAATTATTCATGAAGATATTATTATAATTGATGAAATAAAATCTGTATCAAAATCTATAAATACTATTAAAGAGTACAATGAATTACATATAGCGCAATGTAAAATGTATGCTTATATTTATGGTAAACAAAATAATATGGAAAGTCTAATTGTACAACTAACATATGTAGAACTTGGAAATTATGATATAAAACAATTTCAAGAAAAATTAACCATCAAGGAATTAGAAGAATTTTATTATATAATAGTTAGAAAGTATCTAGAGTTTGCTAAGATTATAGTTGAATATAAAGAATTAAGAGATATAAGTATTGATATATTAAAATTTCCATTTGATAAATACCGAAAAGGGCAAAGGAGATTTATGGCTAGTGTCTATAAAGTTATCATTGAAGATGAAAAATTATTTGCTAGAGCTCCTACTGGTATAGGAAAAACAATGGGTACATTGTTTCCAGCTATAAAATCTATGAGCAAAAGAAATTCAAAAATATTTTATTTAACAGCCAAAACAATAGGTCGAGATGTTGCACAAAATGCATTAAAATTACTTGAAAGTAATGGACTTAACATTAAAAGAGTTGTAATTACAGCTAAAGATAAAATATGTTTAAATGATAGCAAAAAATGTGATGGTCAGTATTGTGAATATGCAAAAGGTCATTTCGATAGAGTTAATGATGCTCTTAAAGAGTTAATGCTTGTAGAAAATGACTATTGTAGAGAAGTAATAGTACAATACGCTATGAAATATAAAGTTTGTCCATATGAATTATCCCTTGATTTAGCACTTTTTAGTGATTGTATTATTTGTGATTATAATTATGCATTTGATCCTAGTAGTGTTTTAAAAAGATTTTTTGTTGAAGGGAATGGTAGTTATATATTTCTTATTGATGAAGCACATAATTTAGTAGATAGAGCTAGAGAAATGTATTCAGCAAATATTTATAAAAGTAATATCTTGAAATTAAAAAAAATGGTTAAATCTATAGATAAGAGTATGTATAGATATTTTAATAAATTAAATAGGTTTATGATAGAAAAAAGACATATATGTGAAGATAAAGGAGACTTTTTTATAGAAAAATATTATCCAGAAAACTTTGCGGATGTGTTAAGAGGTATTATTCATAGAATAGAAAAACGGTTTGTAGATTTGGTTGAATGGGAGCATATGGATGAATTATTAGAGTTTTATTTTGATAGTTACGATTTTATAAAGAAAACTGAGCTTTATGATGAAAAGTATATTACTTATTATGAAAAAAACAAAAGCGATTTTAAGATGAAGATATTTTGTTTAGATCCTTCTGGGAATTTAAAAGACTACATGAATAATGCAAAATCTGTTATACTTTTTTCAGCTACATTAACTCCTATGGATTATTTTGTAAAAATACTAGGAGGAAATGAAAAAAGTTATGGTGTATCTTTAGAGTCGCCTTTTGATAAAAATAATCTTTGCTTATTAGTTAATAATAACATTTCAACAAAATATAATGACAGAGAAAAGACTTATAATAAGGTTGTAGAATCAATTAATTATGCCGTTAAATGTAAAAAAGGAAATTATATTATCTTTTTCCCATCCTATAAATATATGGATGATATATATAATGTTTTTGTACAATCAGACTTTAATGATGATATTCAGGTAATGAAGCAAGAAAGAGGTCTATCAGAAAAGGAAAAAGAAGATTTTATAAAAGAATTTCATTATAAAAGAGATGATTCATTAGTTGTGTTTGCCGTTCTGGGAGGAATGTTTGGTGAGGGTATTGATCTAACGGGAGAAAAACTTAGTGGTGCTATAATTGTAGGAGTAGGCCTACCATCTATATGTAATGAAAGAGATCTTATAAAAAATTACTTTGACAAGAGGTCAAATAATGGATTTGAATATGCATACATTTATCCCGGAATGAATAAAGTTATGCAAGCTGCAGGTAGAGTTATAAGAACTAATGATGACAAAGGAATAGTTGTTTTAATTGATAAAAGATTTGGCAACTATTATTATAAAAATATTTTTCCAAAGGAATGGAATCATGGTGTATATTTATCGTCGAATAAATTATTAAAAGAAAAAGTAGAAAATTTCTGGGATGATATTGAAAGGACGTGATATTAGATGAAAAAAGTAGCTATTATTTTTACAGGGGGAACCATCTCTATGATGGTTGATGAGAGATTAAAGGCAGCGATACCTGCTCTTTCGGATGAAGAAATTATATCTAAAGTATCAGGAATTGAAAAAATGACAGATGTAGAAGTTATACATTTTGGTTCCTATCCAGGACCTCATATGTTACCTAGCATGATGCTTGAATTATCAAAAGTTACTGAAGGATTATTAGATAGGGATGACATTGAAGGTGTGGTAATTACCCATGGTACTGATACTCTAGAGGAAACAGCTTATTTTCTAGACTTAGCTATTAATTCAGAAAAACCAGTTGTTGTTACTGGATCAATGAGGAATGGTTCTGAACTTGGATATGATGGGCCGGCTAATCTATCGGCTTCTATATGTACTGTTTGCTCTAAAGCATCTAAGAATAAAGGTGTTTTAGTGGTTATGAATAATCAAGTAAATTCAGCAGCTGAAGTAACTAAAACTCATACATTAAGTCTTGATACATTTCAAAGTATGGATTTTGGTCCTCTTGGAATTGTTGATTCAGATCAAGTTATTTATTATAGAGACAGAAAAGATGGAATAAAAATAACAACTAATAAAATTGAAAATAAAGTTGGCCTTATTAAAGCAGTAGCTGGACTTGATTCAGAATTTATTAATTATTTAATTGATAATGGATACAAAGGTATAGTCATAGAGGCTTTAGGAAGAGGGAATGTACCTCCTGCTATGGTAGAAGGTATTTATAGAGCGATTGGGCTTGGTATTCCAGTAGTTATAGTTTCAAGATGTGTTAAAGGTAGAGTTCTTGATTCTTATGGATATAAAGGTGGAGGAAAGGAACTAAGAGATATGGGAGTTATACTTGGGGATAATTTATCAGGACAAAAGGCAAGGGTAAAATTAATGATTGTACTTGGAGTTACAAATAAGATAGAAGAAGTAAGGGAGATTTTTGAAAAAGATTTATATAAAAAAATATAAATTTAGGTTCTATTTTGACTGCGTGCAAAAACAAGCTGATTTGAAATAGTTTTTTTGTTTATAATTAAATAGTATAAAATGTAATAATTGTTTTTGTTGTTGAAAACTACTAATTAAAGTTGAGAAATTTCTTAATGTTTATGCAGACTTATTTTAATGTAAATGCTATAATTATTATTGTAAAACCCCCCAATACAATATATATAAATAATAAAGTTTTTGCTACACCCCATAAGAACAAATACCTTCTCCTTAAATGAAAAAACAGCCGATCGGTAGGCTGTTTTTTTTGTGCTTATAGCGACATAGTCGCTTTTGTGGTGTAAAAAACTATTAAATTATGGGAATAATCTTAAATATATTTTATGATATATTCTTATTGTATATCCTATATTAATTAGGAATATAGTGTATTGAGGTGATAGTTATGAGAACTTGCTATAGAAGTTGTCTGTGTAAAAGAAATATAATTATAAAGTTAATATTAAATGCTAATAATAAAAAAGTAATTGAAGTTGGCAATGATAGAAAAAATAATGTAGTAATTTATATTAATACAGACGTTTATTCGTCTAAAAGTGAAGCATTTACTAGATATAATAATAGAATTAATCATTTATACAATTGGGGATATGATATTGTAAAAGATAAGTAACTCAAGTAATTAAAACTAAATTCAACTATTAGGAGGCATCTATATAAAATGAAGCTACATAAAAGACTAAAAGAGTTAACTTTTACACAAAAACTATTATTATATGCAGAAAAGAACAAGCCAATTCTTGATGAAAGAGCACTTTTTAGTGATGGCACATCTGAATATAGAATTCCTTCTGAGCCAGATATTAATGAACTCATTAAAGTTAGACTTAGAACAAAAAAAGATAATATAGATAATGCCTTTGTGATTTATAATGAAAATAGAATAAAGATGATAAAAGAAAAAGCAGATGAATTATTTGATTATTATTGTGGTGATATACAACTTTCAAATGAAATAGTTGAGTATTGTTTTGAAATAAACATAGGCAAGTTTAAATGTTATTATAATAAAAAAGGTGTTAGTCGTGAACCTAATTCCTATTTTAATTATAAAATTTCTCCAGGTTTTAAAACCCCAGATTGGGCAAAAGGAGCTATATTTTACCAAATATTCGTGGATCGTTTTTATAATGGGGATAAGACAAATGATGTTGTGGATAGGGAATATATGTACGTAGGGAAATTGACAAGAAATATAAAAAATTGGGAAGAATATCCAGATCCTGATAGTGTAAGGGATTTTTATGGGGGAGATATTCAAGGGATTATAGATAAATTAGATTATTTAAAAGAGCTAGGTATTGATGCAATTTATCTAAATCCAATATTTGTATCACCGTCAAATCATAAATACGATTCTCAAGATTATGATTATGTAGATCCTCATTTTGGTGTTATACTAAATGACGGCGGGGAAGTACTTAGTGAAGATAATCCTTATAATGAATATGCTACTAAATATATTATGAGAGCTACTAATAAAGAGAATTTAGAGCAAAGTAATAAATTATTACAAAAGTTGATTAATGAAGTGCATTCACGTGATATGAAGATTATATTAGATGGTGTTTTTAATCACTGTGGTTCTTTTAACAAATGGTTAGATAGAGAAAAATTATACAAAAATCAAGATTCATACGATATAGGTGCATATGAATCGGTAGATAGTCCCTATAAGGATTTTTTTCATTTTCATTGTGATAATAGTTGGCCTGATAATCCTAATTATGATGGTTGGTGGGGTTATGAGACGCTACCTAAACTTAATTATGAAGGATCTAAAGAGTTATATAACTATATAATGGAGATTGCTAAAAAATGGGTAAGTTTACCTTATAATGCTGATGGATGGAGATTAGATGTAGCCGCTGACTTAGGATATTCAAAGGAATTTAATCATAAATTTTGGAGAGATTTTAGGAAATGTGTAAAATCAGTAAATAACCATGCTTTAATATTAGCAGAGCATTATGATAATTCAAGAGACTGGCTTATGGGTGACCAGTGGGATACTATTATGAATTATGATGCATTTATGGAACCTGTAACATGGTTTTTGACAGGACTTGAAAAACATAGTGATGAGTATAGAGCTGAACTTTTAGGAAATTATCACGCTTTTTTTGATGCTATGACTCATAATATGCAAAGTTTTTTTATTGGATCAAGTTTAACTGCAATGAATCAATTATCGAATCATGATCATTCCAGATTTTTAACTAGAACTAATAAGATGGTAGGAAGAACTAATAATCTTGGACCTGAAAAAGCTAATGAAGGTATTAATAAAGGTATAATGAGAGAGGCTGTTGTAATACAGATGACTTGGCCTGGAGCGCCAACTCTTTATTATGGTGATGAAGCTGGAGTTTGTGGCTGGACTGATCCAGATAATAGAAGGACTTATCCTTGGGGTAAAGAGGACATGGAATTGCTACAATTTCATAAAGAAATAATAAAAATTCACAAAAAATATTCTGCCTTAAAAACAGGATCACTAAAGTATTTACATGGTGAGTGGGGCATTATTAGTTATGGTAGATTCGATGATAAAGGGAAACTAGTCATTTTAATTAATAATAATCAAGAATCAAAATATATTGATGTACCTGTATGGGAATTAGGGGTAACAGATTCTGATACTATGGAAAGAATTATGATTACAACAGAAAGAAAATATTCGACTAAGAGAAAAAAATATTGTGTGGAGAATGGGAAGATAAGGTTGAGATTACCAAAATTTAGTTCTATAATATTGGCTGGGGAAGTATAATTATTTTACTCTCCCAGCTAAAAAAATTTATATTTTACTTAACAGTTTTTGGTTTTAGTGGTATAATATACTAATGTTATTTTTGGAGAGATGTCCGAGTGGCTTAAGGTGGTGGTCTCGAAAACCATTGTACGGCGAAAACCGTACCGAGGGTTCAAATCCCTCTCTCTCCGCTCTTTATCAATTTTTCTTTTTTCATCTTTGTTTATAAAGCTCATATTACCACCTCATAAATATTTTTACCTAATACTATATGATTAAATATATTCGGATTAAATCAATTGCGATAAAGATATTGTACCACAATTTCACAAAGGGTATTATGGTTTTGTGCAAATTTTCTCACAAAAAAACATTGTGAAACTAGACTCTCTTCTATTCAAGCGTAATTCCTCGGATTCAAGGTACTCTTTGTTGTAGAACCAGTTACTCTTTGCTTCTGCTTCACGTCAATGCACTGGTTAGCTCAATGAATTGGATTGTAATTAATACAAAGAATTCAACTAACAAATACTCGGAACTTAATAAAAAATTGAAATAAAATAAAGCCAAGACAATATAAAAACATATTGTACAGGGCTTTTTTATTAATACGTAAATGTAATGTACTTCAATATAGTACAATTCATAACTAATCCAATTAGTAAAATTAGGTAATCTTGCATTCAATAGTTTACCATAAATCAAATTATAAGTCTAGTAATTTTTTTTGTTTTCGATAAAATAGAGATACATTCGAATGGAAAAAATATGGAGGTAAAAGATATGGAAGCTAAAATGCATAAAGACTACAAGGAAGAAAAGGAAAAACTAGAAAATGTCAAAAAAATAATTGTAGAAGAAATAGAATTGCTAAGTAATAAAAGCTATGCCAACTTAAATGAGGATGTTATTCCAGATATGATACATATGGATAACCAGAGAATGAAAAAGCTTAATATTACTACTCATAATCCCTATTTCGGAAGGATTGATTTTAGAGAAAATAATCAAGAGAAAATAGAAAAGATTTATATAGGAAAAGTATCGATTATGGATTATGAAAGTGAGAATGATGGCGTTATGATTATAACAGATTGGAGAGCGCCTATCTCTACATTGTATTATGACGGGAATCTTGGAAATGTGGATTATCATTGTCCAGCAGGTATCATTGATGGCGAGTTATTAATAAAAAGAAACTATAAAATCCACAATGGATATCTAGAAAAAATAACAGATGTTGATGTATCAGCAATCGATGAAATGCTTTTAGAAGCATTAGAGGATAAGAAGGATACAAAATTAAAAGATATAGTATCGACAATTCAAGCAGAACAAAATGAAATTATTCGAGCGGATTTAATGAAATCCCTTATTATACAAGGGGTTGCGGGAAGTGGAAAGACAACCATTGCACTACATCGAATTGCCTATTTAATCTATACGTATAAACATAGATATAAAGCACATGATTTTATGATCATTGCACCCAACAAACTATTTTTACAATATATAGAAGATATGCTTCCGGAGCTAGGTGTTGAGGATGTTGAACAAACCACTATGGAAATTCTAACAAAAAATATAGTTCCAGAACCTTTTGATATCCGTGAAAATGATGATAAATTAAAGAGAATGATTAACAATAACAGTAATCATGAATTGTTAAAGTCCTTAAGAACCATATCCAAAATAAAAACAAATCTAATGTATAAAGAAATGCTAAATCAATATGTTAATGGAATTATTACAGAAATACTTCCTACAGATGATTTTATTTTTGAGGGTGTTCAGTTAATAGAAGCAAGCCAATTAGCTGAAATGTTTTATGAGAACCATAAAAGATATTCTGTGTTAAAAAGCATAAAGCTAATTAAAAGGTTAATGACTTCCAGGTTCGAAAATAATAAAAGTGATATAGAAGACAATATCTATGACATGATAAATATGAAGCAGATGAATCTTCAAAAGAATGAAATAAATAGGTTTGATTACAATGAAGAAGTGAAAAAAAATCATTTGGAGCAGCAGCTACGAGTGAAAAATATGAAGAAGAATTTTACAAAACAGATGAATGTGTATCTGAGAGAGCCTAAAAAATCAATACTCAACTATTACGCACAATTTTTAATGGAAGAAAAATTAATCAAAAAGCTTATAGAAGATGAAGAGTCTCT
This sequence comes from Vallitalea sp., assembly GCA_025210235.1. GTDB lineage: Bacteria > Bacillota > Clostridia > Lachnospirales > Vallitaleaceae > Vallitalea. The sequence goes on from JAOASG010000020.1 coordinate 41,383, forward strand.
AATGGATTCATTTCGAGAAATGTCCAATAATATTCGAAAGAAGAAGATAGTGGAAATAGAGGATTTGCCGGCTCTCATGTATTTGCAACATCGATTAAAAGGTGTTCAGGATATAACCAATATTCAACACGTTGTAATTGATGAAGGGCAAGATTTTGGTGTTTTTCAATTCTATGTATTAAAGGCTATCATGAAAGAAGCTACGTTCACAATACTTGGTGATATTGCTCAAGGTATTAATTATCATCGAGGAACTACTAATTGGAAACATGTGCAACATCAAGTATTCCAAGGTCAATGCCAGATAAAAAATTTACAGCAGAGTTATCGTACTACAGTAGAGATTATGAACGCTGCAAATCAAGTAATTAAAAAAGTAGATGATGAAAATATTATTCCAGCATATCCAGTGCTCAGACATGGATTAGAGGTTGAAAAAGTTAAAAAAAATAGTTACAAAGAAATAGTGGATTGTATTGTCCTAGAAATGAATAAATGGGTCAAAGAGCATAATTCTATCGCAATCATATGTAAAAATAATCAACAGTGTGAAAATATTTATCGTCAAATAACCAATAATGGAATCCATGTTCAATGGTTAAAGGATAGAGATTCTAAGTACAGTCATCAGATAGTATTGTTACCCTCTTACCTAGCAAAAGGATTAGAATTCGATTGTGTTATCATTCCAGATGCAGGAGAAAATCATTATAAGATGAATAAATTAGATGGAATGTTGTTATATGTATGTATGACAAGAGCTTTACACGAGTTAAGAATATTTTATGTAAAAGACTGTAGTGACTTATTAACGTAGGTTAGTAGAAGGACTGCAGAAATTACAGTCCTTTATTACTTATTTACTCACATTCAATGAAATTTTCTGTATTATCAGGATAAATTACTTCACTGTCATCGCCATAGAGTCCCCCATGGTCGATTATTTGTTCCTTATTGGATAGACTGGTGGCTCCAACTATAGTTCCAGTTACTATAACTCCTAAACTTAAAATTACAACAACCTTTTTAATCATTTTATCATTTCCCTTCTCGTATGCATGAGTTATTCTGCTTGTTTTTTTGGTATATTTATTTGACGTAATATGAAGAAAAGAAGTTCCGGGTTTATAAAAAGATTTGAACATAATAATGGATGGCAAATATCATTACTTGCCACCTTTCTAAAAATAACTTTCTAGGAACTCACTATATATTTATATATTAGAAATATGTGGTAGGGAGCTGATTGGCATGTTTATGCTTCATCAGCTTCAGCATCTGCTTTAGTTTGATGAACTGTACCACGAGGATGCTCTGGTGGTGCATAGATAGCGTACAATTTAAGTGGAATATCTCCAGTATTAACTATATTATGCCATGTTCCAGCAGGTATCATAACTGCAAAGTCATCAAAGACTTCTTCTTGGAAAAATAACTTATCTTTACTATCACCCATTTTAACAAGTCCTTGGCCTTCTTCTATACGTATGAATTGATCGCCTGTAGGATGAACTTCTAAACCTATGTCATCACCAACATCGATGCTCATTAAGGTAACCTGTAGATTTTCACCTGTCCATATAGCGCTACGAAAAGTATTGTTTTCCCTAGTAGCTTCATCAATATCAATTACATAGGGCTCTGGTCCGTAATCCATAAATTTGGTAAAGGGTCGTCTTCTAATTTCAGAGTTATACATTTGTTTATTAACCCAATAAGGAGATGGATATGGTTCGTAGACGTTATATATATCTGGTGGATTGTACATATCATCCCAGTAAGGAGCTGAATATGGGTCATAAATTCTTTTTATAATACTCATTCCTTTTTCTACTTTACAATATCATATGATTTATGTTTAACAAAAGTGAAAGAATATCATTTGTATTATGTTACTGTACATTATGCTTAGCTTTTTGTCTTTTGTAAATATTCTTTAGGTGTAATACCCTTATATTTTTTAAAGATTTTTGAAAAGTAGTATGCATTGTCAAATCCTAGCATATAAGCTATTTCATATATTAAGTGTTGCTTCTCATTTAACAACTTACAAGCTTTATCGATTTTTAGTTGATTGGTGTAATCTACAAAGTTACGGTTACACTCTTTTTTAAAAAGATATGATAAGTAACTTGGTGTAATGTTTAGATAATTAGCTACAGAATTTAATGTAAGTTTAGTATCAATATGTTCAAGTATAAATTCTTTAGCATGGTCTATTAGATTGTTGCTCTTTGAAGTAACTAATAGATTGTAATTATTAATAGTAGTATTTAATTGTTTAAGCCATACTATAGCATCTTCAAATGTACCACTAGACATTAATTGATTAATTGTATTAGAACTATTACTAAAACTTTCATTAAAAGCTTTTGGGTTATCAAGGGATTGTAAAGTAGCGATAATATAGTTGTATATTCTAATACAACAATTTATAGCATTTTGCTTTTTAGGTTTTGAAGTAATTAAAAGAGCTATAAGCTTTTCAAATACAAAATCAATATTTTCTGTATTATAACTAGTTAATGCTTTACTTAATTCATTAATTATATTTGATATATCAAAACTGTCATTATAAAGTTCTTGGTCTATTTCATCATAAAATACAATATCTGTATTATTGTAATAATAGAAATTATTTATCTGCTTTAGTTGTTCAATACATAAGTATATATTATTACTTTTATCAAAAACTTGGGTCATAAGAATATCAACAGATGTTTCTAAAATATTCTTCGAAGTTGCATATATTTTTCTATATAATTGCTTTATATATTGTTTATCAATATTTGGATAATTAGAAACAAATATAAGTACAGAACTACTATCATAATCCAATATAATATAATCTTCAAAGAAATTCTTGAAAATTTTATTAATAATATCTTTTTCACACTCCATTAGTTTATTTTTTTCTTCTGCAGTAAATAAATTGATGTTAACGATATCAGGAGTGTGGATGTAAATTTGCATAATAGAGTATGACTCAAAAATGCATGCAGATTCACATATTTTAAATTGTTCATCTAAATGGTGATCATTATTAGAATTACTATTTAGAATATTTAATAAACTGTTTTTTACAAGTACTTTTTTATTTTTATGAATGTAATTTTCTACAAAATCAATTTTATTTATTTTTTTTCTTTTATTTAGTTCATTTTGTGCATTTTCAATTGATTTTATAAAAAGTTCTGGTTGTAAATTAGTTTTTACTATATAATCAACAGCTTTATTTTTAAGTGCTTGTTGTGCTAGATGAAAATCTTGATGGTTTGTAAGCATAATAAATACTGCATTAATACCAAGCTTATTTGATTGTTTTAGAACTTCTAAACCATCAAATACAGGCATATTAATGTCACAGATTACAATATCAGGAGATTGTTCTTTTATGATTTTTAAAGCTTCTTGTCCATTATTCGCAGTATCAATTATTTCACAGCCAATATCTTCCCAATTAATTAAGAATTTTAATCCAGACAAGATTATAAGTTCATCATCTACAAGTAATACTTTATAAGGTAATTGTTTATCCATATGTTTACTCCTCAATTGGTATCTTAATAGTTATAGTTGTATACTTAGAAACTTTGCTTTTTATACTCAATCCATAGTTATCACCATAGATTAATTTAAGTCTTGAATTTACATTGTAATAACCAATTCCGTTTATTGAGCCCTTATTGATTTCTTTTTTTTGACTTGTTAATTTTAAAATATCTTCTTTGGTCATGCCAATACCATCATCTGTTACAGTGATTAAGAGGCAATTATTCGTTATTTGACTATCTAGTGTAATTGTTCCAAATTTCCCTTTAGGCTCAATACCATGGAAAATTGCATTTTCCACTAAAGGTTGTAATGTCATTTTAACTATTTTTTTATTATATAGAGAAGTGTCTATATTATTTACAAACTCAAAGCTTTCCATATACCTTATAGATTGAATGGTTAAATAATCATCTAAAAGTCGTAGTTCTTCTTCTAGAGTAACTTTATCGCAAAAAGATTTAGACATGTTTTTTAATAAATTTGTTAAAGCATCAACAAGTTTACAGATACCTGTATTTTTCTGTAAAGTTGCCATCCAATGTATTGAATTTAAGGTGTTATATAAAAAATGTGGATTAACTTGAGATTGTAACATAGCAATTTCAAAGTTTTTCTTTTCATTTGTAATCTCAATAGATTGCTCTAATAATTTTTCTATATCACTAGCCATTTCATTTATGACGTGACCAATCTCACCGATCTCACCATGAAGATTTTCAGTTTCATAATCATAAGAAAAATCTTTTGATGAGATTTTTTTAATACGTATTTTAAGTAATTTAATAGGCCTTGTTATAATATTTGATGCACCCATAAATATAATAAAACCAGCTACTAGAGATATTCCTACTGTTATATAAAAAACCAATAAAATATTTTTAGTTTCCATATTTGAGTTAATAAGTTTTTCAACTGTATATATGTTCCAATCATATTTATCTACATTATAACATTTAATTATATATTCTTTATAACGATTCTTCTTAGTTTTAATGATACTAGCATAATCAATATCATAGTAATTATCTGAATGTATAATGTTATTATTTTTAGTTGTTATAAATAAATTTGTATATGATTTATAAGAATCTAATATATCATTAATTATTCTTAGATCAATCTCCATATAAATCCAACCTTTAATATATTTATTGCTTAGGCTATATATAGGTTTTAAAATGGGCATACATAAATTACCGGAAGATACAACAGGTTTAGAAATAATTTGATATAGTTCTTGAGGATTTTGTTTCATTAACTTAAAATTTTCACTAGTGGTTATGTTTATATAATCATTTAAATAACCGCTTTCTTTACCAATTGACTCTATTATAAATCCTGATTCATTGAATATCATAGCTTTTTTTACATATTGGCTAACAATGGATGAGTCGATATAATTAGTTAAGATATTTTGTGCTTCAATACCACTTGATTTTAATAAGGAACTATCTGAATTTTCATAGCCTATTATGTTTTGAATTAATGTGTTGTTTGTTATAAGTAGTGTTAAATCATTTAGATTAGAAAGACGAATATCTATTTGAGAGGATACATTGCTAATATTCATATTATCAATTACATCCATTTTATGAGATAATATTTTATTAAAAAATTGATATATAACAATGTTTGAAAGAGTACCTATTACAAGGAGACTAAAAGTTGAATATAATACTATTTTGGCTTTTATGCTTTTAGTATTTATGTTTAACATGATTGTTATTACACCCTTTCTAGTTAGTTAATATGCATATAAATTATACTATCTAAAGAAATGCATTTCAACTTAAACTGCATTATATCTAAAAATAATATTATAACTTAAAAAAAGTATTAGTGATATTTATCAGAAGTATAAAATTTAATTATATTATCACGAAATTATAAGTTCACTTACAAGATTTAATCTAGTATAGTAATATTACACAAATTAATTTAAGTTTAAAAAAATGGAGGGTTTTAAATGAAAAAAAGAATTAATGTAGTACTCTTATGTATGATTGTTGTTGTAGCTTTATTTTCAGGTTGTTCATCAAAAGAAAAAACTGAAACTAATAATGAAAAAACAGCAGATAGTGGTCAAACAAAAAAGGCAGCTACAGAAAAACAAATAGAACTTAAAGTTGCAGTTTGGGATAATAGTAGTACAGAGATAGGCAATGATCTTGCTGCCAAGTTTACAGAAAAATATCCAAATATTAAAGTAGAGTATATTGATGTTGCGTCAACAGAATATACAAATAAGCTTTCTATTATGTTAAATGGTGGTTCTGATTTAGATGTATTTTATATTAAAGATGCTGATACAACACTTTCAATGTATAAAAAAGGTCAGCTATACGATTTAACTTCTAAAATTAAAGAAAATAATATAGATCTTAAAAAATATAATGGTCTAGCTAGTAACTTCCAATTTGATGGTGGTACTTATGGGTTACCATACAGAACAGATTATTATGTTCTTTATTACAATAAAGATATATTTGATGCAGCGAATGAACCATACCCAACAAATGATATGACTTGGGATGAATATGCTGAAGTGGCTGCAAGAATTACAGATGGTGAAGGAGCTAATAAAAAATATGGAGCATTAACACATACTTGGAAGGATTGTGTACAAAACTGGGCAATACAAGAAGGCAAGAATACAGTAATATCTGATGATTACTCATTTATGATACCATATTATGAAAGAGCATTGAAAATGCAAAATGACGATAAATCAGCTATGGATTATGCAACACTTAAAACATCTAACATCCATTATTCAGGACCATTTCTTAATGGACAAGTTGGTATGATGCCAATGGGATCATGGTTTATGAATACAATTATTCTTAGGAAATCACAAGGTGAAACTAATATTAATTGGGGAGTTGCTACACTTCCACATGATAAAAGTATAGAAGCGGGTTATACAGTAGGGGCTACAACTCCTATTGCAATGAATGCACAGAGTAAGAATAAAGATGCTGCTTGGAAATTTATACAATTTGCTACTAATGAGAATGCTGCAGCATATCTTTCAACACAAGGAGTAATACCTTCAATATTAACAGAGGAAGCTTTGGCAAATGTTGCTGATGCAGATGGAATGCCACAAGGTGTAGCAGAAGCACTATCGGTGAAAAATATAGAACTTGATAGACCGATTGCTGCTCATGTACTAGAAGTTAATAAAGTTCTTGATGAAGAACATGGATTGATTATGTTTGGAGAAACAACTATTGAAGAAGGTCTTAACAAAATGAAGGAACGTGTATCAGAAATAATTAATGATTAAGTGTTAATATAAACAAGAGAATTTCTTTATGAAATTCTCTTGATAATAATCATTTGTAAAAAGGTATTTTATTAAACGCACACGTTTTAATTAAGTAAAGTACCTTTTTATAGGTGACTATGACTTATAGGAGGCAAAATTATGAAAAGTATGAAAGCAAAAAAAGGATTGAGCTTAAATACTAAAAATACAATTGTGGGTTTATCATTTATATTACCTAATTTTATTGGGTTCTGTATATTTATCTTGGTTCCTGTTATTTTTTCTTTTGGATTAAGTTTCATGAAATGGGATGGTTATACACCAATGACTTTTGTAGGATTTAAAAATTTTATAGATCTTGGAAGTGATTCTACATTTAAAATATCGTTTTTTAATACAATTTACTATGCATTATTAACGGTACCAACAACAGCAATAATATCACTGTTATTGGCTGTTTTATTAAATAAAAAAATTAAAGGATTAAATTTTTTTCGGTCTTCGCTTTTTTTCCCTTATGTAGCATCTATTGTTGCAGTTGCTGTCGTATGGAATATGTTATTTCAAAAAGATTTTGGACCTATTAACGAATTTTTAAGGTTTATAGGAATTGCAAACCCTCCAGGGTGGACAGCATCACTAGATTGGGCTATGCCTGCTGTTATTATAGTAAGTATATGGAAGGGCATGGGTTATTATATGATCATTTATTTAGCAGCTTTACAAGGCATACCAAATTCACTATATGAAGCTGCAAAAATTGATGGAGCCTCAAGTTGGCAGAGATTTAGATATGTAACACTTCCAATGCTAACTCCAGCTACTTTCTTTGTAATAATGATGCTAATAATCAACTGTTTTAAGGTATTTGATTTAGTTTATATTATGACTGAAGGTGGACCAGGTAGGAGTACTACCTTACTTGTTAACTATATTTATGATAAAGCCTTTTTAGCTTGGGATTATGGTTCAGCTAGTGCTATATCAATAGTATTATTTATTATGGTAGCTACAATTACTATTATACAATTTAGAGCTGAAAAGAAATGGGTAAGTTATATGTAATGAAAGGTGTCTGACTATGAATAAAATGAATAAGTTGACTAAAACGATATTATATGTTGTAATTATTATTATATGTATATTAACACTACTTCCTTTAATATGGATGTTATCAGCATCGTTAAAACTAGATAAGGATGTATTTAGTATACCTATTCAATGGATTCCTAAAAATCCACAATGGAAAAATTACATAACAATATGGACTAAGATTCCTTTTGGATTATTTGTAATGAATACAACAAAACTAACTGTAATAATAACATTAATTCAATTATTTACAAGTTCATTTGCTGCCTATGGATTTGCTAAATGTGAGTTCAAAGGAAGGAATGTATTGTTTTTATTTTATATAGCTACTATTGCTATTCCTTGGCAAGTATATATGTTACCACAATATACAATGATGAATAAATTCGGACTTATTGATACACATACAAGTATTATTTTACTACAATCATTTACAGCTTTTGGTGTGTTTTTAATACGTCAATTTTATCTTAGTATACCAAATGAGCTTTTAGAAGCAGCAAGAATTGATGGGATGAATGAATATAGAATTTATTTTAGAATTATATTGCCGCTATCTAGACCTGCGTTATCTACATTAACTATATTTAGTTTTGTAGGAGTTTGGAATGATTTTATGGGTCCAATGATTTACTTTAATTCTGAATCTAATAAAACAATACAATTGGGTATAAGAATGTTTATTTCTCAATATTCAGCAGATTATGGTCTTATTATGGCGGCATCTGTAGTGTCACTAATACCTGTATTTGTTATTTTTATTGCATTCCAAAGATTTTTTGTTGAAGGGGTTGCAAGTTCAGGTTTGAAAGGATAAAGGGAGAGAATATGTCATGAACAGAAATGAATGTAATTTAGGAGATTATTTTGAACCTATTCCACTAAAAGGTGGATTTTCTATGGACGGCTATTGGGTATGGTGTGGTTCAGTTATATTAGGAGAAGATGGAAATTATCATATGTTTGCATCTCGTTGGAAAAAAGATCTTCCCATGCATCCAGGGTGGGGACTTGCCAGTGAAATAGTAAGAGCTGTTTCAAAAACGCCTGAAGGGCCTTATGTTTTTCAAGAAGTAGTATTAACATCACGTGGCGCTCAGTATTGGGATGGTAGAAGTGTTCATAACCCACACATAACAAAATATAAAGATGAGTATATATTATTTTATATGGGAACAACATATCCTTTTGATGACGTTTATCCTGGGGAACATATTGATGTACATAATTATAGGTTTATTTCTGCTAGATCAAATAAAAGGATTGGAATAGCTACCTCAAAAAGTGTTTTTGGACCTTGGGAGAGACTTGATGCTCCTATTCTAAACACTAGGCCAGATAAATTTGATAATCATCTTATTTCTAATCCAGCACCTTGTATAAATGAAGATGGATCTTGTCTTTTGGTTTATAAGGCACGAAACTATAAAAATCCACCTTATAATAATGGAGAATTACATGGACTCATGGCTCTTGGAGTTGCTTATGCGCCTCATTATAAAGGACCTTATAAACCGTTAACAGATAAGCCTTTATTTGATGAAAAGGAACATAATGTTGAGGACCCCTTTATATGGAGAAATGATAAAGGATATAGTATGATTGCAAAAGATATGCATGGCAACATATGTGGAGAAAAAGGTGCAGGAGTTTTTGCTAGTTCAGTAGATGGAGTAAACTGGAGTTTAAAAGTAGGTCATAAAGCATTCTCAAGAAATCTTAAATGGGAAGATGGAAAGAATCGTCTTATGGGTAATATGGATAGACCGTTTTTGCTATTTAATGGTGATGAAGCAACACATTTATTTGTGGCTACTTCAGATGGAACAGATTCATTTATGAATGCAAAAAATACGTATAATTTAGCAATACCACTTAAATGAAGTGATTATAAAATATAAAATAAAATTCTAATTAAATATAACGTTAGAGGTCTTATAACAGTAAATTTGTTGTAAGACCTTTTTAGTTTAAGAAAAATTAAGATGCTTTTTTATGAAAGAGCTTATAATAATAGGTTCTTGTATGTTATGTAATACTATATGAAAATTATATTACACATTTTAGAAAATATTGCTATAATAATACATATACCTAATAGGGAGGGATAGCAAATTGCTTAAAAAATTCAGGAATTATACGATAAGAGTAAAATTATTGTGCTATTTCTTTGCTGTTGTATTATTACCAATTACTATTTTAGGTTTATTTGGGAATGTTATATATACAAAATCTGTTGAACATGAAGCTGAAAATCATACTACACAAATGATTGGACAAGTTAAAACCAATATAGAATTTCATATAAAAAGTATGGAAGATATCATATATTATATTTCAAAAGATCCTAATGTTGTTGAATCATTACAAATAAAAAATAGTTTAGATAGTAAAAGAGTCGATCTTGAAACAAAAGTAAGGAACATATTGACAAATTATACAGAAAAGCATAAAGAGATAGCAGGGATACTTATTGTTAATGATAATGGGTTTTATGTAAGTAATGAAATTTATAGAATCGCCAGGGACCCATTAACTAATGAGAAGTGGTATAAGGATGCAATAAATCATATGGGTGAATTAAGATTAATTAGTAGGCCTATAGGTAGAAATATTACAACAAAAAATAACTATGGAGCAAATATAATATCTATCGTTAAGGCTATTAGAGATCCAAATAATAGCGAGGTAAAAGGTGTTATTCTTATTGATATTAAAACAGATATTATTAAAGATATTATTAACAATGTTTCTTTTGGGAAAAATGGTTTTGTATATATAATGGATGATAATGAGGAAATTGTTTATTCACCAATTAATAAAATTGTATATAGGGTAAAAGCATCATGGCTAAAAAACAAACAAAATATTATAAAGAAAATAAAAGGAAATAATTATCAAATATTAACGGATAAGTCTAACTATACAGGATGGAAAATAATAGGTGTATTTTCTTTGAATGAAACGTTAAGTGCAGTAATTAATATGAGGCATTATACAATTTTAATTGCTATTATTACACTGTTAATAGCAAGTTGTGCTTCTTTAATTTTTACATCATCTATTGCTAAGCCTGTTGCAGAATTAAATAATTTAATGCAAAAAGTTAAGGGTGGGGATCTAGATGTTAAATTTTACAGCCCATATAATGATGAAATAAGTCAATTGGGAAATAACTTTAGTGATATGGTTGAAGAAATACAGAAATTGATTGATATGGTATACGTAGAGCAAAAAAGTAAAAGAGAATCAGAATTAAAAATGTTACAAGCTCAGATTAAACCACATTTTTTATATAATACATTAGATACAATCAGTTGGATGGCTCAGAAAAAAGAAGCAGATGATATTGTAGAAATTGTTAATGCACTTACAGATTTATTTAGAATCGGATTAAGCAAGGGAGAAGAAATAATTACAATTGGAGAAGAAATGAAACACATACAAAGTTATTTAAAAATTCAAAAAGTAAGATATGATGACAAAATGGATTACCAAATTAATTATAATAAAGGTATAGAGAGTTACAAAATTTTGAAATTGATTCTCCAACCAATTGTAGAAAATGCTATATATCATGGTATAAAACAAAAAAGAGGTAAAGGGCTTATAGTTGTAAATATTTATGAAGAAGACGATCTTGTAAAGATCATAATAACTGATAGTGGGGCAGGATTACACCAAGACCAGGTACAAGAGATACAAGAAATACTTGATAGAGGGAAGGCAAAGCAACATTATAATGGGTATGGGTTATTTAATGTCAATGAGAGGATTAAATTAACTTTTGGACCACAATATGGTATTCATATTTATAGTAAATTTGGGGAGGGTACAAAAGTAGAAATAAGTCATCCAAGAATAAAAGGAGAGGATAGTATTATATGTGGGAAGTTATGATTGCCGATGATGAGACTATTATTCGTAAAGGGCTTAGAAGCCTTATTGAAGATAATTTTAAAGAATTAAAGGTTGTGTGTGAAGCAGAAGATGGGGAAATAGCTTATAATAATGCAATTAAATATGAGCCAGATATTTTACTTGTAGACATTTGTATGCCATTTATAGATGGGATACAACTCATACAAAAACTTAATGAAAAATTATACAATAGTATTATAATTGTTATAACAGGACATGATGAATTTCAATATGCTCAAAAGGCCGTAAGGTTAGAAGTATTTGATTACCTATTGAAGCCGGTTAGGAAAGAAGTATTTAATTCAGTTATTAAAAGAGCAATTGAAAAATTAAATGTTAATAAATCAAGTAACCAATATCTTAATTGGGCACAAAATCAATTAAATAAGAATGGGGAATATTTGAAAGAAAAATTTGTGAACGATTGGCTTTTGGGCGAATTATCGAGTGAATATATTAAGGAACAGAAGGAATATTTAAATTTAAAGTTAGCGGATAATTCTAATGTAATGATAATAAAAATTATTGAAAGTATTAAGCAAGATAAAATATTATCTAAATGGGACAGACAGTTATTATGTTTTGCAGTTAAAAATATAGTGGAAGAAATTTTATGTAATTATACTCCAAACATTGTCTTACAAGATAGAAAAGAAAATATAGTTTCAGTATTTTGTAATGATATTAAAGAGAAAAACCATTATTATAACATAGAAAAAGAAATCAGTAATTCTATTAATAAGTATTTAGATAGAGAGGTTATTATACATATAAAAATAATAAAAAAAGGATTAAATGAATTACCTCAAATATATCAAGAATTAAAGAAAAGAGTTGACAAAGAGAATAATTTAACGCCTATTGTGTTGTTATGCAAAAAATATATTGATAATCATTATAATGAAATAAATCTTACGCTTCAACAAGTAGCAGATCATTTGCAAATTAGTCCTTCTTATATTAGTCGATTATTAAGACAGGAATTAGGAATAACTTTTATTGAATACCTTACAAATGTTAGGACAGAAAAAGCCATTGAATTAATGCATAATCCATCTATTAAATTATATGAAATTGCAGAGCTAGTAGGATATAGTAATCAGCATTATTTTAGCACTTCATTTAAAAAAGTTATGAAGACTTCACCTAATAAATACAGGAAGGGGATAAGTAATTGAATGAGGAGAAGAAATCTAAATGGAAATGGATAATTATAGCATGTATTTTGCTATTAGGGATTGTTTCCTATAGAATGCCTAAACTAGTAAATGAAAACGAAGAAGACCAAATTAAGTATTTAATTGGTGTATCTCAAAGCAATTTAATAGAACCATGGAGAATTATGCTTAATAGGGAGATAAAACAAGAATCAAAAAAAAATGAAGACATACGTGTAATATTCACAGATGCTACTAATAACAATGAAAAGCAAGTGAGTGATATCGAAGAGTTAGTTGATCAGGGAATTGATTTATTAATTATATCACCTAATGATACAGAGGATTTAACATTTGCTATAAAACAAGTGTATCAAAAAATACCTGTTATTGTAGTAGCTAGAGATATTCAAGGGGAAGATTATACATTATTTATTGGTCCAAATAATAAGGAAATAGGTAAAAAAGCTGGCCAATACGTAGTTGATATGTTAGGAGATCAAGGCGGAAATATTATTGAAATACAGGGAGCATCTAACTCACCACCAGTAAGAGAGCGAAGTGAAGGATTTAAAGAAGAGATATCTAATAATGATAATATCAATATTGTTGATACATTAGTGGCAGATTGGCTTAGAGATAAGGCTGAAGATAAGCTAAAAGAAGTTATTATGAGACATGATAAAATTGATGTTATTTTTGCGCATAACGATGCAATGGCTTATGGTGCCTATATTGCTGCTAAGAAATATAGAATAAATGGAATAAGATTTATTGGTATTGATGGTTTAGCTGGAGAAAAAGGAGGAATTGAACTAGTAAAAGATGGAATATTAGAATGTACTTTTACATCACCAACTGGTGGAAAAGAAGCTATACAATATGCAATTAAAATATTAAATAATGAGAAAGAAATACCTAAAAAGATTGAATTAAAGAGTGAGATAATAACAAAAAGTTTTATTGAAATTAATGAATCTAATAGGTAGCTTAGATGAAAGTAACCTCATAAATGTATAATATGAAGTTACTTTTTTTATATAGGTTCTACATAAAGTAAATGAGATAGAAGTTGTAGAAGATATTATAAAAGTTTACGTTTTATTGTAAATACATTTTTTCAAAAATATTGTAGAATAATTTTGGAGGTGAGAATAGTGCATAAGAAACCAATATTAAAAATGAAAAATATTAGTAAGAATTTTGGATGTGTAAAAGCACTTCAAAATGTAAGTATAGAGCTCTATAGTGGAGATGTTTTAGCTCTAATGGGTGAAAATGGAGCAGGAAAGTCAACTTTAATGAATGTTTTATGTGGAGCTATAACCAGTTATGAAGGAGAAATATTCATTGAAGGTAATTTGATAAAAATGCATTCGCCAACAACATCAAGAAATGCTGGAATAGCTATGATTCATCAAGAATTGCAATTAGTTCCAGAGTTAACGGTAGCAGAAAATATTTATTTAGGTAGAGAACCTAGAAACTTTTTTGGACTTGTAGATAATAAAAAGATGAATCAGATGTGTGAAAAATATCTTAATGCACTTGAACTTAATATTAATCCTAGTGTACAAATAAAAAATTTGCGTATTGGAGAGCAACAGCTTATTGAAATAGCAAAAGCACTATCATTAAATGCTAATATACTTATTATGGATGAGCCTACATCTGCATTAAGTAAAGCAGAGTCTCAAAAATTATTTAAAATAGTAAATAAGTTATCAAATGAAGGGGTAGCGATTATTTATATTACCCATCGTATGGAAGAAATTTTTGCAATAACAAATAGAGTTACAGTAATGCGAGATGGTCAATATATTGGAACAGTAAATACTGTAGATGTAAGTAAAGATGATATTATAGCAATGATGGTAGGTCGTACATTATCAGAATTATTCCCAAAAGAGATAATACCAAGAGGAGATAAAATTTTAGAGGTTAAGAATTTGAATTTTTATCCAAAGGAATACCAATCAAGTAGAGCTTTGAGAGATATTTCTTTTGATTTACATAAAGGTGAAGTTCTAGGAATTGCGGGATTAATGGGAGCTGGCAGATCTGAATTATTTGACTGTATTTTTGGGTTAAATTATAAACAAACTGAGTGCGAAATGTTTATTGAGGGTAATAAAGTTACCATTAAAAAACCGTTGGATGCTATTAATAATAAAATAGCATATGTAACAGAAGATAGAAAAGACCAAGGATTAGTACTTTGTCGTTCAATTGGTGAGAATATGTCTTTTCCACTGTTAAATAAATATAGTAAAAGAATGTTTATGGATACTAAGAAAGAAAAAAAAGATTGGGATCTTCAAATGAAGAATTTACGAATTAAGGCGCCAACATATTATTCATTAGTAAGTAGTTTAAGTGGGGGAAATCAACAAAAAGTTATTCTTGGTAGATGGTTATTAACTCGTCCGAATATTTTATTACTAGATGAGCCAACTAGAGGAATTGATGTGGGAGCAAAATCAGAGATTTACCGTTTAATTAATAAACTTGCTAGTGAGGGCATGGGTATTATTGTTATATCATCAGAACTACCTGAGATTATTGGAGTTTCTGATCGTATTATAACATTATGTGAAGGAAAAGTAACAGGTGAATTTATGAGGGATGATTTTTCACAAGAAAAAATATTAGAAGCAGCAACACTAACTAAGGAAGGTGATCTATGTGCAATCTAACAAAATGGTTCTAGATAACAAATTAAAGACTAATATAAGTTCTAAAGAAATATTAAATTTTCTAAAAAGATTTCAAAGCTATATAGGATTAATTTTAGTGATTATAGTAGCTTCAATAATATGTGTTCGAAATGGGGAAAATTTATTTTTAGACGGTCCTAATTTTGCAAATATTATTAGAGCAGTATCAGAAAACGGTATTATTGCAATAGGGATGACACTTGTTATATTATTAGGAGGTATTGATTTATCAGTTGGAGCTATCCTTGGAATAGTTGCAACAGGTGTAGCTGATTTAATGGTTAGAAAGAATTTTGGTCTAGTTGAATCTATTATTATCGTTTTGCTTATTGGATTAGCATATGGTTTTTTTAATGGATATATATCATCAAAATTAAAAATTCAAGCATTTATTGTTACATTAGCAACAATGAGTATTGCAAGAGGGTTTGCTAGAAGTTGGTCAGGAGGAGCAGGGATAGCAATACCTTATGGTGATGGAGAAGGGCTTGCACCGGAAGCTTTTTCAATTCTGGGAGAAAGATTTTGGGGTATTCCTGTACCAGCAATTTGTTTTATAATACTTGGAATTATATTTACTATTTTACTTTCCAAAACGAAGTTTGGAAGACATGTATATGCTGTTGGGGGAAATGAGACAGCGGCACATTTATCTGGAATAAATGTGAATCGTGTTAAAGTTTTATGTTTTATGCTGTGTGGATTAATGGCATCAATTGCGGGAATAATTCATGCTGCTCAACTAAGTCAAGGAGCGCCTAATGCTGGAATGGGATATGAATTAAATGCTGTGGCGGCAGTTTGTATTGGTGGAACAAGTTTGGCTGGAGGAAAAGGTACAATAATTGGAACTATTGTAGGAGCATTGACGTTAGGTGTTCTTGATAATATGTTAGGATTAAAAGGTATTGATAGTAATACACAGTTGGTTGTAAAAGGGTTTATAATTATATTAGCAGTTTTTATGCAAGCAGATAGAAAACAAAACTAAGTATAAATTTTATTATTTTTATGCTGATGCAACTAATAATAAATTTATAATAAAAAAGATTAAGAACAAGAAAGGGATGGGAAGATGAAAAATTTTAAAAGATTTTTAAGCGTAATTATGATAACAATGCTTATGGTCTCATTATCAGCTTGTCAATCTAAGCAAGCATCAACAAATAATACAGATAGTGAAAAAACTGAAGGGCAAACTACAAAAAAATATTTAATAGGTATGTCACAATGTAATGTAGGAGAACCTTGGCGTGTTGCTATGAATGATCAAATAAAAGCTGCAGCAAAAAAATATCCAGAATTTAAAGTTGTTTTTGCAGATGCAGCACAAGATAATTCAAAACAAGTTGCAGATATTGAAAATTTTATACAACAAAAAGTAGATTTATTAATTGCATCACCTAACGAAGCAAAGCCTTTAACATCAGTTATCAAAAAAGCTTATGAAGCAGGAATACCTGTTATACTATTAGATAGAGGTATTGATGGAGATACATATACACAATTTATTGGAGCTGATAATGTATTAATTGGAAAGCAATGTGGGGAATACATCGCAGATGTATTATTAAAAGATGGAGGAAATGTTCTTGAAATAAAAGGACTTGAAGGAACAACAGGTGGAATTGACAGAGACAATGGATTTAGAGAAGGAATTAAAAAGAATGATAAAGTTAAGATTGTTGGAGCTCAAAATGCTGATTGGCTTAGAGAAAAAGCTATTACAGTAACAGAAGAAATGCTTCAAACAAATGACAAAGTAGACTTAGTATTTGCTTTAAATGACCCAATGGCAGAAGGCGCTTATATAGCCGCTAAAAATGCTGGTAGACTTGATGAAATGAAATTTGTTGGCGTAGATGGTTTGCCAACACCTGATGGTGGTATTAAGAGTATTATTGATGGAAGATTATCTTTAACTATGATTTATCCAACTGGTGGAGCAGAAGCAATAGAAAGTGCTTATAAATTATTAGTTAAAGGTGAAGAACTAGAAAAGAAAATAGTTCTTGGAACAGAAGTAATTACACCTGATAATGCTAAAGAAGTTTATAAAAGATTTGGTGGAAAACTAGACGAGTAATATAAATATTTATAAATAAATATATTAATTTAATTAAAATAAAGGCATGGGTATATGCCTTTATTTTATGTACTTATCTAATATAAAAGTTCTAGATAATTGTAAATCTAATAATCTTATTTATTAGATAGGAGTATTCATCTAATTTATTATCTTTTCATAACAATGGTAGGGCTCTTTTTTTCTTGGAAAATGTATATCAGAAACATAATTATAACCCATTTTTACAAAGAGATTTTGGGCTCTTTTATTTTTAGAAAAGGTATCTAATTTAATAATTAAGATATCGTTTTCCTTTCCAAGAGTTTCAGCGTAACTTAAAAGTTTCATAGCTATACCATTTTTTCTGAATTTATCAGCAATAGCTAGTCTATGTACAATAAAATGTTTACCAGTAACACTCCAATTTACAGGTTTGTACTCGTCATCTTCTTTTGTAGTAATACACATAACACCTGCAATTTCGTTTTCAATTTCATAAACATACAGTTCATTAGAATTAATATCATTTATAAACATTTCTTTTGAGGGATATTCATCATCCCACTGATCGTTATTATCTTGTTTCATTACATTAACAGCTTCAATTTTAACTTTCATAATTGAATTTATATCATTTATAGTTGCTTTACGTATCATAATTTCTCCTTGGTATTTTTTATTTTTTATAAATAAATTATAATATAATTTACTTGTTCTTAGCAACACTAAATTAATGTGAAGATATATATAGTAACAACTATTGAACTATTATAATATTACTTAAAAAATTTATTAAATTACTTATTTATACTTTATAACATTTACATTGCAATATTTATATATTTAGGGTAAGATAAAAAGCATATATAAACTAATGATTATTACAACTGGAGAATATATTAATGAGTATAATAAAAAAGAAAAAGATTTATGTTACTTGGATTCTTTGTCATATTATCACAATTTTTCTTTCAATAGTAGTTACTGCTTTTATTGGTTATAATTTTAATGATCTAATGATGTATGAAATAAAGAAGAATAATGAGCTAGTATTAAACCAATTTAAACAAACTGTAGATGATGAGTATAATCAAATAAAAGAATTAATATCAAAAACTGCTTTAAATCCCAAATTAATACAAATAATAAATTATCAAAAACCATTATCAGGAGAACAAAGACTAAATATATATGAATTAATGAATGATATATATATTAAAAATAATAATAACAATATATATATATTTTTTGACAAGATGGACTCTATAATAACACATGATAATTTTATGAATAGCAAAGATTATTTTGAGAACTATGTAAATAAGGATGTTTATGATTATGAGAGTTGGTTAGTCTTGATGAAAAATAAGGGTAATAATAAATATCTTATTAATAAGGATAAAACTATTATATTTACAGAATCATTACCTTTATTTGGTACTTATAAGGCCTTCGGGAAAATTTGTGTTAAATTAGATATTGAATCTATAATGGAATCCATACTTTTTTCTAACGAACAGATAAGTAGTTCACTAATTATTGTTGATAAAGATAATAAAACTGTAGCGTCTACTACTGATTATAATATTGATGAAAATATCTATTCAAAGCTTAATAAAAGTAGTGATGTATTTATCAAAGATAATAGTATTATTTCTTATGTTACATCGAATAATAAACAGTGGAAATATATATATATAGTTAATAATAATATTTTTCAGCAACAAACAAAGGTTATAATTAAGAGTATATTTATTGTTATTGCTTTTTATATATTAATTAGTAGTGCTTTAGTGTTTTTTATTAATAATATTAATTATAAACCAATTAAGAGAATTGTTAATACGATAAGTAATAATATCAATGAAGTAAAATACAATGAGATAGATACAATTAAATACTATGTAGATTTAATGGATGAGAAAAATAATAAAATTAATACATTCATTAATGAACAAAAAGATTTATTTAAGGAAGAATATATTAAGAAACTTTTATTGGGAGAAAATATTAATTATGAAAGTGAAATATTAGAGAAGATTGGATTAGATTTCAAAACAGATTTATTTGTAGTTGCGCTAATACATATTGATAATACAATCAATGAACTTTTACTGCATGGTGATAATAACAATGAATTAGGAAAATTTATTATAACTAATATATTTGAAGAAGTATTTAATGAAGAAGACAAAGGAAATATAATTTATATAGACGGATTGTTGATAGGTTTAATAAATTTGAATAATAAAAATAAACAGCAACTAGATAATAAGATAAAACAAGCAATTATATTTTTAAAAAAAAGATATAGTATAGAAATAACAGTTGTATTAAGTAATGTACACAAAAGTCCATATAATATTACTTTAGCATATAAAGAAGTATTAGAAGCTATTAAGTATAAGTATATTTTAAATGGTAAAATAATTAATTATGAGGATGTTATAAGTGTCAATTATAAAGAAAAATATTACTATCCTATAAGTGTTGAAAGGCAGCTAACTAATTTTATAAAATCTGGTAACTATGAAAAGGCTATACAGGTATTAGATAATATATTTGAAGAAAATTTTGAAAGAAATAATCTTTCTCCAAAAATGGCAAAGTCCTTAGTACTTGAATTATCAAGTACAATTATTAAAATCTATAAGGATTCAGAAATAATAACTGAAGAAGAATTAATTAGTGAAGTTATGGAGTTAGAACAATTAATAAGCTATAGCAATATACCTGATATCAAAAATAATATTAATAAAATGATTAAGGCTTACTTTGAAAGAATGAATGAATTCAACAAAAAAGCTGAAAATGATATTAAATATGACATCCAAAATTATATAACAAAACAAATAGAAAATCCTGACTTAAATATTACAGCTATTGCAGATCATTTTTCGCTTCATCCTTTTTATCTATCAAAAATATACAGAAAAGAAAATAATGAAAGTATATTAGATACTATTACTAGGATTAGAATAGAAAAAGCAAAAGAATTATTAAAAGAAAATACAGTAAAAGAAGTGGCAATTAAAGTTGGGTATACTAATACAAGAACATTTACCAGAGGATTTAAAAAAATAGAAGGAGTAACACCTGGTATTTATAAGAAACAATATAAATAACCAAACTTACTTAGAAATAATATAAGTTTTTATAGACAAAAGCAAATATAATATTTATATTTGCTTTTGTCTTACTTAAAAATTGATATATAGTTTTAAAAAGATGGTTATAGTAAATTGACATTATCAAATAATTTGGTTATGGCAATTTCTTTTCTATGCGTATAAATTTATAATATATAAAAGCTTAATAGTATTAATGGGGTTATTAAGCAAAAAACTTAAAGGAGGAAGATTAATGGACTTTAATAAAAAAATATCGTCTATCATTAGCATTTTATTAGTTTTTAGTATGATAATAGCATCATATGGAAATCAATTTTTGGTTGTAAATGCACAGGAAAGAAATGTAGAATATGTCAAAACTGATTTTGACAATTATGAAGGTGCAAAGGATAAAGAAGTAAGACCGAGCGGTTGGGGAATATATAATTTTGTACAAAATAAAAATTATACAATAGGCGAACAAGTAAGTGGTAAAGATAATAAGAGTTTTAAAATGGTAACAAATGAGGCTAATAATAATAAAAAATTGATTTTAGCTAAATATTTAAAAAAAGATCAATATATATCCGGGAAAATCGTGTTAGAAGCTAGTATAATGTTAGGGGATAATGAACATAATAGAGCAATCTTTGAAATGAAAAGCAATAGCAAGACCTATGCAAGTATTATTGGATTTAATAATTTAGGGAAAATTTTAGTAAATGGGAAAGAAGATATAGGAAATTATGAACCAAATAAATGGTATCATATTAAGGGAATATTAGATAATACTAATAAAACCCTTGATGTATACATTAATAATGAACTTAAGATAGAGAATTATGCTTATAATGAAAAATGGGATTGTATTACAAGTTTTAAATTTACACAAACAGGAATTAATAACAAAACAGGTATTATGTATATTGATGATATTAAGGTGACAGACTTTGGTTCTTCAACTAATCCTAATATAATAAAAAATAATGGATTTGAAATTACAGGTAAGGATTTAAATTGGGTAAATAATATAGGACCAATGAATTGGGGAGTATGGTTTCCATTAGGAAAGGTGCCATTATCAATTGATAATACAGAAAAAAAAGAAGGAAACCAATCAATAAAGATAGAAGTGAATGGTAACAAAAGGGCGTGCATTGGGCAGGTAATTCCTGTTGAAGCTGGAAAGAGATATGATTTTAGTTGTTTTATAAAAACAGATAATGTTAAATCAAAATACGGTGTATTTGTACGAAATAATTTTTTGAACAATGGGAAAAAAGTAGAGAATGGACCATCTACGCAACCATTAGCTTCAGATGTAGATCCAATAAAAACACATGATTGGACAGATAGAAAATTGGATATCAAAATTCCTGTTGGTGCGAATCAATTAAAAATGGAAATGTTTTTTGAGAGTGGAACAGGAACAGCTTGGTTTGATGATTTAAAATTAATTGATAAAGGCAAATACATGGTTGATTTTAAATTAGATCAACAATATATTATTTTAAACAATAATGAAAGCATAACATTAAATCCAATATTTACACCAACAGATGTTGCAGAAACTGGAATTACATGGACTTCTTCTGATGAAAGTATTGCTAAAGTTATAGGAGGTGTTGTTACTACAAATCCTTCAAATAATGGCTTAGTTATAATAAAAGCAGTTACAAAAGATGGTAACATTGAGGCTCAATGTAGAATTTTCGTGGGTAAAGAAGGAACGTTTGATGTAAGTAATATTGATAAAACAATTAATGAAGATAGCAGTTTGATTGGAAAAGTAGAACCAAAGGGCGCAGAAGGGTCTATATTTACATATCAAATATTAGAAGTACCTAAAAATGGTATAGCACATATTAAAAGTAATGGACAATATAGTTATTATCCAAATAAGAATTATAATGGTAAAGATGATTTCAAAATTATGGTATTAAGTAATGATGGAGGATCAAAAATAGTCGATGCAAACATTACTGTTAACCCTATAAATGATATTCCTATTTACCAAATAGAATATTTTGTTACAACTAACAAGAAATCTATTAACGATAGTATAAAAGTAGATGATAACGATAAAGATAGCCTTACATATACTTTAGAAGCTAATGCAGTTAATGGTAATGTTAAGTTAGAATCTAATGGGGATTTTATATATACACCTAATAAAGATTATACAGGATATGATAATTTTGAAGTAAGTATTACAGACAATAATGGTGGAAATATTAAACATAAGATAATGGTATTTGTGCAACCAACAATAGAAAAAATAAAAAATGATTTTATTAGTCATGGATTAAGTAATGAGCATCCTAGATTACTTGTAACTAAATCAAAAATAAATGAATTAAAAGATAATTTGCAAAAAGATGAGTACATCAATAAAGTATATAATAGTATTAAAACAAAAGTAGATTCTATGCTTGATATGGAACCAACACCAGAAGATAAAAAATCTCCTTATAAAACAAGGAATAAACTTGTAGATGCTGCAGTATTATACCAATTAACCAATGATACAAAGTATGCAGAATTTGTTTGGGAAGAATTAGAAGCTATTGCCAATTATAAAGATTGGGGTATATCAAACAGTATGTTAGGTTGTGCAGAAACATCATTTTTTGTAGCTTTTGGATATGACATGATTTACGATTATCTAAATGATCAGCAAAGAAATACTATAAAGAATGCGATTAAAAACAAAGCGTTAAATGAATATATGAAAACAAAGGCTGGAGAAAGAAACAATAATATTAACTTCGTTGTTAATGGTACTATGGCTTTTTCAGCAATGGCAATACTAGAAGATGCACAAGAGCTTGAAGGAAATGTTTTAGAAAGAGCGTTAAAAGATATTCAACTTGCAATAAGGTATTATTCAGAAGATGGCGCATGGCCAGAAGGCCCTATTTATTGGGGATATGGAGGACAATATCTAACATACTTGACAGCGTCTTTTAACAATTCTCTTGGAGTTGATTACGGTTTTTCACAATTAGAAGGATTTAAAAATTCAGGTGCTTTCCCGGTTTATTTAGAAGGTGAGTTGGGTACATTTAATTTCGCAGATGGAAATGGTATTGGAGGACCACGACCAGAGGCAATGTGGTTCGCATCTTTTTATAATAAACCAGAGTATGCTTTTACTATATCTGATTTTTATAATAGAAAAGATAAACATATTGGACTTTCACTTCTTTTCTATAAAAAAGGATTATTAAATATAAAACCTGATACCTTGGATAAAATTTTTAAGGTAGTAGAAACTTCAACATTTAGAAGTAATTGGGCAGATTCTAATGCTCTATATGTTGGGATGAAAGGGTATAATAGTCAAATGAGAAGCCATGCAGATTTGGATAGTGGGACTTTTGTATTTGATGCATTAGGTGTAAGATGGGGAATGGATTTAGGAACAGACAATTATAGTCTACCTGGCTTTTGGGATGGTAAGTACCAACGTTGGACTTATTATAGGAAAAAAACAGAAGGACATAATACACTTGTAATTAATCCAAAAGAAAATCCAGTTTTACAACAAGATCCACAGGCAACGTCTTCTATTATTGATAGTAGCTCTAAACCAAAAGGAGCATATTCAATACTTGATTTAAGTGATGCATATATAAAAGATGCAAAAAGTATAAAGAGAGGTATGAAATTATTTAATAATCGTTCACAAATACTTATACAGGACGAACTTTTATTAAAAAAACCTTCTGAATTATATTGGTTTATGCATACCCAAGCTGATATTGAAATAATTGAAAATGGAAAAGCAGCACTGTTAACAAAAGAAGGTAAGAAGTTATATGTAAAACTTATCTCAAATAATAATGGAGGTATTTTTAAAGAGATGGAAGCAAAACCTTTACCAACATCTCCTAATCCATACCCAGACAAACAAAAATCTAATAAAGGGATTAAGAAATTAGCTTTATATATGAATAATGTTGAAAAAGAAACTATATCTATATGGATGGTTCCATTGCTTGATATAGAACCTATACCAGAAGTTGAACCAGCAGTAATACAGTTAAAAGATTGGACTATAGAAGATGGGGATATTAATATACCAAAATTAAAAGCTATAACTATAGATGGAAAACCAATAAATGATTTCCAAGATACAAAAAAAATATATAATGTAAATTTACCTTTTGGAACTAAAAAAGCTCCAGTTGTTGATGTTGAAAGTGATTACGATATATCTATTAATCAAGCTAAGACAATACCAGGTGTTGCAACAATAAATGTTAACGATAATAATGGTAATAAAGCAAAATATTATGTAAGTTTTGATGTATTACCATTAATAGGTAAACCTGAGAATGCAATAAGATGTATTGTTAATAAAGATATGGTTACTGCAAGTGGAGATGATGGGCATATAGCGAATAATACTGTAGATGGTGATTTAAATACAAGATGGTCTGCAAAAGGTGAGCAATGGATTAACTTTGATTTAGGAGAGCAGAAGCTAGTAAATTATCTATCAATAGCTTTCTTTAGTGGGGATATAAGACAAACAATTTTTGACGTTGAAGTATCTCTAGATGGAAAAAACTATACTAAATTATTAAGCAGGGTTAAAAGCTCTGGATTAACATCCGATTTTGAAACATTTGAATTAAATCCTACTAAAGCTAGATATATCAGGATTAATGGTCATGGTAATACTACAAGTGAATGGAATAGTATTAGTGAAGTAGAAATTTATGAAGCAAAAGGAGATTATTAACTATGAGAAGAAGCTATGAAAATATTGTAAAGGAACATATTATACCTATTAGAAATAAGTTATGTGATGAAGCTGTATTAAAAAAACATGAAATGAATATTGATGGAATTGTTGCATTTGGGGATCATATTCCTTTTTCTGCTGGAGGAATGTTTAATACATATACTCACATTATATTAAATGAACGAGAAGATGAAATAGATGATAGAATGTTAAATACACTAAAAGATTTATTAATGTTCTCATTAGAATACAAAGTAGATACTTTTGGAATATTATCGTTATTAAGTTCATTATACACTTATAAAAAAGAAGGTATGCTTGAAAAATTATTGGATGATAAAGAGTTACAAGAGATAAATAATAGACTTGATTGGAGAGTTTTTGTAGAACAAGATACTCTTAAACTCAAAGGAACTAGACCATTTAACTATTATAGTGTAGCTTTTAGAGTTGCAAAACTAAGAGAGAAATTAGGATTTGAAACAGAAAAGTATAGCGATATTTTCCTAAATATATATTTAGAACATGCAAAAAAATGCTCAATAAATGGATGGTATATGGATGAAACTATGGGAGAAGGAAGATTCGACAGATATACTACTATAGTTCCAGCTGAACTAGCTGATTTATATGATTTTGTTGGAGAAGAAACACCAGAAAGCGTTAAAATAATGCTAAGAAAAAGTTGTGATATTTATCTAAAAATGGCTAATGAACAAGGTTATGGATATGCATATGGAAGAAGTTTAGGTGCTCATGGTGACACAGGAGCAATTGAGGTATTACCTATCTCTGCCAAAATAGGTATTTTGAACGAAGAAGAGACTAATATTGCATATGCTTATACAGTAAAATGCGCACAGCGTATAGTTGATTTTTGGTTTGATAAAGAAACGGAACTAGTAAACTTATGGGATAAGGGAAGAACTATTGATGAGTATAGAAATAAATCAAGAATATTTGGAGTGAATATAGATATATGCATGAAACTAGTTTACGCAGGGGAGATATGGAAAGAGCTAGACTTATGTGACAAACTACCAATAAGAGATTATAGTGAAAAATTATTAAATATGGGAAAAACAGGACTATATATATTTGATCAACAAACATATAAAAGAGGGCTTGCATTAGTAAGAGATAGAGAGCATGTGTTCCAGCTTCCAATAATTAATGGAGGAAAAGGAGGTTATGGTAAAACGGCCTATTTACCACTTCCATATGAAACATTTTTTATTGAAGGAACACCTGATGAAGATAGGGCATACCTTACTCCACAATTAATATTAAATAATGGAATTAAACTTATGCCGTTAAGTTATTTCAGTGATATAGAAGAAAATATTGAAGAAGATTGTTATACCGTATGTTATAAGACAGACGCTTTATGTAAAATAGGAGAAAAAGAGAATCAAAAATATGATACAATTACTTCTATTACAAAATACGTATTTAAACAAGGAAGTATTATCAGAGAAGATGAATTTTATATAAGTGGAGATGAAAAAGTAGATAAAGTAATTATGGAATTTAATACTTTTTCTGATAATCCATTAATATTAAATAACAGGATAAGTTTTGGAGAAGGTTTAATTAAAGATTTTGAATGCAATATGAAACTTAGAAGTATGGAAAATGTATGTGATAATGCTAAATACTTTACACCTAATGGTCCAACGAAGTATACATTTAAGTATGAGTATGATAATATAGACAGCAAAAAAATTAAGATAAGATGGAAAATTAATTATTAAAATAGTAAGGGCTGATTATTCTACCCACTAAAAAATCTTAATTAGTTTTTAAATCCAATGTGTATTTAAGAAGAATGATTTTTTAAGTGGGTGGATTAAATAAAATAAGTTATTTAGTCTTTTTAATATAGGAGTATTACTAAAAAGTATATAAACTAAATTAGAATTATATTTATCTATAATTAGCATTTAGCTCATCTTCAACATATAGGTCATATAAATTAAGAAATTTAAGACGTGTTTTCATAGCACTATAAGACACATCATATTTATTTGCAAGATACATAATATTATTATTAGAAGTTTTCTTTATGGAATTATAGGGCATAAGAATTTCTCCAGCGACGATGTCAGCTTCTAAATCTAATATTTTAAATTGCATATCTGTTAGATTGCTAACTTCAAACGAAGTATGGTGTCCTAAAATAATATGACCTATTTCATGTGCTATAGTAAATTTACAACGTTGTTTTTTGACTCTTTGTGTATCATCAATTACGATACAATATTTATTAGTTTTTGGATTGTAAAAAGTATAACCTTCTTCTCCATATAAATTATCAATTTCAAATTTCCACTTCATTTGATATACGATTTGTATAGGGTCAATTGGATAAGACTCAACATTAAGTTTATTAAAAAAAGTTCTTCCAATATGTTTGGCATATTCATATCTAGGTTTATTAGGTACATTCACTATTATGACTCCTCCTTATGAATGATTACTCATCCTCCAAAAAAGCTTTCATTAACTTAACCATTTTAGCACGTGCTTCAGGGGTTAGCTCTTTTGTTGCACGTCTAAGGACTTTTATTCCTTCAGGGAATTCTTGTTCTAAAGAATCGACTGAATTCTCTTCTCCTAAAAGATAGTCAACAGTTACACCAAAAAAATCAGCTATCTGTTTTAATGTTTCTGGATTAGGTCTTCGGTCATCTCTTTCATATCCTGAAATTGTTGTCACTGCAATGTCTAATACATTTGCTAAATCACGCTGATATAAACCTCTTTCATTTCTGAGATATTTGATTCGTTCTCCTAATGTCATAATTTACCTCCTGATTAAGTATTGGTAATCACTTATTTATTTGCGTATACATACTTAATTTCTTACATACATTATAATTCACAATTTGAGAAATGTCAATTTACAGTATTTAAATTAGTCGTTAATATTTATTTTAGAATAAGGAATATACATACTCAAAAATAATATTGACATTACTCAAAAAGAGTATTATAATATTTACACATTAACTAATACACATATGTACATATGTAAGAGTACGCATAATGTGAAATAAATAATTACTAAATAGTATATAATTAGAAAAGGAGAGGATATAATGATTATGTACCAATCATATAGTGAATTAGAAAAAACAATAACAATATTAGAATCACTAATAGAAACGTATCAAAAAGAATCAGCTAACATAGATAAATATATTTGTTTACAACAAAATAGATTAGAAGAACTAAAACAAGAAAAAACTAAATTGACAAAAGAATTCTCAGAAACAGAAGGTAAACTTAACAAAGTCTTTTACTACAGAATAATTAAAGGTTTAACTCAAGAAAAGACAGCAGAGAAATTAGGAATGTCAACTAGGCAAATACAAAGAATTGAAAAAAATATAAAAAAATTAAGTTCTGACGTGGTGATGTCGTGTTGAGTAATGTTATTATTATATCAAGCTATTGATTAGAAAATAATTGATAGTGATACTTAATATTTTTATTAAAGCTTTTGATATTTTATTTTTAACATTAATTACGCAAAATGAAGTTTGGTAGTACAAAAAATGAATAAAAATGTTTAAAATCTATATGGATATTTATGGAGGGAGGGAAAAGATGATTAACAAAGTTAAAAATACTTTAAAAGAAAATCTACAATCTATATATCCTAAATATAACATCTACTTAGAAGATAAAAAATCTAATGAAATCGTTAAACCAGCCCTAAGAATTAAGGTTGTAAATAAAACTACTAACAATCAAAGGGATATAATAAAACAAAACGTAAGATTAGAAATTATATTTACTGTAGATGATGATGAAAAAAATAAATTATATTGGGATATTTCAGATACACTTGATTTAGAACTAAAGTATTTGAATATAGATGGAACTTTGATAAGAACTGGGGATAAAATAAGTGAAATAGTAGAAGGTGAATTACATTTTAAATTTCAAATTCAGTTAGAGGTTACAGATAATGTAGAAATAAAAAAACTTATAAAAGGAATACGTATAGAAAGTGATTAATATTACATAAACAAATATTTTGTGATTAATAAATGTTAAGAAAGCTTTAATTAAGTTTAAGAAAATCAATATCTTTAATGCTTTATAGGAAAGAAATTTAATGCAAAAAGATAAAGATAATTGATAGTATAAAACAAAAAGGAAGGTGTATAAAATGGGTGGAACATGGACTACTCAAAATAAAGTAAGACCAGGAGTATATATTAATTTTCAACAAAAGGAAATAGAACCAGAAGGATTACATAGAGGTATTGTTACTATGCCTTTAAGTCTTGATTTTGGTCCAGAACAAAAAGTAATTGAAGTATCACATAATACAGATACGCTCCCTATTTTTGGAGAAGAACTATACAATATTGTACCAATTAGAGAAGCTTTAAAAAGAGCTGAAAAAGTATTAGTATATCGGTTAAATACTGTTTCAGAAGGTACAAAAGCTTCTGTGACAGAAGGAAACTTAACTGCTACTGCTAAATATACAGGAACAACAGGTAATAAATTAAAAATAGTTGTTGAAGTAGAAAGTGATAAATTTAATGTAAAAACTTTTATTAGAACAAAATTAGTTGATTATCAACAATCTGTATCTAAAGTAGAAGAATTACAAAATAATGACTATGTAGAATTTAGTGGTACAGGAAAGCTATCTGCTACTGCTGGAATAGCCTTAACAGGAGGTTCAAATAGTACCATTAATGAAAATAGTTATAATAAATACAGAGAATCTATAGAAGTATATTATTTTAATGCATGTGCTTTATTTGATGTATCAGATGTAAATATAAAGAATGCTTTTAAACAATGGATAAAAAGACTAAGAGAAGATGAGGGTAATAAGACTTTATTAGTAGTTGAAAATTATAGTAGTGCTAACTACGAAGGAATTATTAGTGTTAAAAATGGTGTTGTACTTGAAGATGGTACTACATTAGAAGCAAAAAAAGCGACAGCTTGGGTAGCGGGAGCAACAGCAGCTGCAAATACCAATCAATCTCTAACTTATGATTTCTATGATGGAGCAGTTGATGTAGATGTAAAATATAATTATACAGCTATTGAAAGTGCAATAAATAGTGGTGAGTTCATATTTACTAGTTATGATGGAAAAGCAAGAGTAGAATATGATATAAATACTCTACATACTTATTCAAAGGATAAGGGTAGAATGTTTAGGAAAAACAGAGTAATTCGTACTTTAGATGCTATTAATAATGATATTACCAAAATAGGCAATGATTATTTTATAGGTAAAATTAGTAATAATGAAGATGGAAGAAATCTTTTGAAAAATGAGATTATTAAATGTCTACAAAAATATGAAAATATTGATTCCATAACTAATCTTGATACAGGAAAAGATGTACAGGTATTAGCTAGTGGGGATACAGATGTAGTAATAGTTAGAATAGCTGCTCAGCCAGTAGATGGTATGGAAAAATTATATATGACTGTGGAGGTGAAATAATATGGGGACTTTAAAAGCTCAAGATATTATATCAGGAAAAGAAGGTAAAGTTTTTAAAACTATTGATGGAAATGTAAAAGAAATGGCTTATGTTAAAAAAATTGAAGCAAAAATAGAAAAAAATAAGTCAGAAATTAAAGTATTAGGTAGTAGAGCAACTCATAGCAAGGCAACTGGATGGAAAGGTACAGGAAGTATGACCATTTATTATATGACAAGCGAATTAAGGGAATTAATGCTTGACTACATTAAATCTGGTAAAGATACATATTTTGACATTCAGCTAGTTAATGAAGATCCTGCAAGTGCTGCTGGAAAACAAACAGTTGTATTAAAAAATTGCAATATTGATAGTGTTATAATTGGACAACTTGATATTGATAAAGATGTATTAGATGAAGAAATAAGTTTTACATTTGATGATATTGAATTATTAGATAAATTCAATTCAGTACAATAAAGAGGAATTTGCACAACATGCATTACGCATTTTGTGCAAATCTACAACCAAATAAGAGGAGTGATTAGATGAGTAACTTACAAGCTTTTTTAAATGAAAATACTATTGATAATATAACAGAAGATGTTTTAGTTTCTAATAGGTTTAAAAGTGATACAAAAGATTTACTAAAATTCACAATAAGAGCTATAACTGATAGTGAAATGTCAGAAATACAAAAGATATGTATGAGAACAGGGAAAAAAGGTAAAGTTGATTTTGATATTAGTAAATTCAATAGACTTATTGCTATAAAAGGAACAGCTAACCCTAATTTTGAAGATGCTAAAAGTATTAAAAGTATTGGGTGCATTACACCAGAAGATTATATTAAAAAGGTTATGCTTCCAGGAGAAATTGCTACATTATCGGAACAAATTCAAACATTGTCAGGATATATGGATATTGAAGATTTAAAAGAACAGGCAAAAAACTAATTGTTGAGGGGGATGGAGAAGCTAATTACGCACATTATTTATTGCATAAAATAAATATTCTCCCTCATAAGTTTTTAGAATTACCAAGGCGTGAAAAAGCATTTATCATGGCAAGTGTAGACTTACATATTGAAGCAGAGAAAAAAGCTTATAATAAAACACGTTAAAAAGGTGGTGAGAGTATGAAGGCAATAACTGCAATTGAAAATTCATTACAGATAATGAATAAGTATAATAAGATACTTGAAAAAAATATTTCGGCACATAACAAATATGTTAATAAAATTAAAGAAGGACAACAAGTATTTGATAAGATAAAAAAGACAAGTGAAATGCTAAGTAGTGAACCAAATAAATCTTCAGGTAAATTAAAAGAGTTAATGAAGAAGCCAATGGGTAACATGACAGATAAATTTAAGAAGAAAATAGGAGAATCAAGGAAAAAAGGGAAATTCAGCATTCCCTCTCCAATTAAAAAAACAACTGAGATGTTAAAAAAATTTGGTGAAACTCCTATAGGAAAAAACATCAAACTTGGTATAACAAAAAATAAAAAGTTCTCAAGTATGATAAATGACATAAAAACAAAATGGAACGATACATGGGTACAGATGGGTAATAAAATAGCTGATTCACTACAACCTATTTTATTGAAAGTATTAGCATTATTAAACAGTAAAGAATTTAGTACAATGCTTGATTTAGTAATTAAGATCATAGAAAAAATTGTTGCTGGTATTTGTAGGCTATTAGATTATCTAACTCCATTAATGAATATTATTAATGAAATATTAGGAGTAGTGTTAGAGAATTCTCATATAGTATTAGCTGTATTAGCAGCTGTTGCAATAGCGATTGGTGTAATAACGGCGGCTACATCAATTTATAATGCAATTCTTAATATTCGTATTATAAAAGAAAAAATTATGAAAGCAATACAGGAAGCAAATCCTACTATGATAGTCATAAAAGCAATAATAATATTGATAACAGCATTAATAACTTTAATTGCTACGATGGAACCAGTAAGAAAAGCAGTAGCAAATTTAACTAGAGGATTCTTTGATTTTGTTGAAGGAGGAATTAATAGTTTTATTGATGGATTAGCATCAGCGATAGAAGGAATAATTACATTTTCCGGCAAAGGAATTAATACTTTCTTAAATATTTTTGTAAACCCATTTATAGACGGAATTAACTTAATTATATCAGGACTTAATTTATTAGGAGCTAACATAAATAACATTGACCACTTAAAAGTTGATTTTGATGGGGTAGCTAAGAATACTGGAGATTTTATAAGAAAAGGTAAAGTTGATCTAAGTGGTGTTAGAGAATCAGTTGCTGGAACAATAGAAAACTTTTCTGCAGAGTCATTAAAGAAAAAAATAGGACTAGATAAACTTCAAAGCGATCAATCAAATGTAGTGGGAAAAGGAAAAGATGTACCTGTAGCTGTTAATAAAATTAACGATAATGTTAATATCGCAGATGAAGATGTAAAACTTATGAGAGACGTTGCAGAGCGAGAAATGATACAAAATTTTGTAACATTAACTCCAACAGTGTCAATGGATAATATGACAGTAAATGAAAATGCAGATGCGGATAAATTATTAGGTAAAATAACCGAAGCATTGATAACAGAAGTTTCTAATTCAGCACAGGGGGTGTATGCATAGATGTATAAATTTTACTTGGGATTATTAGATAATAGTGAAGAAGAAATATTACTTCCTGTAAATCCAGAAGAAATAACTGTTACCCAGTCAAACAATACAGAAACTTATAATATTTATGAATTTGGAGAAGTTGTAAAGCAAGGTAATAGGAATTTATTAAAGCTAAGTATAAATAGTTTTTTCCCTTTAGATAATGCGCCATATGTAGTTTCAAATAATTTAGAACACCCAAGTGTATATGTAAATAAACTATATAAATGGAAGCAAAATAACAAAATTCTTACATTCAAAGTAACAGGTGGATATTATCCAATTGATAGATTATGGATAATAGAAGATTTTGAGATAAGAGGAAAAGCAGGGGAAGTAGGAGATATTTATTATTCTATTAGTTTAAAGGAATATCGTAAATTCAGGGCTAGACGGATAAATATAATAAACAATAATGGGAAAATGACGTTAACTAAAGATTATAAAGTAGCAAGGCCAATTACTAAATCATTGCCTAGTGTCTATATTGTAAAAACAGGTGATACCCTTTGGAAAATTGCAAAATCACAATTAGGTAATGGAAATCTCTATAGTAAAATTGCAGAAATAAACAATATAAAGAATCCTAACCTTATATATAAAGGGCAGAAATTAACATTACCTCAAAAAGAGGTGAGATTATGATTAGCCTTATAATGCAAAATACCACAAATGGATGTATATATGATATAAGCCAACTAGTTACAGATATAACTTGGTCAACAGTTAGAGTTGGAAAAGCATCAGAATTATCTTTTACATTAGTAATTGAAAAAAGCTTAGAAATAAATGAAGGCAGTATCATATATTTTAAAAAAGACAATCATAGTATTTTTTATGGATACATTTTTAAGATATCTAGGAAATCAGATGAAACACTAGAAATTACTGCATTTGACCAAATAAGATATTTGCTTAACAAAGATACATATGTATTTAAGAATAAAAGAGCAGATGAAATTATTAATAAAATTGCTAGAGATTTTAACCTTAAAACAGGAATAATAGAAAATA
Organism: Vallitalea sp.; assembly: GCA_025210235.1. Classification (GTDB taxonomy): domain Bacteria; phylum Bacillota; class Clostridia; order Lachnospirales; family Vallitaleaceae; genus Vallitalea. The sequence goes on from JAOASG010000020.1 coordinate 76,180, forward strand.
CTAATTATAAAATACCATTAATGGTAGAAGATGGACAAACTCTTATTGATATTATTTATAAATCTCTTGATAATACATTAATAAATACAGGACAAATGTATGTATTATATGACTGCTTTGGAAGTTTAACATTAAAGAATATAAGTAATATGTTAACGGATATTATTATTGGAGATAGTAGTTTATTAACAAGTTATTCCTATGATAGAAGTATTGATGGGGATTCGTTTAATAAAATAAAACTATATAAAGATAATAAAAAAACAGGAAAAAGAGAAGTGTTTATTATAAGAGATAGCAATAATATTAAAAAATGGGGTCTACTACAATATTATGAAAAAGTTAATGATAAATTAAATGAAGCACAGATTTATAAAAGAGCAAAGCAGCTTGAAACAGTAAAAAACAGAGTAGTGCAAAGATTAAATCTAGAGTGCATAGGAGATTTATCTATAAGAGCAGGAGGTTCAATATATGTGGATATAAAAGGGTTAGATCTAAAACAAAGATTTATTGTAGACAATGCAAAACATAAATTTAGCAACAATGAACATACTATGGATTTAACATTGAAGGTGATATAAATGAATAATACGCAAAGTTTTATAGGAGCGTTAAAACAAATAAACAAAGGGGTAAAGGATAATAGTCAAGATGTTGCTTTTTATTATGGACAAGTAATAGAAACAAAACCTCTACAGATACAAGTTGATCAAAGGTTTATACTAGACGGGGATTTTCTAGTTTTAACAAGTACAGTAGCTACAGATGATTTTTTATTAAAAGGAGATAAAGTAATTCTTTTAAGAGCACAAGGAGGACAACAATATATTGTGTTAGATAAGGTGGTGATGACATGATACCTATTAGTGGATTAACTTCATTAAAAGATATTGATGAAATAATACCGAAAAATAGAACTTATAAACTTAATCTATTAGAAGGGAAAATAGATGGTTATATTGATGGATTAAGTGCAATTAAACAAGGAGTATTTAAGATATTAGAAACACAGAGGTATCAATATCTAATCTATGATTTTTCCTACGGGTCTGAACTTAATGAATTAATAGGAAAAGATAGTGACTATATTCAAATGGAGATAAGACGACGAATTACTGAGGCGCTTATTACAGATGATAGGATCATTGATGTTACAGATTTTGTATTTGTAAATAATAGGGAAAATATGATTGTCACATTTAGGGTAATAAGTAAAGAAGGTTCTTTTGAAAGTGAGGTGATTGTTAATGTTTGAGCATATGACATATGAATCAATACTTGAAAAAGCTTTAATGGAAGTTCCAGATAATATTGATAAAAGACAAGGAAGTATTATTTATGATGCAATTGCACCAGCTTGTGCAGAACTAGCTCAAATCTATATTAATCTTGATACGTTATTAAAAATGGCTTTTGTAACTTCATCTAGTGGAGAATTTTTAGATAGAAAATGTGCTGATTTTGGAATATATAGAAAAAAAGCAACTAAAGCCATAAGAAAAGGGATATTTGGGGGAGTTGTACCAAAAGTAGGTAGTCGTTTTGGGCTAAATAATCTTACATATATTGTTAAAGACATTAGAGGTGGAATGGATAACGTTTTACTTGAATGTGAACAAGAAGGACTAATTGGAAATAGTGATACTGGATTACTTATACCTATAGAAGAAATAGAAGGGCTTATATCAGCAAAGTTAGTGGATGTTATTGTACCTGGGGAAAATATGGAAACTGATGAATCTTTATTAAACAGGCAACAAGAAAAAGTAAAAAAATCAGCAACTTCAGGTAATATTTATCACTATCAGAAGTGGGCTAGAGATATAAAAGGTATTGGTGCAGTAAAAGTTATTCCAAGGTGGAATGGTGATTATACGGTAAAAGTAATAGTAGTAAATTCATTAATGGAACCAGCATCAGCAAAATTAGTTAGTAAAGTTCAAGAATATATCGATCCAAATAAAGAAGGAAAAGGAAAAGGAACAGCTCCAATAGGAGCAAAATGCACTGTAGAATCGGCTCTGTCACAGAGTATTGATATATCTGCAACAATTATAGATGCTAATAAAGAAAGAGTTAAAGAATTATTTATAAAAGAATTAAGTAGTTATTTTACAGATTTAGTTTCTGATAATTGGCAAGAAAAAGATAGTTATTCAATTAGTTATGCAAAGGTAGGTGCGATACTTCTAGACTCCATATCCCAATTAGGAGGAAGTGATTATTCTAATTTAACTATTAATGCTGGTACAAGTAATATTGCATTAACTAATAAAGTACCAATTATAGGGACGGTGACGTTAAATGAATAATACTAATTTAATGGAGTATCTACCAGATTTTTATTCAGGTATTAAGGAATTCCAGTTAATAATGGATATAGAAGATAATAACTTTGATAAGCTTCAAAGTCATATAAAAGGACTTCATAATCAACTTTTCCTTGATACAGCTACCACTGGATTAGATAAGTGGGAAAAAGATACTGGAATTAAAATAAGTAGTAGTAATACATCTGATGAAGATAGACGTTCTAGGGTAAGAAGTAAAATTCGTGGAATAGGAAAAATAGATGAACAACTTATAAAAGAAGTAGTAGATTCATGGACCAATGGAGATGTTGAAGTTACTTTTAAAGAAGGAAAAATCAATATTAAGTTTGTTAGTTTTTATGGGATACCAAGTAACATAGAAGATGTTAAAGAGGCTATCAAACAGATTATTCCCGCTCATCTAGGTATCAACTATGACATCAAATATCTTTTAGTGAAAGATATTCATAATAAAAGAACTATTACTGAACTAGAAAATACAAAATTAAATTTATTCGAAGGAGGTGTCATCTGATGTCAGATTACACATCAAAACTTAATCTCTATAAAGTAGACCCAACTATAGATGGAGAAGAAAAGTTTAATATCAAAACTATGATGAATAACAACTGGGACAAGATTGATACTAAAGTAAGCGAAATAGATCAAAAACTAAGTGGGATAGAAGATAATGCCAATAACTATAAACACCCAAGTACCCATAATGCAGATATGATAAATATTCAGGATGCAGATGGTAAGTTTAGTTCGGGTAATGTGGAAGGGGCGTTGCAGGAAGTTGGTGCGTCTATGGCTGATATTGCGTACAAACAAGCAACTATTATACAAGATGTTGATATTACAAAAGATAATATAAATGATGTATTGTATAAAAATGTAGGGGGGTCTGCTAATGCGGTAACAGTAACAAAAAAAGGTTTCACATTAACAAGTGGTAAGTATGTTGAATTTAAAGCAAAATATACTAATACAAGTAGTGTAACGATAAAGATTAATGATTTATCTACCAAAAGTCTTAAAAATGAAGATGGCTGGAGCTTAACTGCTGGAGATATAGAAAAGAATAAGTATTATAAAGCTATATACAATGGGAGTTTTTTTGTCTTAGCCTCTAAAGGGGGCATGAAAATAAACAGTGTCGAAACAAATAACTACATAGTGAACGCAGGGCAACCAATAAAAGCAGGTGATTTAGTTCAATTTGTCAATAATAAAGTAAGTTTACCAAGTAAGAATTTTACAAATGGTATGGGACTTAGTTCTAAGTATGCTTTTGGTTCAGATGAGTCGCCATGCAATACAAGTGTTATACAATTAAGTTCGACAAAGGTATTGGCGTGTTACTATGATAGTGATTCAAACTCAAAAAACTCAAAAGCTGTTGTATTAAACATATCGGGGAATACCATAACAAGTGGTTCAAAATACGTGTTTTGTAATGGTAGAGCTGAAGACATTGATGTTATTCAATTAAATTCTTCAAAAGCTATAGTGACTTATAGCGACCGTAGTAATAATGGTTATGGTACATCAATTATATTAAACATATCAGGAAACAACATAACAAGCGGTTCAAAATACGTGTTTAATACAGGGGGAACAAGTGATATAGCTACAGCAAAACTAGATTCTTCAAAAATTCTAGTATGCTACAGAGATAACTCCAATAATAGATATGGCACAGCTGTTGTATTGAGTATATATGGGAATAGTATATCAAAAGGTTCAAATTATATATTTGCTTCTAGGCGTGTGTTTAGTACAATGTCAGCTGTGCAACTAAGCTACTCAAAGATATGCTTATCCTATAAAAATGAGTCTGACACCTACTATTCTACAGTTATACTAAATGTGAATGGAAATAATGTAACAAAGGGTCGTGTAAGAAGTTTAGATTCTTTAGAGGCTAGATATGTAACACTTATAAAATTAGATTCGTCAAAAATATTAGCATATTATATGAAAGGTTCATCAAATCAAGGTGCTGTAAGTATAATTAAGGTGTCGGGAGATGAAATATCAACCTACTCAAACAATATATTTATTTTTAATAGAGGATACACAGGTAATATCTCATTTGCAAAAATAGATTCTTCAAAAATTTTAATAAACTATACTAAAGGTGGTGGGTCTGGAGAGGGTTCTAATATAATTATGTTACATATATCTGGAGATACCGTAACAAAAGGTTCACCCTATACGATATCAACAAATGATACGTATTGTACAACAACTGTTTTGAACCCTACCAAAGTATTAATGTGCTTCGGTCAAAGAACAGGTTCAGTCGCTACGATATTGAGCGCTGTAAAACCACTACAAGGACTGGCACTTCAAAATGGAAGTGGTGGACAGACAATTAAATGTTATGATTTTAGAAATTAAGGGGGTAAAAATATGATATTAGTTGATAAAAGTGTGGTTATAGCCACTATGGATAATTATGAGTTAGAAGACGGTAATATAAAAATAGGGGACACTGTATATATGATGGGGGAGGTGATAGATATAGCACAACCCGATTATATTAGTCCACAAAAATATTGTTATGAAAAAGGGAAAGGTTTTTACGAAAATTCTAATTTTAAAGAACTTATAAACGTTGAAGAAACTGTAAACCAACAACAAAAGATAATAGAGCAATAACTAGTAGACTCTTTAATGGGGTGGAATAGATGTTTGAAAGGCTAAAAGCGTTATACGAACAAGGTAAGATAGACGAGGTAGGGTTAAGCTGTAGCTAAGAAGTGGCTCACAGAGGAGCAAAAACAAGAAATAATTAGTGCGTCTATGGATACTAATGCGTATTAATGAAAATGAAGAGTCGTTGCTATATCGCAGCGACTTTTTGTTTAGGGAGCAAGTAAACAATTCTTTTAAATAATATTAGATATTTCGTGTTAATGTCATGTTAACCAATGATAAAATATTAATAACATAATTCTTATATAAGAAAAACACGTAATAAAGGAGGTTAACATAATGAACAACGTTGTTACTCAAAAAGAATTTTATGAAGCTATGCAAAAAATTACTAAGGAAACAAATGATTTGACTATTGCAATGATAGAAACTAAAACTCTAATAAGGGATTATAATGGGCTTAGACAAGTCATAAATGATGTTGATGATAGGGTTCAAAGATTAGAAAATTATGCTGGTAATAAAAAAAGTTATAGAGAATATATTGGTTGGATCTTTGGACTTATAGCAACATTATTAGCAATAATAAGTAACATTAAATAAAATTGGTAATTGCAAAATTAAGAATTTCAATTCTTTACAGGAAAGGAGGGGTTAGATGAATAGAATATTACAAAAGTTAACAAATACAAAAACAGTAATAGGTATTGCAAGTTCAGTAATTCTCATTTTAGCAAATCTTGGAATAGAGGTTAATAATGAGCAAATAATGACAATAGTAAAAGCTCTATGTACTATTGGAGTTTTATTAGGAATTATGAACGATAGTGGGATGAAAACAATAAAATGGAATCACTAAAAATAGAAGTATTTTAGAGATTACAAAACAGAAGTAAAAAAATAAATGAAATTTTTTTGTAAAAATACTTGACACTTTTTATATAATTTGTTATTATAGTCTCCGACGCAGTTTTGAACAATGAAAAATTAATAGTATATTAAACAATGAACTTTTTTATAAAAGTTTACCCAAGAAATTCCTTAGTAAATTAATGGATGAAGACGATAGTCTATAAAATATAAGCCAGAGTGTCTGGTTAGGATTTAAAAAGCTTTTAACATGAGAGTTTGATCCTGGCTCAGGATGAACGCTGGCGGCGTGCTTAACACATGCAAGTCGAGCGAGAAGCTAATCAATGAACCTTCGGGTGAATTAATTAGTGGAAAGCGGCGGACGGGTGAGTA
>JAOASG010000021.1 GCA_025210235.1 Vallitalea sp.
CTTATATGCTTTTGATTGAAATATTTATTTCTTAACAAATATGCACCTAATGCTGAATTTCCTACTCCACACCCTGGATCTTCAATTCCATTTCTAGGGCATATATTTCTTGTATGTATATTAAACTTTTCACTATATGTTTCAAATGTAAATACTTGTGCTTCACTTACATCTAATTCATTGCACAAATCTTTTAACTCATTAATATTTCTTTTCACCTTCATCAAAGCATCCATTGTTTTTACAGGAACTACTAAGTGACCTAACCCTGTATCAATTGGTTGAATAGGCAATTCTTCAATAAAATCTTCTGTACTCAGACCAAAAACTTTTGCAACCCTATATTTATCTTTGAAATGTTTATGAAAAACTGGTTTTGATGATTCCATAATGACTATAGTTTCATCATTATCCTTATATAATCTTATTTCTTTTAAACCTGCTTTTGTTTTGATTATATATTTACTTTTATTATCAATATTTATTTTACCCGAAGCTTCTAAAGCAATAAAAGCTGCAATAGTAGGGTGTCCAGCTATAGGTACTTCTTTTATCGGAGTAAAATATTTTAATTCAAAATCAAATTTTTTATTATTTTCTGAATTAATAATAAAAACTGTTTCTACAAGATTAAACTGACGTGCTATTTTGTGCATTATATTTTCATCTAAATCATCCGATTCAATAAATATTGCTGTCGGATTACCCTCAAATGCCTTATTTGTAAAGCTATTAACCACATAGGAAGTCTTTGTTTTCATTCTACCAACCCCTTAGCTTAATATTTCCAAATAGTTTCTCTTAATCAAAACTCTAGTAATTAGTAATTCTTGTTGTTGGATATGCTAATTGAATATCCTCTTCATCTTTAAATATCCTAAGAATATCTTCCCATATATCATTCACAGTATTACGCATTTGACGTGGCGGACACAAGTATCTCATAGTTAATTGTATTCCACTCTCTTTAACATTTGTATATACAATTGGAGTTAGTTTACTATAATGTATCATATAACTTTTCTTTGCTTCATCTACCATTCTAGAAGCTTCATCAGATAAGTGCAAAGAATGTTTATTACTTACATCTGTCAAAATTATCTTAGCCTTTTCCCAATCACTTTCAAAAGTAATAAGTACCTTTATTTCACTCCAAATATATTTAAACCCTTTATTATAGTTAATTAAAGAATGTGAAAAGACGTAATGATTTGGAATAATAACAATACGCCCTGTACTCTGCTCTCCATTCTCAAAGGATGACACTTCCATTAAACTAAACTGAAACATCCTTATGTCAATGACATCACCTTTTTGATTATTTATGCTTATTCGATCGCTTACTTTAAATGGTTTTCTAATAATAATAAATGCCCATGCTGCAATATTTGAAAATAGATTTTTTAAAGCAATAGCAATCCCCGCTGATACAAGACCTAAATAGGTACTTAAGCTAGTTGTAGAATTTGACCAAAGAAATATACAAACAATAACAAAAATAGAGCTAAAGAAATAATAAACTCTTTTTCTAACTAAATAATACTTATTATTGTCATCAATATTAGTATAAATAATATGATTAATAATTTTAATGCTTAACATAATAGCTATAAGAGCTATAAAAGTCCAAAAAACTTTTATAACCAAGTCATTTCCATTTATATATTTAAGAATTGAACTCATCAGTGTAGCCCCCTTCCAATAGTATTTATATAAATACTATATCAACTTCAACTAAATTATTCTATATGAATTTATAATATTTTTGTTTTGTGGATAACTATTGATTAAAAAGCTACATTTTGATCTATTTTTAACATTCTAAAACATCTAAAATTTTGGTCTTTGAATCTATTATTGATTTATCATCTTCTACAATTTCTAATATAATAGTCCCATCAAAATCAGGTAGTATTTCTTTAAAAATATATCTATAGTCTAATTCGCCTTCTCCTATTGGTAAATGTTCATGAGTAACTGAAAATCTTCGATCTGCTATATGAAGTATTCTGGGTCTTCTTATCTTTACCATCTCTTTCAATTCTGAATAATCTTCAACATGTGCCAGATCTATTAGTATTTCTAAATCTGTATTCTTTTCTAATATAGTTTTTATATCTTTAATATTAGAGAAGATAGGCATTCTCTTGCTGTTATTTTCAAGATGTAATGTTATACCATTCTTTTTAAATGCTTTTACTAGTTTCCCAATTTCATTTGAAAGCTTCATTACTGTATTCGAGTCAATCATTTCACTTTCACAAATTGGATGAATTATTAAATCTTTATTGTTTAGTAATTTTGCTGCCTTTAACAACTTATGAGCATGTTCTTCAAGTTCATTGATATCTAACATAGCATGGATTATTATTGGATAATTGCAGGATTTTATAAATTCTATTTTAAAATCCTCATCACAATTAACTTCAAATCCATTTCTATCGTACCAAACTTGAATTAAATCAAAATCATTCTTTCTAGAAAATTCAACTTCTTCTTTATATTTTAATTCTGATCTTATATTTCTACCTATTTTTATCATCTATAACCCACCTTCAAAACTTTATCAAAATCAAATTTAGTAACTTCATCTAAAATAAATGATACAAATTCTTCAGCTAA
>JAOASG010000022.1 GCA_025210235.1 Vallitalea sp.
TGTTAATGTTATGATTGATTATCTTGATAGAATTCAAGAAAGGCTATCTACAGTTGTTATTGAAAATAAAGATTTTGAAAACTTGCTAAAGGTATATGATAGACTTGGTACATTCTTTTACCTGGACCCACCTTATTATGGAACAGAAAAATACTACCAGGTACAATTCAAAACTGAAGACCATGTGAGATTAAAAGAAACACTTGATAACGTTAATGGCAAGTTTCTTCTATCTTACAATGATTGTGATTACATAAGAGATTTGTATAAGAACTATAATATAGAAGCAATCAGTAGAAATCATAATCTAAGAACAAAATATAAGGTCAAAGACAAAGAATACAAGGAATTGATAATAACAAATTATTAATATTGAACCTACTTTCTTAATTGAAGGTAGGTTCTTTTTTGTTGCTTATTATTAAATTATCTGATAATATAATATTAACTTACGAATAGAGGTTGATTGTAATATGGATATTGAAGTTTTTGATCCAAGAGAAAAAACATTTGGTTTTAAACTAGATAGATACTCTTGCTATAGGCGCTGTACAGGGAAGTGTTCACTTGAAGACATATCTATAGAAGAACTAGAGAGTTATTCATCTAATTATAGAGATGAAGCTAGTATAGATTACTGCAGAGGAATCGCCAGACTATTTCTTTATAATAAATTTACTGCACCTGCTAGAATTTATTATAACGAGAGATGTGGTCATTATAGTTTTGCTGATGGACAACATAGAACTTGCGTTGTTGCTCATTTATTAAGAAAAGGTGCAAGAGTTAATTTAAATGCAACAATTATAAAGCAAAAATGTTTATGTAGAAATTGCTTAATTACTAATGAGTATATAAAGCAAGAAAATTCGCTTCGTTTTTTTGATAGATATTTTAAGACTGGGGAATATAGAAAATTACAGAAGTCAAAACAAAAATATGAAGAACATGAATTTCTAAAACGTTTGTAAGGGTTGTATTATACTAAATGTGAACTTACTTCCTACGGCAAATGTAAGTAAATTATTTACATTTGATTATTTGTAACGGAGCCTTTTATTAGAGCAGGCTTTTATTACTCAAAAACTGATTATCGATATTATTATAATAAATAAATTTTATAGTTCTTAAATATAAATATAATGTATTAAAATTAATTTATTTGTATACATTACAAGTGATTATAGGAGATGTTCTTATGAATTATATAGTTTTAGCTTCTACAACAGAAAGTGTATCAGATAATAATATTAAATTGAAAGTAACAATAATTGCAGCACTTATTTCCTTGACGACAAGTCTAATTGTTACTTTTGTAAATAATAACAGGCAACGAAAATCGACCTATATAGAAACCGTAACAAGCAATAGATTGATGTGGATGACTGAATTGAAGAAATTAATTGATGAATTTGTTTGTAAGACTACATTGAGGAATTATACGCCAATATATTATGATTTAGAGGATAAGAGTAAGTTTTTTGAAGAGCTGAATCATCTTAAAAATAAAATCTATCTTCATCTTAATTATAAAGGGTATATTGATCAAATGATAATAGATGCAATTAGAGAAATCTTAAATCGTATTGAAATCATTTATGAAATTAATGAATTACTAAAAGAAAAAAATACAAGTAATATAATGGAATATCTATTAAAGAATTTTAGTGATCAAGTATTTAAAGATGTTATTAAACAATATGATTTAAGCAGTGAAAAACTTGAAGATGCTATAAAGAATTATTATCTTGGAAAAGACTTTCCTCAGGAAATAAGTTCTGATTTTAACAGCAAAATGGCTGAATTTAATAAGAATTTAAGAAATTCACCAAAAAAAATAGCTAAGGAAGTAGAAGAATATCATAATAAATTATTCATGTATATACAAATTTACTTAAAGCTTGAATGGAATAGAGTTAAAGATGAATCAAATGGTAAATTAAATAGTTTGAATAATGAAGATGAGTATAAGATAGAGGTTATGGAAAGAATAAATGATTATGATTTGAAATTAAATAATTATATGGAAAAATTAACAACTTATTTAAAATGTGGTAACGAATAAATATCAATTCATTAAGCTTTCTTTAATAAAATTAGAATTAAAGTATTATTTAGTGGACAAGTTAAAAAGCTTGTCCTTTTTTGCGTATTTTGGTACTAATAATTGACAGACTTTTTATTAATCAAGGAGTAAAATAATTAGCATACAAATTTATTAATATAGGAGGTATTTAATATGAAAGGAAAGAAAAAAATAATTTGTACACTTTTAGTATTGGTTACTGTATTATCAAGTAGTGTTTTAATTAACGCGGCTTCATGGAAAGTTGTAAAAAGAAGAGATAAAGGTGCTGATGTAAAAACTATTCAATATCTATTAGTATCAAAAGGTTATAATATAGACGTTGACGGCGATTACGGCGAGAGAACAGAAAATAACATTAGATACTTTCAAGGAGTAAGAGGACTAGAAAGAGATGGGAAAGTAGGAGAAAAAACTTGGCTAGAATTAATAGAAACACTACAACGTGGAGAAAAAAGTAATGCTGTAAAAGCACTACAATGCCAATTAGGTCTATATCCCGATGGTGATTTTGGTCCAGGAACAGAAAGAGCAGTTAAAAATTTCCAAAGAAAATATCCTGAACTTGATAATGATGGAATAGTAGGTCCAGAGACTTGGAGATATCTTATTAATAACTAAAGCACTGATTAGTACATAATAATAGCCTACCATAATCGGTAGGCTTTATTTCTTTTCCCATTTCATTCTATACCCACATATCTCAGCAATACGTTTTGCTTCTGAATATCTTAAAGTTCCTTGAGATAACTTATTATTAAACTGCTGTTTAGACATTCCAAGTTTTTCAGCAATCTGTTGCATTTCAAATCCACTTGACCAAACATAGTACTTAATTTCATCTTTTAAATCCATTATTTACCACCTCTTAATAAGGTAAGTATATAATATAATAAAGTATAACAACATACACCGATAAACTATATAGTGTACTAAATATAGCTTCTAGGGGTGACGCCATGCGATTACTAATTAGAGAGATACGAGAAAAAAAGAATATGAGTATATCTAAATTATCCAAGTTAACGGGAATTTCTAGGTCAATGCTATATTATATTGAAAAAAATCAGAAGAAGCCTAGCTTTGAAACAGTTTATAAGATATCGGTAGCCTTAGACACTAATATGTATGAATTTATCGCAAAAGAAATTGTATAAACAAAGTCCACTATAGTGAACGTTATTCAGAAACCCATAGAGCATAATTGGTGCTATAATAGCCATAGGAGATAAATAAAAAATCAAAGAAGGTAATCTTATGTTAAATTCACGCATAAACCTAGAATTTGACAGCGTAGCGGACATAATACGAGACATAAAATTGAATAACACCTCTTAAATAAATTTCAGCTTTACAGAACGCATGTTCGGGTGTATAATTTATTTATGCACTTGGTAGCAATTTACAATTAACTTACATATTTGGAGGGGTGCACCATGGAAGTACTAAGAGCAATGGAACTAGAGTTCCAAGCAATTGAAGAAGATATAAAATTACATCCAAATCATATTAACGATTATGATTTGTTTGCGTGTATGAGAGAGATTGAAGAAGAATCTAACAGATGTTTTTTTGATTCTGAAAAAGAGAAAGTAAAAAAAGCATTGTTAATTAACATAGATAGTTTTATCGAAGAAGAAGAAGGAAAGTTATTAGCTACAAGCGAGTATAAAGAATTATCCAAGGTACATCAAAAATATTGGAATGAGTGTATTTGTAATTTAAGTCATTCGCAAAAGGTTGTTTTTTTACATTGCGAAGAAAGCAGTAATAATATATCCTTGTTTTTTAAACGTAAGTTATGTAGTGAAATTTTAGATTCAATAAATAGATGAATATGATATACTAAGATAGAGGGGGTGTTTGCTCCCTCTATCTTATATGGGGCATACTGCAACACGCTGGACTCTGTGTTCCGCCAAAATGCATACCAATTAATCCTTGTGAACAAAATGCTTGCTTAGAGTTTGTTGAAGGTAATTTACTAGAACAAAGTATTCAACCACTTGAACTATGTACTAGACCAAAAACTATTTCTCCATGCTATGATCCAGTAAAAGATCCAACTCCAGCAGATGAAGCAGCTACTAAAGAAAAATGTGATGATTGCTTATAAATATAAAATGGAGTCTAACCTTTGTTAGACTCTGTACATAGCTTTTTCAACATTTTTATTTACATGTTATCGACAATATAAATTAACAAGGAGGTTAATACACAATGAAACTAAGTCGTAAATATTTTGTAATATACATAACTGGAACATTTTTATTAATGATTACATTACTAGTTTTAGGATTAGGACAAGTCTTAGCAGGAGTTATTACTATGATAGTTGTAATAAGTTGGTATATTTATAATTTTATATATCCTTTAAAAAAAATGATAAAGTTGCTTGAAGAAGAATGCAATCCAGAAGGGTTTTTAGACATATTAATTAAACTCAAAGAGAAATGTTCTGAAAATAGTATAATAAACCAATATATATTTGATATAAATGAAGCTGTAGGGTTAATGGCATTAGGAAAGTATGAATTAGCAAAACAGATTATAGAGAATATTGATATCTCAAAACATTCGTCAAGAAATAGTTTTGTAATTACTTATTATATTGATCTTGTAAGTTGTAGATATGCACTTAGTGAAATAGATGAAGCAAATGAACTTTTTGAAACTAAAATTCCATCTTACTCTAATTTTAATAAAAAAGTGAAACTTGCTATTGAATCTATTATTTTAGAACGTTATTTATTACAAGATAAATATGAAGAAGCAAAAGATAAAATAAATGAAATAAAAAATGCATATAAATTAACAAAACGTCAAAAATTACATCTTATTTATTCAGAAGCATTAATTGATGAAAAAGAAAATAATAAAGAAAAAGCAATTAAAAAATACAATAAAATTATTAAAAATGGTAATAAGCTATATCTTGTAGAAGAAGCAAAATTAAGATTGAATTTGAACATGAAGAAGGCTTAAAAAATTATTCAATGAGTATTATAAATAAAAAACTTATTTAGTACAACCTTTAACTCATAAAATATAATAGGTAATTGCAAAACTAAGAATTATAATTCTTTACATACAATATGTAGTTTTTGTTAGTAACGGGAATCCAACATATTGTATTAAAGAATCAACTGAAAGTAGTTTTGTAATTACTTAATAAAATATAATGAGGTGAGGATATGTCACATGATGAGTATACTATAAAATCTTATTTGACTAATCTATCAACATATGAGAGTGTTTCTTATAAATCATTAACAAAAAAACAGAGAAATTGTGTAGAAAAGAACATAATTGAACAAATGTTATCTGTTATTGGATATGAAATAAAATCTATAAAAACAGAAACAGAATTAGATGATAAAAGATAAAATTTTAAATGTATATGATTACTGACTATATAAAAATACCCTATAAAGTAAATGATGAATAGTTTACTGATAGGGTATTTTTTAATTATATTTGTAATTAGGTCATTTGTTTTTATTAGGTTTTATAAGTTGAATTGTGCAATTTGGTTGTTGTGGTATTAGTAGTTTCTGACCTGGATAAATTAAATGAGGATTTTTTAATTTATTTAATTCCGATAATGTTTTATAATTTGTTTTGAATTTTTCTGCGATTTTATATAAAAAATCTCCATCTTTAACATAGTATTCAGCGAACTGTGGTTTAGGCGTAATAACAAATTCAATATCAACATCTCTTGCTAGCTCTTCAACAGGTTGTTCAAAAGTTACAGATATAGATTCTGCATCAATCATAGTCATTTTATTATTTATTAAGTTATTTGCATATTCTAATAACCATTCATAATGCTTAATTAATTCTTTTTTTAAAGTTTCATCAGATTGTTCTAATACTGTTTCATAATCTTTATATTTTGTTAATAAATATTTTGCATCATCTAGAGTAATATTTCTTTTTTTGATTTGAGTAAGTTTATTATCTGTTGGCATATCTATTTGGCTTTCTACTTCTTCTTTATAATTATCTAAATCTTCATTTGTCCAAGTGGTTATATCTGTATTTAATAATTCCTTATATTTATTTTTCACAGTTTTAATCTCACAGGGTAGTAATAAACATTTTTTTTTGATTTCATAATATTCCCCATAATTCATGGAATTAATCTCTTCGCTAGAATAACCTTTTTCTTCTAAATATTTTTTTTCTGATTCATCTAATGGGTTTGAATTCTTAAGATGTTGAAGTATATCGTTTGTATCAACCTTTTTGATTTCAATATTAAATGATGTAGGTAAATACTTAAATTCAGGTCTATGTTCATGTATAGTTATGTTATTATCGTCAGAAGCAATACTGTTTATAGTTAAGTTGGTCATTAATAGTAATGTTATTAAAAGCATACTTAGTTTAATATTTTTTTTCATGATACTATTCCTCCTATAAGATTTGTAATTATATTAACCTAATTATATAATACATATAATTATAATTTAATACAAGTAAGAATTAAAGTACAATATGTATTTAACATATTTATAATAAATATTAAATAAAAAATCAATAAATTCATGTTATAATAAGACAATATCTATTATATAAATACATAATAAATTATTTGTGTCAATTAATATTATGTATTAAACTTGGTGAAATAAAACTTTAAATGGTACAAAAATTACATAAGAAATTGGAGGATAACCTATGAAAAATAAAATCTTAATTATTGGTATAATTATTTTACTATTATCAGGATGTACGAAAAAGACAATTAAAGAAAAAGACGTTGTTGATACAAGTAATATTGAAAATGAAAATAAACAAGAAGCAATTGTGATTAATGAGAAGTATTTTATTACTATTAATGCTTCAGTATTAAATATAAGACAAGAACCTAATAAGGATTCTAAAGTGCTTGGTAAACTTGTAGAAGGACAAAAGCTTGAAACAAAAGGCAGCATTAAAGATGAACAAGGAAACAAATGGTATGAAATTCAATATAAACAAGGAAAAGGTTATATAGCTTCATGGTTTTGTTCCAATAATAAAAGTATTAATATTGATTTAAGAGCATACTCAGGTTATGAAGTAAATGATATAAAATGGATGGACAAAGATGTTATTATTTTAATAAATAATGAAAAAGAGAAAAAGTACAAACTATTAAATTATAGTTATGAATCAAATATTATTAAGGAATTTTATTCTGGTGATAAAGTAATAAGTAATCTATGGGATTGCAAAAATATTAAAGATAATAAATTTGTAGTATGTTTGCCTGATAGAGTGTTAGTATTTGAGGATTATTCATTAACGTTATCAGATGAAATAATACTTCAAAAAGATGATGAAACAAATGAAGCAATTGTTACAATATATGATGTGCTTTATGATGGAACAATTGTATATGTTTCCAATAATAATATCTATAAAAAGACTCTTTATAATAATGAAGAAAATTTAATATATCATTTGAATAAAACTAAACAAGATAATTCATCAATTATAACGTTAAAATGGTCAGAATTAGGTACAAAACTTAGTAGTATAATAAAAAGTGATAGTCAAACAAAACTATTAATTATCAATAATAATAGTGGCGATATAAAAGAAATTAAAATAGATAGTTTAAATACGGATTGGTTAGATGATAAATACTTATTTAGTGGTAATGAAGAAAAGGGATATATTATAAATAGTGAAACAGGAAAGAAGAAAGAAATAACTATTTCAAAATATATAAAAGACATGGTAAATTCATCAGTAATAAATAATAAACCTATGGTAGCATTGTTTAACAATGATTCTATAGCTATAATAAAAGATATTTTTAGTTCATCATGTTTAAAATATTCTTTGAAGAATGATCTTAACATTGAAAGAGGATTGTTATTATTTAATCAAATAGGTAACAATATAGTTGGTTTAAAAGCTAATAAATATTCAGTAAAATTATACGTTTTAGAATTGTATTAATTGTAATTGTAATATCAGAAATCATATTATAAGTTATAAACTAGCAATAAATTGTAAAGATAAGAATGACATTTAAAATAATTGGAATGAATGGAGACTAATTAATTATGATAAGAGATGTTGAATTAAATGATGCTAAATCAATATGTGATATATATAATAATTATGTACAAAATACAGTAATTACATTTGAAGAAAAGGTAATTACTGCCCAAGAAATGAGTAAAAGAATTAAAAAAATTACTGCAAATCATTGTTTTATTGTTTATGAAATAGAGAGCAAAATAGTTGGTTATGCTTATGCGTCTACGTGGAGACAAAGAAGTGCATATCGCTATTGTGTTGAATCTACCATTTATGTAGATGAAAATCATAAAGGAAAGGGCATTGGCACAAAGTTGTATGAGGAACTTATAAAAAGGTTAAAAGAACTAAATTATCATGTTATTATGGGAATAATTGCATTGCCTAATGAATCTAGCGTAAGATTACATGAGAAAACAGGATTCTATAAAGCAGGACATTTTAAGAAAGTTGGAAAGAAACTAGATAAATGGATTGATGTAGGATATTGGCAGTACGATATAAGATAATATTTATATACTAATTCATTGAATTAGTCCCATTATATGAATATGATAAAAAATAAGTTAAATATTAAGGGAACAACAAATTCAAAGCGAACAAAGAGATTCTCAAAGCAGATACGAATTTATTGTATTAGCAAGTGACTATTTTGTTATGTTTGATATGCATACCGGAGAATATTGGAGGAAAATTGGAGGAGATAAATGGGAAAAACAGCAGTCACATCACGAATAATCAGTTTTTGAATATATCTAAAAAACTAATTGATTTAAAGAATTGATAATGATAAAATATACTTGAAAAACAAGAAGTTTATTAATATCATATTTGGACAAAATATATACTAGAATGATAGTCAGGAAGTGAGAGATTTAATGAAGAAAATTAATAGTACCTACTATACAAGGAAACTAAAGGAAGCTAGAAAAGAGCAAGGATTATGTATTGATTGTAGTAAACCACATACAACTGGCTATATTAGATGCCAGGAATGTTTAGATAAACAAGCAGAGTATGCCAGGAAAAAAAGAAAAAGTAGCAAGAGTTAAATATAAAGATTAAAAAAAACCTTTTAATTAAGGTTTTTTTATGTGCTCAGCATGGGCGCAAACTAATCGGTAAAAGTCCGATGCACGGGGTGATAGTGCCAAGTGCTAGCTTAAGACAAGGTACCTTCTACTCTATATGGGAAAATTACTATATTACAAAGGTAAAAACAAAATAGTTAGTTTAAAAGTAAATGAATATATTATGAACGAATTCTTGATGATTTAGTTACAGAAGCTATAAGAAAAATGGCTACAGCAATAGCTCCAGCAATTTGAAGTGACTGAATAAAGTAATAAGTGGACATGTTATAATCTTCAGCTACAATGAAATAAATTGCTTTGTATAGTATAGCCCCAGGAACTAAAGGAATAATTCCAGCAATTAAAAATACTGTAACAGGGGTTTTTCGAATTTTCGCAAAAATATGTGATAGAATACTAACAATTATAGCTCCTAAAAAACTGGAAAAAACAATTGATTCTATTGTAAGGGTTAACAAATATACAAGCCATCCTACAGCTCCAATAATTCCACAGAAAAAAAGATTTTTTGTAGAAATTCTAAATATAATTGAAAAAAATAAAGTCGCAAAAAAAGCACTAACAACTTGAATAATCATATTGCATTACCTCCATATAGCATATAGAATTTAAGCATAACTCCTACACCGGTAGCGATAGAAGCTGCAATTATAAGGGCTTCAACAGCTCGTGATACTCCAGAAAGTAGATTTCCTTCGATTGTATCTCTAATTGCGTTAGTAAAAGCAACCCCAGGTACTAAAGGCATAATAGACCCAATTATAATATTATCAATATTTGTTCCGAAATTAAAAGCTTTAGTAAAGATAATTGCTATAAGCGCAATAATAACTCCTCCTACTATATCATAGAAAAATTTGTATATGTTTAGTTTTTTGAATATAATATCAAGTATTCCTAATATTGAACCAATAATTGTAGATACTATACAATCATATATATCACCATTAAAAACTAGAGTAAAAAAGCCTGCGGCAAGTCCATAAGCAATAATCATTATCCAATTAGGATAGGAGGGTTTCTTTTGAACTTCTAGTAGTTGTTCATAAGATTCATCTATAGTTAATTTATTTGCACAATACTTTCTGGAAATATCATTAATAAGTTCTACTTTTGACAAATGAATAGTTCGTTTATTTACTCTTTTTACAAAAGTTATCATAGTAATAGAGGGATCATCTAACGTAGCAAATATCCCCGTTGGTGTAACAAATGATTCTATAACTTGAAAGTTAGTTGTTTGTAATATACGGTTTATTGTGTCTTCAACTCTATATGTTTCAGCACCATTTCTAAGCATAATTTCTCCAGCAAGCATAGCGAATTTGAAGATTAATTTATAATTCATAAAATCACCTAAGACAATTTTTTGTTTATTTTGAGTATATTATAAATGAGATAATTGCGTAATTAATAAATCTAATTTTTAACACAATATAATATATAGATTTTATTTACAGTAGCATTCTACATACTATGTTAAAAAATCAACGCAAGGTAATTATGCATTATCTTTAATTATTATATTAGAGTTATATTGTACACTATACTTATCTTAGTATCAATTTATATTTTTATTTTTATCCTATAAAATAACGATAAAAAACTAATAACATAATACATGAAAATATTTTTTATTCCATTATACATCAACTTATGCTATAATAAATTCATTAATTTACTATGCTAAAATGGAGGAATTAAGATGTACACTTTTGATGAAATTAAGAATGTAGATCCAGAAATTGCAGAAGCAGTAAGCAAAGAAGTAAACAGACAAAGAAATAATATTGAGCTAATTGCTTCAGAGAACTTTGTATCAGAAGCAGTATTAGCAACTATGGGTAGTCAATTAACAAACAAATATGCTGAAGGTTATCCAGGTAAAAGATATTATGGTGGTTGTGAATGCGTTGACATTGCAGAAAATTTAGCTAGAGATAGAGCAAAACAATTATTTGGAGCAGATCATGCCAATGTACAGCCACATTCAGGAGCTAATGCTAACTTAGCTGTATTTTTTGCAGTTCTTGATCCAGGAGATACTGTAATGGGTATGGATTTATCTCACGGAGGACACTTAACACATGGAAGTCCTGTAAATATATCAGGAAAACAATATAATATTGTACCTTATGGAGTAAATAAGGATGGATATATTGATTATGACGAAGTAATGAAGATTGCAAAAGAAAATAAACCAAAGCTTATTATTGCAGGAGCTAGCGCTTATGCAAGAACGATAGATTTTAAGAAATTTAGAGAAATTGCTGATGAAGTAGGGGCATATCTTATGGTAGATATGGCTCATATAGCTGGTTTAGTAGCAACAGGACATCATCCAAATCCAGTTCCATATGCTGACTTCGTTACAACTACAACTCATAAAACTTTGAGAGGTCCAAGAGGCGGGCTTATTTTATGTTCTGAAAAATATGCGAAGATAATCGATAAATCAATATTCCCAGGTACTCAAGGCGGTCCTTTAATGCATGTTATAGCTGCAAAAGCAGTTAGTTTTAAAGAAGCATTAACAGATGAATTTAAGGAATATCAACAACAAGTAGTTAATAATGCAAAAGCGTTGGCTGATTCTTTATTAAAAAGAGGTTTTAATTTAGTGTCTGGAGGTACAGATAATCATTTATTATTAGTTGACCTTCAAAACATGAATTTAACTGGTAAAGTTGCCGAAAAGTTATTAGATGAAGTAAATGTGACATGTAATAAAAATACAGTGCCATTTGATCCTCAGAGTCCTTTTGTTACTAGTGGAATTAGACTTGGAACTCCTGCTGTTACTACTAGAGGAATGAAGGAAGAAGATATGGATAAAATTGCTGAAATTATATATTTAGCATTAAGTGATTTTGAAAATAATAAAGATGAAGCTAAGAAATTAGTTAATGAATTAGTAACTAAATATCCTTTATATTAAATATTTTGTGATTTCTAAATAGATATAAAAAGAAATTAAAAACAGTTTAGAATAAAGCTACTTATGCTTTTTCCAAACTGTTTTTTTATCGTTAATTTATTAATTTTTGATCTAAATATCTTACTAATTTATTTTACCTGATCAACAGTATAACCTTTGTCTATTAATTGTTTTACTATACCAGTATTACCTACCATATGACCAGCACCAACTACAACAAAATATGTGTTTCCACTTTCATCATTTAAGTAGTTTAATACACTTTCGTACATATGATTATTTCTTTCAATCCAGAATTTTTTAGTAAATTCATTAGCAGCTGATTCATCAAAAGCAACAAGTTTTTCAAGTGAATCAACATCACCAGCTTTCCAATAATCTAACATTAATTCTATTATTTTAATATTATCTGATATCACTTCTGCATTTGTTTCTTCGGTATCTTTATTAGCTACTGGTTGAGTTAAAACTCCTTTTAATAAGTCTTCTTGAATCTCAGTAGAAAATGAATCTAGTAAATCTGTTTGGAATTTGTATCCTTCTATTTCAACTATTGGTTTTCTATAAATAGATTTACTCATAAAAAACATATCAACACCAAGACCTGCTACGATTGTTTGTTTTGAAGCTTCGTAATTTTGTATTGTAAAAGCAGCACACCATGGTTTTAATAAATCATATTGTTCTTTAGGTAATATCTCTAAGCTTTTCATTTTCTTTTCATAAGCTTCATAAGTTTCTTTAGAGATAACCTTATCAATAGTTGTTCCATCTGTATAATACATTTTTTGTTGCATATAGGCTAAGCCAGTTTGGTCACCTAATGTATTTACTTCTACACATAATGCATCAGATTTATTAAAAGCGTTTAGAATATCGTCATTCATTGGATATAAACTTGAATTAGCAATATGTATTGAACCTAATAAATATATAGTGTTTTTGCCATTAGTTACTTTCCAAAATGCTCCTTTTGCAGCTTTATCAGATTTTTGAACAACATAGTAATAAACCCTTGAAGTTAAAGCGAAAAGTTGTTCTTTTGTACAAGTTTTTGTTAGTCCAAGCTGATTATTACTTCCATTAATTAGTTGGTTAGATACAAGATAGTTAACTGATTTTAGTTTAGCTTTTGATATAGAAGAAATATCATCATATGCTAATGTATAATCTATGTCATATTTAAATGTAGGTTGTGATAACCTGATTACTCTATATAACACATCAATAACATCTTTTCTTGTTACAGTTAAATCAAACTCATTATCTAGTAAAAAAGCATTAAATAGTTTGTAAGCAGCTTTCTGAAGAGCAAAACTATCAGTTAATATATCTTCCTCAGTAACTTTTTCATTTGTAATTTTTTCATATAACTTTATACCAACAATATATAATTGCTCTTTAGTTACTTCTGACTTATATCCATAAAACATTTCTGGATTAATAATATCATAAATATTTAACATTTGAATGTCTTCTAAAGCCCACAAACTAGGTAGTTCTGGTTGCTTCGCTGGTACAGTATTTGCGTATGTAACTTGATAATTATAGTTTAACGATACAAGAGTAAGTACAAGTGACATACATAAAATCATAATTTTTTTGATGCTTTTTTTCATCAATATTACCACCTTTCAATTAAGTCTATAACTTAAGTAATTGCGAAACTACATAAAGTTGATTCTTTAATACAATATGTTGGATTCCGGCTTATAATAAGAACTACATATTGTATGTAAAGAATTAAAATACTTAGTTTCATAATTACCTAGCTCTATATTAAAATCACCGCTTGATATTACCATATATATAATATGATGTCAATTTTTAGTAATTAGTAAAATTATAAACTAATTAATTGGTAAAATTAAAAAATTTTATATAATTATATGTTACTTAGGTGGTAACATATAATTAATTAAGAATCCAATATTTCTTTTATTTTATCATAATCAGGAAGTGCTTTTGCTTCCTCTTCGGTAATTTTTTTAAACCCCATTTTAAGGTAGTAATTAAGTTGTTTTTCATTAGTTAAAGTAAGTATTTTAGATCTTTCGTCATAAACATATATCTCGTTATAAATCATTTTAATTCCCCTTTCGTTATCCACATAATTTAGGAAATTGCATTAATATAAATCCTCTATAATAGGTTTTATACCTTGCATAGAAAATCATACTAAATTACTAATTATGGATTAATTTTATTAAAACTTTATTAAATAATATGATAATAACCCATAATACATGCAAAACAATGAATTAATATAAGTATTTTACAAATAATAAATTTTATAGATAATTAAGTAATTGCATTAAGTTGTTCTTTACTACAATGTTAGATATATTAATTAAATCCTTATATTGTATAGTAAAAAAATTGAAATTCTTATTTTACAATTACGTATATATAAGGCAGAAAGGATGAGTATCATGCATACGATGTGGAAAGGATCTATCAGTTTTGGATTAGTAAATATACCTATTAAAATGTTTGCTGCTACAGAAAATAAAGATGTTAGATTTAGATATATTCATAAAGAGTGTAATACACCTATTAAATATAAGAAGATATGTCCTACATGTAATAAAGAAGTTACAGAGGAGGATATTGTAAAAGGTTTTGAATATGAACCAGGTCATTTTGTAATTATTACTAATGAAGATTTGGATTCAGTTAAAAACGAAGTAAATGGGAAATTAATAGAGATAGTTGATTTTGTAAATCTATCAGAAATAGATCCTATATATTTTAATAAAACCTATTATCTTGCACCGCAAGATACAATTGGTAAGGCATATAAATTACTTAGAAAAGCAATGAAAGAAACTGGTAAAATTGCAATTGCACGAATAACCATTAGAAACAAACAATCTTTAGCAGCTCTTAGAGTATACGATAATATACTTGTTATGGAAACAATTTTTTATCCAGATGAAGTTCGTCCTATAAGTCAAGTACCAGGTTTGCCAGAAGACGAACAAGTAAATGAAAAAGAATTAACAATTGCTAATCAGTTAATTGATAATTTAACAGCTGAATTTGAGCCTAGTAAATATAAAGATAATTATCGTGAAGAAGTAATGGAGCTAATTAATAATAAGATAGCAGGAAAAGAGGTTGAAATATCAAAAGAAGCACCTGAAAGAAATGTAATAGACCTCATGGAGGCATTACAAGCTAGTTTAAAAGAGACAAAAACACAAAAGGTTAAACCAACAACTAAAAAGAAAAAAACAACAACGAAAAAACAAACTAGCTAGCTTAAATAATTGTTAAACAAGAGGAATAGAAAATGGAAATAATAAAGCCTATGGAACCAATTTTATCTACGAATATAATAGAAGGGAATAATTTTATTCATCAAATAAAATGGGATGGTATTAGAGGGATTACTTATATTGAGAAAAATAATTATAAGGTCTTTACTAAAAATGGTAATGAAAGAACTAGTTTTTATCCTGAATTAAATGAGATTATTGATTTATTTAAAGGTAATAGTGGAATTATTGATGGAGAAATTATAGTATTAGATGATAATGCAAGACCCACATTTAATTATATACTAAATAGAGAAAGAATTAGAACTAAGTCTAAAATAAATTATTATGCAAAAAAATATCCTGTAAAATACATTATCTTTGACTTATTATATTTAGATGGTGAAGACTTAAGAGATTATTCATTAGAAGAAAGAATCAATATACTTAATGAAACAATAAAAAAGAGTAGTGTTATTACCATTACTGATTCATTTAGTAATGGTAATAAATTATATCAATTGATGGAAGAAAAGAATTATGAAGGCATTGTGTCAAAAAATATTAATAGTAGATATATTAGTGGGAAAAAACATGGTATGTGGTTTAAAACTAAGATATTAAAAAAAATGCTTACTGTAATTGGTGGAATTAAGTGGAATAATGGGTGTGTTAAATCATTATTACTAGGGATTTATAGTGAGGGTAATATTATTTATGTAGGAAATGCTAGTATTGGTCTAAAACAATCAGATATGAGATTGTTAAAAGAGTTTAGGAATAGTATAAGTGCAGATAAAAGCCCTTTTAGTAATTTAAGTAAAGGGGAAGATATATTATGGTTAAAGCCAATACTGACATGTTGGGTTAGTTTTTTAGAGTGGACAAATACAAATTCTTTGCGCCATCCCAAAATAATTGGGTTTAGCTCAGAAAAATCTATTAATGCTAATGGAGAGGAGTTTACTTATCGTGGATAATATAATCATAATTGATGATATAAAAATAAAATTATCAAATCCTAATAAATTATTATGGCCTGAACTTGGAATAACTAAAGTAGATTATTTAAAATATCTTATTTATTTATCTCCTTACATTATTAAACATGCTAAGGATAGATACCTCACAACGATAAGATATCCTGATGGTTATAATCAAAAATTCTTTTACCAGAAAAAAATACCATCATATGCACCTAATTATGTTGATACATGTGAATGGAAAGATGGAAGTTTGTATATTAACCTTAATAAACAAACTACGTTAATATGGCTAGGAAATCTTGCTTCTCTTGAATTTCATACTACATTTAACAAAATTCATAACCCTTTTTACCCTAATAATATAGTTTTTGATCTTGACCCTTCACAAGGACAAGTTTTTGATCAAGTAATTGAAGTAGCATTAAAAATATATGAAACATTAAATAAGCTAAATATAAAAAGTTATGTAAAAACTTCAGGAGCAACAGGATTGCAAATTTATATACCTATTGGAGATAAATATGATTATAATGTTGCTAGACAGATTAGTAAGTTCTTTGCAGAATATTTTTCTAATAAATATCCAGAAATTATAACAATAGAAAGATTAAAAAATAAAAGAGGAAAGAAGTTGTATTTTGATTATTTACAAATGTGGGAGGGCAAAAGTATTATTACTCCTTATTCACCAAGAGCTACGAAATATGCATCTATTTCAATGCCACTCAAATGGGAAGAAGTAGAAAAAGGTATTAAACCAGAGGATTTTACTATAATAAATGCTATGGCTAGGCTAAAAAAGATGGGTGATTTATTTGAACCGTTATTAAATAATAATAATACCCAAGACTTTAATTTTATATTACAAGAAATTATATAAATTAGTGTACCATTTAAATGAACTATAAAAAACTAAAAATTCATTCATTAAGATTAATCAAACTTGACAATAGAAATGAATAGTGATACTATAAAATTAGTTATTGGGTTATAAATTGTAAACGGTTACATTAATACGTCTTTTAATCGAAATAAAATTCTTTTTTATAGGTGAAATTGCAAATTGCTTATGTAAAACGAATTCTAAATAGTAATTCCTAGTTTTGCAATTACCTAAAGAATTTTAACCATAATAAGGAGGGATGATTATTAAAAGTAATAAGGTACTAGATGTATAATTTTGATAAGAAAGGTGATGGTAAAAAGTTATGAGAAAAAACTGGCTTTCGTTTGTTTTGGGTTTGACTTTAATTGTTTCGGTATTATTAGGGAATGGGTTTACAAGTAAGGCAGCAACGACATCATCAGTCATAGATAATAATGACATTGTTTACATGATTTTGACTGACCGATTTTATGATGGTGATACGTCAAATAATGGTACATTAGGTAATGAGTATAGACCTGGTCAATTGAAATATACACAAGGTGGGGATTGGCAGGGAATTATTGATAAGATACAATACATAAAAAATTTAGGGGTTACAGCAATATGGATATCACCACCTCAAAAGAATGAGCTATTAAGTAGGGACGGTAAAGAATCAGGTTATCATGGATATTTCACACATGACTTTAATAGTACAGATCCACATTTTGGTAGCAAAGCAAAATTAAAGGAACTTGTAGATACTGCTCATGCTAATGGTATAAAAGTTATTCTTGATGCAGTACCTAATCATACGGCAGATTATTTGAATGGAACTGCCACATCATATTATCCTTCATCATATAGTCCAGCTCCTCCATTTAATAATCCTAATTGGTATCATCATAATGGAAGTATTGCAGATTATAATAATTATTGGGAGTTAGTAAACAAAGATATGGGTGGATTGGATGATATTAATCAATCTAATATTGATGCAAAAAATGCTATCAAGAGTGCATATAAGATGTGGATTGATGATATTGGATTTGACGGTGTTCGAGTAGATGCGGCAAGTTCAGTACCAAAACCTTTTTTGACAGAATTTCAATCTCATCTGGGGGTACCTACTTTTGGAGAAATTTTCAATGGCAGCGTAGATTTTGTTAGTGATTTTCAAAATTATCAATGGGGTGCTCTTGATTTTCCTGTATTTTTTGCTGCAAGGGAAATATTTGCGCATGATGCAGGTTTTCAAAATTTAAAAGATATACTTGACCAGGATTATAAATATCAAGATCCAAAAAAATTAGTAACTTTCTTAGATAATCATGACAGAGATAGATTTTTATGTCTAGCAGATGATAGTTATCAAAAATTAAGACTTGGAATGACATTTTTATTCACGCTAAGAGGAATTCCTGATGTATATTATGGAACTGAACAAGCACATTTTGGAGGAGGAGTTCCAACAGAATATACAGGAATTGCTAACAAAGAAAATCGTGAAATGATGAGTTCTTTTGATGAAAACAACATTAATTATAAGCATATTAAAAGACTTACAGATATAAGAAAAGAGTACGACGCATTAAGAAATGGAACTCAACGTGAGATGTGGTGCGATCATTTTGTATATTCATATTCTAGAAGAAATGATACTACAGGTGATGAAGTGATAACAGTTATTAATAATGGCTTTGATAGTTCAACAAGAGCTATACCACTTAGATCAGAAAGTACAATACCAGTAGGTACTGAATTAACAAATCTTTTAAATACTTCACAAAAAGTAACTGTTTGTTCTGGTGGAGTAACTGGAAAACAAATAAATGTGAATGTAGCAGGGAAAGAAGGTATGATATTAGTACCAGGTACACCAGCAAGTTATACTCCGCCAACTCCTGTTGTTACTAAAATAAGAGTACATTATAATGTTGGATGGGGAAATTATCTTCATGTAAGAGGCAATAACTATCCACTTAAGTGGGATAAGGGAAGAATAATGAGAAATATATCTTCTGATGTATGGGAATTTGAAATGGAACGTATTCCACAAGGAGAAACGGTTCAATTTAAGCCACTTATTAATGATGGCACATGGTCAACAGGCAATAACTACACAGTTACAGGCGGACAAACAGTTGACATATATCCTAATTTTTAACAATAATTGATTTAAGTATTTAATTATATATTCCTGTAGCTAACGTAAACATTGATTATTGATTGAATCTAGTTTATAATATGATGTAAACGTTTTCAAAAATGAAAGTGAGTGAACAAAAATGGGTGTTACAATAAAAGATGTTGCGAAGGCTACGGGAGTATCTACGGCAACAGTATCAAGAGTTATAAATAATAGTCCTCTTATATCTCCGAAAACAGAAGAAAAAGTTAAAAGAGCAATGAGGGAAATGAATTATTTTCCAAGTAGTATGGCAAGAGGCTTTTCAAACCAAAACACATATAATATTGCTTTAATTGTTGATATGGATAATTATGATGCATTTGTTAATCCGTTTTTTTATAAAATACAATATGGAATAGAAAAAATAATATGTAAGCAAGGATATAATCTTATCATTGCTAATGAAAAGACTACTATTAATAGAGATACTGCGTTGAATCGTATTATTCGTGAAAAAAGAGCTGATGGTATAATATTTCCATCTTTTTTACTACGAAAGAACATAATTAAAAAGATGGAAGAAAAACAAATTCCTTATGTTGTAATAGGAGAGCCATTAAAAAAATTTAATGTCAACTGGGTAGATATTAACAATCAAATGGCTGGATATATAGCCACTAGTCATCTAATAAAAAATAATTATAAACGAATTGCATTTGTTTCAGGTAATTTTAATGATCATTTTAACACAAAAAGATTTAATGGTTATTTAAAAGCTCTCAAAGAAAATAAAATAGTATATGATGAGAGACTATTGATAAAAGATATTGTCGCAAAAAAAAGTGGTTATGATGTTGTTAATAATTATATGAAAATGGATAATCATCCTGATGCATTTATATTTTCTAATAATATAGCTGCTTTTGGTGCTATGATGGCTATAAAAGAAAATGGATATAAAATACCTAAGGATATTGGTATTGTTAGTTTTGATAATTTTTTAGTTGCTGAGCTTACACAGCCAGAAATGACTACAGTAGATATTGATGTTCTGGAATTAGGTATTCAAGCTGGATCAATGCTTGTAATGGAGATAGATTCACCATCAACAACCAAGCATAATAGACTTTTATCAGTAAAATTAATAACCAGAGGATCAGCAGAAAGGAGTACAAGTAATTGGCATGATATATGAAGCAATAATTCATGAACAAACAAGGGATTATATATATCCTATTAATAAAAATCAATTAGCAATAAGAATTAGAACGAAAAGAGGTGATATAAAAAAATGCTTTTTAAATTATTGGAATAGACAAAAATCACATATTTCTAATAGAATACAAGTAGAAATGGTGTGTTATTCCAGAGATAAGAGGTTTGATTATTATGAAGTGATTATTGATACAGTAGAAACAAGTAAGTATATCAAGTACTTTTTTGAAATTAAAGATGAAAATGAAACTATATGGTTGCATTATTATGGAATATGTCATTCGATTCCAGATGAGAGAGTATTCGAATATTTATATACTAATGATAGAGATTATTTAGTAATACCTAATTGGGTCAAAAATTCAGTTTTTTATCAAATATTTCCAGAAAGATTCTATGATGGGGACATAAATAATAATCCTGATAATGCAGTTGTATGGGAAAGTGAACCTAATAGAGTGAATTTTATGGGAGGAGATATAAAAGGAATATATGATAAGGTTGAATACCTAAAAGATTTAGGTATTAATGCTATATATCTTAATCCTATTTTTGAATCACCATCTAATCATAAGTATGATACAGTTGATTATTTACAAGTTGATAATCATTTTGGAACAAAGAATGACTTAAAAAAACTCGTAGATATACTACACAGAAATAATATAAGAATAATACTTGATGGTGTTTTTAATCATTGTGGGTATTTCATGGCTCAATTTCAAGATGTTTTACAAAAAGGAAAAGAATCTATATATAATGAATGGTTTTATATAGATAGTTATCCTATTGATACTGAAATAGTCAATTATGAATGTGTGGGCTATTATAAATGGATGCCTAAACTAAGAGTAAGTCATCCAGAAGTTAAAGCATATATACTTAAGATTGCTAAGTATTGGATTGAAGAAATAGATATTGATGGATGGCGTCTTGACGTTGCGGATGAAGTAGATAATACCTTATGGTATCAATTTAGAGAAGTTGTTAAGTCTGTTAAGCCTGAGTGCTTTATTCTTGCAGAAACTTGGAGAGAAAATAGGAGTATGTTGAGAGGAGATCAGATGGATAGTGTAATGAACTATTTATTCTATTATGCTGTGATTGACTTCTTTGCAAAAAATAGTATTGATAGCTTTGAGTTTGATGCTAGAATTAATCAATTTTTAGGGATTTATCCAAAACAGTCACATTATACTTTGTTTAATCTTATTGGAAGTCATGATACTATAAGGTTTTTGACGGCTTGTGGAGGAAATAAAAGTAAATTAAAACTTGCAGTTGCTTTTCAAATATGTTTTATAGGTATACCATCTATTTATTATGGGGATGAGATTGGTATGCAAGGAGAAAACGATCCAGGGTGCAGAGGTGCAATGGATTGGAAAAGAATTGAAAAGGAGCAAGATTTACTTAAATGGTATAAACAACTTATCCATATCAGAAAATCTAAAAAAGCACTTGTTGAAGGTGTATTTAAAACAATTTATTGTAACGATAAAGATTCTGTATATGCTTTTGTAAGAGAAACAAGTGATGAGTGTGTTTATATTGTACTAAATAATGGAGAAATAATGGAAAATATAATTCTTCCTACGATTGAAACATCTAAACATATAGGTTATTTAGAAGATTTAATTACTGGGGAAAAGATTATGATTGGAAAACCAAGTGAAAAACCTTGCTATAATGATGATATATACAGTTATACAGGCAGTATAGCATTAAGTATAGGATCATATGAAGTAAAGATATTATCTAAACAAAATGAAGATCAAGTTTAAAACGAAAAAACACTAGAATATGAGGCATAATATAATAAAAAATGTATCTTTTATATTAAAGATACAAAGAGGAGGAAGGAAAAATGAAAAATAGTGTTTCAAAACTTATGATTTTAGTATTAAGCTTAATGTTATGCTTTCTAAGTGTTGGTTGTAGTAATAGTGATAAAATTTCTGATGCGGATTCAGAGAATAAGCAATTAGATAACAATAAAGAGAAGAATAATAAAGAAAAAATAAAATTAGTTTTTTGGCATCACTATAATGAACAATCTAATGAGAATAAAACTTTAATGAATATTATTATTCCTAAGTTTGAAAAGGAAAATCCAGGGGTTAAAATTGAAGCAGTTTCTCATGATTGGGCTGATTTACATAATAAGGCATTAGTAGCTGCAACTGCAAATAATTTGCCAGACGTTATGAGGGTAGATTCTGCATGGATTCCTGAATTTGTAGATGTTGGTATATTGCAACCACTTGATCAAAAATTTGATGATTTTAATGATGTGAGAAAAGGGTTATTAGATGGACCAATGAATACTGCAAAAGTTGATGGACATTATTATGGACTTGGATTAAATACAAATACCAAAATTATGTTCTATAATACAAAATTATTAACTGATAATGATGTGGAAATGCCTAAAACTCTTGATGATTTCTTTAAAGCAGCAGAAAAAGTATCTCAAAATAATAACGGACAACCGATTTGGGGATATGGGGAGCCTGCATTGTCTGGTTGGAATATATTACCTCTTATATGGAGTAATGGTGGAGAAATATTAAATGAAGATTGTACAATCGCAACAGGATTTCTAGACTCTGAGCTTAATATAGAGTTATTAGAAAAACTTGTTGAATTATATAAAAATGCTTATATGACAGGGTTTAATAGTGGAGATATTCCAATGACAGATGGATTTGCACAAGGTAGATATGCAATGATTTTTGATGGACCTTGGAAATATGCAGAGTTACGAGGAGGACATTCTGATTTTACTGATTATGCAACTACAACAATGCCAAAAGGTAAAGGCGGATCTATTCAGGTATTAGGTGGAGAAGATATTTCTATAACAAGTGAGGCAAATGTAGATTATGCATGGAAATTTGTTAAATTCATGACAAGTGAATTTGCTCAAGTAGAAATGGGCAAAGTAGGACAGATTCCTGTTAATAAAACAGCATTAAATAATGAAGAAATCACTTCTATTAAAGATTTTACTGTATTCCTTGAAGCTATCAAATCTTCAAGACCAAGACCAGCTATTTCAGATTGGTCTAAGGTAGACCAATTAATCAATGATGCATTTACAGTTGCTATGATCGGGAACAAAAGTCCTGAAGAAGCATTAAAAGAAGCAGCTCAAGATATCGATAAACTTCTAGAAAAATAGAAATTTTGCAAATTAGTATAAGAGTAATTTTAATCGAATAAATGCATATGGTGATTTATATATCAAGATATGTAAATCACCATTTGAAAGGTGATTATATGCTTGAAAACAAAAAAATACATAAAAAACATAATTATTTGAGTAAAGATAGATTACAAATATGTATGCTGTTCTTACCAGGTTTAATTGTCTTTGCTCTATTTACTGTCTATCCAATTATCAAGTTATTCATTATGAGTTTTTACAATTATAAAATAGGTAAACTAGGACATTCAGTTTTTATTGGATTAGAGAACTATATAAATGTATTTACAGATGAAATTAGTAGGTATGCTATTGTTAATACATTACTTTATGGTCTAATTACTGTTCCAGCTCAAATTATTATTGGCCTACTTGTTGCGGTATTTATTAATAATATAAGTAAGGGTAGAGTTGCTTTTAGAACTTTATATTATTTACCTGTAATCACTTCTTGGGTCATCGTTTCAGTTCTATTTAAATATATATTTCAAAATGAAGGTTATCTAAATTATTTATTGGTCAATGTTTTTTCACTTACTAATGAATCAATTAAATGGTTAGAAACACGTAGCGCCTCTCTATTTGTATTATCTATTATTGGAATATGGAAGGGTATTGGTTGGACCATGACTGTTTTTATTGCAGCGTTAACATCTGTACCCCATGAGTTATATGACTCTGCTAAAGTAGATGGATGTAATGGTGTGAAAAGATTCTTTTACATTACAATACCAAGTATTAAAAATACAATATTATTTAGTATTGTTATGCTAACAATAGGAGCTTTTAACACATTTACACCAGTAAAATTAATAACCAATGGCAAACCATTGCATCAAACAGAATTTGTATTAACATGGATGTATAAGAATGCATTTGAATAT
The DNA here is from genome assembly GCA_025210235.1 of Vallitalea sp. Classification (GTDB taxonomy): domain Bacteria; phylum Bacillota; class Clostridia; order Lachnospirales; family Vallitaleaceae; genus Vallitalea. Next base: position 24,713 of record JAOASG010000022.1, read on the forward strand.
AGAAATATGGGATTTGCTGCAGCATTATCTTTTCTAATAGCAACTATTGTAGCAATTATTACAATAATACAATTTAAATTATTTAAAGAGACATAGGAGGGATATAATGAATACAAGTAAAATTTCAAAAGGGGTAATAACAGTATTGTTATTAATAGGAGCGGTATTTATGATGCTTCCTATGCTTTATTTGATTAGCTATTCTTTAAGACCAAACAGTGATATGTATCAATATCCTCCTACTTTGTTTGTATCATTAAGAGATATTACAATTGAAAATTATAAATATATATTGTCAGAGAATATTAATATCTTTATTTATTTTAAAAACAGTATATTTGTTGGAGTAATCTCTATGATTCTAGTAGCACTGATGGCAAGTTCGTTAGCATATGTATTGTCAAGATATACTTTTAAAGGAAAGAAATTTATCTTTTCGCTTATTATTGCAACAATGATTATTCCAGGACTTGGATTAATTATTCCACAGTACCAGATAGCGGTAAAACTTAATATTATTAATAATTTGTTTGGGTTAATACCAGTTTATACAGCATGGATGCTTCCTTTTTCTACATTTATGATTAAGGGATTTGTTGATAATTTACCTAGGGAACTTGATGAAGCCGCTTACGTAGATGGAGCATCTACTATGTGTGTTTATTTCAGGATTATTTTTCCTTTGATGAAACCAGCAATTGCAGCTGTAAGTATATTTAATTTTCTTACTTCATGGGAAGAGTATGGATGGGCTCAAACCGTAATAAGCAGTGAAAAATTAAGAACAATACCTATATATATTGCAGGTTTTTTTGGACGAAATAATTTTACACAATTTGGATATGTTTTTGCAGTATCTTTTCTTTCGTTAATTCCAATTTTAGTAATTTTTATAAGTTTTCAAAAATATTTTATAACGGGACTGACAACAGGAGGATTAAAAGGCTAAGTTTCCTATAAGGTAAAGTCTTAATATATCTCATTTACAATATAAAATTTAATTGATATAATTAATCTGTTAAAGATTTCCACGATGCAAATAAATAATTTATAGGGGATATTATATGAATAATATTGGTATTAAAAGAATTATTGAGAATGAGAGTATTGATATATTGATGCAAGTTATTCTATCACCTCATGAAGATTTTGCTGTTGGGATAGAAGCGTTTGCAAGAGGTATTGACCCTAATAATAATAAATTAGTTAATCCAAATGAATTGTTTGAACAGGCTAAAGAAGAAGAACTGACTGTTGAACTAGATAAACTATGTGTAAAAAAAGCTTTGCAAGAATTTACACAAATATATATTAAAAACAAAAGTACAATATTATTTATTAACATTACAGATAGTTTTATATCTTATTCAATTAAATATGATTATTTAATTGAGTGCGCTGATAAATACGGTATTCCTTATCAAAATATAGCTATTGATCTTAGTAATTTTGATTTGTATTCAGTAGAAGAAGTAGAGATGTTTATAGATAAATATAGAGCCAAAGGTTTTTACATGAGTATTGATGATATCGGTCAAGATTATTTTAATCTAGATAAATTATTACTAGTTAATCCTGATATTATAAAAATTAACAACTTTTTATTAAATAAATTGCCAAGTAAGCAATATAAAAATTATTTATTAAAATTTATTTCAATTATTGCTCATGAAATGGGAATGGTTGTAGTAGCTAAAGGAATAGAAAATGAAAAAGACCTTGAGTCATCAGTACAGGTAGGTGCACAATTTGTTCAAGGTTTTTTTATATCAAAGCCTAGTAAATTATCATATGAAGAAATAGATGGAATAATTAATAGTTTTAAAAATAAGGAAAAAGTAAAAAAGTATTTTTGCAGAAAAGAATCAAATAGTAATAGAAGTGTTATAACAAAACTAATTAATTTTATAGATAAAATAAAAGGGAAAATAGATGGTTTTTGCCTTGGGTGCGAGGACGAGACTTTTAAAAAAATATTTAATGAATATTCTTTTATTGAAAATTGTTGGATATTAGACATGAATGGTATTCAAATAAGCGATTCTTATATTAATAAAGAGAATTTTTTAACTAGAAATTCTTCTATATTTAACATTTCTAAAAAAAATATGGATTATTCTAAAAAGGATATTTATGATAGATTAGTAAATACAATTTTAGATGTCTGGGTGACAAAACCTTTTCACTCCTTATTAACCAATAATATTTGTTTAGGTGTATCCAAATACATAGTAGATTCAAAAGGTAAAACATTTATATTATGTCTAAATGTTAATAGGGATATGTTTTCAAGGGATGCAGGTAATATATAAGAATATATGTAGTTCAATATATAGTTGACTTATATAATATCTTAATATAATATTATATCTAGGTTATTTCTCATAATTGGGATTAACATTATAAGATAAATAGATTGAATAGAAAAACTCAGAATAATGGAGGCAGTAACATGAGTAAAGTAAAAATCAGAACACGTTTTGCACCTAGTCCAACGGGGAGAATGCATGTTGGTAATCTTAGAACAGCTTTATATGCTTATTTAATTGCTAAACATGAAGATGGAGATTTCTTACTTCGAATAGAAGATACAGATAGAGAGAGATATGTAGAAGGTGCAACTGAAATAATTTATAATACATTAAAGAATACAGGGCTTATACATGATGAAGGACCTGATAAAGATGGTGGAGTCGGACCATATGTTCAAAGCGAAAGACAAGCAAAAGGTATTTATTTAGAATATGCTAAAAAGCTAATTGATAAAGGTGAAGCATACTATTGCTTCTGTGATAAAGATAGACTAGATACATTACGAAATAAAGCAGAAGAAGCAAAAGAAACATATCGTTATGATAAACATTGTTTGAATTTATCTAAAGAAGAAATAGAGAAAAAACTTAGTGATGAAGTGCCTTATATTATTAGACAAAATAATCCTACTACTGGTAGTACTTCATTTAATGATGACATATATGGTAAAATTACTGTAGATAATGCTGAACTAGATGATATGATTTTAATAAAATCAGATGGCTATCCTACTTACAATTTTGCAAATGTTGTTGATGATCATCTTATGGGGATTACTCATGTTGTAAGAGGAAATGAATATCTATCTTCATCACCAAAATACAATCGTTTATATGAAGCTTTTGGTTGGGAAGTGCCAACATATGTACATTGTCCATTGATAACGAATGAGGAACATCAAAAGTTAAGTAAAAGAAGTGGACATTCATCTTATGAAGATTTAGTAGAGCAAGGATTCCTTGCTGAGACTATTGTCAATTTTGTTGCACTTCTTGGATGGAGTCCAAAATCAAATGAAGAGATATTTAGCATGAATGAACTTATTAAAGAATTTGATTATAAAAAAATTAATAAATCTCCAGCTGTTTTTGATATGACTAAGTTTAAATGGATGAATGGTGAGTATATTAAGAGAATGACTGATGAAGAATTTCATAGCTTAGCACTTCCATATATGAAACAAGTTATAACAAAAGAGAATATAGGTCTTAAAAAGATTAGTCCATTAATAAAATCAAGAGTAGAAGTATTAACTGATATTTCAGGACATCTAGATTTCTTTGAAGAGTTACCAGATTATAGTATAGATTTATATAATCACAAAAGAATGAAAACAAATCCTGAAAATTCATTAGAAAACTTACAAAAACTTCTACCTATGTTAGAAGAACAAGAAGACTTTGATAAAGATAGTCTGCATGAATCTGTTATGGCATTTGTAAAAGAACTTGGTATTAAGAATGGACAAATGTTATGGCCACTTAGAACTGCGTTATCAGGAAAAGCAATGTCACCTGGTGGAGCTTTTGATTTAGCAGATATATTTGGTAAAGAAGAGACTATACGAAGAATAAAAGTTGGAATAGAAAAATTAAATGCTTAAAAATTTTAAAAATATAGAAATTTAAATAGTTGACAAATAAATTAATAAATGTTAATATATTAAAAAGTTAATACGTTAAAGACTGTGAAAAGGAATAGTAGATATTTTGATAATTATAGAGAGCTATTGGTTGGTGAAAAATAGCATTTGATAAATATTGAACTCGCCTTGGAGTTGCTCACTGAACTATTAGTAGGAGGAGACGGATTCCAACCGTTAAATTGGCAGGATATCGGTGATGTTTGCCTGTATCTATAGATTACAAATTTATTTTGTAAAGAGTGGTTTTGCGATAATAATACCTTTCGTCTCTTTTGATGAAAGGTTTTTTTGTATATTTCCACCCATTACAAATGATATGACCCAAGCTAACTATATCCAGTGAGTGTATTTCGTGTAGGAATAAATAAGAGTGGTACCGCGGACCTTCGTCTCTTTTAATAAGAGATTGAGGTCTTTTTTACATTTATTTTAGTTAAAGAAGGAGGAGTTAAAATGAGTTATAAAAAATATAAGAAATTTGAGCCTGTGAAATTAGAAAACAGAGAATGGCCATCAAAAACAATAGATAAAGCGCCTATTTGGTGTAGCGTGGACTTAAGAGATGGTAATCAAGCATTACCTGTACCAATGAATGTTGATAAGAAAACAAAAATGTTTAATTTACTTAAGGATATGGGGTTTAAGGAAATTGAAGTTGGATTTCCTTCTGCTTCAAAAGCAGAATTTGAGTTTACTCGTAAACTAATTGAAGAAAATATGTTAGATGATGATATGACAATTCAAGTTTTAACTCAAGCAAGAGAAAAGCTTATCGCAAAAACTTTTGATGCTATTGATGGATGTAAAAGAGCAATTGTTCATGTTTATAATTCTACTTCAACTTTGCAAAGAAAAGTTGTTTTTAAAAAGAATAGAAAAGAAATAATAGATATTGCTGTTGAAGGAGTTAAGTTAGTAAAAGAATTTGCAAAGAAAAGTAATGTGGAAGAAATTACTCTAGAATATTCACCTGAGAGTTTTACAGGAACAGAACTTGATTTTGCTCTTGAAATCTGTGAAGCTGTTATTGCTACATGGAATCCAACTAAAGAAAATAAAATAATAATTAATTTACCTGCGACGGTTGAAATGTCAATGCCAAATATTTATGCAGATCAAATTGAATGGTTTTGTAAAAATATTAGTTGTAGAGAAAATGTGATTATTAGTGTTCACACTCATAATGATAGAGGAACTGGTGTAGCAGCTACAGAACTCGCAATGTTAGCTGGAGCAGATAGAGTAGAAGGAACATTATTTGGAAATGGAGAAAGAACAGGTAATCTTGACTTATTAACAGTAGCTATGAATCTATATTCACAGGGTATTAATCCTAGACTTAATATAATTGATATTAACAATATAATTAATATTTATGAAGAATGTACAATGTTAAAGGTTCATGAACGTCATCCTTATGCAGGGGAATTAGTTTATACTGCTTTTTCAGGTTCTCATCAAGATGCTATAAAAAAAGGCCTAGATTGTTATAATAATGAGAATAATGATTATTGGGAAGTTCCTTATCTACCAATTAATCCTGCAGATATTGGAAGAGAATATGAAGCAATCATTCGTATAAATAGCCAATCAGGTAAAGGTGGTATTGCCTATATTCTTGAATCTCAATATGGGTATAAATTACCTAAAAAAATGCATCCAGAAGTTGGCACGATAGTACAGAAAGTAACAGATAATACTGGAAAAGAATTAAATCCAAATGAAATATTGAATATTTTTACAAAGGAATATATAGAGCAAGAAAATAGTGCTATAGTATTGAATAATTTTACTAGCAAGATTGAAAATAAAAAAGCAAAACTTAAAGATGTTGAAGTAACTATGGTAGCTGAATTAACATTTAAAAATGAAGAAAAAACAATTAAAGGTAAAGGAAATGGACCAATAGCTGCATTTGTGAATGGAGTAAGAGAACTAAATATTCCTAAGTTTAAGTTAGTTGAATATGAAGAGCATAGTATGAATGGTGGTGCAGATGCTCAAGCTGTTGCATATATAGGACTAATTAACGAAAATGGAGTAACTAAATATGGAATTGGAAAAGATTCAAATATTAATTTAGCCTCAATTAAAGCTTTAATCAGTGCTGTAAATCGTCATATGAAATAATTATTATTTTCTAGAAATATAGTAGTAATTGTAAACATTAGATTTTAATATTTTAAATTAAAAAGTAAACCATATATTTTAATAATTTAGTTCTGTTCATATTACCGTAATTGCAAGTTATAATATGTAGAATTTTTGATTATTACTATATATGGTTTTTAAATATATATTTTACTTAATAGTATATAAGTGGTTTGTTAAATGTTGCAATATTAACACTACAAGACGTAGTTTATAAAATCATATGTTGTATATTACTTGACAATATAAATAAAATAAATTATACTTTGAATATCAAAATATTTGAACATCAAATATTAAGAGTAGGAGGACTGTAGATTGAATATACCAAAACTTAAAATCGGAGATTTAAATATAAAGTTGCCTATAATTCAAGGTGGAATGGGAATTGGGGTGTCAAAATCTAATTTAGCTTCGGCTGTAGCTAATGAAGGGGGTGTAGGAGTTATTTCTGGAGTTCAGATAGGTTATGAAGAGCCAGACTTCTTTACAAATACTTTAGAGGCTAATATTAGAGCATTAAAAAAAGAAATAAGAAAGGCTAGAAAAATTAGCCAGGATGGTATTCTTGGAGTTAATTTAATGGTAGCCATGAAGAATTATTCAGAACTTGTAAAAACAATTATTAATGAAAAAATTGATATTATTATATCAGGAGCTGGATTGCCAATAGAATTACCTAAACTTGTAAAAGGGAAAAGTACTAAAATTATACCAATTGTTTCATCAGCTAAAGCAATAAGGATTATTTTAAAGCAATGGGAAAAATCTATGCGGTTACCAGATGCAGTTATTGTTGAAGGGCCTGATGCAGGAGGACATCTTGGATTTAAGGCAAAAGAATTAATTTCTAATACTTATCAAGATCTTGGAGAGATTGTTAAAGATGTAATAAAAACGGTTAATCCTTATGAGAAAAAATATAATAAAAAAATTCCAGTTATTGCAGCAGGTGGAATTATAGATGGAGAAGATATAGGTAATATGTTATCAATAGGTGCACAGGGTGTTCAGATGGGTTCTAGATTTGTAGCTACTTATGAGTGCGATGCATGTGATAGTTTTAAAGAGGCTTATATTAATGCTAACAAAAATGATATATGTCTAATTAATAGCCCAGTAGGTCTTCCAGGAAGAGCTATTAAAAATAACTTTATTGATAAGACGAAGGAAGGGAGAATACCTGTTAAGAAATGTTTTGCTTGTCTTTCAAAGTGTAATCCAGCAGATACTCCCTATTGTATATCACAGGCTTTAATTAACTCAGTACAAGGCAAAGAAGGACTAATATTTTCAGGTAATAGAGCTAATGAGATAAATGGAATGATGTCAGTAAAGAATTTAATGAAAAAACTTAAGGATGAATTAAAAATACTTTAATAAGTATATACTTATATAGATAACTCATTATCAATTGATTCTATAATTTCCATATTTATTTCATGGATAGTACCTTGAACTTGTTGTAGAGCTGATGAATAATCTCTGATTATAGTATTACTTGTCATACGTTCAAAAGAATTAATTAGTTTTTTCATTTCATCTTCCATTTGTTTTGGAGGAAGATTAGCTTGATATAATTCATCTTGTTTTGATTGAAAATTTTTAACAATATTATATAATTTAGGGTCTTGTATTATACTATTTTTTAGCTTTTTAGCTGTAGTATATTCTGGACTCTTTTTTATTAGCTGTATAATATCCATAGTTTTTTGCTCAATACTCAAATTATCACCTCTTTTATAATTATATAATATACAATTCAAATATAATTTTTATAAGCTTGACTAACTTAAAAGATAAAAATTTACTAGTAATAATATATTCATACTATAAAAAAATATGATAAATTATGTTATAATTAATATACTTGTTTTGTTTTCGTTATTACAAAGTTAAGTAAATGATGTAACTTATATAGCTTACTAGCATATAATAATATAAGGTTTCCTACTAAGTAGGTGTTTTAATGAAACAAGAAAATGTTAATGATGTATTAAACTTACTATCATCTTATATATTTAAAGAATGTAATGATTTAGGTGTAATCACGTTGCAACAAATACATAATATTATTAATATTTTAGTAAAAGCAAACATACCATTTAATCTAAACATCTCTGAGGGAACTAGAAGATTAGCAAAAAGAGCAATATTAACTGTGTATATAACACCTACTTTTGAAATAAGAAAATTATACCAGTTTGAGGAAGGAAGAGTAGAATAATAACTCTTATGATAATAGGTAATTGCGAAACTATGGATTTTAATTCTTTACATACAATATGTAGTTCTTATTATAAGCGGGAACCCAACATATTGTATTAAAGAATCAACTTAATGTAGTTTCGCAATTACTTAATAATAATTATGAAAGGAACTTATGATGAATACAATTTTATTTGATTTAGATGGTACTTTATTACCATTAGAAGAAAAAAAGTTTATTGATACATATTTTAATGAAATGTATAAAACATTTGAAGATATAATTGAAAAAGATTTATTGGTAAAATATGTATGGGAAGCTACTAATGTTATGAGAGGAAATATTGAAAAAAGCAAAACCAATATGGAAATATTTATGAGTAAGTTTGAAGAATTAATAGGTGAAGATTTTGATGAATATAAAAATCGATTTGATGGATTTTATGATACTGGGTTTTTAGCAGTTGAAAAAAGTGTATCAAAAAATGATTATGTTATTAAATCAGTTAACTTATTAAAAGAAAAAGGATATACAGTCGTTTTAGCTACTAATCCGTTATTTCCACTTAAGGCAATTAAACATAGGATTAACTGGGCGGGGCTTAAAAAAGAAGATTTTCACCACATAACATCATATGAAAATAGTCATTATTGCAAACCATCTCTTAATTATTATGAAGAGATACTATATACTATTGATAAGAAGCCTAAGGAATGTATAATGATAGGAAATGATGTGCAAGAAGATTTAGTAGCAGGAGATTTAGGACTAGAAACATTTCTAATAGAAAATCATATAATTAATAGAAATGATGATGAAATAAAATGTACTTATAGAGGAAAGTATGAAGATTTATATGATTTTGTAAATAATTTACCCAATTTATAAATAACTCAACTTTTCCGCCTTTAATTTAATGCAGATAAATTAAGCGTTATAGGTTTGGTTTGCAGAATAAATATATAGAAAAAACATCTATATTTTTATTCTGCAAAGCCTTATAATTAGCTTATCTGCATAGAATATTACTATCTTTTATATATAGCGAGGAAAGCTTCTTTAGCGGATTGGGCAAACTCCATTATCGCAACTAGAATTACCAATATCAAACTCTATTTCTTCTTTTTCATATTTTTTTATAAGATTAGAGAGAAAAGGCTTTAAATTACGTATACGTTTATTAAATTCTCCCTCATCTATTGATTCGTAAGGAAGGAGTTTGTAGAAATTATCATCCAATGATAAGAAAGATAATGCTACAATGTCATCCCAATTATTCCATACCCATTCTTCAACGTCATCCCATTCATTATCTTTGACATGTACAGTGATTGAACAGTTATGATCAACATAGTTATCCATAAATAATTTGTAGTTTTCTAATTGCTCAATCGCACTAACATCATATTTTGTAATTCCTTCTGGAGCTTTTACAGGAAATTCAATAACTTTGGTAGTACAGGTTTCATAATCTTGTCCAACTTCAGGGAAAATTGGGTATTGCAATTCTTCACAAACTTTTGTAAGTGGGTCATCGCTATTTATTCTAACTCTTCTAATATAATATGGTGAATGAGAATAATGTACACCGCTAGATACTGTTGGAAGTTGACTTAGAGTTCCTTCTGGTTTTATTGTTGTTACAAGGAGTGGTTTGTTTTCACCTATTTCATCAGCATAATCGTTAGCAGATGTCTGAGCAATTGTTCGTAGTTTACTTAGTAATTTTCCTTGTTCACTCTTTGAAAGACCTACTGCATTAACCATATCTTGCCATCCTGTTAAAGAACAACCTAATAACTTATCTCTTTTTTGAGTATAGTTCCATCTAGGGATTTCTAATTCTGTGCAAGTCATTCTATATCCTGCTCTGGCAGATAATTTCTGAGCTTCATATAAACTATTATAGGCTAAAGAGTTATCTTCTTTAACAAATGAAAAAACATTAATTGTTGTTAGATTACATAAACCTTTTGAATCTAGAAGTATTTCACCACAAGGATTGACACCATTCATGTTTGGTCTTCTTTTTAGACCAGCAGCTTCATTTACCCACCCAGGTTCACCTGAATATCTCATTTGCTGTAATTGCCAATGTAATTGTTCTCTTGTAGGTTTTTCTTTATAATAAATAGAATTATTACTCATTTGTCGATGAATAATATCTTCGTCAACAATCCATTGGCCATCAATTTGTTTGTATAGATTATTTTTAGCTTCAATAGCCTCTTTGTCACATGGATCAACAAGAACAATTTCTGCAGTTCTCCTAACACCTCCTACAACTACGTTTTCACCAATAATATTTGCAATATCGAGACAATCAATAGGAAGTAATTTAATGTAATTTTCATTATTTAATAGGCTACGTTTTTGCATAATATTTGTTATTTTTATAAACATATTTTTAAGACTAGAATGGCCACTAGCAGTTCCACCAAATGTTTTCAGTTTTTCTCCTTTTGGTCTAACATGATTATAATTAATAATTATAGTTTTAATTTTGCGATATTCGTTACTATATAGTATTTTAAGATAGAAATCTAGAGCTTGAACCCAGCCCTCTTTACTATCGCCAATAACTATTTTTACTGTATTATTATGTCTAAATTGTAGGCTAGTACTGTCTTCCCTAAGAGGAATAGGAATAGGGGTGTAATCTTCGTGAATAATATCAAAATTTGTTCTTATTTTTGGTAGTTTATTAATGTCATCTTTTAATATTCTTATTCCTACACCAGAACCAATCATTAATAAATAAAATAAGTCTTTATACGCATCAAAATCATCAATAATAGTAAAAGCACAATTATAGTTGGACATTGGGTAGTTTTTACTTACACCAGTATTTCCTACCCAAAATGTACGTCCTGATAGAAATTGTTTTAGGTTAAATATATTATCATATAATTTTTCTGCTTCTTCTTTTGTAGTCGGCACTAAACTGCAATTATATTCTACAGCCCTTCTTACAGTTTCCCACCAATATTCACGTCTTTTTTCTTCAGGAAGCCATCTAGAATAAGTACGATAATAAACAAAAGTGCCTAATTGTTTCATTGGATTAGGTAGGTGTTTGTAACGACTTATAAATTCTTCTGTAAGTAATCTGCCATCAGTACGTTTGCTTCTATTATCTCTAGTTTTATCTCTTTCGTAACGATATAATATATACCTTTTTGCGGCATCTTTTCTAGGAGAGTCCATAAGTTGTTCTTCAACTAAATCTTGTATTATTTCCACAGAAATAGGTGTATTATAAGTATTTAATCTATCTTTTATAGTATGGGCAATTTTAGTTGCTAATTCAGTATCTACACTAGCTTTTGTTTCAGCCATAGATAAGCTAATAGCTGTAATTATCTTGTTAACGTCAAAACTAACTATAGATTCATTTCTTTTTAAAACTTTTAGCATATATTTTCATTCCTTTCGACGCAAATACAATATATGGTATTTGTCTGTAGATGAATATACCATATATTGTATCAGCACAAGAAAAATATGTCAATACTATTATAGTCTTAGTATCTCGCAGAATTAAATATTTCATAATCTTTGCAGGGATATTTTTTTCGATAATACGTTTTGTTTTTTATTATTTTTTTAATTAACTTAATTAATACATCAATTTCTCCATAATCATTATATAGTCCAAAGCTGATTCTAACCATACCTGGGTGAGGTGAATAAGGATTATTTTTATGAGCATAAATTTCTCTAGGAGATAAATTTAATAATTTTTGAATATATGGTTGAGCACAAAAACACCCACTTCTAACGCTGATTCCAGCTTCTTTTGATAAAATTTCAGCAACGGTTGAGTGATGAAGTCCTTTTATATTAAAAGTAATGATACCTATTCTATTATTACAATCTCTTTCATTACCATATATAATTACATCTTTGAATTTGTTTAATTTATCAAGAGTATACTGTGTTAACTTCAATTCGAAATTTTCAATTTCATCCATCCCAATTTTACTTAAGGTGCTTATTGCTGTTTGTAAGGCTACTATCCCCATTAAATTAGGAGTTCCAGCTTCTTCTTTATGAGGAAGATCATCCCAAATAACATAACTCGGAGTAACCATTTTTACTGTTCCACCACCCACTTGAGTAGGTGTTCCACGAGAAAAAGTATCTTTTGGAGCAATAAGTACGCCTGTACCAAAAGGAGCATATATCTTATGGCTTGAGAATACTAAATAATCAATATGCTTACTATCATAATGCGATTTCATATTAATAGGAGAATGTGGAATTAGTTGTGCACCATCTATTAAAATTTTCGCTCCATATTTATGTGCAAGTTCAGCAAATTGATGTATATTTGTTTTATAACCTGTTACATTGGAAGCACCTGATAGAGTAACAAGTTTTACCTTACCATTATATCGTCTAAGCTTATTTGCATAGCTATTAATACAAAGATTACCTTTTTTGGTAATATTAATATAGTCAATTCTAAAATTCTTTCTCCAAGGAAGATCGTTAGAATGATGTTCCATATAAGAAGATAAGATTATTCCATCTTTTTTCGATTGTGCTAATTTATCAGATATTTTATTAAGTGCTTCAGTAGTATTTTTGACAAATATAACAGTAGAAAAATCATTATCTATATTAACAAATTTTCCAATGATTTTTCTAGCATTTTCATATATTTCAGATGATAGTTGTGATTTATATCCTGATCCACGATGGATAGATGAATACCATGGGGCAAAATCATTAATAGCCTTCATGACAGATATAAGGGGTGGTGTAGTAGCAGCATTATCAAAATTTATTTCTTTTGCGTATCTACCATTAGTCAAGGGAATAAGTACATCAGTGCCTACTATCATTTTTTTATATCTTGATTGGTAAGGATAATAACTCATATAATCCTCCTCATAATAACTTTAATTAATTAAGTAATTGCAAAACTACATTAAGTTGATTCTTTAATTCAATATGTTGGGTACTCGCTTATAATAAGAACTACATATCGTATGTAAAGAATTATAATTCTTAGTTTCGCAATTACCTAACTTTAATAGTAATTGCGAATTAACATATTGTAATAATAGATAACAAAATGTATCCTTCGCAATTACTTAAATAACTTCAATACGTAATAGAATTTAATATAATTAATATTACGAATTGAAGATCTATAAAAATATCAATGATTAACTTATTGTAAGCTAATCATTAATAATTAACATATAGTCTATAATCAAAATATCTTTGTTAATATAATATGCAGTGAATATTGATTCGTGAAAAAATAATTAAATAATAGAATGAAAAACATAAATTATTTAAAAAAGCAAATACTAGTACAAGAGGTGATAAGATTGAATGAAACTTATGTGGTTATTGTAAGGGGAGTAATTGGTTTTTTATCGTTATTAATATTCACACGTTTTCTTGGTAAACAACAAGTTAGTCAGTTAACATTGTTTGAATATGTACTAGGTATAACTATTGGTTCTATGGCATCTACACTTACAACTGATTTAAGTTCTGCAGCTTGGCCACATTGGGTAGGGTTATTAGTATGGTCGTCTCTTGTATATCTTGTCCAACTTCTTGCAATAAGATTTCCGAAAATCTCTCAATATATAAATGGAAAACCTGAGGTATTAATAGTAAATGGAAAAATATTAGAGGGTACTTTAAGAAAGATAAGATATAGTTTATTTGATTTATTAGAACAGTTAAGAGTTAATAATATTTTTGATATTAGTCAGGTAGAATTTGCTATCCTTGAAACCAACGGTAAATTAACAGTATTAAAAAAATCACAATTTCAAGCATTAACACCTAATGATATGAGTATCCCAACAGGGTATCAAGGACTTAGTACCGAATTGATTTATAATGGTGTTGTTATGGAACATAATCTGCAAAAAGTTAATTTAAATAGAAGATGGTTAGACAGTCAGTTAAAAACAAGGGGTATAAAGAATCCTCAAGAAGTCTACCTTGCCATGCTAAATACTTCAGGCGAATTATATATTGATTTGTACAAAGATCATGTGTATAACAATATGAATTCGTAAAACAAAAAATCATATTATATATAATTTAACATAATGTAATCTTGTAATTTAACTAGTTAAGTACAGCTTTGAGAAAGGATGTATTAGAAAAAGTGAAAAAAATATTTTTAATGATTATTACCTTTACTATTTTAAGTATATTTGTTATTATTATGAATTCAGGAAGAGTGATGAAAAAATCTTTTGGAAATACGGATAATGTAGATTATTTATTACAAGAAATAGATAAAGATATTATAAAAGAGAATTGGGATAAAGGATTAGAAGATATTGAGAAATTAGAAATTGCATGGAAAAAAGTAGAAAAAAGAGTTCAGTTTAGTGTCGAAAGAGATGATTTGAATGAAATTATTTTAAGTATGTCTCGGTTAAAGGGTTCCATACGTGGTATGAGCCAAGACGAATGTTTTATTAGTTTAGAAGAATTAAAGACTTATTGGAACCATTTAGAAGAATAATAAATAAGTAGGTGATTAAATGAGCTTTTATAAAAGTATTTCTAAGGCGTATGATAATATTTTCCCTATTAATGAAAATATAGTTGAATTTGTTTTGGAAAGTATTTCTAATGAAAACAAATTTAAAATACTAGATATTGGATGTGCTACGGGACATTTAGCAGGAGAGCTATCAAAAAAAGGATTTTCTGTTATGGGAATTGATTTAAACAGTGAAATGATAAAATTTGCAAAAAATCATTATAAAACTAATAACGTGGATTTTAAAGTGATGAATATGTTAGATGTTGATGAAAAATTTCAAGAAGATAGTTTTGATATTATTACATGTTTTGGAAATACATTAGTACATTTAACGAATGAGGAAATGATTTTTAAAGCACTAAGAAAGATAAAATGCATTCTCAAAAACGGTGGCAAGCTACAAATTCAAATACTTAATTATGATTATATCCTTAATGAATGTATCAAAGAATTACCTCTTATCGAAAATGATTATATAAAATTCGAAAGATTTTATTCAGAGCAAGTAAGAGATGAGAGATTAATATTTGAAACAAGATTAACTATTAAAAGTACAGGAGAAGTAATATCTAATGAAATATATCTATATCCTTTATTAAAAAAACAATTAAATAATATGTTGCAACAATTAGGATTTGAAGATGTTAAATTTTATAAAGATTTTAAAAAGAGGACATATACTAATAATCATTTACCATTAGTTATGGAGAGCGTGTTATCAAAAAAGTAATGAAAAATCAACAGATATTAATCTCTTTTGTTCCTTTTAATTTCTATAATAGGCTTTCGGAAAATTATATGACTAAGAGCTTTACAATCTAAAGGGAAAAGGGGCCAAGTGTAATGTATTGAGCTTAGTGTTTTCGTAGTTCCAATTATTAAGATTATAACAATTAAACCAATAATAAAACCATAAATATTAAATAGTCCAGTTAATAAAAGTAAAAATAGTCTAAATAAACGTATAGCAAGAGAAAATTCTATACTAGGAGATGCAAAAGTACATATTCCTACAATTGCCATATATAAAATTGTTTCTGGTATAAACCAGCCTACATCCACTGCAAATTGACTGAGAATCAGACCCCCTATAATTCCAAGAGAGGTTGATAATGTATTGGGAGTATGAATTGAAGCAATTCTTAGCATATCAAGTCCTATTTCTAATATTATAAATTGAATAAATAATGGAATATTACCTACTTCTTCAGGCCCAATAAATTGTAGGGATTTTGGGAGAAATTCTGGATTTTCCGCAAACATGAGCCAAAGTGGTGATAATATTGTAGCTACTAAAATTGATAGAAATCGTATCCACCTTATATAAGTTCCTACTAATGGATTTTGATAATAGTCTTCTGAATGTTGAGTAAAATGAAAAAAAGTTGTAGGTATTAACATAACACTTGGAGATGTATCAACAATAATTACAATATGACCTTCTAATAAATGAGCGGCAACAACATCAGGTCTTTCAGTAAACCTAACTTGTGGTAGAGGATTGAACCATCTTTTTTTTATTAAAAGTTCTTCAAGCGATTTTTCTGCCATGATAAGGGAATCCACTTGAATATTATCAATTTTTTTATTAACAATATCAAGAAGTTTTTCATCTACTAAATCAGTAATATAACCAATTGAAACATCAGTTTTTGAACGTTTCCCAACAGTTTTCATTTCAAAGATTAATCTATTGTCTCTTATACGTCTTCTAATTAAAGCAGTATTAAATATTATAGTTTCAACTAAACCATCTCTTGAACCTCTTGTTACTTTTTCAAGATCTGGTTCTTCGGGACCTCTTGAAGGATATGTTCTTGCATCAATAATAATGCCTTCTGAATGCCCATCTAATATAAGAGCAACAGCTCCTGATAAAACAGAGTTCTGAAGGGAATTAAAATCTGTAAAAGTTTCAACTTCAATATATCCAATGTGGCTAGATATCCATTGCTTTAAATCGTTAATGGTGGTCTTGTCTTCAGGTAAATTTTGAAGATTTTCAAGCAACCATAGCATAATATCATCTTTTGCAAATCCATCAATGAAAACTAAATAAGCTTTAGTATCACCAAATTTCAAATGTCGTCCAATAATATCAAAACTTTTTTTGATAGGTAGTAATTTATTTATATTATTAATATTACTAATTAAATTCTTAGAAAGTTTCATATATATACTCCTATTCTAAAATATGTGGGGTTATAGTATGATTAGATCGAATTGCCTTTTGGGATATAGTAAAGTTAAAATCATTAGGATTAAGGTTAAAATCACAAGGAAATTTGGCACCACAATTTTCGCATTGAAGATATTGATAGGAATTACCATTTTCTCTTTTATCAAATTCAAAAGATAGATTGTTATTGTCTAAAGGATTATTAGAATCTAACTTATAAAAATAGGTAAAAGTTGCTTGATGTTTTGCTATGAACTTTGTGGAGTTACAGATGGGGCAATGTAATGTTTGATTTAAATTCATAAAGTCACTTCCATTTTTTAAATTATTATATGATTACTTTTGTAAATAATCATATAATAAGTATTACCAATTTTTTAGTATATTACTTTAATAATTTTAATTAAAAATGTGAAAACTAATACAAAACTGTTAAGAGTTTGCATATTTATAAGGAGGCTATTATGGATTTTATTAATAATTATAAATTAATAGAAAAAGATGGAGAATATACTCTTATTATTTATTTAGATAAAATGCATGAAGAATTTGCTGATGAGTTTGGTAATGCAGATGAAAAGAAAAAAACTCAACTAATTGATTCTATTCAAGATTATATTAACAAAAATTTTCCAAAATTGAAAATTAATTTATGCAAAATAATGCTTGGGACTATGCTTGTAGCAACGGTTCCTCTTGTTAATAATATCAATGTAAAAGCTGCTGATACAAGTACTTATAAAGTAGTTAGTGGTGATACATTATGGAAATTATCTCAGAGATTTGGTACATCAATAAATTCAATAAAATCACTTAATAATCTAACTTCAGATACTATTTACGTTAACCAAGATTTACTTGTTCCAAGTACTAATAATGCAACTACCCATAAGGTAGTATCAGGAGATACTTTATATAAAATAGCAAAAACTTATGGAACGTCAATAGATAATCTTAAAAATATTAATAATCTTAGCAGCGACATGATATATGTAGGTCAAACATTAAAAGTCCAAAAAAGTACTAAAGAATCAGTTGAAGAAGTACCTACTAAATATAAAGTGTCTATTGGAGATACACTATGGGGAATTTCCAATAGATATAATATTTCTGTAAGTACTATAAAAGAATTAAATAATTTGAATTCTGATTTAATATATCCTGGACAAATATTGTTGCTAAAAGGAACAACTACATCGACAAAACCATCTGTATCCTATGTTTCTCATAAAGTAGAATCTGGAGAAAACATATGGACAATATCCATTAAATATGGGATACCTCAAAGCGAACTAATGGAAGTCAATGGATTTAACGAAAATACACAACTTAGTATTGGACAATACATTAAAATACCTGTTCATAATATTCCAATTAAAGAAACTGTTTCAGCTAAAAATGGTGAGTATTTAGATTGGTGGTCTGAAGCACAATACGTTTTCCCTATAAATAAAGTCGCGAAAGTTACTGATTATCATACAGGTAAAAGTTTTAATATAAAAAGAACCATTGGTGCTAATCATGCTGACTGTGAGCCACTAACAGCAACAGATACTGCCATTGCAAAAAGTATATGGGGTGGTTATTCATGGAAAGTTAGACCAATAATTGTTGAAGTAGATGGAAGAAAGCTCGCTGCATCAATGTCATTTATGCCTCATAGCATTCAAAATATCACAAATAATAATTTTGATGGACATTTTGATATACATTTTGCAAATAGTACTAGACATAAAGATGGTCTAGTTGACATGGATCATCAAAGAGAAATAAAAATATCAGCGGGGATTACAAAGATATAAAATATGATTAATCTAAAAAAACAAAATATTTGATTTTGTATATTTAAGCTTAATTATTTGAGTATACTAATATTAAACAATAAATTAAAAATATAATTGAAAAAAATATATAAAATTGATATAATATTGTTATTATTAAACAATAAATGTGCATAAAAGAATATAAACTTCATAAACTATAACTAGGTATGACTTTAACTATAATTTCATATGTAATCCTAATAGAAAATAGCGAGAGATACTCTTTTGAGAGCCGAAGATGCAATATAGAAATATGCCATGTTTCTATAGAACCTTTCAGGCAAAAGGATCGCTATCGGATAGGAATTCTGGAAAGCTCAGTAAGAGCACCGAAGGAGCAATATTAGCAATAATAGAATCTCTCAGGTAAAAATACAGGATAAGACGGCATATACAAATGTCTTCTTGTCCTTTTTTATTTACTTTAAGTAATTGCAGAACTAGGAACTTAATTCTTTACATACAATATGTAGTTCTTATTAGAAACGGGAACCCAACATATTGTATTAAAGAATCAACTGAATGTAGTTTTGCAATTACTTAGTAGCCAAAAAAAAATAAAAGGAGGCAATATAGTGGAAGAAGCAGAAAAAAGAACAGCTTTATATGATATCCATAAAAAATATAATGGTAATATAGTGGATTTTGCTGGATTTCAATTACCATTATATTATGATAGCATTATTGAAGAGCACAAAGCTGTTCGTACTAATGCTGGGATATTTGATGTAAGTCATATGGGAGAGGTAATAGTTTCAGGAGAAGATGCTGAGAATTATATTCAGAATCTTGTGACTAATGATGTATCTTTAATAGAAAATAGTGGAGTTATGTATACACCAATGTGTTATGAAAATGGTGGAGTTGTAGATGATTTACTAGTTTATAAATATAATACAAAGTATTATTTACTTGTCATTAATGCAAGTAATATAGAAAAAGATTTTAAATGGATAAAACAACAAATGAATAATTATAAAGTTAATGTTAATAATGTTAGCGATGAAATTGCAGAAGTTGCATTACAAGGTCCAAAAGCTGAAAAAATTCTTCAAAAATTAACAGATACTGATTTATCATCTATTAAGTTTTTTACATTTAATGAGAATGTATATTTTAACAATATAAAATGTCTTGTATCAAGAACTGGTTATACTGGGGAAGATGGTTTTGAAATTTATACTGAACAAGAAAATATTGCAGCAATATGGGAAAGTATTATGAAAGTTGGTATAAGTGAGGGTTTAAGACCTGCAGGATTGGGAGCAAGAGATACTCTTCGGTTTGAAGTAGCACTGCCTTTATATGGTAACGAAATTGATAAAGATATTACTCCGTTAGAAGCTTCATTAGGTTATTTTGTTAAATTAGATACAGATTTTATTGGTAAAGATATTTTAGCCTTGCAAAAAGAAAAAGGTCTTTCACGAAAGTTAGTAGGCATTGAACTTATAGGAAAAGGAATAGCAAGGCATGGTTATGATATTGAATCTGTAGATGGAATTAAAATTGGTACA
Organism: Vallitalea sp.; assembly: GCA_025210235.1. Classification (GTDB taxonomy): domain Bacteria; phylum Bacillota; class Clostridia; order Lachnospirales; family Vallitaleaceae; genus Vallitalea. The sequence goes on from JAOASG010000022.1 coordinate 45,085, forward strand.
ATAACTACAGGATATCAATCACCATCTTTAAATAAAACAGTAGCTCTTGGTTTAGTTGATATTGATTATACAAAACTAGATACAGATATTCTAATAAAAATAAGGAAAAAATTAGTGCCTGCAAAAATAGTAAGTAAAAAGTTTTATAAAAAAAGCTATTCTAAATAATTTACATAAATACTAGCTAACTAGGCAATTACTTATAATAAGTAAAAAATAAGGAGGAAGTTAAAAATGAAGGTTATGGAAGATTATTATTACACAAAAAATCATGAATGGTTAAAGGTTGAAGGGGATACTGCTTTAGTAGGTGTTTCTGATTATGCACAGCACGAAATGGGGCAAATAGTATATGTTGAATTACCTGAAATAGATGATGAATTTAGTCAAGAAGATACATTTAGTGTTGTAGAATCTGTAAAAGCTGCATCTGATATTTATATTCCTGTGAGTGGAAAAATAGTTGAAGTAAATGAGAACTTAGAAGACGAACCAGAATTAATAAATCAAGACCCATATAGTAATTATATTTGTAAAATTACTATAACAGATAAAACAGAAATAGATAATCTTATGAATGCAGATAGATATAAGGATTATTGTACCGATTAAATTTCGTGAGAATGAAAAAGGTTTTGTAGTTATAGTATATTAGAATGGAGGTTGATTATGTTTCCATATTTACCACATATAGAACAAGATATTGATAGTATGTTAGATACGATTGGGGTTAAAAGAATAGATGATTTATTTAGTGATATACCGGAAACAATACGCTTGAAAGAAAAACTGAATATCGGGAAACCAATGAGTGAAATAGAAGTAAGAAAGTATATAGAAGGGTTATCAAAGCAAAATAAAGGGGTAGAGAACTTGGTTTGCTTTTTAGGAGCTGGAGCATATGACCATTATATCCCATCAATAATTAAGCATTTAACTTCTCGTTCAGAATTTTACACAGCGTATACACCTTATCAACCGGAAGTTAGTCAAGGTACTTTACAGGTAATATTTGAATATCAAAGTATGATTTGTGAGTTAACAGGAATGGAAGTTTCTAACGCTTCATTATATGATGGTTCAACGGCCACAGCAGAAGGAGCTTTTATGGCGTGTAATAGTACTAGAAGAAATAAAATTGCAGTCTCTAAAACAGTAAATCCTAGTACTAGGAAAGTACTAGATACATACACAAAGCATAAGGGAATAGAACTTATAGAAATAGAAGAAACAGATGGTGTTACAGATATAAAGGATTTTAGGAATAAGATGAATAAAGATATAGCTGGTATTATCATCCAAAGTCCTAATTTTTTTGGTATTATTGAAAATGTTGAAGAAGTTGAACAAATTACACATGATTCAAAAGGTCTTTTGCTGATGAATGTAAATCCAATATCACTAGCAATATTAAAAAGTCCAGGGGAATTAGGAGCAGATATAGCTATGGGTGAAGGACAAAGTTTAGGAAATGCTCTTAATTATGGAGGTCCATACCTTGGGTTTATAGCATGTACAAAGAAATTAATGAGAAAACTTCCAGGTAGAATAGTTGGTCAAACAAAGGATGTTGAAGGCAAAAGAGGATATGTACTTACATTACAAGCAAGAGAACAACATATAAGACGTGAAAGGGCAACCTCTAATATTACATCTAACGAAGCCTTAAATGCTCTAGCAGCTACTATTTATCTAACGACACTTGGAAAAGAAGGATTAAAAGAAGTGGCAAATCTATGTCTTCAAAAAGCGCATTATGCAGCTAATATTTTTGAAAAATCAAGTAAATATGAGCTTAGATTTAAGCAACCATTTTTTATGGAGTTTGTTATTAAAAGTAAAGTTAAACCAAAAGTTATAAATGACAAGCTTTTGCATAATAATATTATTGGAGGATATGATTTGAGTAAGGATTATGATAAGTATTCAAATGATTTATTATTATGTGTAACAGAGAAAAGGACAAAAGAACAAATTGAAAATTTGGTTGATGAGATGGAGGGGATTTAGATGAAAGAATATAATCAGTTGATTTTTGAAGTATCTAAACCTGGAAGAAAAAGCTATCGTTTGCCAGACTGTGATGTACCATATAAGGATAATCTTATTCCAAAATCTTATCTTAGATCAGAAGACGCTAATTTGCCAGAAGTTAGTGAAATAGATGTAGTTCGCCATTTTACATTATTGTCTAATAAAAATTTTGGTGTTGATACCGGCTTTTATCCTCTTGGTTCATGTACAATGAAATATAATCCTAAGATAAATGAAGATATGGCTTCATTAACAGGTTTTACTAGCCTACATCCATTACAACCAGAGAGTACTGTTCAAGGGGCACTGAAGTTAATGTTTGAATTACAAGAAAGTCTACAAGAAATTACAGGTATGAGTAAAGTGTCTCTGCAACCTGCAGCTGGTTCTCATGGTGAATTAACTGGACTTATGATTATAAAAGATTATCATGAGAAAAACGAAAATTATAATAAAAAGAAAATAATCATTCCTGATTCTGCACATGGGACTAATCCTGCAAGTACTAGTATGTCAGGTTTTACAACTGTTGAGATAAAATCAAATGATAAAGGAACAATAGATATTGAATCGCTAAAAGAAGTACTTGATGAAGATGTAGCAGGGTTAATGTTAACGAATCCTAATACATTAGGTTTATTTGAAAGAGATATTATTGAGATTGCACAATTAGTACATGAATCAGGAGGCTTACTGTATTATGATGGTGCAAACATGAATGCAAATTTGGGTATTACACGTCCTGGTGATATGGGATTTGATATTGTACATCTTAATTTACATAAGACGTTTTCAACGCCTCATGGAGGTGGGGGACCAGGGAGTGGTCCAGTTGGTGTAATAGAAAAACTAGTACCTTTTTTACCTATGCCATTGGTAGATAAAAAAGATGATATATATACACTAAATAATAACAGTGATATGTCTATTGGTCCTGTAAAGAATTTTTACGGAAATTTTGGAGTAATGGTAAAAGCATATACTTATATTTTAAGTATGGGAGCAGAGGGATTAAGAAAGGCTAGTGAGTTATCAGTACTAAATGCTAATTATATGAAAGAGTGTTTGAAAGATGATTATATATTGCCTGTTGATGAGATATGTAAACATGAATTTGTGTTAGCAGGATTAAGAGATAAAAATATAGATGTAACTACATTAGATGTTGCAAAAAGGCTTATAGATTATGGTTATCATCCACCAACAATTTATTTTCCACTTATAATAGATAGTGCTTTAATGATAGAACCTACAGAAACAGAAAGTAAAGAAAATATTGATGGTTTTATTGAGACATTAAAGAGTATAAGTAAAGAATCTAAAAGTAATAAAGAAATATTAAAGGAAGCTCCAATAAATGCACCAGTAAGAAGGCTTGATGAAGTAGTTGCCGCTAGAAAACCAGTACTTAAATATGAGAAATAGGTAATGCTATTGCAAGAAGAACATAATAAGGAGTTGGATGAATGAAGGATATAGTTATTATTGGTGGTGGACCAGGTGGGTATGTAGCTGCTATAAGAGCAGCTCAATTAGGGGCTAATGTTTGTATCATTGAAAAAGATAAGTTTGGTGGAACATGTTTAAATAGAGGGTGCATACCTACAAAGGCTCTTTATAAAAATGCTCAAGTAATAAATACAATTAATAAAAGTAGAGATTTTGGAATAACTATTGATAACTATAGTATAAACATTCAAGATATACAAAATAGAAAGAATAATATTGTAAGTAGTTTAGTTAATGGAGTTGAGAAGCTGCTGCAAGAAAATAATATAGAAGTTATTAGAGGAAAAGGAATCATTAAGGATAGTAAAACCGTTAGAGTAGAGTTAGAAGATGGTAGAGAAAAAGAGATTAAGGGAAAAAATATTATAATTGCTACTGGTTCAATTCCAGATAAAATTTCTATACCAGGTATTAATGTGAGTGGGGTTATTACAACCGAAGAAATGCTAGAATTTGAAGAAATACCGCAAAACTTAGTAATAATTGGTGGCGGAGTTGTAGGGATGGAGTTTGCTGATATCTTTAATGCACTTGGGACTAATGTATCGGTTATAGAATATCTTCCTAATATTTTAAATGGTGTAGATTCTTCTATTTCTAAAAGGTATAAAGCTATAGCTAAGAGAAAAAAAATAAATATTATGGTTAATGCTAAAGTTACAAAAATTACTAAAGATGATGGTGGGTTACAAGTGTATTATGAGACTAAAAATAATGAAAAAACTATTAAAGTAGATAAAGTTTTAGTTGCTGTTGGTAGAAAACCAAATCTTAGTAATATTGGTTTAGATGGGACGGGTATTATATATGAGGAGAAAGGGATTTATGTGAATGAGGATTATGAAACGTCCGTTAAAGGGATATTTGCTATTGGAGATGTTAATGGTAAAGTAATGCTTGCTCATGAAGCTTCTCATCAGGGAATTAAAGTAGTAGAACATATTATGGGATTAGAAGGAAAAGACAGCAATGAAGTTATTCCAAGTTGTATATTTGTTTTTCCAGAGATTGCTTGTGTTGGATTAACGGAAGAAGAAGCTAAGCAAAAAGAAATAGATGTAAAAATAGGTAAGTTTATGTTTTCGGCTAATGGAAAAGCAATGACAATGGGAGAGAAAGAAGGATTTGTTAAAATTATAGCAAATAAGGATAATGATGAAATATTAGGAGTTCATATTCTTGGACCTCATGCATCAGATTTAATTCATGAAGGGGTTTTAGCAATAAATAATAATTTAAAAATTAATGATATAACAAAAACTATACATGCTCATCCTACTCTAAGTGAAGTATTTCATGAAGCTACACTAGATGTTAATGATATAAGTCTGCATATATTACCTAAAAAGAAAATATAATATAAATAGTACAAACTATATAAGCATAAAAGAATTAACTTAAATTACTTAATTAAAAATAATTTTAAGAGGAGGGTTTTTATGGTTATTGGTGTATTAAAAGAAATTAAGAACAATGAAAACAGAGTAGGGTTAACTCCTGCAGGGGTAAGTGCGCTTACGAAAGATGGTCATATTGTATATGTTGAAACAAAAGCAGGACTAGGTAGTGGAATACTAGATGAAGAATACGTTCTAGCTGGGGGAACGATTGTTGAAAAGAATACCGAGATATTTGAAAAAGCTGATATAATTGTAAAAGTAAAAGAACCCTTAGAATGTGAATATGATTTATTTAGAGAAGGTCAAACACTTTATACATATCTTCATTTAGCTCCTAATGAGCCGCTTACAAAAGCTTTGTTAAGGAAAAAAGTTACGGGAATAGCTTATGAAACAGTTGAAGAGGATGATGGTTCACTTCCTTTACTTATTCCAATGAGTGAAGTTGCGGGGAGAATGTCAACACAAGTTGGAGCTCATTTACTTCAAAAATATAATGGAGGTATGGGTGTTCTTCTTGGTGGTGTGCCAGGAGTATTACCTGCAGAGGTTGTTATTATTGGTGGAGGAATAGTAGGTACTAATGCAGCTAAAATGGCAGTAGGCTTGGGAGCTAGGGTTACAGTTATGGATATTAATGCATATCGTCTTGCACAGTTAGATGATATTTTTGGTGGAAGAATTTCAACACTTATTTGTAATGATTATAATATCCGAGAGATGGTTAAAAAAGCTGATTTATTAATTGGAGCAGTACTTGTAAAAGGAGCAAAAGCTCCAAAAATTATTACAAAAGAAATGGTTAAAACTATGAAAAAAGGTTCGGTTATAGTTGATGTGGCAATCGATCAAGGTGGTTCTATTGAAACTATAGATCGTATAACAACTCATGATAATCCTTGTTATGAATCATGTGGAGTTATACATTATAGTGTTGCTAATATGCCAGGAGCAGTACCAAGAACATCCACATATGCACTTACGGGTGTAACATTACCATATCTTGTAGAAATGGCAAATAAAGGGGTAAAAGAAGCTTTGCTTGAAGATGAAAGACTATTATTAGGACTGAATACATACGATGGTAAAGTGACATATAAAAATGTTGCTGTTGCTTTAAATCTAGACTATTTTGATCCAGAGAGTCTATTAGATAAGTAACTAAACTTCCTTAAAAGAGTAGGATTGATATATAATCCTACTCTTTTAAGGTTTAATTTTCAATAAATAAATATCCATTGGTCTACTAGGCTAGAAGGCTATCGACGATATTTAGAAAAAAAAGACAGTATATATAATAATTTTATGGAAACTTCACTAATGTATAAGACTTTAGACAAGAATGGAAAGTCACAAGAGATACTAGATATACAGCTTATATCGTTTGCTATAACGTATCAATAAAAGGGTATATGGTATTATAATAACGCTGACCGACCGCTTTACAGGGTAAGGCAAGTTATTATAATACCATATACCCATACGAGCCATCCGTGAATAAATCACTAAATAAATCACTAAATAAATCTAGTGAATCATCTATAATAAAACTTTTTAAAATCATTTGAAAAAGTTATAAGATTATGATACTATACTAATATATTGCTTTTTAAAATAGTTTTAAAAAGTTAAAAAACTAATTAAGAGCTTAAAAAATTACTTATAAAAAACTTTAAATAAAGGAGATCATAAAATGAGTTATTTTAATGTAGAAAGCGTAAAATATGAAGGAGCAGGTTCAAATAATCCATTAGCATTTAAATATTATAATAAAGATCAAGTTGTTGCAGGAAAACCTATGAAAGAACATCTTCGTTTTGCAATGAGTTACTGGCATACTTTAGCAGCCGAAGGAGCAGACCCATTTGGAGTTGGAACTTATGAAAGACCTTGGAATAAATTAGACGGTATTGAATTGGCAAAAGAAAAAGCTAAAGCAGGTTTTGAACTTATGCAAATTCTAGGAATAGACTATTATTGTTTCCATGATGTTGACGTAGTTGCTGAGGGAGCAAATTTACAAGAAACGTTAAATAATCTTGATGAAATGGCTGATTATCTAGAAAATTTACAAAAAGAAACAGGAATTAAACTATTATGGACTACATCAAATATGTTTAGCCATCCAAGATTTGTACATGGAGCAGCTACTTCATGTAACGCAGATGTTTTTGCTTTTTGTGCAGCAAAAGTTAAAAAAATGTTAGAAATAGCAAAAAGATTAGGTGCAGAAAACTATGTATTTTGGGGCGGAAGAGAAGGATACGAAACATTACTTAATACAAATATGGAATTAGAACTTGATAACCTTGCAAGATTTCTAAAAATGGCTGTGGATTATGCACAAGAAATAGGTTTTACAGGACAATTTTTAATTGAGCCAAAACCAAAAGAACCAACAAAACATCAATATGATTTTGATACAGCAACAGTACTTTCATTCTTAAGAAAATATAATCTTGATGGATATTTTAAAATGAATATTGAAGCAAACCATGCAACTCTTGCTGGACATACTTTCCAACATGAGCTTCATACTTGTAGAATAAATAAGGTTCTTGGTAGTATTGATGCAAACCAAGGAGATATGATGCTTGGATGGGATACAGATCAATTCCCAACAAATATATATGATAGTACTTTGGCAATGTATGAAGTATTAAAAAATGGTGGTATTGCACCAGGTGGTCTTAATTTTGATGCAAAAGTAAGAAGAGGTTCATTCCAATTAGATGATTTAATATATAGTTATATTGCGGGTATGGATAACTTTGCAAAAGGTCTTTTAGTAGCAGATAAATTATTACAAGATGGTGTGTTTGAGAATTTTATTGATACAAGATACAGAAGTTTCACAGAAGGAATAGGAAAAGATATTGTTGAAGGTAAAGTAGGATTTAATGAATTAGCAGAATATGCACTTAAAAACGATGAAATTATTAATGAGTCTGGAAGACAAGAGTTATTAGAAACAATATTAAATAATTATATATACAATGCATAGTTATTAAAATAGCTGTAAAGTTGAATTAGTTACAAAAATAATAGAGGAATAGTGTTGAGATATGTTATTACTTAATTCAATTAATCAACAAATAGTAAAAGAAACAAATAGGACAAGTATATTAAAGTTGATAAGAGATAGAAAAGAAATAACTATAAAAGAAATTGCAAAAGAATTAGAAATTAGTATTCCTACAGTTAAATCTAATGTTAATGAATTGATAGATAAAGGTATTGTTAAGGAATTTGGTGTTGCTAAGTCTTCAGGAGGAAGAAAGCCAGTTATAATTAGATTCATTCCTGAATCAAGATTTAGTTTTGGCATTAATATTTCACCAAAAAAAATATCAATTTCACTAATAAATTTAAATGCAAAAATATTGGTAGAGGAATCAATTCAATTAAATACAGATAGTCCATTTGAAAAAGAATTAGATAAAATAAAAAATGTTATTGAGTCCATAGTTTTTAAAAATAATATTGATAGAAAAAAAGTACTTGGGATTGGTTTTTCTTTGCCAGGAATTGTAGATGAAGAAAATCTTATATTAGAGAGTGCACCTAATATTAATGTTAAAGGATTTAATTTTAAACATTATGAGAACTATTTTGGCTTTCCAATATATATAGAAAATGAAGCTAATGCTTCTGCTATAGGGGAATCTGAATTAGGTACCTATTCTCAGTATAATAACATAGTATTTATTTCTATTACTGAGGGTATAGGTACAGGGATTATTATACAGAATCATTTGTATAAAAGTATTAACAAAAGAGCTGGGGAATTTGGGCACATGAGAATTACTGATGATAACATTAAATGTAATTGTGGACGTACTGGTTGTTGGGAAATGTATGTGTCCGAGACAGCTCTTATAGAAAGCTATAATAAAAAATCAGAGCATGAAATAAAATCTGTTAACCAGCTAATATCTTTAGTAGAATGTAAAGAAATAATTGCATGTGATGTGTTCGATAATTATTTAAGATATCTAGCTATTGGTATAGAAAACATAATACTTACTTTGGCACCCGAAAAAATAATAATTGGGGGTAAGATAAGTAAGTATCATGGGATATATGAAGAAATTTTGGTAGAATATCTTAATAAATTTACATTATATCCAATAGAAAAATCAATTATAAATTATTCTGTTTTAAAAGGAAAAGCATCTATATTAGGAGCAGGGCTATTGCCTATTTATCAGTTAATAAACACAGGTGCCGCAACGCTATAATTTTAAATTACTTAAGTAGGTAATTGCAAAAAATGCAAATTCTTTGCATGCAATATGTAGTACTTATTGTAGATAGAGGAATTCAACATATTGTATTAAAGAATTAATTGCAATTGCTTTAATAAACTTAAATACTGACAGGAGTGATTGGTATGTTTATAGGTGTAGACTTAGGAACATCTTCGGTTAAACTTATTGCAACAAATAAAGATGGATCTATATTAGGAGAGGCTACAAGAGACTATCCTATTTATTATCCAGAAACAAATTATGCAGAGCAAAATCCAGATGATTGGTGGAAAGCTACAAAAGAAGCAATGAAAGAGCTTGTTGGACAATTAGATACTAGAGAAGATGAGATAGAATCTATAGGTCTTAGCGGACAGATGCACGGTCTTGTTATTTTAGATGATAAAAATAATGTCTTACGCCCAGCAATACTTTGGTGTGACCAAAGAACTCAAGAAGAATGTAATGATATCACTAATTACTTTGGTAAAGATAAATTAAAGGATTTAACTGCAAATAAAGCATTAACTGGATTTACAGCACCTAAAATATTATGGGTTAAAAAGAATGAGCCAGAAGTGTTCAGTAAAATCAATAAAATTATGTTACCTAAAGATTACATTAATTATAAATTAACAGGAAGTTTTTCGACAGATGTTTCTGATGCTTCTGGTATGCTATTAGTAGATGTAAAAAATAGAATATGGTCAAAAGAGGTTTTAGATTATCTAGGAATTAATGAAGATATGTTGCCTAAAATATATGAATCTTCTGATTGCATTGGTAATCTTACTGATGAATTAAGAAAAGAATTCGACATTGATTCACAAGTTGTAGTAGCTGCAGGTGCTGGGGACCAAGCCGCAGGAGCAGTTGGTACTGGTGTAGTAGAAGAAGGAATATTATCAGTAGCACTTGGAACTTCTGGAGTTGTTTTTGCAGCACACGATAAATTTGCGGTAGATAATGAGGCAAGATTACATGCTTTTTGTCATGCTAACAATAAATTCCATAGTATGGGAGTAATGCTTTCAGCTGCTTCATGTCTTAAATGGTGGGTAGAAGAAGTGAATAATAATATTTCTTTTGAGAAATTATTAGAAGAAGCTGCTGCCGTAGAACCAGGGTGTAATGGATTGATTTTCTTGCCTTATTTAATGGGTGAAAGAACTCCACATCCCGACCCAAATGCTAAAGGTTGTTTTATAGGGTTAACTATAGTACATAAAAGGGCACATATGACGAGGGCTATACTTGAAGGAGTTTCTTTTGGGCTAAGAGATTCTCTTGAAATTCTAAGAGAGTTAAAAGTACCAATTAAAGAAGTTAGAATATCTGGTGGTGGAGCGAAGAGTAATTTATGGTGTCAGATATTAGCTGATATTTTTAATTGCAGTATTAATTCAATTAATACAAACCAAGGCCCTGCATTAGGTGGAGCTATATTAGGATGTGTTGCAACAGGAAAGTATGGTACAGTTGAAAAAGTATGTAGCGATATAATTAAAGTAACAAATACAATTAAACCTATTCAAGAGAACGTTCAGCATTATAACAAATTATACCCTATATATAATGAATTATATAGTAAGCTAAATAGTACTTTTGATAAATTGAGTAATTTATGAAATAAATAAAAATTTAATTTTTTGACAAAATGTTAGCATCAACAGAAGTTGGTGCTATTAACTTATTGACTAAATTAGGTTAAAGAGGTAAAATTAAAAAATGAAAATTTATAATTAATTTTATAATAATTAACTAAAAAATTAGTTAATTGCAAAACTAAGGATTTTAATTGCACACAATATGTAGTTTTTATTACAAGTGATAAGCAACATAATGTAGTGATAAATCAACTGATTGAATGTAGTTTTGTAATACTTAAAAAGAATTGTAACAAAAAGGAGTGTGTTATGAAATTTCTTAATAAGCTAGAACGAAAATTTGGCAAATATGCAATTAAAAATCTAATGCTATATATTGTTGCATGTAATGCATTTGTTTATTTGTTTATGAGAATATCGCCTAAACAAACAATACTAAATTTAGCTTTAGTACCTAGTTTAATTAAACAGGGGGAAGTATGGAGATTAGTAACATTTGTTTTTTATCCACCTAATGCAACTTTGATTTTTATAATTTTTGCCCTATATTTTTCTTATTTGATAGGGAGTACTTTAGAGCATGAATGGGGAAGTTTTAAATTTAATATTTACTACTTATTAGGTGTTCTTGGTACTATTATAGGTGCATTTATAACTGATACTAAAGTAACTAGTTCAACATTTATTAATTTATCTTTATTTTTTGCTTTTGCTAGATTATATCCCGATTTTACTGTTTTATTATTTTTTATATTACCTGTTAAAATGAAGTGGTTAGGATACTTTAACTGGGCGATATTTGCAGTTACTATTATTTTTGGAGACGGCTCAATTAGAGTAGCAGCAATTATGGCATTAATTAATTATTTTATTTTCTTCGGAAAAGATATTATTACAAGAAGTAAAACTTCTACTTCAAATTATTATAGAAAAAAACAATATAATAATAACTTTAATAACGTTAAGAAAGATTATCATCATAAGTGTACTGTTTGCGGTAGAACAGAGCTTGATGATAAAGATTTAGAATTTAGATATTGTTCTAAATGTGATGGTTATCATGAATATTGTATGGATCATCTTCATAATCATGAACACATAAGAGAATAGAAATAGTTTTGGATAAATACAGAACTATTTCTAATAGAAGAGTTTCGCATATTTAGTTATGTAGAACTCTTTTTTTAATTTTAATAAAAATTCTTATATTAACCAAATATCTCAATTAGTAAATAATAGATATCAACTAGTAGATTAGCAATGGAGTACAAAATATTTATTTAATTTGACACTTAAAATAAAGTTGTGTTAAAATTGATATTCAAGAAATTTATAATGACATTGTTGTGTATATATTTTAATTATTATTAATTAAAAATACTAAACAAATGTAGTTATTAAATTAAATACATAAACTAATGATTGGAGACTTGCAATGACTAAAATTAATAAAATAGGACTATTTGTTATACTAATAATATTTATGATACCTAACATTTCAGTTAGGGCAAATAATTCACCGAGTCTTTGGGCAGAAGAATTTGTTTATAGTGCAAACAATAGAGGTGTTCTTCCATACTCATCCATGTATGATTTTCAACAAAATATTACTCGAGAAGAATTTTGCAAGATGGCAATTAAGTTATATGAATACATAACTAATGATATAGTGGAAATTCCAAATGAAAATCCTTTTTTAGATACAAGTTGTTTAGAAGTATTAAAAGCGTATCAATTAGGGATTGTTAATGGATGTGGAAAAAATAAATTCAAACCAAATGGAATAGTTACAAGAGAGCAATTATGCACGTTTATTTATAGAACTATCAAAAAGGCTAATCCTAAAATCTCTTTTGCAAGTAAGCAACTAACATTCAGTGATATAGATGATGTATCTAAATACGCCAAGGAGAGTATAGATTTTTCATACAGTTATGGTTTAATTAGTGGTGTAGGAGATAATAAATTAAATCCAAAAGGGGTATCAACAAAAGAACAAGCAATAGTAATGGTGGAAAGACTGTGTAGAAAATTAGAACATATTGCAATCTGCAACTTAGAGAACAATAATGAAATAATGATGGATTCAAAAAATATTATTAAACATACAGTTAGAACAAAGTTGAAAAATTGGATTATTGCAAACAACATTAATTATAGAGGTATGCAATATTTGGATTATAATGAATGTCTTGCTGAGGTGTTAGCCATGTTCCAATTTAATCAACATATTGAAGTTACTCACTCATTAAATTATAATACATGGAAACAGCTAAATAATGATGCATTATGGAATAAAGAGAAAAGGATAGTTGATATTAATAACAAAGATCTAGAAGATCTAATTATACAGAAGTTTAATATTCATAAGCCATTTGAGTGTGATAAGATTGTTGTTGTAAAGTCTTTAACATTTGATGATAATAACATAATATCACTGGATGGTATTGAGCAATTTTATAATATAACATCTTTAGATTTTAGAGAAATATCTGATTTGAATCTTAATAACATTGGTCGCTTATGCTTGCAAAATATTAAGCGTCTTTATATTAATAATTGTAAGGTTATTAATTTATCAATGTTAAAGGAATTAAGATCTATTAAGGATTTAAGGCTTAATAGAATTAATTTGGAGTCTATTGAGTTTTTAAGAAATATTGAAACAATAGAATCACTTGATATTGATAGTAACAATATAACTGATTTATCTTCTTTAAGGGATTGTCAAAATCTTAGAACGCTTCGTGCTAGATATAATAATATATCGAGTTTAGTAGGTCTTGAAAACAAAACTAATTTGGTTAATTTAAACATAGCATACAATTCAATTGAGGATTTATCACAGATTGCTAATGATTTAAATATTGAATATTTATATTTGAATAATAATTTAATTAAAACTATTGAATGTCTTGGGAATCTTAAGTTAAAAGAATTAGATATATCAAAAAACAAAATAGAGTCTATTAGAATTCTTAGGACTATGAAAAATCTAGAAAAATTGTATGTTTGGGGAATACCTATTAAATCATTAAAGGATATTGAAAATTGTTGTGAATTAAGATGTTTGGAGATTCCAAGTGAATTGAGCTCAATAGAAGCGTTGAAAAAAATAACAAACTTAGAATATATACGTATGCATCAATTCAAAGGGGATATTACACCATTATTAGCTCATAAAAAATTGAAACACATAGATATATATGATAAATATTTTAATGTTATATTAAAACAAAAAAATACTCTTGATAAAATTATTGATAATAATCCTGGCTTAAGATTAAACTATTTTGCAGGCAATGGTATAGAAAAGGGTGATAATCATGATATGTTGGAATATGCTTTTGAAAGTGCTAATAAATTTAAAGGAATAATAAATGATATTATAGAAGATGGAATGAATGATTATCAAAAAACAAAAGCAGTTCATGATTATATAATTCGTAATGTTGACTATGATAAGGATTACTATTATAAGGGGATAGAAAAATATGATAATGTTTCTCCGGAAGGTGTACTTAAAGATGGATATGCTATTTGTTCTGGATACACAAGATTAGCAGATATTTTATTAGGAATGTGTGGCGTTAAAGCGAAATATGTTGGTGGTATAGTTGATTCCTCTAAGGGTAGAGCACCTCATGCATGGAATATAGTTAAAATCGATGGTAAATATCTTCATATGGATGTAACATGGGATGATGAAGATAGAGGTATTAGTTATAATCATTTTCTTATCTCTGAAGAGGATATGATTAAAAAAGGTAATCGTGTTATTAAGTATATTAATTATGAAGTTAATTTATGTACTTTGTATAAGGGTGAATACTTTGATTAAAAATTGAAAACTATTTATAGTTATCAACACATAAAAGAATAGAAATAGTTCTGTATAAATACAGAACTATTTCTGATGACATAGGAAAATTTAGATTAGTTAGATGAGATACCTAGCAGCAACAATGTTTTTTTCTACGCTTACGTTTTTTTCTACATATGCAGTAGCATTTGCATTCAAAATATTCATATTTTGGTTTGTGATGACAGCGCTCTTTACCCCAATCATAATCGTCATCATAGTCACAGTCATAATCATCGTCATAATCCCAATCCCAATCATATTTATCATAACGTTTCATATAAGAACCTCCTTTCAGAGCTTGTTCTAATATACTATATGACAAAATCAATAGGTTGGTTACATCTTGTCCCAAGTCTTTTGATTAAAAGTTATTTTTCAATATTTCTTCTACTACTAGATTACTAGATAATAGTACAATAGAAATTCCTGTTCCAGGGTGAACGGAGCTTCCTACAAAATATAAATTATCTACAGTAGGAGATTTGATATTAGGTCTGAAGTAGTTCGTTTGTAAAATAGTAGGGCTAAGCCCAAAAGCAGTACCACCATAAGAATTAAATTTAGTTAACATATCATTAGGAGTTGTTACACGTTCATAAATTATATTTTCTTGTATATCGGATAACCCATCGATATTTGAAAGCTGATAAAATATTCTTTTTTTCATTATGTTAATTGTTTTCTTATTCCAAGTAATATTATTAAATAATAAATTAGGTACACGAACCATGATATTTATACATTCTATATCTTCACTAGAAATACTATTATCTATTTTGGTTGGACAATATATATATAATGAAGGTATCTTAGGAAGTTTTCCAACAAAAGCTGATTGAATATTTTTTTTGAAATTATCTCCAATATAAATGTTATGAACTAATAGTTTTGGATATTTTTTCTTAAGGGCTAAATGCATAATAAACGTAGAGCAAGAATAGTTCATGTTGGAAATTTTCTTATCAGTATACTTTCCTTTTGCTGTAGTATCTTTAATTAATTCTTTAATTGCATATGGAAAATCTGCATTACACACAATTATATCAGCTTTATCAATACCTAATTTACTTTTAATTCCTATTGCAGAACCATTTTCTATAATAATTTCCTCTACAGGAGTATTCGTGATTATTTTTCCATTAAATTCATGGATAACTTTTTCCAAAGCTTCTATATAAGAATACATACCACCCTTAGGATGTGTTAGTCCATATAGTTGACTTATGGTAGGAACTAAATTGTAGATGTTAGGACCGTCAAAAGGAGAAATACCAACATATAAAGATTGAAAAGCAATTAAATTACGTAGTTTTTCACTACTAATATAAGAAGAAATATGTTTATAAGCATTACTAAATGTATTGATTTTCAATATTTTTTGTAATGATGTAAAATTAAAAAAATCAAGAGGATCGATGAAGGAGTTATTAAGAAAATATTTATCAGCGATTAGATACTTTTCATATACATTAGATAAAAAATTATAGTATCCTATTGAATCATTTTTAGACAATTTTTCTAAGCTTTCAGTGAGTTTTCCAATATCTCTAAAAAGGTCAAAATAAGTTCTGTCATAATAGAACGCCCTATATAGTGGGTCTAACTCTATAAATTTAATATACTTTCTATAGTCTTTACCAACATATTTAAAAATATCTTTATATATTTTTGGAGTCATTAAAATAGAAGCAGTAAGATCGAATCTAAACTTATCAGTTTCTATAAGATTAACTTTACCACCAATTCTATTATTTTTTTCATAAATGACTACTTTATATCCTCGACTTAATAATTTTACAGCTGTAGCTAAACCACCAACACCAGCCCCAACGATTATTACATATTTATTCAATTTAATTGCTCCTTCAAAAGATAATAATTTATTTTTTGATTCTTTGATATAAATTATACTAATAGAAAAAAGTAATCCATTATATAAAATTTTTTTAAAATGATGAACAACTAATTTTGTGATTGAAATGTAAATAGAAGAAATACTTTTTAATAGACTTAAAAATATGTTAACCTTATAATAGACAACAATGAAGAGGTGGTAATAATGAAAATTATATTTAATGAATCAAGACAAATATACATATCTATGATAAATAAAGTTCAAGATTATATAGAAATACATCTATATGAAGAATTAACTGTAGAATTGCTTGCAAATATTGCTTCATTCTCTAGTTTCCATTTCCAAAGAATATACAGACAAATAACGGGAGAGAGCCTTTACAGCTATATAAAAAGATTACGTCTAGAAAAAGCGGCATTCTTATTAGCAGCTAATAGTAACAAAACAATTCAAAACATAGCTCTATCACTAGGTTACTCGAATCAATCATCCTTTGCAAAAGCTTTTAAAAATAAATTTGGCATTAATGCAAGCAATTTCAGAACTTTAAGTGAAAAGGATAGGATGATAATTATTAATAATAATATAAATCTTAATGATAATAGCACGAATGGAGAAGTATATAATAAAGAAATCAATTATACTAGACCTATGGAATTATCTGTTCAAATAATAAAGCCAACAAAAGTAGTTTATATAAGGCATACAGGACCATATAAGGGTGACGGAAAGCTTTTTGATCAATTATTCACTAAATTATATTCATATACTAGTTCATTGAATATTATAAAGAAGGATTCAAAATGGCTTGTTATCTATCATGATTTTGGGGATTTAACTATGGAAGAACAGCTTAGACTAAGTGTATGTATGTCAATAGATACAGATATTAGAACTAAGGGTGAATTTGGCAGTATGATTCTAGAAGGTGGTAAATATGCAGTAGGAAAGTTTTCATTAAAACCAGATGAGTATCAACTTGCTTGGAATTATATGCTATCAAAATGGCTTCCAGAAAGCGGTTATGTACCAGATGATCGTTTGTTTTTTGAATATTTCCCACCAGAAGAAAATATTAACGAAAAAGAGGAAAAGATTGTTGAAATATTTATCCCTATAATTCCTCTTTAGATATGGAGGCGCTATGGAAAAATTACAATTTCAACCAATAGGAGATTTTGAATTAATAGGAAAAGAAAGTAATGAGATTAACAATAAAGCTAAGATTATATTACGAAAAGGATTTGAAAAAGCTATTATAGGTTTAAGTAATTTTAGCCACATCATAATTTATACTAAATTAGTAGAAGAAATTAAGTGTTATACTACCAAAATAAAATATATTAATGAAAGTAAAGGGGAAATAATAATTGATGTAATTAATATAAAAGGTGAAATAGTAGATATAAAACCATATTTTCCTTGTGAAGAACGAATACAAGATACAAATATTATTCGAAAAAAAGCTATTATTCCTTTTAAAGGAAATATTATTGGTAACTACGTGTACATTAATAAAAAGAGTGTAATTAGGCTTCAAGAGTCTAAGTGCCTTACAAATACTGAAATAAAGTCATTTATTGAATTAATAGATAAAGGTGATTATCTAAGGGTGCTTTGGTGGTTTCATAAATATGATAAAAAAGATTATCGTAAAACTAGAACGTGTAATCCACCTTATGAAAATGCACCAAGATGTGGAGTTTTTGCAACTAGATCACCTATAAGACCTAATCCACTTGCTTCTACAGTTATTAAAGTAAAATCTATAGATAAAATTAATCATACAATTGAGGTAAATGGATTTGATGGGTTTGAGAATACAAAGATATTACAGATTATGTCATATAATGATAATGCTATTTTTGATGATGTAAAAGTTCCAGATTGGGTGTCACATTGGACAGGTTATAAAACTTTTTTAGATTCTAACATAGATATTAATAGTAGCCATATTTACAAAGATATTATAGATAATAAATCAAAAGAATCAATATTTTTAAAAGAGTTAGAGCCAGAAAATAACATAGACATAAAAAATATAAATTCCAATGAAATTATTATTGAAAATGCTTCTATCCATAATCTAAAAGATATTTCTGTGAAAATACCAAAGGATGAAATTACAGTGATAACAGGAGTTAGTGGAAGTGGGAAATCAAGTCTTGCATTTGATACGATATACAATGAAAGCAGAAAACAGTTTATGGACTTGGTTGCTTCCAACACACATATAGAAAATGATTTTAATGATTCAAATGTAAAAAAAATAACTGGGTTACAACCAGCAATAGCAATAGAACAGAGAAATCTAGGCATGAATCCTAGATCGACAGTTGGATCTGTGTCTAGAATAGGAGATTATCTAAGATTATTATATTCTACTATAGGTGAAAGAATATGTCCATATTGTAATGAAACTATTCCAAAGAACAATGTATGTAGTAAATGTGGTAGTATTTTTTTCTCACTAACACCATCTATGTTTAGTTATAATAATCCAGATTATATGTGCCCTGTGTGTAAAGGACTAGGTGAAGAAATTGAAATAGATGTTAATCTTATTGTTGAGTATCCTGAAAAGTCAATTTTAGATGGAGCTTCACTTTGGTGGGGAAATCTTAGAAAGTTCAGAGAAAAACCTAATGCCAACTGGATGAAAGGAGAAGTTCTTGCATTAGCTGAGGATATGAAAGAAGATATAGAAATACCTTTTAAAAATTTATCAGATGATTTTAAAAAACAACTTTTTTATGGTTCTAATGGTAGAGAGGTTAGCCTTAAATATATGAATTCTAATGGAAGAAAAGGTAATATTACAAGACCTGTTGAAGGTGTAGTAAATATTATGTATCGACTAATGAAGAATAACAATAATGATAAACCTTTAACTCATCTTGAACGTTTTATTGTTAAGAAAAAATGCAGTCGTTGTAATGGAGAACGTTTAATCGACGAAGCACGTTTAGTTAAAATAGCTAATACACGCTATCCAGAAGCTGTTTCAATGAGTATAAATAATCTTAGAAATTGGTGCCATACAACATATGATTCTCTAAGTAACACACAAAAAGAAAAATCTAAAAATATTTTTATTAAAATATTATATAGATTAAAGAAAATAGAACAAGTTGGGTTAAGTTACCTAAGTCTTAATAGAAGCATTCCTACTTTATCTGGTGGAGAGGCTCAGAGATTAAAGATAGCTACACAATTTGGTTCATCTTTTACAAATGTTTTATATATAATGGATGAGCCATCAAAAGGACTTCACCCTAAAGATTATAAGTTTCTAATAAAAACAATTAGAGATTTGAAGAAATTGAATAATACTATAATTATGGTTGAACACAAAAATTCATTCAAGGAAATAGCAGATTATATAATTGAGATAGGTCCTAGAGCAGGGAAATATGGGGGAGCTCTAATAAGAGCAGAGAAATCTAATAAGTTTAATTTTAATCAAGACAGTGATATGGATATAACTAAGTTACATGATTATGAGTATATGGAAAATCTATATTTAGATTCTAGTAAATCTATGCTAGAAAATAAACTGTTAAAGTTAACAGGAATAACTACTAATAACTTAAAAAATATCGACATTACTGTTCCATTGTCAAAATTAACTTGTATTGTTGGAGTAAGTGGTTCGGGGAAAAGTAGTCTAATATCAGAAACTTTATACCCTGCTGTTTTAAAAGCATTAGGTAAAAAAACTGAGTCTATTGGTATATATAAAGCGATTATTGGAGTTGATAAATTAAAAGATGTTCATTATGTTAGTCAAAAGCCTATTGGAAAAACTCCTAGGTCTAATCCTGGAACATATACAGGAGTATTTGATCTCATAAGAAATTTTTACGCAGGATTACAGGAATCAAAAGAAAACAAATTGACAAAAGAACATTTTAGTTTTAATAGTAAAAAAGGGCAATGCCCTGAATGTAAAGGAGCTGGTCAGATAGCTGTTCCTATGCATTTTATGCCAGATATTTACACAGTATGTTCTAGATGCAAGGGTAAAAGATATCTTGATAAAGTATTAGCAATAAAATATAAAGGATATTCTATAGCTGATTTATTAGAATTAGAGATTAAAGAAGTAAAAGAAATTTTTAAAGGACAAGAAAAAATATATACTATACTTAATATGTTAGAAAAAGTAGGAGTTTCTTATATAAAATTAGGTCAAAGTGCAACTACTCTTTCAGGAGGAGAAGCACAACGAATAAAGCTTGCAAAAGAACTATGTCTTGGAAAAACAAAAGATGTGTTATATATTCTTGATGAGCCTACAACGGGTCTTCATGATATTGATGTACAAAAATTAATAAACATTTTAAGAGAATTAACAAATAATGGATCTACTGTTATAGTTATAGAGCATAATCCTATGATAATTAAAAAATGTGACTATATTATTGAAATGGGACCAGAAGGTGGAGATTTGGGAGGTTATATAGTAAAAGAAGGATGGTTAGGATTTGACAAAAATAAAATTATCTTGTAGTATTTAAGTAGATAATTTAGTATATAAATGTGTGAGGTATTTTATGGCGAGAGTGTTCTTTAACTAATCTAATTTTATAAAGGCATAATTATTCCTATAGATAATTAATAAAATTTATCATAGGTAGAGGTATGCCTGATAAGTGCATATAATAAACTTAAGGTTTATTATAGGTCACTGAAAAATAATTTGGTTTTCAGTGAGGTTTGTTTAGTGCGCTTATTTTGAATTTATTAGAAAAGAACATTTATATACTGTAGTTATCTATTTTTATATAGTTTTATATAATATGGAATGATTATGGCTGAAAATGAATGATGTTCATTTTCGGCCTTTTTGATTTTATTGGGAATAACGAGGCGAAGCTTCTTTGTTAATTTATAGAAAAAATGGAGGAAATATAATTGAATAATAAAGCTTTAGAACTATTAGAATATGATAAAGTTATTAATAATATAAAGAAATTTACTATATCAGAAGTAGGTGAAAAATTAGTTAGTGATCTAAGACCAAGTGATGATATAGAAAGAGTTAGAACACAATTAATAGAAACAACTGAAGCAAGAAAAATTATTGATAAAAGTACTTCGATACCAATACAAAATTTAGTAGGTATAGAAAATATAATTGAAAAATTAGGTAAAGAAACTGTTCTTAACGAGGAAGATTTACAGAACATTTTAGGACTGCTTCTTAGCGTTAGAAAAATCAAAAGATTTATGGAAGATAGAAAATATATAGCTCCAACCATCAGTAATTATGCTTTTTCCATGTATGAATTAAATGATGTTACAAAAGAAATAGATAGGTGTATTGCTAACAATAAAATTGTAGATAAAGCAAGTTCACAATTAGAAAAAATAAGAAAAAAAATATATATAGCTGAAAACAGGATTAAAATTAAACTTGATGATATAGTAAAATCACCAGCATATAGAAAATATCTTCAAGAAAATATTATTAGTGTTAAAAATGGTAGGCATGTTATAGCTGTTAAAAGTGAGTATAAATCAAATATAATTGGTAGTGTTATTGATAAATCTTCTACTGGTTCTACATTATTTATTGAGCCACAAGGGGTTAGAAAATTACAAAATGAGTTAGATATTTTAAAAGATGATGAAGAAAAGGAAGAATATCAGATACTTCTATACTTAACTTATATGGTAGAATCATATAGACGAGAGTTAAACATTAATATTGAAACAATGGCTTATTATGATTATATATTTGCTAAAGGTAAATATAGTAAAAATATAAATGGTAGAACTGTTGAAGTAAATTATGATGGATTTATTAAGATTAATGGTGGAAAACACCCAATGTTAGGAAATGATGGTATTCCCCTTGATTTTGAAGTAGGGGCAGACTATAATGCTTTAGTAATAACAGGACCAAATACTGGAGGAAAAACAGTTGCCTTAAAGACTGTTGGATTGTTTACAGCTATGGTACAATCTGGATTACATGTTCCAGTTAAAGAAGGCAGTGAATTTGCAATATACAATGATATTTTAGTTGATATTGGAGATGGACAGAGTATTGAGCAATCCCTTAGTACTTTTTCGGCACACATAAAAAATATTATTGAGATAATGAAAGTTGCTAATAAACATACATTAGTTATACTTGATGAATTAGGAGCAGGTACAGATCCAGCCGAAGGTGAAGGATTAGCTGTATCTGTCTTAGAAAAGTTATATGAAAAAAAATCAACAATTATTGCTACTTCTCATTATAGTAAAATAAAAACCTTTGCAAAAGAGCATAAAGGATTTAAGAACGGTAGAATGGAATTTGACCTTATATCACTAAAACCTATGTATAAACTAATTATTGGAGAAGCAGGAGAAAGTAATGCATTTATAATAGCTCTAAGATTAGGAATGGAGCTTGATGTAATAGAAAAAGCACATGTAATTACGTATAATGAAAAAAAGAACTATGAAAAATTATTAATAGGTAAGGAAAACAAAAAAGCAACTGAACCAGATTATTATAAAAAAACCAAAGCTCCGAAAGCAATAAAAAAAATCAAAAATAATCAAGATAATAAAGAAGTACAGGAATACAAAATTGGGGATGTAGTATTTGTGCATTCAGTAAAACAAAAAGGTGTTGTATATGCGTTAATAAACAAAAAAGGTGAAGTAGGGGTCATGGTTAGAAACAAAAAAATGTTAGTTTCAGCAAAGAGATTATCACTTTTTATAGACAGTAAAGATCTATATCCAGAGGATTATGATATGGATATTATATTTGAAACAAAAGAAGATAGAAAGAAAAAAAGAACTATGAGCAGGAAATATGTGAAAGATATGGTTAGAGAGATTAAATAAAATAATATATAATAATTATCTTGGGAGGACTACATGAATAATAAGAAATCAAAATACACTCAGATAGAACTAAAAAAAGCATTAGATTTAATAGAAGAAGGTTATTCATTTTCAGAGGCTTCAACTGAAACAAATATTAATAAAAGTATTTTAGCAAGAGAAATGAGAAAAAGAAAGAATGAAAAGGCACGACAACATATAAAAGAATTTATAGACAACATATAAAATTAAAACAACTATCCATATTTGTTATTGGACTTTGCGTAATACTTGCATAATAATCCATATAATATATAATATATTAAGTAAAAGAATTCATGGATGGTTGTTTGTTATTGGAGGATTAAAAAATGTTAACAAAAGAAGAAATAAGAAATTATATACTTAGTAAGCCAGGAGCGTTTGAAGATTTTCCTTTTGGAGATGATGTCCCAGTATTTAAAGTTGCAAAAAAAATGTTTGCTTTATTTAATTCTGATGGGGATAATCTTAAAATAAATTTAAAATGTGATCCTAGTGAAGCACTATATCTAAGAGAAACATTTGACGCAATAATTCCAGGATATCATATGAATAAAAAACATTGGAATACTGTTATTATAGATGGTAGTTTACCTGATGAAATGGTTAAGGAACTTATTGATAAATCATATAAGCTTGTCTTTAGTAAATTAAAGAAAGATGAAAAAATAATGATTAATAATTTATAAATAATAATTATTTTAGGAGTAAATAATACATTGATTTAACTTAATAATGTATAATTGCAGCTATTTTTGAGATAGGAATATCAGCAATTGAACCAGGTTGATGTAAACATGGAGGAGTGTTGTTAAAGGTTCGATTGAAGTTAATCATATTTTTAGAGGACTCTTCCGTTTTTTTGACAATACCTAAGGTTAAAATTAAAGTAATATAGTCTTCATGAATTGCAACAAGTGTTCCAGTTAAATCAATGTAATTATCATTACTCCCAACAGTTTGAATTGTAACTGTCTTATAAAGAAAACTATTTAACTGTTCAAAAAAGTTGCTATAAATCATATTAATCACCATTTACGTTTATTTTACTTAATAATATATGGTTTGAAATTCCTATATATTAAGTACGTAATATATCTGTGATTAATTATATTAAAATATTACTATAAATATTACTACTATGCATTTTAACATAGTGAATTAAAAGTATAATGTTATATGAAGAAAGCAGGGAAACCCCTGCTTTTTATCAATTATTATTGAACAGCATTTTGAACGAAAGATGCAATTTTATCACATGGTATTAAAGTAACAGAACCTAAATAGTTGTAGCCACCAAATCCGCTATATCCATAACCATATCCACAACAACCGCCACAACCGCTTCCACTACCGTAGCCACCTTTGCTACCACAAGTATTACAGCCTTGACCACAACATGCAGCAGATGGTCCTTGAATTGGATAAGTTGGAGCTCCACCTGGGCAAGTTAATAACTTAATGAAGCATTCAGTACAAGCAAGAACGATACCTGTAAAACCACAACCAGATGCTCCTCCACTTGTAGTAAAAATAGTAACTGTTTGACCTATAAGTCTACCAAGATCATGATGGAAACCATAACCGTCAGCCATATATTCTAACCTCCTTCTATTGTCTTGTCCTAGTATATAGTATGTCTAAGCGTCCGAAAGTGTGAAAAATAAAATAGAAATATTTATATATATATGCTATAATTTTTAAATAAAAATATGATTAAAAGAAATATTTGAAATTAAGGACTGATTTTATTTGAAGAAAATATTTGAAAATGATTGGCAGGAATTATTACAGGAAGAATTTAATAAAGATTATTATAGTAAATTACGTTCTTTTTTAAAGGAAGAATATACAAAACATACAGTATATCCTAATATGTATGATATTTATAATGCACTTCATTTTACATCTTATAAAGATGTAAAGGTAGTTATATTGGGTCAAGATCCATATCATGGACCTAATCAAGCACATGGATTAAGTTTTTCTGTAAAACATGGTATTAAAATACCCCCTTCTCTTAGGAATATATATAAAGAATTACATACTGACATAGGTTGTACCATACCAAATCATGGTAATCTGACAAAATGGGCCAAGCAAGGCATATTATTATTAAATGCTTCTTTGACAGTAAGAGCATCAATGGCTTCCTCTCATAGCAAAATAGGTTGGCAAATTTTCACTGATAAAATAATTTCTTTATTAAACGATAGAGAAGAACCAGTTGTATTCATATTATGGGGTAATTATGCTATTTCAAAAGAAAAGCTAATCAATAACGATAGACATTATGTAGTTAAGTCTGTTCATCCAAGTCCATTATCAGCAAGTAGGGGCTTTTTTGGTAGCAAACCTTTTTCAAAAACAAATAATTTTTTACAAAGTATAGAAAAAGAAGTAATTGATTGGCAAATAGACTAAGTAATAGAAAACAGTAAATTAAAAAGGATGGAAAAATAATGGGCAAAATACTAGTTTTAGCAGAAAAACCTTCTGTGGGAAGAGAAATTGGAAGAGTGCTTGGATGCAAGAAAAAAACAGATGGAGCACTATTTGGAGATAAATATGTAGTTACTTGGGCTCTTGGACATTTAGTAACTTTAGCGAATCCGGAGAATTATCATGAAAGATATAAAAGTTGGAATATTAATGATTTACCTATGCTTCCAGATAAAATGAAACTTGTAGTAATTAAAAAGACATCTAAACAATTTAATGTAGTGAAAAATCTTATGAATAGTAAAGAAATAAGTGAAATTGTAATTGCAACAGATGCTGGAAGAGAAGGAGAATTAGTAGCAAGGTGGATTATTGAAAAAGCTAGAGTAAAAAAACCTATTAAAAGGTTATGGATATCATCTCAAACGGACAAAGCCATAAAAGAAGGTTTTAAGCACCTAAAAGATGGAAAAGCTTATTGGAACCTATATCAATCTGCTGTAGCAAGATCAAAAGCTGATTGGTATGTAGGACTTAATTTAACTAGAGCACTAACTTGTAAGCATAATGTACAATTATCAGCAGGAAGAGTGCAAACACCAACACTTAATATGATTGTTCAACGAGAGAATGAAATAAACAAATTTATTCCAGCAAAATTCTGGGAATTGAAGTGTTTAGCAAACAATGTTGAATTTAATTGGATAGGTGATGGAGGTAACAATAGATTATTTCAGAAAGAAAAAAGAGATCAAATAATAGGTAGTTTAAAAAATAAAGATGGCATCGTAAAAAGTGTGGATGAAAAGATTAAAAAAATACAACCCCCTCAAGCATATGACTTAACGTCTTTACAAATTGATGCAAATAATAAATTTGGATTCTCTGCAAAAAGAACTTTACAGATAATGCAACAGCTTTATGAGCGTCATAAAATAGTTACTTATCCACGAACAGATTCAAGATATATTTCAAAAGATATTGTAGCTACTTTAAATGAAAGATTAGAAAGTATTACATCTAGTTCTTATAAAGGTTTTGCAAGATCATTACTAAGGTCAAAGTTAAATATATCAAGTAGATTTGTAGATGATAAAAAAGTTACTGATCATCATGCTATTATTCCTACAGAACAAACGGTATTCTTAAATGATTTATCTGGGGATGAAAGGAAAATTTATGATCTTATCGTAAGAAGATTTTTAGAGGTTCTATCAGCACCATGTGAATACCAGGAAATTAAAGTTAAGATAGCTGTAAAAGATAAGATGTTTTATGTTACTTATAAAAATATTATTAACAAAGGCTGGAAAGTAATTGGAAATAATAATGAAGATACTACCCAAAAACAAACTAAGTTTAAAACTGGAGATAAAGTAATTATAGATAAAGTTTATTATACTGAAGGTACAACAAAACCGCCATCAAGGTATACAGAAGCTCTATTATTAGCAGATATGGAAAATCCTAAGAAGTTTGTTAAAGAAAATAAAATAAAAGAAACATTAGAAAATGTTGGAGGTATAGGTACAGTAGCTACAAGAGCAGATATTATTGAAAAATTATATAATACGTACTATATAGAAAATCACGATGGAAAAATTCATCCTACTTCAAAAGGGAAACAATTACTCGAATTAGTACCAGAAGATATAAAATCTCCAATGCTAACTGCAAAATGGGAAATGGAACTTACTGGAATTAGTAAAGGGACAGTAAAAGAACCAATTTTTATAAATAATATTAAAGATTATACAAAAGAATTAGTGGAAGTAGTGAAAAAAGATAATATCACTTTTAAACATGATAATATTACAGGAGAAAAATGTCCTGACTGTGGTCAGAATTTATTAAGGGTTAATAATAAAAAAGGTGAGATGTTAGTTTGTAAAGACAGAGAATGTGGGTATAGGAGAATGGTTAATAGAATAACTAATGCAAGATGTCCACAGTGTCATAAAAAGATGGTAATGATAGGTGAAGGAGATAAGAAAACTTTTATATGTCATACTTGTGGGTTTAAAGAAAAAATAACTTCATGGAACAAACGAAAAGAAGCAAGTTCTAATCAAATGAATAAAAAACAAGTTAAAAATTATATGAGTAAAATGAAAAAAGAAGCTAATAAACCATTAAATAATGCATTTGCAGATTCTTTATCTAAATTGAAGTTTTAGGTTTCTGCGTAGAATACCTTCTACGCTAGGCTCTTCAAATTTAAGATAATAATTCATATTATTAATGCTTTATAAGAAGCAAGAAGAGAGGCTGTTAAAGAAGAGGTCACTAAAAAGTGGTCTCTCAATAACAGCCTTCTAATTAAGTCAAGTTATTATTGCATTGGTTTATTAGAAAATTTAGATTGTGCTTCAGTAATTTTGTTTTGTTGTGCAGCTTCAGTTTTATACCAACCTTTGCTACTCATTTCTTGAAACAAATCATTTTGAGTACAGAAAGAATTAGTTAAAGCACTTTGGAATTCTTGTCTTACTTTTGGTGTAGCGGCTTCTGTAACTGCAGTAGATAATGTTGAACAAAGTAGCTTTTCAGAAACTAAACAATCATTTAATAAATCTTCATCTTTACGCATATATAGACCTCCTAATTACTATTTAATTGATTAAATATTCCATTATAACATTGCATGTGTTTATCTGCCATTTGAGTACATAAGTTTTTTAATGTTTGATCTTGAACCTGTGAACTATAATCTCGATATTTATCTATCAAGACTTTAGTTTGTGTTAAAGTATCATTAATGTAAGATAATTCTTTAGTTGTCATAATAACCTCCTATAAAATTTTATTTGCATATTTATTATTAGAGTATTTTTTTAAATTATTCATGTAAATAAGTATAAATTTAATTTGATAAAATAAATAGGTATATGGCATGCATATATAGATTTTATTGTATATTGAAAATCCATTGTATTAATGTATTAACTGAATGCAGTTCTGCAATTACGTAAAATAAATAAATAATTTTATCAAAAATATAGATACTAATTATATATTGTATATATGAAATGGAGGATATAATTATGGCAAAAAAAGGTATGAGAAGACCTAATCCAGAAGAACCACATGGAACAGAGAGTAATAGGAAACACAGATTTCCAAAAAATGAAATGAGAATTGTACCTGAAATACAGGGAAAGGCAAAAACAGGAAATAAAAAAGCAAAAAATATAATTGATTAGTATACTTGACGAGATTTTATGCTCAAAAAACCTTTTCAATAGTTTCATTTTAATGTATTATATAGTAAGGTATTCAATTTATCCACTAAAAGCTTATGCAAATCATTTTTAAAAAACGATTTGCATAATTTATGGCCTTGTAGGAAAATTCTAATAATTAAGTTTAATATGCGTTAAGGAAAATTGAAAAAGGTAATAAGAAAGGAGAAAGTAGTAGATGGACGAAAAGGTTACTAATCAATCACAAGCTGAAAACGTAGAAGCTGTGGAAAATGAAGAAGTAAAAGAAATAAAAGAAGAAGTAGTAGATAATACTCCTTCAATGGAGGATTATGCAGAGGAGATCGAAAGTACTTTTATTAAATTATCAGAAGGGGATATTGTAGAAGGTAAGATATTATCTGTTACAGATACAGAAATTCTTGTTAACATAGGATATATCTCTGATGGTATTATACCAGCTGAAGAAATTCTTCGAGACTCAGATGTAAGTCTTAAAGAACTTTATAAACCAGATGAAATAATAAAGGCTAAAGTTACTGATTTACATGATGGAGAAGGAAATGTTTTATTATCTATAAAAAAAGCTGAACAAATTATTGTATGGGACGAATTAAAAGATGCTTTTGAAAAAGGAACAATATTACATGTTGTTGCAAAAGAAGTAGTCAAAGGCGGCATAGTTTGTAATATAAAAGGTATAAGAGCATTTATGCCAGCTTCAAGAGTATCGGTTAATTACGTTGAAAACTTAAATGAATTTATAGGTAAAGAAATGACTGTTAATGTTATTGATTTTGATGCTGAAAAGAATAAAGTCGTTATATCAAGAAAAGAGATAGAAAAAGAAGAATTAGAGAAGAAAAAACAAGAACTACTTAAAAATATTAATAAAAATGATAGATTGACAGGTGTTGTTAAAAGACTTACTAATTTCGGTGCATTTGTTGATATAGGAGGTATTGATGGACTAGTACATATTAATGACTTATCATGGAAAAGGGTAAAACATCCATCAGAAGTTGTTAATGTAGGCGATAATGTTGAAGTCTATGTACTTGAAGTTAATAAAGAAAAAGAAAGAATTTCTCTTGGACTAAAAAATGTTAATGATGATCCTTGGTTGAATGTAAAGGAAAAATACATTGAAGGAAATGTTTATGAAGGAACAGTTGTAAGATTACTTAGCTTTGGTGCATTTGTTATGTTAGAAGGTGGTATTGAAGGACTTGTTCATATTTCAGAAATAGCTGATAAGAGAATAGAAAAACCTGAAGATGTTCTTGAAATAGGAGATAAAGTTACTGTTAAATTACTAGCATTAGATGAAGATAATAAGAAAATCAAACTTAGCATAAAAGAGGCAAAAGATGATGTGAACAAAGAAGAATTAAATAAATACAACGATGATTCAGATATTTCAACAAGTCTTAAAGATGTATTTAAAGATTTAATGGATAAATTTTAATAGATGATTAGTATTTTGTAACAGATAAAGAAGTATTATATATAATGAAATACTAGAAAGAGTAAGGTAAATTATATAAGATATAATTTGCCTTATTTTGTGTGCCAGGCATGGCACTAATCTAGCTAGTGAAAGTCTAGCCACGGGTATTTACCGCCAAGTGTAGCGAACCACAAGTTGGTATCAGTAACGATATAGATGAAGGAAGTGGTGTAGCAAAATTCTTGAGCCTACGAA
>JAOASG010000023.1 GCA_025210235.1 Vallitalea sp.
TTTGAATTTCTTAAAGAACAAAGAATTAAAGGGAATTTGACTAATGCTATGTTGGATTTATACAAAGGAATATTTATCAATCAAGAACAATATGACAAGTTGAAAACAATAAAAGCTAGTGCGTCATAGGATACTAGTACGCACTAAATACAAAAATAATTAAGAAGTGATATTCGTCACTTCTATTTTAATGCAAGGAGTTGATATCATGGCTTCGGTTAGAGATATGGAAACGAAACATTTAAAAGAACTATTAAAACACAAAAGGTCATATTCTGCTAACGATAGCACAAGTAAGGAACAAGATCATCAAGCAGCAGAAGCTTTAAGAAAAATGTACAAAATAACAAAAGACAGACATACAGCTGATGAAATAGAAGCAATCATAAATGAGCGTACAAAGCCTACTGTTTCTATTAGCGAACCGAGTCCAAGAGGGTCCTCTTATTCATATTATGACCCACAAGCAGAAATAAGAAGAATGGCAGAATTAAAAAAACAAAAGGCTATTGCAGAATTGGGAAAAGCAAAGGATAACTCGCTATCTAATCTAAGCAAAGAAGAAGGTGCAATTAAGCCTAAGTATTATAATGCTAGAAACAATGTATCTACCCAATCAAAAATGAATGCTAGAAACTTCGCTGAATATTACGCTCAAAATGGTCTTAATAAGTCGGGAGAGAATACACAGGCTAGGATTGCTAACAATGTAGCATTGCAAAATTCAATAGGCGAACTAAAAGAATCAGAATCAGAAGCTTTTGCAGATATAGCTAGAAGAAGAACAGATATAAATAACGCTTATAATTCAGATGTGGCAAGTGCTAACGCTGGAATTGATGCGAATACAATGCAAATGCTAATAAATCAGCATAATGCAGATAGAGCATATAGACTACAACAAGAACAACAAGCGTTAAATGAAAGTGTAGCAAAAGCAAATATGACAGGAATCTATAATGGTCAACAAACTATGCAATCTAAAAATTCAGATAGGAACTATTTGCTTCAAAAAGAACAACAACAAGCAACATTAGAATCAAGGAAGATAACAGATGAAATAAACAAATTAAAGCTTCAAAATTTACCTTATGAACTTAAAGGACAACTTCAACTGCTTCAACAAAAATTAGAAAGTGGCAATATGTCACTGGATAAGGCGAAGTATGAATACAATCAATTAGTTGATCCTAATTCTGATTATAACAAGATGAAGGGTCTAGAATACAAGAGCAAATTAGCTGACATAGCTTATAAGAATAAGTTGACAAGTAATATTGGTGCTGACAACAGAACTGCCGATCAAAAGGAAATGGATAGACTAAAACTTCAACAACTTAAAACAAAGTCAAGCAATCCACAATCAACTCAAAAAGATGAAGCGTTAGGATTAGCATATCAAAGTATGATTAATGCAGAAAATCCACAGCAATGGTTAAATCAAAATGCACCATTTTTAACAGCAAACGAGTTGAAATGGTTAAAATCTCAACTATCAGAATAGAGGTGTAAAACATGAGAACATGGGAAGATATAAAGAAAGAAAGACAAAGCAAACTATTCCAGGACGAAAAATATGCATCTCTTGATGGTTGGGAAAAAGTAAAAATGTCACGAAGTCCTGAATATAAAAAACAAGTGGATAATACGATTGACAATGTTAATACCATATTTGATAAGGCGAATAAATCAGTTAATGCATTACATGATAACTTACATAACAAACTACAAACCATAAAAGAAAATAAGATTGCAATAGAAAAAGAAGAAGATCTATTAAATGCATTAAAGGCAGAAAAAGTTGTATCAAATCCAACAGAAATAGCAAGCGGAAATGAAACGTTAACGGGTTATATTAAGCCTGCTAATAACTGGTACAATTTTAAGCAAAGAATGAAAAAGTCTTTAGGTAAAGTTAATACAGTTGTTGATGGTATTGGTGATGGATTATCCAAGCCAATAGCTGGAGCAATACAATTTGTAGAAGAAAACTCCGATATTCCGGAAGAATATCAAATTAAAAATGCCTATACTCCTGAAGCTAAAGAACAAAGAATTAAGGAGAAATTAGGACATACACCATATGCAGACTTAAACAAAGGAGAGAAAAGGTTATATAGTGGTGGGGAAATTGCTGGAACACTTGCAAGATATGCTGCTACTTATGCAACAGCAGGACCACTAGTAGAAAAAGCAGTTGCCCCGCTTTCTGGGATGGTATCGGGTGTTGCACCAGTTGCAAATGCAGGGGCGCAGTTAGGGGCTGTATCAGTTCCTAAAGTAGGCAGATTACTAGGAAGTGCATTAATAACAGAAGGTGCTAAAGACTTAGTTATTGGTACACCTCAATCTACTTTAGAAGCTATAGGTGAAGGAAAAAAAGGCAAAGAATTAACAAAAGAAATTGGTACTAATATGCTATATGATGTAGCTGCTAATGCTGTATTTTTTGGAACAGGAGAAGCATTAAGCACCTTAAAAGCAACTAAGGAATATAAAAAAGTAGCTGAATCAATTGAAAATACAGTAAGAACATTACCAGAAACACAAGCAAAGGAAGTTATTAATCAAGAAATCAATAACATTCCTACTGATAAACTAAACGATATTGTTATAAAGATATCTAACACTAATAAAATGACACAAGATCAGTTAAAAACACAACTTAGTGAATTAGAATTAGATACTAATGGTACAAAATCAGAATTGAGAAATAGACTGAAATCATCAAAAATACCTATTGTAGACGAGCCTATTAATCAGACTAACATATTACCGAAAGTTAGTAAAGAACCGTTAAATGTGCCGAATATGAAGCCTAAAGAAGTGATACAAGCAGATGATATATTAAAACAAAATATAGATACAATGACAGATACCAAAAAACTTGGGGATATGATAACTAGCATAAAAGAGTTATTAGGAATAACTAAAAACAATAACTTACGAATGGATCTACAACGGTTTGCTGAAAGAGCAGAAAAAAGAATGCAAGAATTAGCTGAACAGGCATATAAAAACATTGAACTCAAAGGCGAAACTAAGAGTTATAGTTTCCCACAAGGCAGGGTTGATGTTGAAGGACTTAAAAAGAATATAAAGGACATAGTAGAACAACATCCTTTAGAGTACAATGCCATTAATAATAAGGACACATTGGAAACTGCTAATAAATTAGTAGAGACTAGCCTAGAAGCATCTAAAAATATGATAAGAAATGGAAATGTTTATGATAATGCAGTCGAATCAGCTGTAGGAATGCAAACTATAGAGAAAATGTTTAAAGAGCATAGTTATGATGAAGCATTTGAACTATTAGAAAAACATTCAGATAAACTTAAAAGAATGGGGCAAGCTAATCAAATAGCATCTGCATGGGCTAAAACAACACCACAAGGCATGGTTAAATGGACAGATAAAATAATAAAAGAAGCTAAAGAGAAAGGCTTAAAACTTGCAACGGGAGACACAAAAGAATTCAAAGAAAATATATATAAAGAAATGGAAATTATTCAAAGTATTGATGATCCACAAGAAATGATCAATCAAATACAGAAGACTTACGGGAAAAAAATTCCAAAATGGGCGGACAATCAATTATCAAAGCAGACCCAAGACAAGTTGAAAGAGATAGCAACAGAACAAGTGCTAAATGAGATTAGAGGATTGATAAAGCCTTCTATATGGAAGAAAATATCAACTACACAAGCAATGTCACACCTCATTAATGTACCAACAGCAATGAGGAATATATTTGGCAACTTGACATTCAATGAAGCTGAAAGAATGAGTAATTTATTTTCAATACCTATTGATAAACTAACTTCTTTGAAAACTGGAAACAGAACACTAACAACACCAACTTCATGGAAGAAGACTATTATCCCAGCTGTAGACAAAGCAAAGGAATCCATTATGCTTACTAAACTAGGGATTGATTCAGATGTTGGAAAATATACCATTCAAAGGGGCAGTTCATTTAATAGTAAAATAGGAAAAACAGGGGAAAAATTGTTATCCTATGAATTAAAAGCACCTGACGAATTTTTTAAAGGGCAAATTAAAGAGGACATACTACAACAACAGATGAAACTTGCAGGAATAACCAAACCCACAAAAGAAATGATTGATATTGCAGAGGAAGAAATGTTATACAGAACCTTTCAAGACGATTCGTTGCCATCTAAGGCACTACAAGGAATAAAAGATACATTAAATGTTGTAGGAGTAGGACAAGAAATTAGGGGATCAAGTGGTTTAATGACAAGAGAATTCGGTCTAGGTGACTTAGTTGTTAAATATCCAAGAGTGCCAGGTAACATTATTTCAAGAGCGGTAGAATATACTCCTGCAGGTTATTTAAAAGCAATATATAATTTAGCTAAAGTAGGAAAAGACCCTAAATTACAACGGAAAGCAGTTATGGCATTTGGCAGAGCAACGAATGGTTCACTAATGATTGGTATGGCTGCATTGATGCACCAAAAAGGTTTACTTATTAGTGATGATGCAGAAAAAGACAAGGACCTAAAAGCCTTAGAAAAATCAGAAGGGTTAGGAGGGTTCAAGATTAATCTTTCGGGTATTGAAAGACTGCTAAAAGGAGATAGTACAGAATTAAAAAAAGGAGATGAACTTTCTACATTAAATTGGATAGAACCAGTTGGGAAGAGTTGGGCTATAGGCGCAGCTATTAACAGAGAAGTTTCAAAAGGAAAATCTAAACAAGAAGTTGCAACAGCTTCACTTAACCAAGCTTTGGAAGAAGTGCTGGATCTACCTACATTAAGTATAGTAAAGAATATGTTTTATACCGGCATGAGAAAAGACTCTACTAAATTTGATGTAATGATAACACCAGTTACGGAAGCTATTCCAGGATTTGTACCTGGACCAATAAGACACATTGCAAAAGCAACTGATCCAATACAAAGGGAACAGTATAGTGGAAAACCAACAGAGAGACTAGGAAAAAGAATTAAGGGAAGCATACCAGGCATGAGCAAATCATTAGTGCCTAAAATATCACCTACAGGAGAAGAAATCATACCACAAGGAAAAGGCTCGAGAGTATTTCTTAATAGAATGCTTAATCCTGCAATACAAAAAGAATATAATCCTAATTCTTTTACACCTAAATTAAAGCAAATAGAAAAATTCACAGGAAAGACAACTATTTATCCGCCTTCAATAGCACCATCTTATATTACCAACAACAAGGCACGATATAACCTTACAGATAGAGAGAAAGCAGAGTTCCTTAAAGTATCAGGACAAATTATAAAAAAAGAATTTACAAGTTTAGGAGACGTAACACAAGATAATGCAGAAAAACAAGCCAAAAAAATAGAAAAGATAATAAAAAAAGCTAGAGAAGAAGCCAAAAAACACATACTTGAAAATAGAAAAAATATTATACCGAAAGTAGGTGCTAAATAATGAACGAAAAATGTATAAGTGAAGGAGATATAATGGAAGCTTTGCAATATGCAAAATCGGCACATCATAGAGCAGATAGTATTGAAAAAAGACTTGATAAGATTGAGGATAGTCAAGAAATATTATACAACATGAATACTAATCTTGAAAAACTTATAGAGCAAAATAAATATAGAGATAAACAGATACAAAGTAATACAGATAACATCAATATATTAAAAGATAAACCTGCTAAACGGTGGGATGATTTAATAAAAACAATAATAACAGTTATAACAACAGCCCTTGTTACAGCATTTGTAGCAGGGGTTTTTAAATAAGAAAGGATGATTAGATGAAAGAAAAAATAATGAAGATCTACAACAAACACGTCAACATGGACCCATCACTTAAGAAAGAAAACGTCATGTTGATGATTGAAGGACTAGGCAATTACAAAGGCATAGCTACAAAAAACAGGAGTTTACATCCTAATGGTCGCATGGGCGCAATCTTTGCTGTAATAACAAAAGTTGGAGAATTGTTTTATACCACTTCTGCAAGTACTCTCCCCGATATTCCTATGGGTCCAGGTAAGTATAATGGTAATACTCCAACACCTACTCTTAAGTTAGGTACATATAAAGTTTATTCTAAACTACACAGGGGTACTAATGCAATGGAGCTTGGTTTAGGTAATCAAAGTGTACCAGTTATTAGAAGGACAGGGCACAAAACAAGCAACGGTATTGATTTACATTCAAGACCAGTAGACGATTACGCATATCATGCTTGTTCTGCAGGGTGTTTAAATGTAGTAAAGATAGAATTTAAAAGAATGCTAGAAATCCTAGGTGTTACTAAGAATGGTAAGTTCTTAGGGGAAGGGCGCTACATAGGAAGAGTAATTGTAGATAGAAGTTTCATAGATGAAGATCTTCAAAATCTCTACAAGGGTATATACGGAGAATATTATTCTGACATTTTCAACGTAACACCTATACCAAAGGATATTCAAGGACATTGGGCAGAAAATAACATTATAGGAGTCATAGAAGATGGACTAATGACAGGGTATTCAGACGGATCGTTTCAACCTAATCAACCAGTAACTAGAGCAGAACTTGCAGCAGTTGTTGCTAGATTGAAAAACAAAAGACTTGTTTAGGTAAGTAAAAAAATAAAAAAAGATGGGAGAGAATTAAAATATGAAAGAAAAATTACAAAACTTATTAGAGGTTAGAAAGATTATTGCATTAATGGTAACTTTATTATTTGTAGTATTAAGTTTAATGGGAGCTATTGGACCAGAAAAAGCATTTGAGGTTGTGCTTATGGTAATAGCTTTTTATTTTGGTAAATCAACTGCGCTTGATAAACCACAGTAAGCACCTATAAAGGTGTTTTTTTATTGGATTATTAAAGGAGTGTAAGCCTTTTAGTCCTTTCATGTAGGGTGTAGCGAAAAGCTATGCCCTTTTTTGTACCCAAAAATAATTATTTGAAAGGATGAATTATAGATGAAAATAACTAAATTAAAAGATGGAAATAAAACAAAGATATTCACTAAAAAAGAACTAATTGAGAAGCTTAATTTTACGGATCAAGAAGCAAAAGTTGTTATGGATTATCAAAAAAAGCTTCCTATATTAATAGGTAGTAATGATGTAGATGCTAGATTATTATGGGAGCAACTAGGACAGCCACAAGGGGAGTTTAATAAGTGGGCTAAAAGAAAAATTATTGATAAGGGATTCGCTGAAAATCAAGACTTTTTCTCATTCGACAAAATTGTCGAGCGAGAAATTGGGGCTACAATTAGAACAGAATACACTCTTACTATGGATACAGCTAAAAATGTATCTATGATGGAAAATACCGACATGGGTAGGTTAATAAGAAAATACTTTATAAAAATGGAAAAGGCACTAAAGGACTACGAGCAATGGGAAATGATTCGTAATCCCGAAAAAGAATCATATAAGCAATTATGTACTGCATTAAAAGATAATTATACTAAAAGATATGGAGTAGAACCCGATGGTAGAGAATACAGTCGTGAAGCTGATATGCTTAATATATTACTACTAGGATATACAGCAAAAGACGTTAAAACCATTCTAAACTCAAAAGATAATGTTACTAGAGAACATTTTGACATAGAGATTAATAAGGCATTAGATGAATTACAAATATTAGATACTGGACTTGTTATATCTGGTATTGAATTTGAGAAAAGAAAAGAGATTATAGAGTTGACTTGTAGAGGTAAATATTCTAATGCAAAAGAAATATTAAGTTAAAAATTAAATATTTTGTCGAAAAAACTACAACATTTTATTATACTATCTAAACATATCAAATATAAGACTATATCTTGAATGTATAACATGATATAATTCAGATAACAAAAGAGAAAGGATTGATTTACAGTGAAAAAAATAAGAAATTTAGTTTTGTTTTTTGCAATGATAATGCTTTTAGGTGGGGTTAATGTTTATGCTGCATCAATAGGGGATAAATTAGAGAAACCAGAAGAAAATTGGAAAAGATATGATGATACTATTTCTGAAATTTCATATATAAATTGTGATGAATTATATTATTATGATAAAGAGCATAAATCTTCATTTAGTGGAGCTAGTACTAAGGCAAGGCTAATTCCAGAGATAAATTTTAAATTTTATGGTAGTAAAATAAGATTTATAGGGATAAGTGGCCCGGAAGTTCGTAGAGGTTACGTAAAAATAATAATAGATGGAGTAGAGCACGAGTTTAGTCAAGTAGGAAAAATCAATGAGTATTCGTATGATGTAAATATATTACAGTTTGAAAAGATAGGGTTAGTAAAAGAGGTTCATACTGTAAAAATTACTAGAGATTCTTCTCAAACTGGTAAAGGAATGTGGATTGATGCCATTGATATAGATGCAGATGGTAAGATGATGACTACTGATATTAATACTGATATAGTAAATGTAGTAGCACCAAAACAGTTGAAATCATTATCAGATAATGAAAAAATAACTTTAGAATGGAATAATGTCCAAGAAGCCGATAGTTATGTTGTTTTTAGATCTACTACCCCAGATACAGGCGATTATAGCATAGTTGCAAATGTAAAAGAAACAACTTATATAGATAATAATGTTGAACAGGGTACAATTTATTATTATGTTGTTCATGCAGTAAAAAATAGTTTTATGAGTAAAGGCTCTAGTGTTTCCACAGCTAATATAAAAAGATATTTAGCCACAATACAAATTAAATTATCAACCACAGATGTATACGAGTACAGAATAACAATGAATGAAGTAAAAGACTTTATTAAATGGTATACAGATAGGTCAAATGGAACAGGGTTACCATTCTATAAATTTAAAACAGTTGATTTAAACATTGAGCCTTATACATATTCTAATGAATACTTAATATTTGATAAAATAGTTTGGTTTAAAATAAAAGAATACACAAAATAATATATTGATCCTACTTTCTTTGTTGGAAGTAGGTCTTTTTTTATTGCTCAAAAATAAATTATCTGTTAATATTAAAGGTAATATCAGGAACGAAATTATATACTAAATGTCAAGTTAGGCAAGAGTGGTGGAGGTAACAAAAGAAATGAAAGATATTTATTTAGTTAATTATTGTAGCACTGGATGTATACCATTAAAGAGCATTTCTCGATTACCAGAAGAAGATGCATTTAAGCTTGCTAAAGAACTTTGGATAAGAAATAGAGGTACTTCTTTTAATCGATTTAGTGATGATTTTAAATACTACTATCCAAAAAGAATAAGGACTGAAGAATGGTTATATAATTGTTTTGTTTCATTGGGAGGTAAACCCATGACAAAACACCCTCTATATTTTGTTCTAGATGGTAGTGATTACTTAAATAGATGGTTTAATAGAGGGCATGTGACGAGATTATCATTAAATAATATAAACTCTAAAGATATAAGCTTTACTTTGGGGGATAGCATGTCAAGAATGGACAAGTCAGAAAGAGAAGATCCCTTTATGAAAGACACGCTATTTAAAATGATTCAAAAATATAACAATAATATTGAATTATTTCTCAAAAAGACATGTAAAGGATTTAATTACATTGAGGTACAACTCTGGAATGATAAATACATAGAGAATATATAATATAAGTTATTAGCAAAAGTATTATTTAGTACGGATATAGGAGGAAATTTATATTGATTAAAAATAATTATTATGCGTTTTATGATTTTAAGATTCCAAAAGCACTAGGGAAAGCTATGTTAAGCGAAAGTGAGATAAAACCTCTAGTTGAGAATAAAATACATTCAAACATACAAGAGAAAATTTCAACTTTGTGTGACTTAATTCAGTATATCAAAATAGCAAACTATCATAGTAGTAGTGGAGATTGTAAAATAAAAGAAGGTGATTTTAGTTGGCATTTTAACAGACCTGCTGAAAGTGCGATTGAAAAAAATGAAGGTAATTGTGGAGCAAATGCAAACTTATTTAATTACATATTGAATGATAATTATGATGAAGTTGGATTTATTGTTTATTCAGCTGATTTTGGACAAGGTGGACACGTATTAAACTATATTAAGGATAAAAACAAATATTATATAATTGATTTTACACAATATGTACTGGATAATAAAGAATATAAAATACTTGAATTAAATAAACTAGAAGAATATACTGAACACTGTAAAGAACAGCATACAGGAGATATAAAAATAATAGTTACATACATAGCTGAAACTAATATACCAATTGCTAATAAACTAAAAGGAAGTGAGTATGTTATGAGGTTTTTTCCTATAGGTAAAAATATTAATGTTCTTTATGAGACAGTTGAGGAAGAAAAAACTGTATGTTTTATAAATCCACCTAAAAGTGAACCAAATTGGGGAGAATGATTTACCAAATATAAAGCTTATCTAAAGCATCGATTAGCGAATATAGAGTGAAAATCAATGCTTATATACTATAAAATATATACCAAAATATATTAATCAAGAATCTAAAAGACACCCGATTATGAAAAATTGAGAGGGTGTCTTTTGAATTATAAAAATAATTTCTATTTAATTTAAGTTATCGATTAACCTTTACCAAACAGTAGTAAAA
>JAOASG010000024.1 GCA_025210235.1 Vallitalea sp.
AAATAGCTTTGACCAGATTCTTAGAAATTCAGGTGGAGACTATCAAGAACTTTTAGCAAAGGTAAATGTAAGAACAGGTAGAGCATCACAATTGTTTTTAGGGATGATTCCAATGGTATTAATTTATCCATTTTTACAAAGGTATTTTACAACTGGTCTTGTAATGGGTAGCGTTAAAGGATAAGGACTAATTAATATAATTTAAGGAAGGGAAAATATATTATGATAATACAAGAAAATGGTATTACTATGGAACTAGTTTTAGAGGAGGGTAAAAGTGCGCGTTTGACATATTGTTCAGCTCTGAATAAACCCCAAAACATGTTTATTAAAGACGACAAAAGATACACATTGGCAGAATTACAGGTGAGTGGATTTGATCAACAAGATCACCATGGGAATAAACATACAGGAAGTAGCCCTTCATTGTTAATGACTTATTCCGGACATAATGACTATCGTAATGAGATGGGAAGAAAGTTAGAAGTAACACAAAGCTATAATGATCTTGAACTTGTATCTCATATTCAGTTTTTTGATTCTATACAAGTGATACGAACATGGAATGAGGTTAAAAATAATTCGGACAAAACTTATCCTATAGAGTATATTTCTTCTTTTTGCTTAACGGGTTTAAGTCTTGGAAGTGATATGGCTAGGGATATTGATGGGGTTGTATATCTACCACATAATACATGGCAAGGTGAAGCTCAATGGAAGTCTTATTCATTACAAGAATTGGGATATGACGTATTAAATGAATTTTCTATGAAACGTATTCATATCGGAAAAACAGGAACTTGGACAACCAGTGAATACTTACCAATGGGATGCTA
Source organism: Vallitalea sp. (assembly GCA_025210235.1). Taxonomy (GTDB): domain Bacteria; phylum Bacillota; class Clostridia; order Lachnospirales; family Vallitaleaceae; genus Vallitalea. Next base: position 837 of record JAOASG010000024.1, read on the forward strand.
TTATAATAAGACACTAGACCATAGTATTGTATTTCAAATAGAAACCAATGGATCATGGCATTGGGAGATTAGTGATATTGTTGGACAACTATACTTACAACTTTCTGGTCCCACGTATCAAGAAAATCAATTCACTAAGATACTTAAACCTGGTGAAACATTTACTTCTGCCAAAGCAGGAGTTGCCTTTTCGTCTGGTGAGTTTGAATCTGGTATTAGAGAGCTTACAAAATATAGAAGAATGATTAGAAGAGAAAATGAAGACAATGAAAAACTGCCAGTAATCTTTAATGATTATATGAACTGTCTAATGGGAGATCCGACTACTGAGGTGTTAAAGCCTCTTATTGATTCAGCAAAAGATGCAGGATGTGAATATTTCTGTATTGATTGTGGCTGGTATGATGATGGTTTCTGGTGGGATAATGTTGGTGAATGGTTACCTTCAACAATCAGGTTTCCTAATGGTATAGAAGAAGTTATCAATTATATAAGAGAAAAAGGAATGGTTCCAGGTCTTTGGCTTGAGCTAGAAGTGATGGGAGTTTCGTGTAAGAAAGTTAAAGAAGTGAGTGATGATTGGTTTTTCCAGAGAAACGGTGTTCCTATTATCGATCACTGCAGATATCAGCTTGACTTTAGGAATCCTGAGGTAAGAGCCTTTGCTACTGAAACAATCAGAAGATTGGTTGAAGATTATGGCGTAAGTTATATCAAAATGGATTATAACATAGATGCAGGTGCAGGCACAGATTATCAATCAGATTCAGCAGGTGAAGGATTGCTGATGCATGGTAGAGCTTACCAAAATTGGATATGTGATATGTTTAAACGCTATCCTGACCTAATAATTGAGAATTGTAGTAGTGGTGGTATGCGTATGGAATATTCCATGTTGGAGATGCATAGTATACAGTCGGTAACCGATCAAACGGATTATATTAAAAACTCAGTAATAGCAGCAAACGCTGCAACTGCTTGTACACCGGAACAAGCCGCAATGTGGTCATATCCTCTAAAAGAAGGAACAGAAGAAGAAACGATCTATAATATGGTTAGTAGCATGCTTTTTAGAATTCATCAAAGTGGTTATTTAGGTCAAATCGGGGAAAAAAGGCTAAATCACGTTATTGAAGGAATTAATTATTATAAAGAAATTCGTGAAGATATTAAGACTGCGTTACCTTTCTGGCCCATAGGTTTAGCAACTATGCATAGCGAATATATTGTCTATGGTTGTACAACTCCTGACAAAATATATCTTGCAGTGTGGAGAACGTGTGGAGAAGGTAAACAGGTATGTAACATACCTTTAGACTATATTAATAAATTAAGAAATTCAGATATTGATGATAATAATGAACGTCATATTTTGGTTGAATGCACATATCCAAAAACAAAGAAAACAGAATTTTTATATAAGTCAACCGACCAATTATTACAGGTTAATCTTGAATCTAAGACAGCTAGAATATTTGAAATAAGTTTTGAATAAGACTAATACAAACAGTGAGGTGTTAACTTGGAAGCAAACAATGAATTAATGAGCAATGTACGTCTTGAAGGTAACAATATAATTAGGAGATCGGAAAGAGAGACTTTATTGATAGAACCTTGGGGTAAAAATGCTCTAAGAGTAAGGGCTACACCTAATGGTAAGATAGAAGAGTTTGGGTGGTCAGCACTGAATGGTCAATCAAAAAAACTATATGGTGAATGCAAAACAAGTATTGAGTCAAACAAAGCTAGAATTACCTATGGCAAAATAACTTGTGAAGTTTTACCATCAGGAAAATTGAAATTTCTTAATGACAAAGGCAAAATTATACTAGAAGAATATGACAGAAACCGATTTAGAAAAGATCAAGAGGGATTTAATAGTGCACTACATATTAATCCAAGAATCTTTAATTCTATTTTAGGTACGGATAATTATAGTCTTGAAATGAGATTTGAAGCCAATGAAGGTGAAAAAATATTTGGAATGGGACAGTATCAGCAACCCAACTTAAACTTAAAAGGCTGTATTCTTGAATTGGCACAACGTAATTCCCAAGCGAGTGTTCCTTTTATGATTTCTAATCATGGTTATGGTCTATTATGGAATAATCCAGCCATAGGAAAGGTTACTTTTGGGGAAAACTTGACAGAATGGACAGCAAAATCAACAAAGCAGTTAGATTATTGGATTACAGTGGATGATTCTCCTGGAAACATTGAAGAAAACTATACAGATGTTGTAGGAAGAGCTCCTACTATTCCTGAATATGCTCTTGGTTTTTGGCAATGCAAGCTTAGATATCAGACTCAAGAAGAGTTATTAGAGGTAGCAAGGGAATATAAGAGAAGGGGTTTACCAATTTCTGTGATTGTATGTGACTTTTATCATTGGCCTTATGAAGGGGACTGGAGGTTTGATGAAGAATATTGGCCTGACCCAAAAGCAATGGTTGATGAATTAAAAGATATGGGAATTGAATTAATGGTTTCAGTTTGGCCAACAGTTGAATATCAAAGTGAAAGCTTTGCTGATATGTTTGAAAACCAGATGTTAGTCAGAACTGAAATGGGAGGTAGAATTACACAGTTAAATAATGCTAAATTTATTGATGCAACGAATTCAAAGGCGAGAAACTATGTGTGGAATAAACTAAAGAAAAACTACTATGATTATGGAATTAGAACTTTTTGGTTAGATGAAGCTGAACCAGAATATTTTGAATATGCTTTTGAACAATATCGATATCAGTTAGGTTCTGATTTAGAAGTTGGAAATAGTTATCCCAGATATTATTCTCAAATGGTTTATGATGGTCTTAAACAAGAACAGCAAGAAGATATAATAAGTTTGGTTAGATGTGCATGGGTTGGATCACAAAAGTATGGTAGTCTTATATGGTCCGGTGATATTGATTCAAGTTTTCGTTCATTAAGAAACCAATTGTCTGCAGGGTTGAATATGGGTTTGGCAGGTATACCATGGTGGACAACAGATATAGGTGGTTTTCACGGTGGACATATTGAAGATAAAAAGTTCCATGAGTGTCTAGTAAGGTGGTTTGAATTTGGAGCATTCTGTCCTGTATTTAGATTACATGGAGACAGAGAACCACATAAAAAACCATTAGGAACAACTAAGGGAGCACAGGTAGCAAGTGGTGCTGATAATGAAGTATGGACATATGGCGATGAGGTATATGCGATTTGTAAAAAATATATGTTTATTCGTGAAAAACTTCAGGAATATATCAAACAGCAAATGGAGATTGCTAGTACAAAAGGTACTCCAGTAATGCGTCCATTATTCTATGATTATTATGATGATGAAAAAACTTGGGAGATTAAAGATGAGTATATGTTTGGTTCAGAAATTTTAGTTGCACCAATATTATATGAGGAAATGACCGAAAGAAAAGTTTATTTCCCTAAAGGTAATTGGATTCATATTGATACTAAAGAAGAATATAAAGGTAATCAAACATGTATAGTTCAAGCACCTTTGAATAGTATGCCAGTATTTGTACTAAAAGGTGAAAAAACTAATCTCATTAATAGGTATGGTTTATAAAGATAAATTAAAAATATTTATAAATACTATTAAGTTGATTACTGCTTAAAGAGGGGTAAAAAAGATGGATAATAAACCCAATGTGATGATTATTTGTACAGATCAGCAGCGCTATGATACAATTCATGAACTAGGTTATGATTATATGATTACACCAAATTTAGATGAGCTTTGCAGGGAAGGTTGTTCTTACGTGAATGCTCATACTCACAATCCGATATGTATGCCAGCAAGACACGATTTACTGCTAGGAATGCCGGCAAGAGCTCATGGATATTTTGCCAATAATGAGATGCAAAGTATTAAAGATTATTCTCTCCCTACACTTTCAAGAATTTTTTCAGATGCAGGATATAGAACTGCAGCTATTGGTAAAATGCATTTTTCACCGTCGAGAGCTCATCATGGATATAATGAGTTATATTTAATGGAGGAATTACCTAAGCATCGATATGATGATCAATATGCTACGTATCTAAAAGAGGTTGGATTGGAAGAGGTGCAGAATCTGCACGGAGTAAGACCGTATCTATATCATACGCCACAACAGTCACAGATACCTTTGCCTCATTATGAAACTAGTTGGGTTAAGGATAAGACCATAGAGTGGCTAGATAATAATGAGAGGGATCCTTTCTTTTTGTTCGTAGGATATATTAAGCCACATCCACCTTGGGATATTCCAAAAGAATATCAAGGGATTTATAAGGATAAAGATATTAAAAAAGCGATTAACTCTACTAGACTTTTTCCAAATAACAAGGCGAGTGGAAGTTGGTTTGGTGACGACGACAGCGAGGAGCAAAAGCGTAAAATAAGAGAAGCATACTTTACCACGATTACTATGACTGATAATAGTATTGGAGAGATTATTACTTATCTGAGAAAATCGGGGCAACTTGATAATACGATGATTATTTTTACATCAGATCATGGAGAGATGCTTCAGGATAAAGGGTATTATAGTAAGCAAATGCCATATGATTCATCTGTAAGAGTACCTTTTGTTATTCGTTATCCAGAGTTATTTAAAGCCAATACGAGAAACGAAGACTTTGTTGACTTAATGGATATTTTGCCAACTTGTCTAGATGTTTGTGGACTTGAATATCCAGGTGACATTGATAATTTATATGGTGAATCTCTTTGTAATGGAACAATAAAAAGCAAAAACAGAGAGGAAATTATATGTGCTTGTGAATTCCTGAATGATACTAGATGGGTGATGAGCAGGAATAAAAGGTATAAATATATCTATCGATATAATGATGGTTTTGAAGAGTTTTATGATATGGAATTGGATCCATGTGAAGCTCATAATATTATAAGTGATTTTAAAAGTAGTAAAGTATATAAGAATCTTAGAAAAAAAGCTTGTGACTATGAAGCAACTTGGGGACCTGAGGGAGCTATTGGAGAAGAAGGAGATTTTATTAAGTTCCCCAAACGTTATAATGATGGGTGGGAATATGGGAAGTACCATCTGTGGAGTAATAGCCAGACTCATAGATTCTACCGATATGGTAAGGATAAATGTGGAAAGCAACTAAATAAGGAAATTTATCACAGCATTGCTAATGAAGAATTAAGCGGTACAAAGCTTAATGAAGTATTCAATGATCCTTATTGGAAAGAAGATTTCGAGACTAAGGTTACTAGATATGGAGTTAAGTGCTGTGATGTTTACAATATGTTTAAGTAAAGAAATAGGTTAATAGAAGCAATTTAAAATAATTGTTTAATAAAAACAGAAGTAAAGGTTTTTGCCTTACTTCTTTTTTTATTACTATTTTTACATTATAAAGAAAATATTGACAGGCTAAGTAAAAAAAGCTATAATCTATATGAAAATGAAATTCATTATTTATTGAAAGGGGGATTCAATGACATATAAATACATATTATTAGTGAGTTATGGTTGTTCAAGTAAAAATCAATTAGATAAAATAATTATTAATGTAGCAAATGAATTACAAGAGCGTTATCCAAAATATAAAGTAGATTACGCTTTTTTATCATCATTTATGAGAGATCTACTTATAAAAAAAGAAAATATAAAAGTAGACTTATTGAATGAAAAAATTGAACAATTAAATTATATGGGAGTAAAAGAAATAATTATTCAACCTATATTAATGGTACCTGGAAGTGAGTTTTTAAAAATAGAAAATTGCTGTAGTACGTATAGAAATATTAAATTTAAAATTGGAAAAACATTATTACACGATAAAACTACGTTTGATGAAACTTATTCTTTGATTGAAGATTATATAAATAAGGATATATCTGATAATACTGGAATAGTTTTTATGGGTCATGGAACTAATGATTTTGCTCAAGATAAATATAATGATTATGCTAGATATATAAGTAATAAAAATAATTATGTTTATTTAGGTACATTAGAAGCAAAGCCAGATATAGATGATATTTTAGTAAGGTTAGAAAGAGCTAATATAAATATAGTTCATTTATATCCTTTTTTAATTGGATGTGGTGCACACACATTAAAAGATATGTTGGGGGATAATAATTATTCATGGAAATATAAATTAGAAAAAGCTGGAATAAAAGTATTAGGGCATCAAAAAGGATTAAGTGACCATATCTTTTATAACAAATTATTAATTAACAAAATAAAAAAACTTATATAATAAGTTTAAATTACAAATTTAGGAGGAAATTATGAAAAAACTTTTTTTAGTATTAACTATTATTTTAACGAGTACATTAGCTTTTAGTGGATGTACTAATAAGGAAAATGCAACTGAGACACAAAAAACTCAACCAGAAAATAAAGATGCTGATAAAAATGAAGAGAACAATAAAGAACAAAATAAGGAAGAAAATAGTAGTTTAGATATAAATAAAGAAGATTTAATTGAGGTTACAGATGCTTTTGGAGATACAATAAAATTAAAAAAGAGACCTGAAAATGTTATTTGTTTATATAATTCATATTTAGATTTATGGGATCAAGCAGGAGGTAAAGTAGTTGGACGTATATCAACAAAAGGTTTTGTTCCAGAAAATGCAAAAGATGCAAGTATAGTTGGTACAATGTCAAAACCTGATATGGAAAAAATAATAGCATTAAAACCTGATTTGATTATTATGTCTGGTAATCATTCACAAACTGAATTTACTGATTTATTTAAGCAAAATAATATACCTTATTATGCAGTTAAGTATACAAGTTTAACTGAATTTTTAGATGTATATAAAGTATTTACTTCATTAACTAGTCATGATGAATTATATGAAGAAAAAGGTGTAAAAATTAAAAATGAGATTGATGATATTCTTGCTAGAGTACCAAAAGATAAAAAACCATCAGCTTTAGTACTTTTTGGGACATCTAAAACTGTTAAAGCTATGTTGCCTAATTCACAAGTAGGTGCTATGTTAGAAGATCTAGGTGTTACTAATATTGCTTATGATGCACAGTTATCTGATGAAGAAATGCAAACATTTAGTATGGAAAAAGTAGTACAAAGAGCGCCTGAATTTATTTTTGTTCAAACAATGGGTGATGTTGAAGAAGTTAAAAAAAGAATTGCTGATGATGTAGAAGCTAATCCTGCATGGGGCTCATTGGAAGCAGTTAAAAATAATAAATATTACTATTTAGATAAAGAATTGTACTTGTATAAGCCTAACATGAAATATGCTGAAGCTTATAGAGGACTTGCCAAATTATTATATCCAGAAGTATTTGGAGAGTAGGTTACATAATGGAGACAGAAAAATCACATTCAAAAAAATTTATTACATTATTAATACTATTAGTAATAGCATTCATTGTACTAATTGGTAGTATTGTTCTTGGCTCAGTCAATATACCAATAACAAATGTATTTAAAGCTGTTTTTACTAAAGAGAATACAGTAGATCATCAAATTATATGGAATATAAGATTGCCAAGAGTATTGATTGGTGCCTTAGTGGGTATTTGTCTAAGTCTTGCCGGTGTTATTTTACAGGGGATTATGCGTAATCCCCTTGCTTCACCTAATATAATTGGAGTAACATCAGGTGCAGGTCTGGCAGCTTATGTCATTTTAATACTATTTCCAAATTACTATTATTTAGTACCAGCTGGAGCTTTTGGTGGAGCTTTTTTGGCTACATTATTTATTTATTGTTTAGCATGGAAAGATGGAGTTCAACCCATGAGGTTAGTATTAGCTGGTGTTGCTTTCTCATCTTTATTGGGAGCTGGAATTAATACTCTTATGACTTTTTTTCCCGATAGAGTAGCTGGAGCAGTTAGTTTTATGGTAGGAAGCTTATCGGGTCGTACATGGCCACATTTTAATTTGTTATGGCCATATGCTTTAGCTGGATGTGTTTGTATAATATTTTTTGCACAGAAAATTAATATTCTTTTATTAGGTGATGAGATAGCAACAGGATTAGGATTAAAGGTGGAAAGAATAAGATTAATACTAATTATGTTAGCGTCATTATTAGCAGCTAGTGCTGTTAGTACGGTTGGATTATTAGGATTCGTTGGACTTATTGTCCCTCATACTGCACGTATGATAATAGGTTCAGATTATAGATATCTATTTCCAACTACTGCAATTTTAGGAGCTATTACTGTAATGGCTTGTGATACATTAGCTAGAATTGCATTTGATCCAATTGAATTACCAGTTGGTATTGTAATGGCATTTCTTGGAGCACCATTCTTTTTATATTTATTAAGAGAGAGGAAAAAAAGTATATGATTGTTCTTGAAGGAAAAGAGTTGGAGATTTCATATGGAGAAAGAACTATTGTTAGGGATTTAGATATAGAGATTGAAAAAGGAGAAGTATATACAATTATAGGTCCAAATGGTTGTGGAAAATCAACTTTATTAAAAGGATTATCAAGGTGTAAAAAACTTGATAAGGGGGAGATATATTTATCTTCTAATAATATTAATAAATATAATTCCAAAGAAGTAGCTAAAAAAGTTGCTATTCTTCCACAAATAAGGAATGTACCAGGAGATATTAAGGTGAAAACTATTGTGGGTTATGGTAGATATCCTCATTTAGGGATTAGAAACCATTTAGAAGAAAAAGATATAAAAACAGTAGAGTGGGCAATGAAAAAAACAGGAGTTATAGAATTAAAAGATAGAGAAATAGGTACTTTATCAGGTGGTGAAGGTCAGAGAGTGTGGATAGCTATGGCTCTCGCACAAAAAACAGATATATTAATACTAGATGAACCTACCACTTTTTTAGATATTTCTCATCAATTAGAAGTTCTAGAATTAGTTAAAGAACTTAATAAAGAATTAGGAATTACAATAATAATGGTATTACATGATTTGAATTTAGCAGCTAGATATTCTTCACGTATTATAGTTATGAAAGATGGACAAATTGTAGTGGAAGGAATTCCAGATGAAGTATTTAAAGAAAATGTTTTAGAGAAAGTGTTTGGTATACGTGCAAGTATTATGCATGACGAAATACATAACTGTCCTTTTTTTATTCCTATTAACAAAAATAATAAAAAGATAGCTGTATAAAAGAATGAAAGATAATAATGCATAATTAAATTATGCATTATATATAATTCTTGTCTTATAATAAATTTAGAAGTCTCTTTTAATATAAATTATTGTCTTAATACACTTATAGCCCATTCACGAGCATTTTTTAGGTCATCTTTATTAGGATGTTTATGTGAAGAAATATGTAAGGCTTCTCTTTCAGGAGTTAAAGCTTGTTTATGACCTATAGGGTATTTCTTACGACGTCTTTCTGTAAGAATTGGATCAATTTTTCCACGACATATAAAAGTTGGAAGAAGAGTATTTGATTCATCCAATAATAACCCCGCCTTTTGCATACTTTTATGTGCATGAGGTGAATCAGCAAGAGCTCCAAGGGTAGCAAATAATGCTATTTTTTTATTTTGTATAATTGAAAAATATTTTTTTGATTTTGGGTCAGCATTTTCTTTGTCTACCCAAAAACCATGGAAAATATAATCGTAGTCACCAATATTAATAGAATTTGTTATAGGTAACAAATCTACACGATTTACTTCTGAATGTAATAATAATTCATTATAGATAGCAGTTGCTACTTTCTTTGTATTTCCTGTAAGACTTGAATAACTAACTAAAATTTTCATATATATCTCCTTATGCAATTGATAATGATAATCTTTATCGATATTATATGGTATAACTCTAATTTTGTCAAATAATAAAAACTTAACAACTATATCTTAATAAAAATCTTAATAACTCAATTTTTCCACATCAATATTCTATGCAGATAAGCTTATATTCTTGACTTGCTGTATAATAATAATTATAATAAATAAAGCAATAATTATTACTACTGAATAGGAAGTGTGAGAATGTCTAGTTATAATTCATTTGCAATGGTATATGATAAGTTTATGAGTAACGTTCCATATGAGATGTGGACTGATTATATAATAGATTTAATTCATAAGTATTATATTAAGGAACCTAAATTAATGTTAGATTTAGGATGTGGAACAGGAAATATTACTAGGCTACTCGCTAATAAATGTTATGATATGATTGGTATTGATAATTCTTATGAAATGTTATCTGTGGCAAAGGAAAAATCAAAAGATACGGATGGCGATATATTATATTTATTACAAGATATGAGAGAGTTTGAGTTATATGGTACAGTTGATTGTATTGTAAGTATTTGCGATAGTATAAACTATATTTTAGAAGAACAAGATTTATTACAAGTCTTTAAACTCGTAAATAATTATTTGGATCCAAAAGGGTTATTTATATTTGATTTAAATACTTGCTATAAATATAAAAATATATTAAATGATAATACTTTTGCTGAAACTAATGATGAAAGTGCTTATATATGGGATAATTATTACTATGAAGAAGAATCAATTAACGAATATGATTTAACTTTATTTATAAAAGATAGCAATAATTCATATCATAGATATAGTGAAACTCATCACCAAAGAATGTATGAATTAAGCATAATAAAAAAACTATTGCATGAAGCGGGTCTAGAATTTGTAGATTGTTTTAACGCATTTACATTTGAAGAACCAAATAGTATGAGTGAAAGAGTTTATTTCATTGCTCGAGAAAATGGAAAATAAAGACAATAATATGTACAAAGGAGTTTACTATGAGTGATTACATTGTTAGAGCTACAGCTGCTAATAATCAGATAAGAGCATTTGCTGCTACAACTACAAATATGGTTGAAGAAGCTAGAGAAAGACATAATACTTCACCTTTAGTTTCTGCTGCTTTAGGAAGACTTATGACAGCGGCATCTATAATGGGGAGTATGTTAAAGAATGAAAAAGATTTATTGACTCTTCAAATCCGTGGAGACGGACCTATTCAAGGCCTTGTGGTAACTTCAGATGCAAATGGTAATGTAAAAGGATATCCATTTAATTCTGTGGTTGATTTACCATTAAAAGAAAATGGTAAACTAGATGTGTCTGGTGGACTTGGCAATGGTATATTAAATATAATAAAAGATATTGGATTAAAAGATCCTTATGTAGGACAAACACACTTAGTATCAGGTGAAATTGCAGAAGATTTAACTTATTATTTTGCTACGTCTGAGCAAGTGCCATCTGCTGTTGGGCTTGGTGTATTAGTTGATAGGGATTATACAATTAAACAAAGTGGAGGTTTTATTGTTCAATTACTTCCAAATGCTGATGAAGAGATTATTAATCATTTAGAAGAGAAAATTAAGAAAATGCCACCTATAACAAACTTGATGAATGAAGGAAAAAAACCAGAGGATATTTTAAACGTGTTATTAGAAGATATGGAACCTCAGATATTAGATGAAATACCAACAAGATTTCATTGTAATTGTACAAAAGAAAGAGTAGAAAAAGCATTAATTAGTATTGGTAAAAAAGAAATTAACGAAATGATAAATGAAGGGGAAACAATTGAGCTTAATTGTCATTTTTGTAATGAAAAATATTTATTTACAGTTGAAGAGCTAAAAAAATTGGTAGCAGAATTATAAAAAAAGAGGGTAATAACATGAGGGGTTTAATAGTTACTACGTTTATCATTGGTTGTTTTAGTATAATATACTATCTATATTTAAAAATATATGGTGGGGGGGCAGGCTTCACTATATTTTGGCTATTGTTAAGTATACTATCTTTTGGTTGCAATATTTTATTAAGTAAACATGGAAAAATTATACAAGAAGCCTCTAAGGTATTAAGATATAGTTTTATTACGGTAGTAATTATACTTTTATTATGTTTTATAATTATTGAATCTTTGATTATTAAAGATAGTATTAAGAAAGATAATTATATGCCTACAGATTATGTTATTGTATTAGGTGCTGGTGTAAATGGAACTAATTTATCCCTTACGTTATATAATAGATTAAACGTTGCTTATGACTATCTTAATAAAAGTATAAATAGTAAGGCTATATTATCAGGTGGACAAGGTCAGGGTGAAGATATATCAGAGGCAGAAGCTATGAAAAGATATTTATTAAATAAAGGTATAAATGAAGATAGATTGATTATGGAAAATAAATCTACTAGCACTCAAGAAAATATAAGTAATAGCTTCAAAATAATAAATAATGCGGATAATTATACTGTTTCAATTATAACTAGTGATTTCCATGTGTTTAGAGCCAAAACAATTGCAAAAACATATGGGAAAAAAGTACAAGGAATTCCATCAAAGACTTTTCCACCATTGATTGTAAACTACTATGTAAGAGAATTCTTTGCTAGTGTTAAGGATTTTGTTTTTTAACTGACTAATAGGGTTAAATTTTTAATTGACAAAAATAAAGTTAATGCTATAATAATAGTCAATAGAGTGAAAATAAATAAAAAATAAATAAAAAATAAATAATGATATCACGATGAAGAGACGAGTAAAATGGGAAAGTATACAGAAAGAAAGTCGTTTTATGTTGAGAGACTTTTATATGGAAGCATTTGAAAACTACCTCTGAGTGACTCTAATAAAGTCCGTTGATTACGTTACAATCTTATTAAGTGGTTTTGTTTTTATAAGCAATGAGGGTGGAACCGCGGGAATTGTATATAATCTCGTCCCTTACTACGGTATACATACGTAGTAAGGAGGCGAGTTTTTTATTTGATAGGAAAGTGCGTTAGGGACATAATTATAAAATTGGAGGTGTATAGATGTTAGAATGGAAAGAAGAATATAATCTAGGAGTACAAGAAATTGATAATCAACATAAACGTTTATTTGATATTGCAGTAAATGTTGGAGAACTAACCCAGGAAATTAATGAAGGTATAGATTGTTATGATGATTACATGGATATATTAAATGAATTAGTTGAATATACAATTTATCATTTTGATTATGAAGAAATATATATGAAAAAAAACAATTATAATGATGACGAATTTTATGTACATCAGATTGAACATAAAATGTTTGTTAAAAAATTAGAAGAGTTTAAAAAAACGGATTTTGATACAAATCAATCAGAGAATATGGATAAAATGTTTGCTTTTTTAATTGATTGGATAGTACATCATATTATTAATGTGGATTCAAAATATGTTGAGAAATAGATGTGAATAATGAAAAGAAGAGAGGAGAATTTTTATGATTATAGCTTTAAAAGATGGATCAAAAAAAGAATACGAAAACAGTATGTCAGTGCTTGATATTGCAAATGACATTAGTGCTGGACTTGCAAGGGTAGCTTGTGCGGGAGAAGTGGATGGAGAAGTTGTTGATCTTAGATATGTGATTGATAAGGATGTTACACTTAATATACTAACATTTAATGATGAAAAAGGTAGAGATGCATTTAGACATACAACAGCTCATATTCTTTCACAAGCGGTGAAGAGACTTTTTCCAGAAGTAAAACTTGCAATTGGACCTTCAATCGAGAATGGATTTTATTATGATTTTGATAAGGAAACTCCATTTACGAATGAAGATTTAGTAGCTATTGAAAAGGAAATGAAAAAGATTGTTAAAGAAAAATTACCAATAAAAAGATTTGAATTACCAAGAGAAGAAGCTATTAAATTAATGAAAGAAAAAGGCGAAGACTATAAAGTAGAACTTATTAAAGATTTAGATGAAGATTCTGTATTATCTTTTTATGAACAAGGAGAATTTGTGGATTTATGTGCAGGACCTCACCTTATGACAACAAAACCAGTTAAAGCTTTTAAACTTTTATCTGTAGCAGGAGCATATTGGCGTGGTGATGAAAAAAATAAAATGTTATCAAGAATTTATGGAACTTCTTTTACTAAGAAAGCTGAGCTAGATGAATATATAGAAAAATTAGAAGAAGCTAAGAAAAGAGATCATCGTAAACTTGGAAAAGAATTAGAATTATTTGCTATGTTCGATGAAGGACCAGGATTTCCATTCTTCTTACCAAGAGGAATGGTTCTTAGAAATACACTAATAGAATATTGGAGAGAAGTTCATAAAAAAGCTAATTATCAAGAAATCTCCACTCCAATAATTTTAAATAAGGATTTATGGATTCGTTCTGGACATTGGGAACATTATAGCGAAAATATGTATACAACAAAAGTAGATGACTTAGATTTCTGTGTTAAACCAATGAATTGTCCAGGCGGTATGTTAGTATACAAAAACAAAATGCACTCCTATAGAGATTTACCACTAAGAGTTGGAGAACTTGGATTGGTTCATAGACATGAGATGTCAGGTGCTTTACATGGACTTATGCGTGTTAGAAACTTTACACAAGATGATGCACATATTTTCATGCTTCCAGAACAAATAAAGGATGAAATTGTTGGTGTTATTAACTTGATTGATGAAGTTTATAAAGTATTTGGATTTAAATACCATATGGAATTATCTACTAGACCAGAAGATAGTATGGGTAAAGATGAAGATTGGGAAATGGCTACTAATGCACTAAGAGAAGCTTTAGAGGAAAATAATCTTGACTATATTGTTAATGAAGGTGATGGGGCTTTTTATGGTCCGAAAATTGATTGCCATCTTGAAGATTGTTTAGGTAGAACATGGCAATGTGGTACAATTCAACTAGACTTCCAACTACCTGAGAGATTTGAGCTAGAGTATACTGGAAAAGATGGAGCAAAACATCGCCCAGTTATGATTCATAGAGTAGTATTTGGTAGTATTGAAAGATTTATTGGAATTTTAATTGAGCATTTTGCAGGAGCTTTCCCAACATGGGTTGCGCCAGTCCAAGCAAAAGTTCTTCCAATTTCTGATAAATATAATGATTATGCTAACAAGGTTGTATCTACATTAAAAGATCAAGGAATAAGAGTAGAACTAGACGATAGAGCAGAAAAAATCGGATATAAGATTAGAGAAGGAAGAATGGAAAGAGTACCATATTTATTAATTGTAGGCCAAAAAGAGCAAGAAGAAGGTTTAGTTGCTGTAAGAAGCAGAGCAAACGGTGATGAAGGTGGAATTGTTCTTGATGACTTAATTGCTAGAATGAAAGAAGAAATTAAAAATAAAGTAATAAATTAACTATAAATAAATATGTAATTAAATTACTATAAAATTTGTGGAATGGCTAAATTTAACCAAAGCCATTCCTTTTTTTATTTGTAAACACAACTAAAATATAAGTAAATTAATACTTAACTAATACATTCATATTGTTCCATTTGTTTTGACGTATTGATTAGTTGTTCTACTAAATTAATTGCAGTATCTGAATTTTTAATATGCTTCTTACAAATATTTAAAGTATCATCAAAACTAGATAGGATATCAGCAGATGCAGTAGATACGTTTAAGTTATATTGATTAATCTCATTTGAAGTATTTAAGGTAAAATCAATTTGTTTATTAATTTTATCGATTTTATTTTCAAGTAAATGTACACTTTGATTAATATTTGATATTGAGTGTTTATTCTTAGTAATTAAATCATCTTGATTATCATTTAAAATGTTTAATGTTTGAACAGAGGATACATTTTTATTTACTTCATTTATAACTTCGTTAATGATTAAAGAAATTTCTTGTGTTGATTTTCTTGACTGCTCTGCTAGATTTCTGACTTCATTAGCTACAACTTTAAAGCCTCTTCCATATTCTCCTGCACGTGCGGCTTCTATTGATGCATTGAGTGATAAAAGGTTAGTTTGTTCCGATAGGTCTGAAATAATATTAATAATATCTTTGATTTCGTTTGTTTTTTGATTTAATATTTTCATACCTTGATTTACAGTTTTGTGATGTTGATTGACTTCTTTGTTTCTATCACTTAAGAGATCTGATATTTCGTTACTACTTGTTACAAGATTTTTCATATTAATAAAAGAGTTTTTCATTTCATTTGATAAATTTGAGACATCAGATACTTTATCATTAATATTTTTTATCAAGTTTGATTGAATTTGAATTTGATTAGTATTATCCGCCATTCTATCAATTACTTGGTTTACATTATCAACTAGTATCTCTGAAGAATTAGCTGATTCTTTTACAATATCATTAACTTCAGTAGATATATTATTAGATATATTAATTAATTTTGACATGCTTATTTTAACATTATGTTCATCTTCTTTAGCTTGCTGTAACTCACTAATTGTTAGATTGATTTTTTTTCTTAAATTAGAATTTATGGTGACAACTACACATATTATAACTATAAAAGTTATTGTAGAATAAAATTGAACCAAAAGTTGCGATTTAATTGATTCTGTAAGGTTAATATTTTGAAGTTTAATCAATGTACCAACTATATTAATAATTAATACTATTATACTATCAAGTAATACCCATTTTTTTGATGCATATAAGGTTTCTAATGCTAAAATAGGGAAAACATAAACAAAGGGTAGAAATGAAGGATAGGTCATATATAAAAAACAATAATAGAACAAAAATGAACTCATACATATAAATCTAATTAAGTTGGAACTAGAATTATGTCTATAAATAATTATACTAGTAATAGAAGCAATGAAACTTACTGTAAAAATTATAAATACATCTGATAAATTTCTAGTCTTATTTATGTAATCAAAAAGAAAACCTGATGTCGAGAATATAACATTAATACAACATGCAAATATAATAGCTTTATTATTTTTTTGCATAAAAATTGAGTCTTCCATATTATCACATCCTCATATGTATTTAAATATATTTTAGAATAGATTACTGTTTTTTGCAATACAAAAAAATATTCAAAAAATAGTTGACAGATTATACATAAACCTATATAATTGTATAAGAATAAAACAAGTAGAAGTATCCACTTCTCACCTTAGGGTAATGAAACTGCTAAGGTAAATATACGCAATGACTAATTAATAATAATTATGTTATATGTATAAGTGGGTATTTAATTACGCGCTTTTTTTATTGTATATAAGCAGAAGGCAAACTGTAAATAAAAAATTTTGGAGGTGTCCTACTATTAGCGATTTAATGATTAATGAGCAAATTCGAGACAGAGAAGTACGTTTAATCGATGATCAAGGTAATCAGCTGGGAATTATGTCAGCAAGAGATGCTCAAAGACTTGCAAGAGAAAAAAATTTAGATTTAGTGAAAATTTCTCCTAAGGCTAAGCCACCAGTATGTAAAATAATTGATTATGGTAAGTTTAGATATGAACAGGCTAAACGTGATAAAGAAGCAAAAAAGAAACAGAACATCATTAGTGTAAAAGAAGTTCGTTTATCTCCTAATATTGAACAACATGATATTAACACTAAAATGAAACATGCTAAAAAGTTTTTAACTAATGGAGATAAAGTAAAAGTTTCTGTACGCTTTAGAGGTAGAGAATTAGCTCATACTGCAGTAGGTAGAGAAATCTTACTTAAGTTTGCAGAAAGTCTAGTAGACATTGCGGATATTGAGAAGTATCCCAAAATGGAAGGTAGAAGCATGGTAATGTTCATGGCAAAAAAAAGATAATTACTGTTTTATAAGGAGGAAAAGATTATGCCTAAAATGAAAACACATCGTGGCGCAGCAAAGCGTTTCAAAAAAACTGGAACTGGAAAATTAAAAAGAAATAAAGCATATAAAAGACATATATTAACTAAGAAAAGTGCTAAGAAAAAGAGAAATCTTAGACAAGCAGCAATGATGGATAAAACTAACGAAAAAGTAATGAAGAAAATATTACCATACGTTTAATATATAAACTGAACAGGAGGGAAAATCATGGCAAGAATTAAAGGTGCTTTACACACGCGTAAAAGACGTAAAAGAGTCTTAAAGTTAGCTAAAGGATATAGAGGAGCAAAATCTAAACAATTCAGAACTGCAAAACAAGCAGTAATGAAGTCAGGTGTTTATTCATATACAGGAAGAAAGTTAAAGAAAAGAGATTTCAGAAGACTTTGGATTGCAAGAATTAATGCTGCAACTAGAGTTCATGGATTATCATATAGTAAATTCATGTATGGTCTTAAATTAGCAGATGTAAATATTAACAGAAAAATGTTAGCTGAAATGGCAGTTAATGATTCAGAAGGATTTGCAAGTTTAGTAGAAACTGCAAAAGCAAAAATTCAATAGTATTAAATAAAATGTTGAAAACCCTTTAAATTAACTAAGGGTTTTTTTATTTTGCTTATATGATAGGTGTTATAACTATGAATAAGATATAGAATAATTGTAATAACAAGCTGTAACGCATGTAACTATTTGTCGTAAAATGTTGTAATATAAAAATTAGTATGCTAAAATGAGTTTATAAAACATATGAGGTGAAAATAATGCATAAAAAATCTAGAAAAATAGCTCTTTCAATAGTGGTTATATCCATTGCAATTATTACTATTACTTATTTAATGAAAGATAAAGATGATGTTAGTGCAAAAGTAGATAAAATTAATAATACAAAAATTAGTGAAGGTGAAACACACAATAAAAATGTAGAGGAAAATAAGTTAAATAATGAAGTATACATAAAAGAACTAATAGTACCTAAAGATAATATAATTTTAAGTAATACTGATAAATATAAATTATCTATTAAAGGTTTGCTTTCAGATGATAGCACAATACAATTAGCTAATAATACTAAGTTAATATCTCATTCAGATTCCCAAGCAATTAGTTTATTAGATGGTAATATAGTTGTATCAAAAGATGCTA
This sequence comes from Vallitalea sp., assembly GCA_025210235.1. GTDB lineage: Bacteria > Bacillota > Clostridia > Lachnospirales > Vallitaleaceae > Vallitalea. Next base: position 19,553 of record JAOASG010000024.1, read on the forward strand.
ATGATGGAGATAAAGCAAATATAACTCTAACATATGAAGGAAAATCAGTAGTAATACATATTACAATAAAAAATGAAAAAAAAGATAATACCCAAACAAATAAAAATGATGTACAAGATACTAAGGCAACAGAAAATGAAGTTAAGGATACTAAGGAACCAGAAGTTAAGAAACTTGAAATAAAAGAACCTGAAGTTAAGAAACCAGACGTTAAGAAATCTGAAATAAAAGAAACTGAAGTAAAAGACAATAATACAGTGGCAACAACTAATGATAGTAAAGAGATAGAGGATGAATCAAAAGATAATAATAATGAAGTAAACAATAATAATATTGATGTGAATAATGATGATACTATAAAGATAGATGAAAATGGAAAAAAAATATTAATTAATTGTGAAGATATCCATGTTTTAGTTAATAAGGAAAGAAATTTACCTAGTGATTATGTACCAAAAGACTTAGTAAAACCTAATATACCATACTGTTTTACAGGAGAAAATGAGAAAAGATATCTAAGAAAGATTGCAGGAGATGCATTGGAAAAACTTGTAGCACAAGCAAAAGAAGATGGTATTAAAATTGTTGGAGTCTCTGGGTATCGTTCATATAAAAAACAAAAGGCAATTTTTAATTATAATGTTAAAAAAAGAGGATTTGAAAAGGCTAATCAAGTTAGTGCAAAGCCTGGACAAAGTGAGCATCAAACAGGATTAGCAATTGATGTATCATGTGCAAGCTTGAATTATAAATTAGAAGAGAAGCTAGGCGAACTAAAAGAAGGAATATGGCTTAGAGATAATGCACATAAATTTGGATTTATTATACGTTATAAAAAAGGAAAAGAAGATATTACTGGTTATCAATATGAACCATGGCATATTCGTTATGTTGGTGAAGAGTATGCAAAAGAAATCTATGAACAAGATGTTACTTATGAAGAATATTTAGGACTTAAATAATATGATATAAAGTGATATACTCCCTTAAGTGGATAGTTAATATAACTAATACACCTATAGGGAGTATATCTTGTGTTACCCCTAATTTGCTTTAAAGATATATTTACTAGTTACCAATAATATGGTAATATATAGTAAGATTAACCATACTTCTTATGGAGCAAAATATATACCTGGTTTTTCTGGAGGATTTGGTATAAGATCTTACAATGCTGATGTAGAGTTCTCGCATTTTGAAATTACTAGGAGAAGATAAGTTAAGATTTACAATTAATATATAATACAAAACTCTCTCAATTGATTATAATTAAAATCAGTTGGGAGAGTTTTTATATTATCTTTTATTATTATCTGTTAACCACATATAATATAAAACATTTATTGTGATTGATTGGACATATAGTGAAAAAGATTATAAAAAATATAATATTAATTGTATTATAGAACTTAATAGCGTATAATGATTGTAATGAAACTGAATATCAATATCATTAAAAATTGTATTACATATTAATTAAGTAATTGCAAAACTACATTCAGTTGATTCTTTAATACAATATGTTGAGTTCCCGTTTCTAATAAGAACTATATATTGTATGTAAATAATTATAATTTCTAGTTTTGCAATTACCTGTTACATATTAATACAAGAAAGGGGGATTTTGTTATATGGAACTTGTAATCGTAAGACATGGAGAAAGCTTATGGAATAAAGAAAATAAGTTTACAGGATGGACAGATGTGGATTTATCCAGCAAAGGGATAACAGAAGCAGAACAAGCTGGAGAAATACTTAAGAATGGAGGATATAAATTCGATATAGCTTATACTTCTTATTTAAAGAGAGCTGTAAGAACTCTTAACATAATTTTAAATCAAATGGATTTACATTGGATACCGGTGGTAAAAAGTTGGAGGTTAAATGAGAGACATTATGGTGCTTTACAGGGATTAAATAAGAGCGAAACAGCAAAGAAATATGGAGATGAGCAAGTTAAACTGTGGAGGAGAAGTTATGATATATTACCACCGTTATTAACAAAAAATGATTCAAGATGCTGTAAGTATGAACTGCAATATGAAAACATTTCTGAAGAAGATATGCCATTAGGAGAAAGCCTTGAATATACTGTTAACCGAGTTATTCCATACTGGGAAGAAAGAATTTATCCTTTACTAAAAGAAGATAAAAAAGTAATTATTGTTGCTCATGGAAATAGTTTAAGAGCTTTAATAAAACATATAGAGAATCTTAGTAATGAAGAAATATTAGAATTAAATATTCCTACAGGTATTCCATTAGTGTATAAACTTGATAAAGAAATGAATATATTAGATAAATATTATCTTGGAGACCAAGATGCCATTTTACAAGATATTGAAAGAGTAAAAAATCAAAGTAAAATAAGTGGTTAAATATATTAAACTTTATTGAGATTTAGTATAAATGCTGGTGCTGAAAAACTAAGTTGAATTCTTTAAAATACAATATTTATATGTTATATAACATAGATTATTAAGAATTCAACTTAATGACTTATTATTAGATTTATTATATATGACTTATTATATTGTAATTATTAATAGCAATATCCCTACCTAGTTATAAGAAAATAACTAGGTAAAGATAAGATTTATATTAGAATAATTTATCCTTTTTAAGAAGCTGAATATAATTGTAAATGTGTACTAGAAATGAAATTGATTGATCTGATAAAGATTCTAATATTTGATGTATTAATGTATTTAGTGTGGGTTTTGATGATGATAACAATAATTGATTTGGTGTTACATCTAAAGCAATACATATTTTCATTATAGTTTCAAGAGAAGAAGTAGTATTTCCTCTTTCTATATTACCTATATATTGTATAGAAAGATTAGTAAGTGCAGCTAGTTTTTCTTGTGTTAATTTTTTTTCTATTCTATGTTTTTTTATGTTTTTTCCTAATATTCTTAAATCAACAACTTTATCTTTCAACATATCACCTCCGTCTATATATAGGATAAGATAAAAGTCTATAATTAATAAGCAATTAGTAGGAGTAATTGCTCTTTATAGTTTAAGTATTTTGTGGTATAATTATTTCAGCGTTTATATACTTTTTTATATTTTTAAGGCTAAAAAACATTAAACCATACTTATTAATAGAATATTAATTAAAATATTTACTATATTAATATAATGTTTTTGTTGAGTAAATTATCATTAGTACAAATTAGGAATTTATAGGTTGTTAGATATATGATTAGTAATAGTATTCACTAAAAATCTAGTAAGTAATTATTACACATTATATATAAAGTGTAGTCATTATAAAAGTACAAATTAAATTAGCTTGTCTCATAGGAGGTCGCTAAGAAAGTTCTTTAGTTACATGGTAACATGGGAAGAATTCTATAATTAAGCAAATGACATAAGCATACTCATTTAATATTTTATACAAACATAAAAAAACAATTAAAAGACTTATAGGAGGAACATAATGTTTAAAAGTATTAAGATTAGACTAATAGTATATGCGACAATGATTATAGTATTAATTAGTAGTAGTATAGGCCTTATAGCGTCAAAATCATCAACAAAAGCCTTGCAAAAAACAGTTAATGAAGATTTAGTAGAACATGCAAAAGCGTATAGCACGTATATTGATTCTGAAATACTTAATGCAAAAACAATAATGGATGGAATTGCCAATAGAAATGCACTAAAATCATGGAATTGGGATGAGCAATATGAGGCAATGAAATATGAAGTGGCAAGAAATAAGATTTTTTCAGATATGTTTGTAGTAAATAAAAACGGAGATGCTCAGTGTATAACTGGAAGTGAAGCTAATGTAAGTAATAGGGAATATTTTAAACAAGCAATGAAAGGAAATACATATTTTAGTAATTTATTATATAGTGAATCACTAAAAGAATTTATTTTTTTTGTATCGGCACCAATAAAAGGAAATAATGTAGAAGGTACTGTGGTAGGGTGTATAAAGGCTGAATATCTTAGTAATGCAATTAAAGATATTAGTTTAAAAAACGGTAGGGCGTTTATTATTAATAACGAAGGAACAACTATTGCTCATCCTGATATCAATAGAGTTTTAGAACAAGATAATTTAATTGAAATGGCAAAAAGTGATAGTAAATTAAAGCAATTCTCAGAAGTTATTAATAATATGATTAAAGGGGAACAAGGTACTGATAGATATGTATATCAAGGAATTAAATATTACTGTGGATACTACCCTATTGGGGATACTGGTTGGAGTATAGCTATCACTGCTCTAGAAGATAAAATTTTTGAAGAGGTCTTTCATCTTAGACGTAATTTATGTATTATGATAATGGTAGCAATTATATTGGCAATAATTATAAATTATTATGCAGGTAATAAATTTGTTAAACCCATTATTTTAGCTACTAATCATGCAACTATTATGTCTAAATTAGATCTAACAACTAATGTTCCGCCGAAATTTTTAAAAAGAGAAGATGAAATTGGTAATTTAGCAAAATCGTTTGACATAATAACTGATAATTTGAAAATAATTATAAAAGAAATTCAAAATTCAGCTTTAGAATTAAATAATTCATCTAAGGATTTAACTTCCTCAATTAATGAAAATGCAATATCTGTTGAAGAAATTTCAGAGACTATTAAAGTTATTACCATTGGAGCAACTCAGCAAGCTGAAGAAGCAGATAATACTGTTAGAGAATTATCAAATTTAGGGGATCTAATTACTGAATCTCAAGAAATTGCAGAAGATGTTAATATAAGTACAAATAGTGTAAAAGAAGTAAATCTTCAGGGTAAAGAAATAATTGAGAAACTCAAAAATGAATTTGATTTAAGTTTACAAGTTACACAAGAGATGAAAAATAATACAAATGATTTAGAAATTCAATCAAAATCAATTAATAGTATTTTAGATACAATATCAAAGATAGCAAGTCAAACAAATCTTCTAGCATTAAATGCTTCAATTGAGGCAGCAAGAGCAGGTGAAGCAGGGAAAGGGTTTGCTGTTGTGGCAGAAGAGATAAGTAAACTAGCAGAGGATACAGAAAAATCTACAGGTAATATATCAAAAATTCTTGAAACAATGACTAATAAAATAGAGATAACAAATTGCAATATGGAAAAAGCAGAAAAAATAGTAGAAAATGTAAATATGTATATAGAAGAAACAGTTACTTCTTATGATATTATTGAGAATAAAACTAAAGAATTAATAATATTATTTACAAGACTAAATAATGCGTTAAAAGAAATTGATGAAAATAAAATAAATGCCTTTTCATGTATAGAAAACATTTCAGAAGTATGTCATGAATCAGCTTCATCTACAGAAGAAGTAAATGCATCTGTAGAAGAACAAGCAGTCATTATTGAACAGATAGCTAAATCGAGTGAAAGACTATCTGAAATTGCCTCTTTAATGGAGAAATTAGTTGAAAAATTCAAGATATAACTAAATAATATGAAACATAAATAATTAAAGTGTATCTACAGATACACTTTAATTATTTGCAATATGCTATAATAATACAAAGATAATGATAATTATTATCAAAAAAGTTATATTTTAAAGGAGAAAATCATCATGAAAAAATGTATTATTTTATTTATAGTATTATTAGTTAACCTAACTTTAATTAGTGGTTGTGGGCAGTCAAAAGTAGAAAATAAAACTACAATTAATAAAAAAATAAAAAATAATGAAGAAATGACTATAAAGATTAGTGGACCTAAGTCACCAGCTATTATTCCACTACTAAGAATTATTGAAACCAATGCATTAGGAGAGAATATTAAAATTGATTTAAAACAATACCATAGTATGGAAGAAATGGTTGCGTTAGCAACGGACAAAGAAAATGCTTTTATGGCTTTACCTGCACATACAGCTTCAGTTTTATATAATAAAGACGTGGATGTAAAACTGTTAAATATGGGAATATGGGGGTGTATGTATCTAACATCAATAGATGATGAGTTTAAAGATTGGAAAGATCTAAAAGGCAAAAAGTTATATGTACCAGGGAAAAATTCACCACCAGATATGATAACTCAATATTTTTTAAAGAAAAATGAGTTAGAACCCGGAAAAGATTTGGAGATTGTATATTCAAATCATATGGAAATTGCACAATTACTTGAACTAGGGAAAATAAAATATGCTGTAGATGTTGAACCATTTACTACGTTACATAAGGAGACTATCAAAGGATTTAAAGTAATATGCGATTACTCAGAAAAGTGGAAAGAAACAGAAGGAGATGAATTTAGGCTACCAGCTTTTGGAGTAGTAGTAAATAGTGAATTTGCTTCTAGTAATGCAGAAATAGTTGATACATTTAATGAAGAATACGAAAAAGCTATAAAATGGGCTACCAATAATCCTGAAGAAGCTGAATTATTGGCCCAAAAACAATTAAAAACTAAACCACAATTAATAGAAAAGGCTATACCTAATATGACATTTATATATGAATCTGCTGAATCTGCGAAAGAAAGTTTAGACAAATATTATGAGATACTATTAAGTTACAAACCTGAAAGTATTGGAGGTAAAATTCCTGATGAAACTTTCTATTACAAACACAAATAGGAAAGATAATAATGGACATAAAGATATAATTATTTCTATTAGTATAATTTTGATGTTATGGAAAGTAATATCAATGATATATTCGCCACTAATTTTACCTAGCCCCAAATTAACTATTGATTCTCTAATAACAATAATAAAAGAAGAAAACTTCTTTCAAGAAGTAGGGATTACTTTAAAAAGATTAATAGTAGGATTATGTGGTGCAATGTTGGTTGGAAGTGTTCTAGGATTTATTATAGGAATTAATAAAAAAGTAAAACGTATTTTAGAACCGCTTATATATATACTTCAATCAATTCCTCCAATATTGTTTATGACTCTTGCTATGATATGGTTTGGATTGGACGGACAAGCAACTATTTTTATTGTTTTTATTGTAACTTTACCAATTATGGCTATAAGTATAAAAGAAGGTTTTGAGAATATAGATTTAAAATTAATTGAGATGGGAAAAATATTTAATTTTTCAAGATATAAAATCATAAAAGATATAATAATTCCATCTCTAAAAACATATTTTAAATCAGGACTTATTATACTAATAGGATTAGGATGGAAATTAGTTATAATGGGTGAAGTTTTAAGTTCTGGAACTGGACTAGGTTCGCAAATTACAGAAGGAAGATTAAATTTACAAACTGATAGAGTATTTGCATGGGGTATTGTAATAATTTTTCTTTGTTACTTATCACAAAAAATTGTAGACTACGGATATAAATTAATTGATTATAAAGGGAAGATAACTTGATATGTTAAAACTGAAAAATATTGAAAAGGCTTACAATGAATTATGGGTATTAAAAGATTTATCTATGGAAGTAAAAAAAGAAGAGATTGTTTGTATTATTGGACCATCAGGATGTGGAAAATCAACTCTTTTAAATATATGTTCTGGTATTATTAAGCCTACAAAAGGAATTATTATAAATAATAGCTCTAATATAAGTTATGTATTTCAAGAGGATAGATTACTTCCATGGAAAAATGTATATGATAATATACATATAGTAAATGAACAAGGTTCAAGAGACGAATGTATGCATTTAATTAAGATGGTAGGGTTAGAAGGTTTTGAAAAACATTACCCTATTCAACTTAGTGGGGGGATGAGACAAAGATGTTCCATTGCTAGAGCTTTTTATTATAATGCTGATTTGTTATTAATGGATGAACCTTTAAAGTCGTTAGATTATAGCTTAAGAATTAATATGATAAAACATATAATAAATCTATGGGAAAATACAAAAAAAAATATTATGTATGTTACTCATGAAATTGATGAAGCATTATTATTGGGGGATAGGATTTTTATTTTATCAAATAGGCCATCTAAAATACTAAAAGAAATCAAAATAAATATAGATAAAAATAAAAGGAGTTTAACTGATTCATTTTTAGTAGATATAAGAACTCAAATAATAGATTTACTAGATTAACAAAAAAGCCGATAAGACAAAAAAGTTTTATCAGCTTTTTTATTTTAGTAATATTAAAAAGAATAAAAGTAGACAAAACTGTACTAAATTACTTGAAAGTCATTATCAATGGTGGTATACTATCAAGGTAAGGAGGTAGTTATGGAAGAAAAATATTATACAATTGATGAGATAGCTAGTAAGTTAGAAGTCCATACAAAGACGATAAGAAGATATATATATAGTGGTAAAATACAGGCATTAAAGGTAGGTGGGCAGTGGAGGATTTATAAAAGTGCATTAGAAAGATACTATAATGATTCTAAATGCTCAACAGGGACATCAGTAAGTCAAGATGACTTTTGTGTATTTATGGATGGACAAAAGTGGACAAATGAAGATAAACTTCAAGTGTGTAGTATAGTGGATTATTATGTTAATGAGCAAGAAGAAGCAAAGCCAATAGCTCACGAAATTACTGAAGTGATACTATCTATGAAAGGTGAAAATCAATATAAATTTAATTACATTTATGATGCATCAGAAAAGCGTGCTCGTTTTGTTTTATGGGGAAATCCTTCATTTTTAGAAAATGTAGCAAGGAGACTTAAGAAATATGAAAAATAAAAGAATAGGAAGGTGATTATATGCAAATTAAAACAACATATCGAATAGACGGCATGAATTGTGCAGCTTGTTCATCAAATGTAGAACGTATAACTAAGAAATTAGAGGGAGTTAATTCAGTAAGTGTTAACCTCAATACTAAAAAAATGCAAATTGAATATGATAATCAAAAAATTTCAAAAAATAAGATTTTTACTAAGATAGAAAAGGCTGGGTTTATACCATCTGATGATATTGAGGAAAAAAAGGTTGTTATACCAATTGAAGGTATGAGATGTGCAGCGTGTGCTAATACTGTTGAAAAAGCAATTTTAAAATTAGATGGAATTACTGAAGTTACTATTAACACACTAGTAAACAAAGCTTATATAACATATGATGCAAAAAAAGTAAGGTTGTCAGAGATTAAAAGAGCAATAGTTAAAGCAGGATTTCAACCTAAGGAAATAGAACGTGAAGTTACTAATGAAATAGACAAATCCCAAAAATCCGAAGAAGATATAATGTGGTTTCGGTTTAGAATTGCAATAGGATTTGTTATTCCATTACTATATATTTCAATGGGGCATATGATTGGTCTACCAATACCTAGATTTCTTAATCCCATGAATAATCCACTTAATTTTGCTATTGCACAATTTATATTATTAATTCCAATTGTGATTGTTGGACGTCACTTTTATAGTAGAGGTTTTAAAACTCTATTTAAAGGGCATCCCAATATGGACTCTCTTATAGCTGTAGGAACATCAGCTGCTATAATATATGGTATAGTAGCAACATATCAAATAGCTATTGGACAAGTTCATTATGTGCATGATTTGTACATTGAATCTGCTGGAACTATTATTGCATTAATTATGCTAGGGAAATCTCTAGAACATAGGTCAAAAGGAAAGGCTTCAGATGCAATTAAGAAACTTATGGGACTACGACCAAAAGAAGCGATAGTATTACATGGTGAAGAAGAAATATGTATACCTATTGATGAAGTCGAAGTTGGAGATATTGTACTTGTAAAGCCTGGGGAGAAGATACCTGTTGATGGGCGTGTAATAGAAGGAAGTAGTTCTGTAGATGAATCAATGATTAGTGGTGAAAGTATACCAGTTGAAAAAAAAGTTGGAAGTAATGTAATAGGAGCTAGTATTAATAAAAATGGGCTTTTAAAAATCAAAACTACACATGTAGGGCAAGAAACAGCGCTCGCTAAGATTATTGAATTAGTAGAACAAGCACAAGGTTCAAAAGCTCCTATTGCAAAACTTGCAGATATTATTGCTGGTTACTTTGTACCTATCGTAATAACTATTGCTATTTTATCAGGTTTAGGATGGTATTTAGCAGAAGGAGATTTAGAACTCACACTAAGAGTTTTTATTTCAGTACTAGTTATTGCTTGCCCTTGTGCACTAGGACTTGCCACGCCAACAGCTATTATGGTTGGAACAGGAAAAGGTGCGGATGAAGGTGTATTAATAAAAAGTGGTGTTGCATTAGAGACAGCACATAAAATAGATACTATAGTATTTGATAAGACAGGAACGATTACTGAAGGAAAACCTATTGTAACAGATTTTATTGTTAATAATTATGAAGAGAAAGAAGTTCTTAAATGGATTGCTTCAGCAGAAAAAGGTTCAGAACATCCATTAGGAGAAGCTATAGTAAATAAAGCACATACAGAAAAAATAGAACTCATTAATAATATTAAGTCATTTAAAGCAATATCTGGACAAGGTATAAAAGCCATAGTAGAAGGAAAAGAATTATTACTTGGAAATGAAAAAATGATGAGAGCAAATAATATTGAAGAATGTGACTATAGTAAAGGACAAAGCTTAGCGTCTCAAGGTAAAACACCAATGTTTATTGCAATAGATAAAATCTATGTAGGTATTATTGCAGTAGCAGACACTGTTAAGGATGATAGTAAAAAAGCTATAGAACATCTTAAAAATATGGGCATTCAAGTTGCAATGATAACAGGAGATCATAAAAAAACAGCAGAGGCTATAGCAAAACAAGTAGGTATTGATTTAGTAATTGCTGAAGTCTTACCAGCTGATAAATCAAAAGAGGTAAAGATACTTCAAGAAAAAGGTTATAAAGTAGCTATGGTTGGTGATGGAATTAATGATGCTCCAGCACTAGCACAGGCAGATATTGGAATAGCAATAGGGTCTGGGACTGATGTTGCAATGGAATCGGCAGATATTGTATTGATGAAGGATAGTATAGTTGATGTAATAAAAGCTATTGAGTTAAGTAAAGCAACTATAAGAAATATTAAACAAAATTTATTTTGGGCTTTTGGATATAATACTGTAGGAATTCCAATAGCAGCAGGAATTCTTCATATATTTAATGGACCTCTTCTTAACCCAATGATTGGAGCTGCAGCAATGTCACTTAGCTCGGTTTCTGTAGTTACTAATGCACTTAGATTAAGAAATTTTAAATCAAAGTTATAATTAAATTATGATTTAAATAAAATTAATAAAAAATAGGATTACAAATAAAATAAGATATTATAAAAATGTGATTATAATATCTTGTTTTATTTAAGTTTAACCAAAATGGATATTTAAAATCTATTATATAAATTTTATTGTTTGCGATAAAGGGAGTATATAATCCTTGTGAGCCCAAAAGATAAGATAATTAAAATCTACATCATCAATTTTAATAGGAGTTGGATATTTTATAATTAATCCGGCTTGATTTTCTGTTAATTCTGGTTGATCTTTAGAAGGAAGAATTAATTTTGCAGGTTGATTTGATATGGTTTTATTTATAATTTTAGGATTTGTCCCATAGGGGTTACTAGAGTGATTTGCGTCTAATTCTGTGACTTGTTCTAAAGTTAAATTTCCTCCAGATATAGCATCAAAGCTGAAATAACCATCATTGTTTCCATATCTAAATTGATACTTTGGATTTTTTTGCCATGTTTTTGGATATTTAAAAGTAATATGATATGGTATATCTTTATATTCTATCCAATCATTATTTTCTGCAACAGTTAGTTTTGGTTTGAAATTTAAAATAAGCAAGATGATTAATTTTTTTAACATTCTATTGACTCCTATCTAAATATAGTCCATTATTTAGTTGATTTGAATTATATTTTTATTATCTTATTAAAATATAGTATTAAAATTAAATAATATAACTAGGGAATAGAATTAATATAAATAAATTATAGTTGACAGAAACGTTTAGTTGGTATACGATATATTCATGAATAATAAAATGGAAGTAGTAATAGAAAAGTTTATGACAATGACAGAGAAAATATCAGGTAGCGGTAAAAAACCTCGTAAATTTGGAACAGATGTAGATATATATAGAAGTGAAATTCATATTATAAACCTCATTGGGAATTATTCAAATTTACATGTTTCAGAAATAGCTAGAAAGTTTGGTGTTACAAAAGGAGCAATATCACAAACGCTTAAAAAATTAGAAAGGAAGGGGTTAGTTAAAAAACATCTTGATGAAGCTAATAATACAAGATTATTAGTTTGTTTAACAGATAAAGGACAAAAAGCATATATAAATCATAAGTTAGACCATAATAAAATGGATAAAGATATGTTCTCATATTTAGAAGGCTTAGATGAAAATGAATTAGATATAATTATTAATTTTATTGAAAAAACTAGTCAGATGGCAGAAAGACATTTGTAATTATTTTTTTTACAACAAACGTATACATACTATACGATATAAAAATCCTGCTAAGGTTTCCGGGCATATGGCAGATTTGGTAGAATAACGAGGAGAAGTCACTTTATTCTAATGAAAATGAGCATCAGAATCAATAAAATACTATATTCCATTAAAATGCATACAGCATAATTACAAGGAGGTCATTATGAAACAAAGTAGTACAATTTCTGTAAAAGAGTATAAAAAAGGAAGTTTATCATCACGAATATTTATGGCTATTAGTGTTTTTTCTGGAATAATACCATTTATTATTATTCTAAGAATAATAGCTTTGCTTTCTAATAATCAAATAACTATTAAATTAATAGTAGAACTTGGTGTAGTGATAATTGTTTGTCAAGTAAGTAAAGCTGTATTTTATGGATTATCCATGTGGAAAGCACATGATTTTGCTTACACTACATTATCTGAAATTAGATTAAATATAATAAATCATTTAAAGAAGCTTTCCATTCAGTTTTTTCAAAATAGAAAAATAGGTGATTTAACTAATATAATTAATCATGAGGTAGATCAAACAGAGTTATATTTGGCTCATGGGTTACCAGAAATAACAATTGCAACATTAATTCCAATAACAATATTTATTTGCTTATTAATAATAGATTGGAGACTTTCACTTGCATTAGTTTCAACTGTACCATTAGTATTCTTATATCAAAAACTTCTTAATAGACTAATTGCAGATAAATTTATGAAATATGCTATAAGTACAAAAAAGATGTCGGAAGATTTAATTGAATATATTTCTACTATTTCAGTAGTTAAAGCTTTTAGTAAAGAGGAACGAAAAACAAAAAAAGTATTAGATAGTATGAACAATTATATGTCATGGGTAAAAAATATGACAGTTAGTATATCTTTCCCTATGTCCTTCTCTATAATGCTTATGGAAGGTGGGCTAGTTGTATTGGCAATTGTAGGTTCATTATTATTAAAAAATAATAAAATAGATGTAAATACTTTTATATTAGCTATAATTTTAGGAGGAATTTTTAGTAATACCTTTGCTAAATTTACTACATTCCATCATATAAGTATTGTCTTTAAAAATGCATTAGGTAGGATTAATTCTATATTGAGTGTTAACCCAATAAATAATAACACTATTAGCAGAAACTTAGAATCGGGAAAAATAGAATTTCAGAATGTAGATTTTAGCTACGAGGGACATAAGAAAAATTTAGATAATATTAATATAACATTTAAGGAACATTCTGTGAATGCAATTATAGGGGCATCTGGTTCTGGTAAAACAACTATTGCAAATTTAATAATGGGGTTTTGGAGAACTGATAGTGGATTAATAACTATAAATGGTAAAGACATTAATAAAATGAGTGAATATGATTTATCAAATTTAGTTTCAATAGTACAACAAGATGCATTTTTATTTAATTTGAGTATAGAAGAAAATATAAAGATTGGTAAGAAAAATGCAAGTAAAAAAGAAGTAATAGAAGCGGCAAAAAAAGCTCAAATTCATGATATGATAATGAGTCTACCGAAAGGATATAAAACAATAGTAGGAGAATCTGGCGCAAAGTTATCAGGTGGTGAGAGACAAAGAATTTCTATAGCGCGTATGATTTTAAAAAATGCTCCAATAATTATTTTGGATGAAGCCACATCTGCAATTGATTCAGCTAACGAATATCTTATTAAAAAAGCGATAGAAAACTTAGGTAAAAATAAAACGATTATTACAATTGCACATCATTTAAATACCATAATAAATGCAGATCAAATAGTTGTTATGGAAAATGGGAAGATTGTAGGGAAAGGAACTCATAAAGAATTATTAAAACAAAATCAGCTATATAAAAAAATGATTATAGAACAAAATCTTGTTGATAATTGGGAAATAAAGGAGGGTATAAGTTAATGATATCAAACATATTAGGATATACGACAAAAAAAGGAAAAGGCATGTTAATTGTATCAATAATATTTTTTACTTTAAAATCATTATTAAATGCAGCAATGACAATAGTTATTTTGAATATGATTCAAAACATAGTATCAAGAGAAATGAATGATCTATTAAAATATTGGTTATTGCTAATTGCTATTATAATTTTAAAAGGAATATTTAATACAATTGCCGATTTAGCAAAACATTTAAGTGGATTTGAAATTGCAGCTAAGATTAGAGAAAAGGTCGTTGTTAGGTTAAAACAGTTTTCTTTAGGATTTTATAATAAAGAAAGGCTTGGTGAAATCAGTACTATAATTCACAAAGATGTAGATAATATTGAGATGATTACTGCACATATGTGGTCGAGAATGTTTAGTGATATTATAGTTGCTTTTATTATTGGAGGGACACTTTTTAGTATTAATTGGAAGATGGGCCTTGCTATGGTATCATTTATACCTTTAGGAATATTACTATTGATTTTTGGAATAAAATCAACTACTAAAGTAGAAAAAGAGACACAAGATGATTTAGCAGAAATGGTTAGCTTGTTTGTAGAGTATACAAAAGGAATAACTTTATTAAAAGCTTTTAATAAAAGTGAAACATTTGAAAATAAATTAAAATCTAGTACAGTAAAATTTGGAGAAAGTAGTAAAAAATTATCTAAATCTGTTGCTAAATATTTAGGTGAATATTTTGTGTTCTTAGAAATTTCATTTGCTATTATGGCGATTGTTGGTGCTATTATGGTGTTTTATAATCAATTAACCATACCTAACTATATAATATTTATTATTTTTAGTAAAGAATTTTATAATCCATTTAATAATATTGAATCATATTGGCTTAATTACATTAAGGTAAAAGATAGTTATGGAAGAGTTATGGGAGTATTAAACACCCCAATAATTGAAACAACTTCAAATCCAGTGAAAATTAGTAAACTAGATATTGAATTCAATAATGTTGATTTTAGTTATGAAGAAGATGAGTTTCAAATGAAAGACATTAATTTAGGTATAGAAGAAGGAAGTATGGTAGCTTTAGTAGGCCCCTCTGGTTCAGGAAAAACTACGATTACTAATTTGATTTTAAGGTTTTATGAGCCTCAAAGAGGTACTATAAATATAGGTGGAGTAGATATTAAAGATATTGATTATGACGATTTATTATCAAATATAAGTATTGTAATGCAAAATGTTGTTTTATTCTCAGATACAATCTATGATAATATAAAAGTAGGTAATAATACTGCAACTAAAGAAGAAGTAATTAAGGCAGCTAAAAAAGCTATGATACACGACTTTATTATGAGTTTACCAGAAGGATATGATACTAAATTAGGAGAAAATGGGGTAGGATTATCTGGTGGACAGAAACAGAGATTATCAATAGCTAGAGCGTTTTTAAAAGATTCTCCAATTGTTATACTTGATGAAATGACAAGTAATGTTGATCCAATAAATGAAAGAAAAATTCAAAAAGCTATAAGTAAGTTGGCAAAGAATCGAACAGTTATTGTAGTAGCACATCATTTGAAGAGTATTAAAAATGCAGACAAAATTGTTGTGTTTGAAAAAGGTAAAATAGTTGAGGTAGGCAATCACAATGATTTACTAGAAAAAAGTGGGTTATATAAAGAACTATGGGATGCTCAAAAAAATGCTCATATATGTCATTTATCTGCATAAATAATTATTTGAAAAAAGTAAAATTAAGGATTTATACAAGATATAGTAATCAAAAAAATTGATTGCTATATCTTGTTTCCATTATTTAGTAATAGTGATATAATATATAAATATTAAATAATAAAGATTATATTTATAGATAAGGAGAATATAATGAATAAAAAACTTGGATTAATTTCATCTATTGTTTTAACAGTTACAGTTATTTTATTTGCATTAGGAATGATTATTGGTAAATCTTATTTATCTTATTTTGTATGTATAATTTTATCTTGGAGTTACATATTACTTACATGTTCATTAGCTACGGAAGTAATATCAGAAAAAAAGGCTTTCGCTTTTGGAGGGATAGCATTTTCATGTTTGTATGGAGTGATTATTAATATTGTATATTATACCCAATTAACAACAGTTGCTAGTAAAACAGCATCTGAGGAGATACTTAATGTTTTATCTTATGAATCACTAGGAAGCCTAATGTTTAACTTAAATATTTTTGGATATGGGCTAATGGCAATATCAACATTTCTTATAGGAATGGCTATAACACCAATTACTAGAAATGATAGATGGTTAAAAAATCTTTTAATGGTACATGGTATATTTGCGCCATCATGTGTAATAATTCCAATGCTTAATGTATTTAAGTCTAATTCATCTGATAGTGATATAATGGGTATTGCTGTATTACTTGTGTGGTGTATTTATTTTACTCCTGTTGGAATATTATCAATTTACCATAATAAGCATTAATTAAGAGGCTTTTACTCTTAGAAGGGGAGATTTTATGTATATATGTACATATGAATATGATGGAAAAAAAACGGTAGGGATACTTAGTAGGGATAAATTATATATTAGTCCTATTTGTAATGTAGTAGATAGAGGTATTTTGGATATTAATGACGTAATAAATCAATATAATGATAAAGTAAAATTATTAAGTAATAAATTTGATAAATATATCGGGGAACAAATACCATTAAATAAAGTTAAAATATGTGCACCAATAGAACATCCCAAAAGAGATATAATATGTTTGGGTAAGAATTACATTGATCATGCATTAGAAGTAAAAGATTCCATTGTTAATACTAAGGATATACCAGAA
The DNA here is from genome assembly GCA_025210235.1 of Vallitalea sp. Taxonomy (GTDB): domain Bacteria; phylum Bacillota; class Clostridia; order Lachnospirales; family Vallitaleaceae; genus Vallitalea. The sequence goes on from JAOASG010000024.1 coordinate 36,633, forward strand.
TATCCAATTTACTTTACAAAAAGAGCAGATCCTGCAATTGGAACAGGGGATATTATACATAGTCATGAAGAATTAACTAACCAAATAGATTATGAGGTTGAACTAGCTGTAATAATAGGAAAAAATGGAAGAGATATACCAAAAGAACAAGCCCAAGATTACATCTTTGGGTATACAATCATTAATGATGTTTCTGCTAGGGATATTCAGAAAAAACATGAACAATGGTTTAGGGGAAAAAGCTTAGCTACATTTTGTCCTATGGGACCATTTATAGTTACAAAAGATGAAATTCCTTTTCCAGTAACTTTAGATATTTCAAGTAAAGTTAATAATCATCCTCGCCAATCTTCTAATACAAAGCATATGATATTTAATATATCACATATTATCTCAGATATTTCAAGAGGTATGGAATTAAAGGCAGGAGATATTATAATTACTGGAACACCTTCTGGTGTAGGTTTAGGATTTAAACCACCAAGGTTTTTGAAAAAAGGAGATAAAATAGAATGTACTATAGAAAAAATTGGTACATTAGTTAACTACATTCAGTAGTAAAAACATATAATAACTAACTCAACTTTTATACCACAATAATTAGTGTAAAATCTTAGAATCAAAAGGCAAAATTTCTGTTTAAAAAAACAGGCTTTGCCTATTTTTTTGCGTTAATTTAGTTGCCCATTTTTTATTATTACTTCTGGTGGATTTTATTCGTTAAAGTTTTTGTGTTTTATAACAAGTTTCAATTTGCTTGTCTAGGTTAATCTATACAAAATAAACACAATACTTAAATCTAATTTATTTTCGTTAAACTTTATTTATGTATGTAATTCATACTAAGTTAATATAAAAATGCTATTTTTTATGTTTAAAACTAACAAATTGTAATAATAAACAAGTTAATCGTACTTGTATTATATTTTGAAATTGTTGAGATGGAGTAATATTTTATACATAAATAACAAAATATATCTTTTGTGAAATTTGTCAGTAAAAATAATGGTCATAGGTCATTATTTAGGAAAAGTGTTGACATTAAAAAAGGAGGTGATATAATGGTGTTATAACAGAGTTACATCAAAGAAGCAATATAGATTATAATATTGTTGAGTATGTTCGAAAAAATACCTATAATAACTTAATATCAAAACTTAAAGATTTTTTGAATGTATTCATAAGTGCTATATTTTAGGAGGAATAATTATGAATGCAACTAATAGAAAAAGAACTCTTGCGTCTGATGCTTACAAAATAATAAAAGAAAAAATTATATTTTGTGAATATTCACCAGGACAATTACTTAATTTAAGGGCATTGACCGAAGAGATAGGTTTTAAAAGTTTTACTCCAGTAAGAGAAGCATTGGTATCTTTACGAGATGAAGATCTAGTTAAGATAGTACCACGTCAAGGTATGTTTGTTTCTGAATTATCACTAAATGATGTAACGGACAATTATCAGATTAGAGAAATTATTGAACCAACTACACTGGGTATTACATGTCCTTTAATAAAAAAAGAGACAATTAAGTATTATAGAGAAAAATTTGAAGAAATAATAAAAACAGAAGACTCGATAGATTATCTGGAATATTTAAAAGTTGATATGGATTTTCATATAGATTTAATTAAACCTTTAAATAATAATAATCTAAGTTCAATCTTAAAAAATATCTATGAGCAAAATACTCGTTATAGAATGGCTTGCTTTAAAAAAAGATTGCCAGAAGTTATGATATTAGAGCATATAGAAATTCTTGATACTATTGAAGAAAAAGATTCTCAAAAAGCTAGTATGGTATTAAAAAAACATATTATCAATTCTCGAAATGCATTAATATCACAGAAACTTGGATTAGTTGATTAATAATACATATTCTTTAATTAAATATTTTGGATGTTAAATATTATAATTCAGAATATTCGATATCCAATTTAATAAAAAACATGTAACTATTTACTAATTTATTATATAGGGAGGAGAAAGAATAAAATACTGAACATTTTTATCAAATTGAAACAAATTTTTATCTGGCAAGAAAATCATATTTATGCTGTCAATCTGAGCTGTTGCAAAGGGTACTTAAGAAAAAAAATGAATTTTTAAATATCTTTAACATACTTAGGGAAATATAAATGTATTGCAAATAACTATACAAGAGGAGGCAATATGAAAAAATTTATATGTATCTTAATATGTGCCGTAATGGCAGTAGGGATTTTTAGTGGATGTGGAGCCAAAAATGATGTTAAAACAAATGATAATGAGCCAAAAAAACAAGAGGGTGAAACAGGATTAAAAGAAGGACAAGATCCTGTTGAGTTAGTTATTGAGAGTTGGAGAATGGATGATTTAGCAGTTTGGCAAGACAAGGTTTTACCTGTTTTTCATGAAAAGTATCCAAACATTAAAGTTGATTTTAGACCAGTAATAAATACTGAATATGGAACCTCACTTCCAACGAAACTTACAGCTGGAACAGCAGGTGACATTATTATGGTTGAACCCTATGATTTTAGGGTTAAATTATATGAAGATGGATTGCTGGAAAAATTAAATGATATTGATGAACTTGGAACAGAGAATTTTGAAAAATGGGCTTTAAGTGCATGGAGTACAGATGATGGAGATGTATTTGCAGTACCTTTGGCTTCAGTCCTTCATGGGTTTATTTACAATAAAGATATTTTTGAGGAATTGGGTTTAACAGAGCCAGAAACAGAGCAAGAATTTTTGGAACTTTTAGAAGCAGTTAAAAAAGATGGAAAATACACTCCATTAGCAATGGGTTCAGCGTCATCATTTGTACCTGGAATTCTTGGCTTTGATTTGACTGTTCCTAATTACTGTAAAGGCGAAGAAGGAAGACTAGGTTTAATTGAGGGTACACAGAAATTTACTGATTCAGCATATGTGAATACTTGGAAGTATTTACAGAAATGGATTCCTTATTTGCCAGAAGGTTATGAGTCAATTTCATATAGTGATATGCAAAATCTTTTCACTTTAGGAAAAGCAGCAGTATATCCTGCTGGTTCTTGGGAAATTTCTATTTTTAATAATCAGATTGGCGATGCATTTAAGTTAGGTGCATTTGCTCCTCCGGTACAGAATAAGGGAGATCAAGGATATATTAATAACCATCCTGATATGGGATTAGCATTAAACGCGAAGACTAAGCATCCTAAAGAGGCAAGAACATTTTTGAAATGGATTACTACATCTGAATTTGCTAATTTATGGAATGATGCATTGCCAGGTTTCTTTAATCTTACTAAACATAAGGTTGAAGTAAAAGATCCGTTAGCGCAGACATTTTTAAGCTGGCAAGAAACACGTTTATCGACACCAAGAATAGCTTATCAGATTCTTTCTCGAGGAGAACCTAATACTGATGCTGAGATTAATCGATTGACAACTTTGGTTATAAATAACAAGATGACTCCTGAAGAAGCCGCAGCAACAATTCAAAAGGGCTTAGAGTCATGGTATAAACCACAAGCAAATTAATAATTTAAATTAAAAGAACTTCTAACAAATAACTTCAACAGCTCAGATGATATATATGGTAGCAACACTAAAAGGTTGCTACCACCACATATAATTTAAAATTTTATCTAACTATTAGTTACCAGATATTTCTGAAGGAGTTGGTTATAATTATGATAAAGAATAAAGTAGTTTATAAAAAAACTATACCAGTTCATATTATTGTCTTTTTATCACCTGCAATAATTATATACACTTTATTTATGATTTATCCAATATTTGACTCATTACTTCTAAGTTTTTTTAAATTTGATGTTAATAATTCTCCAACGTTTGTAGGTTTTCAAAATTATGCTACATTAATTATGGATTCTAGATGGCAAGATCAATTTTTGAATGCATTAAGAAACAGTTCTGTTTTTTTTGTGATTAATATGTTGATACAGAATCCTATAGCATTACTTTTAGCAGCATTGTTGGCTTCAAAGATAAAAGGTGGGGCTATCTACCGAACATTACTCTATACGCCAACTACACTTTCTTTGGTTATTGTTGCGTTTGTCTGGCAACTATTATTAAATCCTATGTGGGGAATTACTAAGAATATTTTATCTGCAATTGGTCTAGGTACTTATTTCAAACCTTGGTTGGGATTGGAAAATACCGCTTTAATTGCACTAGCATTGATTTCATCTTGGCAATATATAGGTGTTCCTGTTTTGTTATATTATGCTTCATTAATTGGGATTCCTAAAGATTTACTAGATGCATCTCGTGTAGATGGTGCTAGTGATTTTAAAATATTTTGGAAGATAAAATTTCCTTTAATTATGCCAATCGTTGGAATTGTATCTTTGATGACATATGTTTTCAATTTCAATGCATTTGATATAATTTATGCGTTAAAAGGTCCACTCGCAGGTCCTAATTTTTCCACCGATACTATGATGACTTTTTTCTTTAGGACCTATTTTGGTCATGAATTTCAGCAATCTAATCCAATAATGGGAACTACAATAGCGGGTACAATGTTTCTGCTTCTAATGATTGGTGTATTAGTATATTTCTTCTGGCAACGTAGAATTGAAAATTATGAGCTATAGAGGTGAAAATAAATGAAGAGTAAGTTCATTTTTAAACATTTAATATTAATGTTTTTTAGTTTTTTAGCTATAGGTCCGGTATTAATTGTTATAATAAATTCATTTAAGACAAGAACAGCAATTTTTGGGAATCCATATGAATTACCAAATATGAAAACTTTTAGCGTAATTGGTTATAAGACAGTTCAAGCTCGTTCTAATTTTGGAACCTATTATTTCAATAGCTTAGTAATAACAATAGCTTCTCTTTTGCTTATTTTATTTTTTTCTTCAATGGTAGCATACGCATTGTCAGAATATAATTTCAAAGGCAATGGCTTAATTTATATATATTTTATAATAGGATTAATTATCCCTATTAGACTAGGATCAGTAAGTCTGTTACGTTTAATTGTATCTTTAAATCTTATAGATAAATTACTTTCATTAATCCTTGTATATACAGCTCAAGGATTACCGATGGCTGTTTTTGTATTAACTCAATTTATGCGTAAAATACCTAAAGCGTTAAAAGAAGCTGCACGTATACAAGGGGCAAGTGAATATCGTATTTATTGGTTGGTATTACCACTTATTCGTCCAGCAATTGCAACAGTTGCAGCGTTCACTATGATTCCTATTTGGAATGACATTTGGTTTCCTCTTATTTTAACTTCAGGAGAAAAGTCTAAGACTGTAACAATGGGAGCTCAACAATTTTTAGGTCAATTTGCAAATGATTGGAATGCTGTTTTAGCCGCTTTGTCCATGGCAATAATTCCAGTATTGATTTTGTATTATATTTTCTCTAAACAACTATTGCGAGGCCTAACAGCTGGAGCTATAAAATAGGAAATAAAAGTTAGCAAGAGTTTTATGAAATATAATAAGAAATTCGTTTTAAATATAATTAAATAAAATGGTGTGAGTCCATTGGAACAGGAGGTTAGGTATGCATAAATATCGATTAACAATATCTAAGATAAAATCTCATCTTGAAAGAATTAAGCCTTATGTCAATGAAAAACAAAAGTCATTAGAGGCTTTTAAGGTCATGTTTACTAATGAAAATTTAATTGGCAACAATGTTAATGACGAAGATTGGCAGACAATTCAGCCAGGTGAGTATTGGGGAGGACTAAGGAAAGATTTTGTATTAAGGACATCCTTTAATGTGTCAAAAAACTGGAGTAACAGGGCCTCGTTTATGTTAAAAATTGGAAATAGCAAAAGTTTGGAGGCTTTATCATTTTTGTATGGACCAGAAGCATTGCTTTATATTGATGGAGAGCTTTGCTGTGGATTAGATCCAAACAGACAACGTATTGATATTCCAGAAAAGTATTTGGATGGGGAAAATCATCTTCTTGCATTAGCTGGATGGACAGGCATTAAAGATGAACTATATGAAATGGAATTACCCAGGATAGTTGCAGTTAATGAGAGTATGCAAACATTTATCTACAAAGTTGAAGTAGTACTTGATGTACTCAAGAGTATTGGTGATGGTCATTATGGATATGGTCCTATGTTGACTACCTTAAATGAAATTTTTTTGATGTTGCCTAATTACAAAGAGGATAAACAAAAGTTTTATTTAAGTATTAAACAAGGTAATAAAAGTATTGATGAGAAGATTATCAAAATAGGTTTATCTGATGAAGTCACCGTATATGCATGTGGTCATGGTCACCTTGATCTTGCTTGGCTATGGACTATAAGCCAGACAAAGAAAAAAGGAGCTAGAACATTTAGCAATGTCTTACGATTAATGGATAAGTATCCTGAGTTTTATTTTTCTCAAAGTCAACCAAATTTGTATGAATTTATTGAAATAAATTATCCAGAAATATTTAAAAAGATTGTTAATCGTATTAAAGAAGGACGCTGGGAACCTATGGGTGGTATGTGGGTTGAATCTGACTGTAATATTACTGGTGCTGAATCTTTGGCAAGGCAATTTTTGCTAGGGAGACAGTATTATGATGAAAAATTTGACGGTAAGGATTCAAAAGTTGTGTGGTTACCAGATACATTTGGTTTTCCGTGGCAGATGCCTCAATTAATGAAACAAGCTGGTATTGAATATTTTGCCACAGCTAAGTTAAGTTGGAATCAGTATAATCGAATGCCTTATGATAGCTTTTGGTGGCAAGGACTTGATGGTACTTCCACATTAACACAGCTTGTAACAACATCTAAACCAGGTTGGTGGGGAGCTACCTATAGTGCTGATTTAACTGTAGACGAAATTAACGTTACATGGGAGAAAACCCAGAATAAAGAATTGAACAACTGTTTGTTAATTCCTTATGGAATAGGTGATGGCGGTGGAGGCCCTACTGAGGAAATGGTGGAAAAGGCACAGATTATGAAAGATTTTCCACATTTGCCAAAAGTTAAAACAGCAAAAGTTATTGATTTTTTTGAAGACATGACAGAAGAAAAGAAATGCAAGTTGCCAGTTTGGAATGATGAATTATATTTTGAATTACATCGAGGAACTTATACGAGCCAAGCAAAGATAAAATACAATAATAGATTATGCGAACGTATACTACATAATGGGGAATTTTTATCAACTATGGCAATGATAAATGCTAATTTTAAGTATCCTCATGAGATGTTCAATACATTATGGAAATTATTATGTTTAAATCAGTTTCATGATATAATTCCAGGTTCATCTATTGAAGATGTTTATGTTGATAGCATGAAGGATTATAAGAAGATACTAGAAGATGGTGAACACATTTGTTTAGAAGCACTTTCGGCTATTGAATCAACACTTCCGAATGAGACAGATATGGTTATAGTTAATCCAACATCATTTAATCGTTCAGGTGCTATATATGTTGAAAATATTGAAGATAACTATGATTTGATTTCTTTTGATAATGAACAAATAGATATTCAATATTTAACTAGGGGTGCAGTTATTAACTTACCAGATGTTCCTTCATATGGTTATTTGGCATTAAAGAAAGTAGATAAAAGTCTTGTTGAAAGAAAAGATGAAACTAGTCAAGCCAGTGTTGAGATGAAATCAAGTAATAAACTAGAAGGTGTTGTAATAAGTGAAGAAAACCATAGTTACATTATGGAAAATAACATAATTCGTTTGGCAATCAGTAAAGAAGGAACTATAATCAGTTTGTTTGATAAAGAGTTTAATCGTGAGCTTGTAGCTAACAATCATGGTATCAATAAATTGAAAGTATATGAAGATTATCCTCTTGATTGGGATGCTTGGGATATTGATATTTTTTATGATGAAAAATCTATTGTAGCTAGTTGTAAAAGCATTGATATTATTGATCAGGGTAAGTTATACGGATGTATTCAAATTGAAAGTAGTATTTATTCGAGCAAAATTATTCAAAGAATTGAACTCTATTATGATAGTAAGCAAGTTGATTTTTCAACAACGGTGTATTGGAATGAAAGAAACAGATTACTAAAAGCAGAATTTCCTGTAAATATAATTAGTCCAAAAGCCACTTATGATATTCAGTGGGGAAATATTGAAAGAAATACTCATAATAATACATCGTGGGATATTAGTCAATTTGAAAGTTGTGGACACAAGTGGATTGATATTAGTGAAGGAGACTATGGTGTTAGTATTTTAAATGATTCTAAATATGGACATCATGTGAAGAACAATATAATGTCAATGACATTGCTTCGTAGCGCTACTTTTCCAGATCCAAATGCAGATATTGGAACTCATTATTTTAAGTACAGTATATATCCTCATAAAGGTGATTGGAGATCAGGCACAGCTAAAAAAGCATATGAACTTAATTATCCAGTAATTGTACATCACGTTGGAAAACCAAGTGGAAATAATGGAAATGGCAAATATTCATTTGCCCAAGTAGATAACAATAATATCATTATTGAAACTATAAAATGTGCTGAAAATGACAAAGCTGTTGTTATAAGAGCTTATGAAAATAATAGAACAAGAGGATCTGTTAACTTAAGTGTAGATACAAATATTGCAAGTGGAATTGAAAGTAACATATTGGAAGAAGAACTTGGTAATCTTATAGTAAATGATAATAGCATTAGGTTTGATACAAAGCCTTATGAGATTAAAACAATAATAGTAAAATAAAATGATTAAGACAAAATAATTAGGAGGTAAATGATGAAAGCACTTGTTGTTAATAAAAATGAAACACTAGAATATAAGGAAATTGAAAGACCTATAATAGGTAAAAAGGAAGTATTAATTAAAGTTGCAGGTTGTGGTATCTGTGGTACTGATATGCATGTTTATAAAGGTATGGAAAATAGCTGGCCATTACCAGGAGTAAGAGGTCACGAATTTGCAGGTATTATTGAAGAATGTGGTGATGAGGTTGACAGATTTTCCGTTGGCGACCGTGTTGTAGTACAACCTATGTTATATTGTGGTCATTGTGAAAACTGTAGATCAGGTAAAACAAATTTATGTAAGAATACTAAGCTAGTTGGCGGTGAATTAAATGGTGGATTCAGTGAGTATGCCAAAATGCCAGAGCATTATGTTTTTCATTTGCCAAATAATGTGGATACAGCTTATTATTCATTAGTTGAACCAGTGGCAACATCTATACATGGTTTAAAAGACCGTATATCAACATATACTAAATCAATGGTTATTTTTGGTGCAGGAGCACAAGGTCTAATACTAGTTCAACTTGCTAAACACTTAGGTGTTAATACGATTATTGCTGTTGATGTAGTAAAAAGCAGATTAGAAAAAGCTATAGAGTGTGGAGCCACTTATACAGTTAATGGTATGGAAGCAAATGCTATGGATCAAGTTAGAGAATTTTTAAATGGTGATTTAGCAGAATGTGTTGTAGATGCCGCAGGTATTTCTATAACAAGACAACAAGCTATAGAAGTGTTAAAACCAAATGGTGTAGCTATATTCTTGGCACTTGGAGCTAAGGAAACTTCAATTGATTTTATGTCATTGGTTACTAAAGAATTTAAACTTTATGGTACTCAATGTTATACAGATGAAGATATTCAAAAAGCTATTGAATTTATTAGTACAGGTGTTATTGATGCTGAGAAAATCATCAAAAAAGTGCCATTAGCTGATGGTAGCAATGCTTTTGAACAATTGGCAACTAATTTAGAGTATGGTATTAAAGTGGTTTTAGTACCGTAGAAAGATGAGGTTAATATGGAAAAAAATATTGTTATTATAGGTACTTTAGATACAAAAGGCGTAGAATTTACTTTTTTAAAAGATGAAATAGAAAAGCTTGGTGTGGGGACTACTGTTATTGATTGTGGAATTATTGGTGAACCAATGATGAAAAGTGATATTACAAGATTTCAAGTAGCAGAAAGTATGGAGACCTCTATTGAAGCAATCATTGAAAAACGAGATAAAAATGCAGCAATTAAGACTATGACTAAGGGCGTTAAGAAAGTAGTTATGAATTTATATAGTAAGGGAAAAGTTCAAGGCGTAATTTCACTTGGCGGTGTACAAGGTACTGTACTTGCTACTGAAGCAATGAAAAGTCTTCCAGTAGGTGTTCCAAAAGTTATGGTGTCAACTGTTGCTAATGGTAAGGCTACTTTTGGACCTTTTATTGGAACAAAGGATGTAACAATGATTCATTCTGTTGCTGATATTTCAGGATTAAACATGATTACTAGAAAGGTGTTTAAAGAAGCCGCAGGAGCTATTGTAGGTATGGTTAATAATGCATATTGTGAAGATAATAATATTAAACCAACAATTGGTTTAACAATGGCAGGTGTAACAACACCTTGTGCAATGAAAGCAAGAGAAGTTTTGGAAGAATTAGGTTATGAGGTTATCACTTTTCACTGTAATGGAATTGGTGCAAAAGCTATGGAAGAGTTAGTTATGGAAGATAAATTAGCTGGAGTCCTTGATCTAAGTCCTCATGATATAACAGATGGATTATTTGATGGTTTAATGCCAGCATATGAAGACCGATTAAAAGTTACTACACAAAGAGGGATTCCACAAGTCATCATACCAGGTTGCGCAGACATAATTCTATATGGAGGATTGGATAATGTACCAGAAGATAAGCTTAAGAGAAAATTAGTTGAACATAATCCAATTCATACTCATGTAAAAGCAAATTATGATGAAATGAAAATGGTAGGACGATACATTGCTAATCGAACAGTTACAAGTAAAGGTTCAGTTGGTATTGTTGTACCAGAAGGTGGCTTTAGTCAGTTAAATTGTGTAGGTGGACCAATTTTTGAACCTGAATCAGATCGCGGTTTTGCAGATGGAATTCTCGAAGTAAAGAATGAAAGTAGCCAACAAAATATTGAACTAATTAAATCAAAAGCACATATCAACGATGATAAATTTGCAATAGAAATAGCTAATCTATTACATAGATATATTAAGGAGGTAAGAGATGCTCGATAAACAATTATTTAGTTTTTATGAACAAATTAAAGATGATGATTATGTTATTGCCAGTTATTTTATTGAACTTGATTGTAGAGAAAATGTAATGGATAAAGTATCCTCATTTGCCGTGGGACAAACACTTGGTACATGGTTGCCAGTACCAGGTATTAATGAAGCAATGAGAGAAAAGCATATGGGAAAAGTTATTAATGTATATAGTGTTCCACCATATGAGCTAGTTCAAGAAGACGAGACTGGTAAGAGAGCTTATATTATTCAATTAGCTTTTCCAACTATTAATTTTGGTGCACAATTTCCTATGTTGTTAACAACGTTACTTGGAAATGATGCATCTACTTCAGCACAGGTTAAGTTAATTGATTTACAGCTACCTGAAAAGTATGTTTCAGAGTTTAATGGTCCCAATTTTGGAATGAAGGGTATACGAGAAATGACAGGCGTATATGATAGACCATTAATACTTAATATGATTAAACCCTGTACTGGAATTACTCCAGATATTGGTGCGAAAATATTTTATGAAACAGCACTTGGTGGTGTTGATTTAATTAAAGATGATGAACTACTTGCTAATCCAAGCTTCAATAACGTGGCAAGTAGAATAAAAAAATATAAAGAAGCTGCTAACCAAGCATTTGAAATAACAGGAACTAGAACAAAGTATGTGGCAAATATCACTGATAGTGTTGACAAAATATTTAGCAATGCTGAACATGCAGAGGATTTAGGTGTTGATGCAATTATGGTGAATTTTGCGGCTGTAGGTTATAGCACTCTTCACAGTTTGGCTAAGAAAGTGAAAGTGCCAATATTAGGACATTATGCAAGTGCTGGTATGTTGTATGAAGGACTTAGTTCAGGACTTAGTTCACAGTTGGCAGTAGGAAGATTTCCAAGGTTAGCAGGTGCGGATATGGTTGTTATTAACACACCATATGGTAATTATCCACTTAGTCATCAAAAGTATTTTGAAACGGTTAAGGAATTATCATTACCATATTATTCTAAGAAATCTGTTATGCCTGCAGTAGGTGGAGGCGTTCATCCTGGAATGGTACCAAAGTATGTAAATGAACTTGGCTTAGATATTATTATGGCAGTAGGTGGTGCGATTCAGGGACATCCTGATGGTGCTAGTGCTGGTGGAAGAGCTATGAGACAAGGTATAGAACTAGTTATTAAAGAAGGATCATATAGTAATATACCGGATAATATGAAAGAATTGAGAAAAGCTGTAGAAAATTGGGGTATTAAAGAATAAGATTAAAGAGAAAGTTATCAAAGGAGGATAATTATGAAATTAGTTGTTGGTTGTGATAATGCTGCTGTAGAGCTTAAAGATGCTATAAAGGAATATTTAGTTGAAACAAGGAGTATTGAATTTATAGATGTAGGAGTTGTTGATTCTAATGATGGGACCCATTATCCTAACATAGTTAAACAAGCAGTTGCATTGATTAAAGATAAAGAGTCAGAAGTACAACATGGTATATTAATTTGTGGAACAGGTATAGGGATGGCATTGACTGCCAATAAGTTTAAAGGAATTAGAGCAGCAGTTTGCCATGATGTGTATTCTGCTGAAAGAGCTAAATTAAGTAATAATGCCAATGTGCTTACAATGGGAGCAAGAGTAATTGCTACAGAACTTGCTAAAAAAATAGTAGATGTATGGTTGGACAATGAGTACATTGGTGGACGTTCTGTACCTAAAGTAAACTTAATCAATGAAATTGAAGATGAAAACTTTATTGGTTAGTGATTGCAGATTATGGATGATTGCTAACGACTTAAAATTCCAAAGGAAGACACTTGTTTATGGAAAGGAATGATTTTATGAAAAAGCCAATATTTGGTGCTGGGTGGAAAATGTATCTCTCTGACTCAGAAGCATGCCAGTTAGCTACAATAATTAATAAAAGTACCATTTTGAATGATTCAGTTGAGAGTTATGTTCTACCAACATTTACAGTCTTAGATAGGGTCAATAATATATTATCTGACTGCGTAGTTAATGTAGGTGCACAAAATATGTGTTATGAACATTCAGGCGCCTTTACTGGTGAAGTTTCTGTTCGTTCATTAGTGGAAATGGGACTTAAATATGTTGAAATAGGGCATTCTGAAAGACGATCACTTTTTAATGATACACATGTTAGTATTAACCGTAAAGTTAAGTTAGCATTAGAAAATAAGCTTATTCCAATCTTATGTATTGGAGAAGATCTTAATGATAAAATAGCTATGAGAACTAATGAAGTATTAGAGATGGATATTAGAACTGCTTTATTTGGAGTTGATTATGAGGCGGCTAAGGAAATTATATTTGCATATGAACCAATTTGGGCAATTGGACAACAGGAAAGTGCTGGTGCAGAATATGCTAATAATGTCCATATGTTTATAAGGCAACTACTGAATAGTTTATATGATGAATCACAAAATGGTGATGAATTTAAAATTGTTTATGGAGGTAGTGTTACAGCAGGTAATGCAGAACAGTTAATGAAGCAACCACATATTGATGGTGTATTTGTTGGCAGATCAAGTTTAGATATTGAATCATATGAGACTATTTTTAGAATAGTTTCTGAAAGTCAAGATCTTAAATAGAAAGGAAAAAAATGGATAAATTAATTATTGATGAATTGAAAAGGGAATTTATAGATGCTGCTAAGAGAGCATATAATACAGGAATACAAACAGGTACAGGTGGAAATATTAGTGTTCGAATATCAGGTGAGGACATGATGCTGATTAAACCAAGTGGTATTTCTTTTACAGACTGTACTATGGATAATATAATACTGACTACTCTCGATGGACAAGTTATTGAAGGAGATGGGAAACCTTCTAGAGAAGCTTATTTACATAGAGAGATATATAAACTTAATAATAATATCAATTCAATAGTCCATTGTCATGCTCCTTGGTCAATTGCCTGGTCTTTACGTGAAAAAGTGCTAGATACGATAACACAACATGCAAAATTAAAGCTTGTTAACCAGATACCTGTTATTGATATTATAAAACCAGTTATAACAGAAGATGAAATTGATAAAATACTATGTTATTATACTAATAATACAGTATTAAAAGCATTTTTACTTAAAGGACATGGAATTGTAGCAGTTGGTGATAAGGTACGTGAAACAGAATATCTTGCAGAACTAATTGAAGAAACAGCTCAAATTTCATGTATAGATAGAATCATGTAAGGCAAGCAGAATTTTCTGATTGCTATAGTCGTAGTATTCAAATATAATAATTATAGGGATATGAAAGCAGAAAGAAAGTAGTTTGAAATAGAACTAATTAAAATATATATTCGTACCATTAAGGAGGCATATGATGAAACTAAGTAAAAACTATGTATTTTGGTTTGTAACAGGAAGTCAACATTTATATGGACCTAAAACTTTAGAGGAGGTAAAACAGGATTCACAGGGTATTGTAACAGGTCTTAATGAAAAAGGATCATTAGATTATAAAGTTGAGTTTAAGGCACTACTCACTACATCTGAAGAAATTACTTCACTTATGAAAGAGGCGAACAATGATCCTAGTTGTGCAGGTATTATTGGATGGATGCATACTTTCTCGCCAGCAAAAATGTGGATTAAAGGATTAAGTATACTTAGTAAGCCTTTTGTTCACCTGCATACTCAATTTAACCGTGATATTCCTTGGGGTGAAATTGATATGGACTTCATGAATCTTAACCAATCCGCTCATGGTGGAAGAGAGTTTGGATTTATTAATACTAGACTTAGACAACCACGTAAAGTTATTGTTGGTTATTGGGAAGAAGAAGAAGTTAAAAAGCAACTTAGTTGTTTTATGAATGTTTGTGTAGCTATTGCTGAGTCAAAATGCCTAAAAATTGCCCGTTTTGGTGATAATATGCGTTATGTGGCAGTAACTGAAGGAGATAAAGTTGAAGCTGAGATTAAATTTGGCTGGGAAATCAATGGATATGGTGTTGGAGATTTAGCCCAGTATGTTAATGCCGTAACTGATGAAGAAGTAGATGCATTATATGAAGAGTATAAAAAGAACTACAATATTATTGATGAATCTGCTGATAGTGTGAAATCAATTAAATACCAAGCTAAAATTGAAATTGGTATGGAAAGATTTTTAGTTGATGGAGGGTTTGGAGCATTTACTACAACTTTTGAAGATCTTCATGGATTAGATCAATTACCTGGTCTTGCAGTACAGAGATTAATGGAAAAAGGATATGGATTTGCTGGTGAAGGTGATTGGAAAACAGCCGCTATGGTACGTTTAACTAAGATTATGGGAACTAATACAGGATTGGGGACTTCTTTTATGGAAGATTATACCTATCATATGGATCCAGTTAATCCAATGGTTTTAGGAGCACATATGTTAGAGATTTGTCCAACGATTGCTGACTCTGTTGTGGATATTAAAGTGAATCCACTAGGTATTGGTGGAAAAGCTGCTCCTGCAAGATTTACTTTTGAATGCAAAACAGGACCAGCTCTTAATGCTTCTTTAGTTGATTTAGGTGGAAGAATGCGATTGATCATTAATGAAGTAGATGCTGTAAAAGCACCAAATGAAATGCCAAAGCTTCCAGTAGCTCAAGCTTTGTGGGTACCACAGCCATCTCTTAATGAGGGAGCAAAAGCATGGATTTTAGCTGGTGGAGCACATCATACAGTTTATTCAATGGATGTAAATGCAGAGCAATTATTAGATTTTGCAGAATTTATGGACATTGAAACAGTTTTAATAAATAATAATACAAATATAAGCACCTTTAGGCAAGAACTTAAGATTCAAGACTTAGTATGGAACTTGAAATCTAGATAAGAATTATTGAATAGATGATTAGGAACATTAATTATGAATTAGATGTGTTTGGAAGGAGGAATAGTAGAATGAGTAAATATACGATTGGTATAGATTATGGAACACAATCAGGTCGTGCAGTGATTATTGATGTTAGTAATGGCAATGAGGTTGCATCACATGTAACCCCTTATAGAGATCATGTTATTGATGAAAGATTACCTCATAAAGATATTAAATTGGGACATGATTGGGCTTTGCAAAACCCAGATGATTATGTGGATGTACTTGTATCTAGTGTTCCAAAAGCAATGGAAATAGCTGGAATTAATAAGGATGATGTAATAGGAATAGGTGTGGACTTTACATCTTGTACTATGATGCCTGTTAATAAGGATGGAAAAGTTTTGTGCCAGCTTGATGAATATCGAGACAATCCTCATGCATGGACAAAGTTATGGAAACATCATGCAGCTCAAGATGAAGCAGATAAGTTAAATGCTATTGCTAGAGAACGTGGAGAAACTTTTCTTGCAAGATATGGTAATAAGATTTCATCAGAATGGTTAATTCCTAAGATTTGGCAAATAGCTGATGAAGCTCCTGAAATTTATGATGCAACTTACGCTTTTATGGAAGCAACAGATTGGATTACTATGCAGATGACAGGTAATATGGTTCGTAATAGCTGTACAGCTGGTTATAAAGCTATCTGGCATAAACAAGAAGGTTTTCCCGATAAAGA
The DNA here is from genome assembly GCA_025210235.1 of Vallitalea sp. Classification (GTDB taxonomy): domain Bacteria; phylum Bacillota; class Clostridia; order Lachnospirales; family Vallitaleaceae; genus Vallitalea. The sequence goes on from JAOASG010000024.1 coordinate 53,218, forward strand.
ATTTTTTGAAAGTCTACATCCAAAATTGAAAAACGTTGTTGAAGAAAAGTTTATTGGTGATATTCTTCCAATTGGTTCAAAAGCTGGTGAATTGCAAGCTGGACTGGCAGAACAAATGGGGCTAAATGAAGGGATTTCAGTATGTGTTGGAAATGTAGATGCTCACGTAGCAGCACCTGCGGTTGATGTAACTAAGCCAGGTAAAATGCTAATGATTATGGGAACCAGTGCTTGTGATATTTTACTTGGTTCAGAAGAAAAGTTAGTCGATGGTATGTGTGGTGTTGTTGAAGACGGTGCTATACCTGGGTATTTTGCCTATGAAGCTGGACAATCTGCGGTTGGAGATATTTTTGAATGGTTTACAACTTACTGTATTCCAGAAAAATACCAAGTAGAAGCAAGAGAACAGGGTAAGAATATCCATGTTTATCTTGAAGAAAAAGCTAGAGAACTTAAACCTGGTGAAAGTGGTATTATTGCTCTTGATTGGTGGAATGGAAACAGATCAGTGCTTGTTGATACCAATCTTACAGGTGTTTTCCTTGGTATGACATTACTTACAAAGCCAGAAGAATTATATAGAGCCTTGATTGAGGCAACAGCTTTTGGAAAGAGAAAAATAATAGATACATTTGAGCAGTCTGGTGTACCAGTTAATGAATTATATGCCTGTGGTGGTCTTCCAGAGAAAAACAAAATGTTAATGCAAATCTTTGCAGATATTACTAAAAAGCCAATTCGTATTTCAGCGTCAGCACAAACCCCTGCCCTTGGTGCGGCTATGTTTGCATCAGTAGCAGCAGGATCAGATGCTGGTGGATATGATAATATTGTAGATGCAGCAAAGAATATGGCTAAGCTTAAAGAAGAAGTTTATAAGCCAATTCCTGAAAACGTAGAAGTATATGAAAAGTTATATAAAGAATATGAACAATTACACGACTATTTTGGTCGTGGAGCTAATGATATTATGAAGAGATTAAAGAAAATAAAAGCAGATGTTAAATAGGAAGGAGATAATATGTTAGAAAAGTTAAAAGAACAAGTATTTAAGGCAAATATGGAACTTCCTAAGAGAAATTTAGTTACCTATACATGGGGCAATGTTAGTGGAATTGATAGAGAAAAAGGTTTAGTTGTTATTAAACCAAGTGGTGTTGATTATGAAAATATGACAGCTGAGGATATGGTTGTTATAGATATGGATGGTAAAGTTGTGGAAGGTAAGTACAAGCCTTCTTCAGATACTGCAACTCATTTGGAGTTATACAAAGCATCACCAAGTATCGGAGGTATTGTTCATACTCATTCAAGATGGGCTACTAGTTTTGCTCAAGCAGGTAGAAAAATAGCAGCTTTTGGGACAACACATGGTGATTATTTTTATGGAGATATTCCTTGTACAAGACCAATGAAAAATAGTGAGATTCAAGGAGAATATGAAAAAGAAACTGGAAAAGTCATCGTTGAGACATTTAATGTAAAAGGGATTGATTTTTCTCAGGTTCCAGCAGTATTGGTACATGAACATGGACCATTTACATGGGGTAAAAGTCCATCTGATGCAGTTTATCATGCTGTTGTACTTGAAGAAGTAGCTCATATGGCTTATGCTACAATTGTTCTTAAAGATATTAGTGAAAAAGAAAGCATGAAAAAAGAACTTTTAGATAAACATTTTCTTCGTAAACATGGTGCAGGTGCGTATTATGGTCAAGGATAGTATGTTATATCCATTATTTTTTGAACCAGATTATAAAAAACGTGTATGGGGAGGTACCTCATTACAAGATAAATTGAATAAAAAGATACCCTATGAGCATACAGGTGAAAGCTGGGAGATAGCTTGTCATGATAATGGTAACTCTACCATTCGTAATGGAGTTTTGGCAGGAAAGACATTAAAAGAAGTACTACTCAGCCATGGGGATGAAATCATTGGACATCCTATGAATATTAACGACAAATTTCCTCTGCTTATTAAGTTTATTGATGCCAAAGATAAACTTTCTGTACAAGTTCATCCAGAAGATGAATATGCAATACATGTAGAGAACGGTGAATTAGGTAAAAGCGAAGCATGGTACATCCTACATGCAAAAACAGGAGCCAAGCTCATTGCAGGGTTAAGAGATGGTGTATCTAAAGAGGATTTTGTAAAAGCTCTTAATGAAGGATGTCTTGAAGATGTCTTAAACGAAGTGGAAGTGAAAGCAGGAGATGTGATTGATATTCCCGCTGGATTGGTACATGCCATTGAGGATGGAATCCTACTTGCAGAAATTCAACAAAATTCAGATACTACTTATCGAGTCTATGATTGGAATAGAATAGGTCTAGATGGAAATATGAGGGAGCTTCATGTAGAAAAATCTCTTGATGTAATTGATTTTGAGGGTAAGCATAGCAAAGAGATTGCAGAAGGACTAAGTATAAAAGATGGAAAAAACGAAATAATCTATTATGTAGCAAACTCCTATTTTTCACTAGAGAAAATTGTACTAAAAGAAACTATAAAACAAAAAACAGAGAATAATTATCATATCTATATATGTGTTGCAGGAAAAGGTAAAGTTTTTCATAATTCAAAAGAATATCCTTTTGCTTTAGGAGATTCCTTTATGTTGCCAGCGGCACTTGGAGAATATATGTTAGATGGTCAAGCTGAGTTAATTAAAACCTATGTACCTAATAGTAGAGAAGATGTAGTACAGATTTTACAAAAACAGGGGTATACTTTAGAGGCTATTAACGATAAAGTAAGAGGAGTTAAACAATAACTTAATACACAGTAAATTATATTATAGACAGGGAACTTTACCCTGTCTTATTTTTTGAAATATTCCTTATACCTACATATCATCTAAGATTTTTTCTAATTCTTCCTTATCTGAAACTTTTATAACTTTATTCTTAACCTTAATTATTCCACTATCACTTAGTTTTTTTAACTCTCTTGATAAAGAAGAACGAGATACGTTTATATGTTCAGCCCAAGCTTTTTTTGAATAGGGAAGGTGAATGATATTATTTTCTTCAGAGCTAATATTTGTTAATAAACAATAAGCTATTTTTTGTTGAATAGATGAGTATGAAAATAGTTCTATTTTTTTAGTTAGAAGCATAACGCTTTTAGAAAATAAACTTATTATATTTTTAGAAATAGTTAAGTCTCTAAAAAGAATATTTTGTACGCTTTGTTTATGAATTAATAATAAAGTACATTTTGTTTTTCCTATAACATCAAATTTATATATTGGGGAATCCGATAAAACAACTGCTCCACCAAAAACCTCGCCCTTTTTTTTATACAAAACATTATAATATTTTCCTGATTTAAGGTTATTTTGAAATTCAATACTTCCATCTAAAATAACTCCTATATAAACAGGAGTCTCATGAGCTCTAAATATAAACTCGTTTTTATTGTAGTCATTAATTTTATGATTAGTTAAAGATAATATATCTAATATTTCATTTTTTTCTTTGCCTTTAAATAAAGGACATTTATATAGAACATCTATATACCTCTTCACTTTAATAATCATCCTTTCATTACTTCTAAAATATTAGTAAACTACATTTTATATGAAGTACTAATTTAAATTAAATTAATCAAGAGTATCTATAGATACATTAATTACAGATTAATTATATTATAATAGATATAAAATGTAAATGATAAAGATTATCAACTCTATGTTGGGTATATTATGTAGTTTTGAAATCATTATTAAGAAAAATAATAGGAGGATAAATAATGTACAGTATAGGAATAGATATTGGATATTCATCATTAAAAATTTCATTGATGAATTGTAATAATGAATTCGAATATAATAAATACATATTACATAAAGGAAGGATAAAAGAAGAGTTAAAAAATGTAATTGAAGAATTAAGCAATTGCTATAAATTAGAAAATATAAATGTTGGAGCTATAACAGGTAGTGGAAGTAAATTTCTTGCAAAATATTGTAATGTAGAATTTGTTAACGAAGTTACTGCAGTAGTAGAAGGGAGTCTAAGAGTTAATAACGATATTAATTCAATAATTGAAATTGGTGCACAAAGTGCAAAGTATATTACTAATTTTAGTGAACAAGATAAGTCGAAAATAGAAATCGCTATGAATTCTAACTGTTCTGCTGGAACAGGTTCTTTTCTAGAAGAACAAATATCTAGATTAAATTTAAAATTAGAAGATTATTCTACTTATGTAAATAAAGCTAAAACTATCCCAAGAATAGCAGGTAGATGTAGTGTGTTTGCTAAAACAGATATTACTCATCATCAACAGGAAGGAGTTTGTATTGAAGATATTTTATTAGGATTAGCATATGCAGTAATTAAAAACTATAGAGGATCAGTAATTAAAAAACTTCCAATTAAAAAACCAATATTTTTATTAGGGGGAGTAGCTTATAATGAAGGAATTATTATTGCATTAAAAGATGTACTAAATTTAAATGAAGAAGAGTTAATTATTCCAGATAACTTTAGTAATATAGGAGCTATAGGAGCTGCTTATATTGCTAAAAAGGAAGAAATGAGTATTAATTTAAAAGAAATAGCATCATATTTAGAGAATAATAAATTTTATAAAGATAAAAATGATGAAATTAAGTTACCTGAACTGAAATTATATGGGGAAAAAGATAGTTTAAGTAAACATATTTGTGTATCTGATAATATTAATGAAAAAGATTTATATTTAGGTGTAGATATAGGCTCAACAAGTACAAACTTAGTACTAATGGATAGTAATAATAATATTGTCCATTACATATATTTAAAAACTCATGGAAACCCAATTAAATCAATTAAGATAGGGTTAAAAGAAATAAAAGATAAGTATGGAGAAAAAATTAAAATTATAGGTGTAGGAATAACAGGTTCTGGTAGATATATGATTGGTAACCTCATAGGCGCAGATATCATAAAAGATGAAATTACTGCACAAGCAAAAGCTGCAGTAACCATAGACAAAAATGTAGATACAGTATTTGAAATTGGAGGTCAAGATTCAAAATATATTAGTATTAGTAATGGCGTTGTAACAGATTTTCAAATGAACAAGATATGTGCGGCTGGAACAGGATCTTTTATTGAAGAACAAGCAAAGAAATTTAATATACCTATTAATGAATTTGGTGATATAGCATTAAATAGTAATGCGCCTATAAATTTAGGAGAAAGATGTACAGTATTTATGGAAACAAGTATAGGTGCAAATTTATCAAGAGGAGAAAATATAGAGGATATTGTCTCTGGACTTTGTTATTCAATTACGAAAAATTATATAAATAGAGTAGTGGGACAAAAGAAAATAGGTAAAAAAATATTTTTACAAGGAGGAATTGCCTATAATCAAGGGATTGTAAATGCGTTTAGAGTTATTACAGGAAAGGAAATATATGTTCCACCGTTTTTTAGTGTAACAGGTGCTTATGGAGTAGCAATTCTTGCAAAAGAAGAAGGGGTTAAGGAAAGTGCATTTAAGGGATTTTTGATTAATGATAACCCAATTATTACAAATGATACGATAGAAAAAGTAGAGGTAACGAAGAAAAAAACTTTTAATGATACAGTTCATAATATAGTTTTTGAAGGATATACTGGTAAAATTGATAAAAATAAAAAAACTGTAGGAATTCCTAGAGCATTATTCACATATGGTATGTATCCTATGTTTAGTGTTTTCTTTGAAAAGTTAGGATTAAATGTATTACTATCTAATAAGACAAGTGAAAAAACAATTGAATTAGGACAGAAATATTCCTTGGATGAAACTTGTTATCCAGTAAAATTAGTTAATGGTCATATAGCTGAATTGATGGAGAAAAATGTTGATTATATATTTTTCCCTGATTTATTTACAGTTGAGCATATAGATTCGCATACTAGACAGAATTATGGGTGTGCTTATATGCAATTAGCTTTTAAGATGGTAAATAGAGCAATGGAATTAGATAAGAAAGGAATAGAGTTATTATCACCAACGATAGCCTTTAATTTAGGTCCTAAATTTATGAAAGAAAGTTTTTTGAAGATTGGGAAACAACTTGGAAAAAATAATGAAGAAACAATATATGCTTTGCAAGAAGGTGTAAAAGCAGCTCACAATTTTGAAAAAATATTAGAAGATAATAGTAAAAAAGTTATGAGTGATATAACTCCTAATGAAAAAGTTTTTGTTATAATATCTAAAATATATGGAGTAGTTGATCCTATATTAAATATGTCAATACCAGATAAACTTATGAATATGGGATATAAAGTTATTTCGTTCTTTGATTTGCCAGAAGGAGATTTAGTAAAAGAACATCCCAACATGTACTGGCCATTTGGTCAACACATATTAGAAGCAGCACAAACTGTTAAAAAGCAGCCTAATTTTTATGGTATATTTCTCACACATCATTGTTGTGGTCCAGATACTGTATTAACTCATTATTTTAAAGAAATAATGGGAAAGAAACCATATTTAAATATTGAAGTCGATGAACATTCTTCAAGTGTTGGAGTGATTACAAGGGTAGAGGCTTTTATTAATAGTTTAAATAAAATAGAAGTTGAAAAAGCATATAGCATGGAAACTAATAAAAATAAAATATCACATAAAACATTAAATATAGTAAACTGTATAAATGATCTAAATAATAATAGTACAGTATATTTACCTTATATTTATCCTTATTCAGAAATTGGGAAAGAATTATTAAATAAAAAAGGAATTCATGCACAAGTTTTACCTCAAACAAGTAAGGAATCTATAAATATAGGTAGAAAATATACAATGACAAATGAGTATTTTTCATTAACCGCCCTATTGGGAGATGTGTTTAAAAAACTTGAAGAAGTATGGGACGATAATGATAATATAGCAATTTTAGTGCCTCAAACAGAAGGAACAGAAGTATATGGACAGTATAATAGATTACTGAGAACAAAATTAGATGAAAAAGGATTTGAACACGTATCAATAGTGGCCCCATTTATTGAAGACATTTTGTATAAAGATAAAGAAGAGCTGGAGTTAATATTTTGGGGATTATTAGCAGGGGATATCATTAGAGTTTCTCCTATAAAATATAGGGATAAATATTTAGATGAAATTATTAAATTAATAAAAAATAATAAATTTGAAATAGAAGAACTTAAAAATATAGCTATAAATATATATACTGAAATAAATAACGAAAAGTATAATAAAAAAATTTTTGCAATAGGAGAAGATTTAATATTATATAATGATTTTATGAACAATTTCACTTTTAGTAGTTTGGAAGAGATGGGAAATAAAGTTATATATAGTCCTCTAAGTGAAGCAATGTTAATAAAGTGGAATGATTTTCTTAATCATAATTCTAATGAGAATTTATGTAAGTTACAGGAAACTTTGTATGAATTTAGAAAGTATATAAATGGAATATCTACATGTTTAGTAGATGAAAGTCCTTTTGAAAAAAATTTAGATAATATTATTACTATTGCAGATGAGACAATAGGATATTATTCAGGGGGAAATGGAAGGTATAGAGAAGCAAAAATATTAGGAAATTTACCAAAACTTAATGGTATTATTAGAGTTTCTTCTATGTATGAAAATACAGGAATAGCATTAAATGTATTACATGATGAATTTAAGAAAGAAAATGCAAAACCTATACTTAATTTAACTTTTGATGGAAATAAAAATGAAAATGATAAGACAAAAATTGAATCTTTTATGTATTATATATAAAATGTAAAGTAATGACAATAGTAACTAAATAACATATTGTATTAAAGAATCAACTAAATGTAGTTTTGTAATTACTTTATAGAATAATTATAAGAGGAGAATTAAAGGTGAATAAAGATATAATATTTAAGGGTAATAGATGTAAAGGAAATAAAAATAGATTTGGACCTAGTAGTTTTTTCATCCAAGATCCAACGATTATTTTTGATAAAATGAATCTTCAAGAAGGGCAAATCTTTCTTGATTTAGGTTGTGGAGCAGGAGATTATGCTATTGAGGCATCAAAAATTATAGGGAATGAAGGTATAGTATACGCATTTGACATTTCTGAAATGATAATTAATAATTTTACTATAAGACATAAGGCTATGGGAATTGAAAATATTAAATCAACAGCTGTAGATATAACAGGTATATTGCCTATTAAAGATAATCATATTGATATTTGTTTTATGTCTACAGTTCTCCATACAATTAATCTTGAAGAAAAAAAGGATATGTTTAAAGAAGTAAATCGAGTATTAAAACAAAAAGGTAAATTAATTATTATTGAATGTAAAAAAGATAATCAGTCTTTTGGACCACCTATGCATGTACGAATATCTCCAGATGAAATGAAATCTATTGTCTCACAATATGGTTTTGACAAAATTGATTTTGTTGATCTTGGATTTAATTATATGATGATATTTGATAGCTTAATGTAATTTTAGAGTTAATTAATATCATACAATCCAGCGGTTAAGGGGGTCAGATGTAGAAAAAAGTAAATAAATATGATATAATATTTTTGACATAGTGATGACATAAGATGAAAGGATTATTACATGGGAAAAAATTATTCAGGTCCAAAGGCACTTACAGAGTACATATTAAATATTAGTAAAAACAAAGCAAATAAATCGCTGATAACCTTATTACTTCAAGGAATATTAGCAGGAATGTATATTTCAGTGGGTGCTATAGCCTATTTTAAACTTTCTGCAGCTACAGGTGACCCAGGAATAGGTTCTTTTCTAGGAGCTCTTGTATTTCCATTAGGTATTATTGCTATATTACTAATGCAGGCAGAATTATTTACAAGTGATAGTATGGTTATGATAGCAGTATATAATAAGAATACTAAATTTAAAAAAATTATCAAAATCCTATTAATAATTCTTGTAGCCAATTTAATTGGTGCGATATTTATAGCATTTATGACAAATATTTCTGGTATATTTAACGAAAAGACTATGGATCTTGCAATTAGCAAAGCAACGTATAAAGTTAATATTCCGATAGTTAAATTATTATTTAATAGTATATTATGTAATATTATAGTTTGTACAGGAGTTTGTCTTTCATATAGCTGTAAAGACGAGATTGCAAAAATTGTGGTAGTTTGGTTATCAATAACTGTCTTCGTATTAAGTGGGACAGAACATATTGTAGCTAATATGTATTTTTTATTTATAGGATATTTTGGAGGAGCTAATATTACTATTACATCAATCTTTTATAATTTATCAATTGTAACAATAGGTAATTTTATTGGAGGAGGTATTATAGTATCCGGTATAAATTATCTAATTTATAAATTGGAAAAGTGAAGAAAATCTCAGTTTTTTGAGATTTTCTTTTAAGATATTTGCTGTCCTATATTTGTATTATGATATTTTTTATAATATTGTCTAGGAGTTAAATGATTATATTTTTTGAAAACAGTAGAAAAATAGTTAGTTGATTCAAATCCTACTTTTAAGGCTATTTGAGTTAAATTATAATTAGAATTCTTAATAAGTATTGTAGCTTGATTAATACGATATTGATTTAAATATTGTTTTAAAGGCATATCATATTCTTGTCTAAATTGAGTTGATAAATAACTTTCATTCATTGGGATACTCTGTGCAATATCGCTTAATTTAATATTCTTCATATAATTGTTATGGATGTACTCTAAAACTTTATAAATATTTGGAGAAAGTTCTTTTGAATTATGTTTTTTTATAACATTATAAAATTCTCTAATAATTGATTCTCCAAATTGATTAAGTATAATATAATCACAATGCTTATCAATGCTTTTAATACACTTAGTTGATACTTCATGTAACTGGGAAGTCATATCTTTAAAATAATTGGATAGGTGATATTGTATTATTACGGTTAAAGAAATCAATTGATATTTATAAATTTTAATTATACAGCTATCGTTACAAGGAAGTTCTGAAAACATTTGTATCATACAATATGTTTTTATAGCATTGTCTATATCTTTAATTACTAAGTAATCACAAATTTGTTTCAAAATTGGATAATTAATAAATCCTTGTGTATATTCAAAACTATCTAGTGGTAAACATTTACCCCATTTAGTTTGTTCCATAGAAAGTTTAGGAAAAGAATGTTGTTCACCAATATAAATACCATTTGACATTAAATGATAAAATAATTGTCCTAAATAATTTATACGATTACTGTGAATGTATGGAAAATTTATAAAGGTTAAATAAGGTATTGATATTTCACAATTCTTGAAAAAACTTTTATAATAACATTTTTTTTCATATGTAGATAAATTAGTTATTATAAAAGGTTCGATCATTAAATACATAATTAATCTATTATTTTCTTTTACGGGTGCTACAATTGTATATATATTTTTAAAGATTTCATATAATAAAAAATCTTTATCTAAAAAAGAAGAGTTATGTATTAAAGGAACTATCTTTTGAGAAAGATGATTTATATATTCTATCAATCCTTCCGCCTGTTCTTTCGTCTCTTTGTCAATTAATTGTCCTGTGGGAGTATATGCGTATATAGAGTAACCAGTCGTGTAATAATAGCTTTTTAGTACATGATTAAGATGAGAATCTATAATGTTATTATCTTTTGTTAAAAAAATATTCATAATTTCCTCCCTAAACTAATTGATAATGATTATGAATATCGTATCATATTTTTTGAAATATATCAAAAGAAATTAAAGAAAATCTAAAATTATTAAATGTTAAATATAATGATAATTGTTATCATTATATTAATGAGAAAGGAGAGTAATTATGATTAATATTAAAACAAAACAACAATTAAAAATGATGAAATTATGAAAAAAATAGCTATATATGGAAAGGGTGGAATTGGTAAATCTACTACTGTTTCTAATTTATCTAGAGCTTTGGCAGCAAAAGGTAAAACAGTTATGCAAATTGGATGTGATCCAAAAGCTGATTCTACTAAAAGTCTTGTGGGTGGAAAAAGAATTCCAACTATTCTACATACATTAAAAGAAAAGAAAAAAGATGTTAAACTAGAAGATTTAGTAGTTATTGGAGATGGAGGAGTATTGTGTTTAGAAGCTGGTGGACCAACACCAGGTATAGGTTGTGCAGGAAGAGGAATAATTTCTGCTTTTGAGACATTAGAAGAACTAAATGCATATCAAATATATAAACCAGATATTGTTATTTATGATGTTTTAGGAGATGTTGTATGTGGAGGTTTTGCTATGCCCCTTAGAAAAGGGTATTCAGATAAGGTTTACATTGTTACTAGTGGTGAAATGATGAGTATGTACGCAGCTAGTAATATTGTAAAAGCTGTAAAACAGTTCTCTAATCGGGAATATGCTACTCTTGGAGGATTAATATTAAATGCAAAAAATATTGAAAATGAAGAAGAGTTAGTAAGGAAACTGAGTGTTGAATTAGATACAACAATTATACAGCATATACCTAGAAATTCTATTGTTCAAAAAGCTGAAAACGTAGGAAAGACTGTAGTGGAAGCTTTTCCAAAAGATGAGATGACGAACACTTATATGATGTTAGCAGATAAAATTTTAAAGAATGAAAAAGAATAAAAGTACAGTTAATATTAGACCTATAAAAGTGTTTAGGGGAGGTAATAAAAGGTGTTAGATGAAAAATATAGACTAACTAATATAAAAGAAGATAAAGATATTATAAGTTTAAGTAAAGCAAGGTTTCCTGGACCACATTGTCCTCTTTTTGGAGCAGTTATGACAGCATCTTATATTGAGGATTTAACATTACTAATTATTGGTACAGAAGAATGTACATATTATGGAAAAGACTTTGCTATGATGCGACAAAATGGAAAAGATCGTGTATATTCTGCTGTTCTAGAACAGCAAGATATCACTTTTGGATGCGAAGAAGATCTAGTAAAAATTATAAAAAAAATAGATAAGGAAGAAAAACCAAAAGCATTAATGGTTATTACAACATGTGTTGTAGAACTTATAGGTGAAGATGTAGCTAGTATATTAAATAGTTTAAAAGATCAGGTGAATACTAAGTTACTTATAGTTAGAACTGAGCATTTTAAAAGCAATAGTCATATTGATGGAATGAAAAAAGCACTAGAACAGTTAGCAACTCTTATGATGCCCAAAGAAAAAAAGGCAAAGACTGTAAATATCTTAGGATTTAAGTATATAGATGTAGAGAAAACGGAACTATATAGAGAATTAGTAAAAAATGATATAAATGTTTCGATTAATATTCCAACTAAAGTTACTATTGAAAATATACAAAAGGCTGCTGAAAGTGTATTAAATATTGTGGTGGAACCTACGGCACTTGGGCTTGCAGAACAAATGGAAAAGATATTAAATATTCCATATGTAGTATTTCCAACTACTTTAGAGTTAGATGAAATTGTTAACTCATATAAAATGATAGGACATAAGTTAGATATTGATTTTAGTTATCATATCGAAGCAAATTATAAAAATATAGCTAATGAGTTATTGGATGCTAAAGAATTATTACAGGATAAAACATTTATTTATGGGAATACACCATTTAATTGTTTTGAATTTACCCATTTCTTAGTATGTCTAGGAATGAAACCAATGATTATTCAGTGCAGAGAATTAACAATAAGTGATAGAGAGATTATTGATAAATTGATAGATAAAAAAGTAAATCCCTATGTTGTACGAATGGCAAATGTTGCGCCATTACGTCGTTTATATGGAGAATTAAAACCTAATTATTATTTTGGGCATGAAAGCCCAATGATTCTTGCAGAACATAATATTATCCAAATTGTAACTGATAACTGTGGAAAAAAAATTGGATTTGAAAAAATAATACAGGTTCTTAAAAACATTGTTGAAGAGAAGGGAATACTTAGTCTTATAGATAATAATGAAAGTATAATGGAAGATGAAGTAAAAGAAAAAATCAGAAGCTTAAAAAATATTCCTGAACCTATGAAAAAATTACTTCTTAATATGAAGAAAATTCCAGAAGGTATGAAAGAAGCGTTATTAACTTTAGATGATGATGATAGTATGATGAACATAATGAAAAAACATAAATCTAGTATGAAGGGAAGATTATGATAATGAAACTATACAAAGAAAATCCTATAGCTTCTGACAGAATGGGTATTCTATGGGCTTTGAATGGTATAAACGATGCAATAATTATTGAATTTGGGCCTGCTGGTACAACTCATTTTTCTATTGAAGGTCTGATGCAGTTTGGTGGAGATATAAGTGCTAAGACATTTACAACTCATATGGATGAACACGATGTAACATTTGGTGATGAAGAGAAGATAATTGATGCTATAGTAGAGGTGGATTGTATTGAAAAACCAAAATATATATTTATTATAGGCTCATCTATAACTTCAATTATAGGTATTGATCTTGAAAGCGTGAAAGCACAAGTTCAAGATCAAATAAACAGCAAAATAATAGTACTTCCAAATTGCAATTTTCAAAATGATTTTAGACAAGGGGTTGAAGAAACACTAACAATCTTAGTTGAAGAAATTGCAAAAAATCAGCCAAAGCTAGAAAAATTACCCTATTATAATATATTAGGATTAGGAATATATAATTATAATCAAAGCAGTGATTTATATGAAATAACAAGATTAATGAATGATTATTTTGCGCTAAATATTAATACGACATTTATATTAAATACAAATATTAAATCTATAGAAGAAGCGTCTAAGGCTACTCTAAATTTAGTATTACATAAAGAAGGTCTTAAAGCAGCAAAATTATTAGAAGAAGCATATGGACAACCATATATATATTTAACACCATATGGAATCAATGGCACTAATAAGTGGTTAAATGACATAAGCAATACATTAAATATAAAAATTAATCATAACTTTAATAGATCAGAAATTGATAAGATTAATTATAAGGAAAGTATGTTAAAAAGACGAATTGCTAATTTATCAAATAAAAATATTAGTATTAAAAATAATGAAATAGAAAATATATATTTAGGTAAATATTTAAGAGGTTTAGGTTTTGAAATTGTAGATGATAATGAAAATACCATAATACAATTTTCCGATGGAATTGAAGCATTAAATAATCCAAAAGTTATACAAATAACACATCCTAGCTTTAAACAAGATAATGAATATCCATTTATCCCGATGATGGGATATAGAGGTGCTTACTATCTTATAGAACAGATAAATAATTATTTAACAAAAGCTGAAATATTAGGATAATATATAAATTATAAATTAATCTATTGAATACATAACATTGTTATGATAAAATTAATAAAGGATAATCTAATTATCAAAATAAGGCTTTAGTATTTAAAAAGCCTATTTTTTAAATAAATAATGATAATGATTATCATTATTTATACTAACTTATTATAATCATACTAAAATATTAATTAAACAAAGTGTATTATCTTGTAAGAAAAGGATATAATAATTGATAAAAAGTTAAAATTGGCAAAATATAAAAAAGAGGTGAATAATATGAGTTTACTGAAATTTGATAATCTTTCAGTAGAAGTAGAAGGAAAAGAAGTTTTAAATAATTTCAATCTAGAGATTAACGAAGGAGAAACACATGTGTTATTAGGGCCTAATGCTTCAGGAAAATCGACACTTCTATATGCATTATTAGGATTTCCAAAATATAATGTAAAACAAGGTAAAATTATTTTTAAGGACAAAGACATAACGGATATAGACATAGAAGAAAGAGCAAAGCAAGGAATTGCTGCAGTTTATCAAAATCCTCCTTCAATAAATATTAAACTATCAAATCTTTTAGAGAAAATTAGTAAGAAGAATGTAAAAATAGAAGGAATAGAATCATTAATGCAGAGAAACGTTAATATTGGTTTTTCTGGAGGAGAAAGAAAGTTTTCTGAAGTAATTCAAGTAATTAGTATGGATCCTGATTTTATAATATTAGATGAATTGGATGCGGGTCTTGATGTAGAGAATCTTGAAAGATTAAGTTTGCTTATCAAAAAACAATTATCAGATAAAACTGTTCTATTAATTACACATAGGGGAAAAGCACTAAATTATTTTGAGCCAGATTTTGCACACGTTATGATGGATGGAGAAATAACTTGTACATCTGATAATTATAAAAAAATATGGAAATTAATTGAGGAGAATGGTTATGAAAAATGCAAAACATGTAAATTATCTTCAGATAGATAATAATGTTCAAATTTGTGAGGAACAAGATGTTGTAGTTCTTTCTAGTGCTGAAGCATATAATAAATTAGAATGGAGCAGGGGACTGTTTGATGCAAGACCTAAAGAAGGATATTTCATTTGGATAAAAGAATCAATTGAAGACACACTAATAACTAATATTCTAATGTGTTCAATGTATGCAGTTCAAAAAACAACAAATTTAGTTGTATTGGAAGAAGATGTACAAGCAAAACTTAAGAGTACTTGTGCATCTAGTAAAAAATTTTTATATGGAAAGCATTTTGGGAATACAAAAATTATTCTAAAAGAAAATGCTAAATTAGAAATGAATAGCTTTCATAGATGGGGAAAATATGACACTATAGAATCTAAAATGGAACTTATTTTAAAGAAAAATGCAGAAGCAATTTTCACACAAAAATGTCATGATGTACCTGCAAATCTTAAGATGAGAAACAGTCACTATCTTGACGAAAATTCTTCTCTTAATTTTGTAACAACTGTTTTAGCAAAACAAGGAAAAGTAGAAATGTATGATGATACTTATTTAAATGGGAAAAATGCTAATGGGTTATCTAGAGTAAGAATGATATGCAGAAAAAAATCGCAAATAGATGCTTATAGTAATATGATTGGGAATAAAGCAGGAACAGGACATTTAGATTGTATGGGATTATTGTTATGTGAAGATGCAAGTATTATAGCTGAACCAAAACTTATTAATAAAAATAAAGATGCTTCTCTTACACATGAGGCTTCAGTCGGTAAAATTTCTGAGGATGTCTTAAATTATCTAAGAAGTAGAGGTCTAACAGAAGATCAAGCTATTGATTTAGTTGTTAATGGATTTCTAGGAGATGAAGAAGAAATCATTATAGATGGGAGTAATGTTTCTTCTAAACTTTATATGTAACATTCATTCATAAACTATAATAAAATATGGATTGGAGGTGTTAAATTGGAAGCAAATGTAATCCCTATTATGAATAATATAGTAGATAAAATGGATATGAGATTAACATATCAAAGAAAAGTTATTTTAAATGTTCTGATTGAAAATATTGATAAGCATCTTACAGCTAATGACATATATACGTTAATTAAAAGTAAACATAATATTATTGGGATGGCAACTATTTATAGAACTATTGATATATTGAATAAAAAAGGAATTGTTATAAAACATGATTTTGGAGATAGTGCAGCTAAGTATGAATTAGAAATTGAACAAAACAAAAATCATCATCATCTTATATGTAAAAAATGTGGAAAAGTTATAGAAATGTCTGGATTATTAAAAGATGATTTTTATGAGACATTATTACAAGATAAAGGGTTTGAGTGTACGGATTATAAGCTAAAGATTTTTGGGTACTGTGCGGACTGTAGAAACGCTTAATTCATGTTTTGCAGGATATTGCACAGTTTTTGTGGATATTGGTTTGATAAGATTAGGCAATAGAAATAGATGGCATTTAGGAAGAATGCCATCTATTACATTTTTACTATTTTAGTATATTTTGAGAAATTAAAGTAATTGTTTTCTAATTTCTTCACCTGATTTTGGAGATAAGTACGCTAGTGGTATATCAAAAACAGTTTTTGCACCAGTTACGCCTTCATTACTAAGACGATAAATTGCTCGTGCATAAGCTACTAATACGCTACCTGTTAGTTCTGGATTACTATCTAGTTTTAATGAAAACTCCATAATTTGAGTGTTTTTATTTTCTTTACCAGTATTACCACTACGAATAACAAATCCTCCATGAGGCATTTGTGAATGTTTTGCTTTTAATTCTTCTTCACTAATAAATGTAACTTTTGTATCATAGTCTGAGAAGTAATTAGGCATTGTTTTAATTTCATGTTCAATTTTAGATTTATCAGCGTCTTCTTCAGCGACAACATAACAATCTCTTAAATGTTTTTCACGAGTTGTTAGTTCTGGAGCTTGTCCTGACCTAACTTGTTCTAAAGCACTATCAATTGGTATAGTGTATTGTACAGCACCTTTAACTCCTTTAATTCTCCTAATAGCATCAGAGTGACCTTGACTTACACCTCTACCCCAGAATGTATAATCTTTACCTTCAGGTAATACTGATTCAGCTAATAGTCTATTCATAGAGAATAATCCTGGATCCCAACCAACAGATATAATACTTAAGTTATTATTAGCTTTTGCTGCACTATCAACAGATTCAAAATATTGAGGAATTTTTGCATGTGTGTCAAAACTATCAACAGTATTAAACATTTTTGCAAATTCAGGTCCTTGGATAGGTAAATCTGTTGCAGAACCTCCACAAAGTATTAAAACGTCAATCTCATTCTTATAGTTTGATGCGTCAGAAACAGATAATACTTTAATATTATTATCTGAAACGACTAATGATTTTGGATCTCTTCTTGTAAATATAGTTGACAATTCCATGTCAGGATTTTGCTTTATTGCAAATTCAACACCTTTTCCTAAATTTCCATATCCTACAATACCAATTCTTATTTTTTTTTCCATATGTACCTCCAAATAGTTAGTATAACGCGACGTAGTCGCTTTCATAATAAGTTATTATTTTGTATAAACATTATAGCATAATATTTATATGAATTATACAATGATAGAGTAAAAAAGTAAATATTTATTTTTTGTTCTTGCAATTGTTGCAAAAATTAAATAATAATATTAATAATTATAATCAAAATACATATTGACTTTATATATATATAAGAGTAACATACACATTATAGGTAGTATTTTTTATTTCCGAGTAAAATAATAAAGGAGAGTTACATATAATGGAAAAAAAACAAGTTATTGCAAAATCTAGTATTCAACCTTTGCCAAACGTATTAGTTTCATGCAGAGGAAAAGATGGAAAAGATAATGCTCTTGCAGTTGGATATTGTACTAATTGTAGTTATGATCCACCAATGGTTATGGTAGGTATTGTTCCATCAAGACATTCTTATCAAATGATTAAAGATACAAAATGTTTTGTAGTAAATTTAGCTACTAAAGATTTTAAAAAAGAATTTAATTATTTAGGTAGTGTAAGTGGAAAAGATGAAGATAAGTTAGCTAAGATGAATATTAAAACAGCTAATGGAAGTAAAGTTAATGCACCAATTTTAGTAGACTGTCCAGTAAATATTGAATGCACAGTCGTTGATTCAATTATGACAGGATCTCATGAGATGTTTGTTGGTAAAATAGAAAATATTCAAATTGACGAAAGTGTGAACATAAAAAATGGAAAATTAGATTTATCAAATTTTGAGTTACTATAGATTGAATAATATTAAAAAATAATAGCTTAAAGCTAATATCTAATTGGTTTTAAGCTATTTAAAATTGTTTTTATTTCAACTCTTTTTTGAATGCACCAATTATTGAAAATATTAATCCTACAAGTACTATTAAGTATTCAAATCCTTCTAAATTAGAGTCAGGATCAATTGCTATAATTCCACCTAGTAAAGTAATATGTATACCTAAAAGCATAATTTTATAACCAGAAGTTGATCTAGTAGCGTATACTAGAATTAGTATTGTTGGTATTGCAAATATAATAAAAAATAATATTCCTGAATAGCCCATTATTACCTCCATTACTTTTCTACGTGATAAATAATAATAATATTAATAAATCTTATAGAAAAAACTTACCATATTATAATAAAAAAATTATATAATGTATATAACTATTTGTATTATAATCATTATAAAAAATATTATCAATACTTATATGAAAAATTCATCAAAAAAAATTTGCTGTAATTCTTGACATCTAAAAAATAGTTGAATATAATGGAATTATTAAAAATAAAAATTAACTATTAGGTAAGTAATTGCATAACTACATTCAGTTGATTCTTTAATACAATATGTTGGGTTCCCGCTTCTAATAAAAACTACATATTGTATGTGAAGAATTATAATTCCTAGTTTTGCAATTACCTATTATTAGGGAAAATAAGGAGAAAAAAATGTTTAATATGTTCTTAGTAAAATAATTATTTCAAAATAATTGAATAGTTTATATCTATTACAAAATCATCAGATGTTATTAATGACTTGCTGGCTTATTTAGTGTGCTTATAGTTATTAGATAATGTTTTTTAGATATAAAAAATGAACTAAGAACATCAATAAGTTAATATGCGACTTTTAAGTTATGTTATATGAAAAATAACGCAACGTGTTTTTTATATAATTTATAGCTTATTTATACGAATATATTTTTTAAAGTCAAAAACTGTGAGTGATTAGTTCATTTGCGGTTTTTTTTGTTTGTAAAAATTTAAATTCTTAGGGGGTTTCAATTACTTAAGAATTTTTTAGGAAAGGTTAAAGGTGATAAATATGTTAGAATTGATAAAATGTATAGGATTAAAAAAGGATTTTGAAGATCAGACGGTCTTAAAAAATATTAATTTCAGTATTGCATTAGGGGAGAAAGTAGGGTTAGTAGGAAATAATGGTGCTGGTAAAACTACATTAGCAAATATCATATGTGGTAATATAAAACAGGATAAGGGTTCAATTATTTGGAATAAAGAAAATATAAAAATTGGGTATCTATTACAATCTACTTATTATACATCGAATAAAATAAATAATATGCTTAATAATGAAGAAAAAACTAAGGCTTTTTTTGAAACAACTAGTTATTTAGGAATGGAAAAAGTAAAGTCATGGGAAGAAGATAGATTCTCTGATTTAAGCGGAGGAGAAAAGACAAAACTTGCACTAGCAAATATATGGTCTGAAAATCCTAATTTATTAATTTTGGATGAACCAACAAATAATCTTGATTTTCAAGGTATCTCCTGGTTAATAGAAGAGATAAAAAAATATAAAGGTACTATAATAATTATTTCTCATGATAGATATTTTCTTGACAAAACAGTAAATAGAATATTGGAAATAGAAGATGGTATAATAAAAAATTATAAAGGTAATTATTCGTTTTATAGAGATGAAAAAAAACGTTTATATGAGAGTCAGTTACATGAATATATATGCACAGAAAAAGCAAAACAAAAAATTGAAAAAGATATTAAACAATTAAAAAATTGGTCAGATAAGGCACATAAAGGGTCAGCTAAAAAAGCTATAAAAGTAGGAAATAAGTTTGGTGGAAAAGAATACTTTAGAGTAAAGGCCAAGAAAAAAGATAAACAAATTAAATCTAAATTAAAAAGATTGGAAAAGATGAAGATTGAGGGAGCAAAAAAACCTGAAGAAGAACAGCAAATTAATTTTGATTTTATATGTAGTGAAAAAAGAGGGAAGAAAGTAATTGAAGCTAATAACATTAGTAAAGCATATGGAGACAAAGTTTTATTTGAAAATAGCTCTTTCTATATTCAAAGAGGAGATAGAATAGGGTTATTTGGAGTTAATGGATGTGGTAAAACAACATTAATAAAAGCAATAATGAACGAAAAACAATTAGACTCAGGAGAGTTACATGTTAGTTCTTCATCAAAAATATCATGTATGTATCAAGATGTACTTACTTTTAATAAATATAACTATATTCTTGATATATTTGATAATGATTCAAGAGAGAAACTAAGTAATATTAGAATATTATTAGCTAATTTAGGTTTTAATGAAGCTATGCTTAATAATAGAATTGAGAATCTAAGTTTAGGTGAGAGGACAAGAATAAAAATTGCAAAATTAATTTCTGACAATAATAATGTTCTTGTTTTAGATGAACCAACAAATCATTTAGATTTACACAGTAGAGAAAAGCTTGAAGAAACGCTAGAAAAATATAAAGGGACTATAATAATTGTTTCTCATGATAGATATTTATTAGAAAGAATTTGTGATAAATTATTAGTTTTTCAAGATAATAAAATAAACAGGGTTGAAAGTAATTTTAAAGATTATTTAGAAAAAGAAATGAATAATAAAAAAGATAAAAAGCAATTAAGTGCAAATGAAAAATTAGTAATAGACAATAGGATTGCGTATATAATAGGAGAGTTAAGTAAATATTCACCAGAAGATCTGGAATATAAAAAACTAGACTTAGAATTTAAGGAGTTAATCTCTAGGAGGAAAAGTTAAGAAACACGAACATTTTGCTTAAAATAAAAAATTATGTTCACATTTATAATAATTGATGTTATAATATGGTTGACTTGATTTGAAAGTGAGGAAAAAACATGTTAAACGATATGAAAGAAGTACTAATATCGGAAGAAAAAATAGCTGATAAAGTAACAGAACTTGCTACTCAGATTTCTAGTGATTTTAATGGAGAAAAGTTAGTTGTGATAGGGGTATTAAAAGGAGCAAACGTATTTGTTGCTGATTTAATTAGAAAAATAACAATTCCTATTGCCTTAGATTTTATGGCAATTTCTAGTTATGGAAGTTCAACAGAAAGTTCTGGTGTTGTTAAAATATTAAAAGATTTAGATGAAGATATTGAAGGTCATAATGTATTAGTTGTTGAAGATATTATAGATACAGGCTTAACATTAAGTTATTTATCTGAATATCTAAAGTCAAGAGGTGCAAAAACAATTAGTATATGTACTTTGCTAGATAAGCCAGATAGAAGAAAAGCCCATATTGACGTAAGATATAAGGGGTTTGATATACCTGATGAATTTGTAGTAGGATACGGTATTGATTTTAATGAGAAATATAGAAATTTACCTTTTGTAGGTATTTTAAAAGAAGAAGCTTATCAATAAATTACTAAATTTAAGATAATAACTTAGAGTTATATAATAAAACCACTGAAAAAATAACCAAATGTATTTTTCAGTGGTTTTTTAGCTTTGTTGCAGACAAATATAGTGATATAATATAATCATATGTATACAATTATAGGTTTTTTTAGATATTTATAAATAGTATAAGCAGAAGATGAATAAGAGGGGAAAGATAAATGAAGAGAATTTTTGTAGTAATAGGAATTATATTTATTATAATAACAGGATGTAGTAATAGTACTAGTAATAAAACAATAAAAGAATCTAAAGATGATAAAGGACAAAATACTATTGATAGTGATGATATAATTACAACGGCACAAATTGATTTAGATAAAAATGGT
Source organism: Vallitalea sp. (assembly GCA_025210235.1). Taxonomy (GTDB): domain Bacteria; phylum Bacillota; class Clostridia; order Lachnospirales; family Vallitaleaceae; genus Vallitalea. Next base: position 75,532 of record JAOASG010000024.1, read on the forward strand.
ACCAATGAGAAGATTCAAATTGTATTAACTAAAGGTAAAACAATTAATGAGAATAAATATGAGGGTCAATTTGCATTACAGTTATTAGATGAAACTAATACAATAATTAATGAAATTAGTATTAGTGATAATAGAGATATCATTTTATCAAAAGATTTTACAATTTTATTTAAAGATTATACTGATGATGGAGTCCTAGACTTTAATATTGGATTCAAGTTATCGAGTGATAAAATGGCAGAACAATATTATAAATTTTTTACTTTATCAAATGATAAGAAAATAAAAGAAATAATGTTTGAAGATGGAGGATGGTTAAGAAGTTGTTACGCTGATAATTCATTTGATTTTCCATCTAATGATACATACTTTTATTCTTATTATTGTATGGATAATAAATATTTTTATGAACTGTATAAATATAATAAAGGCGAATTTTCCGTAGTGGTGGAGAGTATTAAAAGTATTGATTATCAAAAAGTTAACGAAGAAATAATATCTAACAAATTAGAAGAGATTGCTAATAAAAATATTAAGCAGTTAGAAGTAAAACATTTTCTAGATGTTGCATCAGAACCTTATCATTGGCTTATAGAAAATTATAATGAAGTTGATGCATATCTTTTTATACATGGAAGCAAATATAATTATCCAGAATATGATTTTATTCAATTAATTAGGAATAAATTCTATGAAATTGATTCTTTAAATGAACGTTTTAATATATTAGGTATAGTAGATGTTACAAAGTTATCCATAGAAGAATTTAAGGAATTAAAGGATATATATGACAATAACCATGAGAGAGATAAAAGTACTTTACCTAAATATAAGGAAGAAGAATGGGTAGTAGGAGATAATAAATATAAACTTATTTGTGGGAGTATTTCTCACCTTCAATTTATTATACTGTACAGCAAAACGGGAAAGTTTCTTGATAGTCATAGTTGGTATACTAGTTATGAAAGAGATGTAGATATTAATTATCGTTCTAAACAAAATGCTTATTCCATTAAATCTGTATGCGCAAATCGCGGAACAGGAGTTTTATTACATTCAGAAGAGTGGTTTCAAATATATAAAGGTAATCTTATTAAAATATTTGAGAATGTGTTTAAAGGGTATGAGGCATATAAGTATAACATTGAATATGAACTTATAGATGAAGAATTTAATAATGAAACAGGAGATTATAAAGTAACTTATAAGGTATCTATGAATTTTATAGATGAAAAGGATTATAATGATATAATAACAATGGAATATGAATGGAATAATGAAAAGCAATATTTTACTTATAACAATATTAAAGTTGATGATTTAAATGATAATAGGTTTTTTACTATAGCTAATGATAAAATTTTAATAAAATATACTAAATCTATAAAGAAGTTGATAAACAACGCTGCGGATGATGATATTATGGATGTAATAACTTATTATCTAACTAGCTGTAGTAAAAGTAAACAAAGAGATGAGTTATTAAACACAGTAAAAGAATGGTATACAAACCATAAAGATATAACTGATAGTGACTATATGATATCCAAAATAGATGAACAATTAATGCATAATGAAGAAAAGTAGAAAATTGTGGGTGTACTTATGAAACGTATATATATAGGCATTGTTATTTTAGTAGTTGTATTAGGGTTAGGCTCAAGAAAAGTTACAGGAATTCCGTTAATAGTAGGTGATGTATTGTGGGCAATGATGATATTTTTTATTATTTCTATAATTTTGTATAGGAAAAATAGTACATTTATATTTATCACAACGCTTATTATTACTTATTGCGTAGAATTTAGTCAGTTGTATCATAGTAATACAATTGATTATATAAGAAGTACTTTTTTTGGACATTTAATATTAGGACAAGGATTTATACGAACTGATCTAGTAGCATATTTAGTAGGAATAGTTATAGCATGTGGGTTAAAAAACATAGTAGATAAAAAATATGTTATAAAAGTTGATAAAGTTACATAATTGAATTATAAGGAGTAGGTTAAGAGGTATGGGAACGATATAGTATCAATATTATCATTTATAATCTTGTAATATATATATTACAAGATTTTGCTATAGGATGTAAAAGTTCTATAGCTTTTTTTATGAAAAATTATTAATTATTTACCTTAATATTACGATATACTAATATATATAGTGAATTATATATTAATAATTAGATTATAATTTAGCATTTTAAATAAAAAGAATAAGTAAAGATATTGTTAATTTAAAGCTGTTGGCTAAAAGGAGACATAATATGAATCTTAAGTCTAAAAAACAACAATTATTTATGTCAATTATCACAGGAGTATCTGTAAGTTGTATTCTTACCCTCTTTTTATTTTTTTTAATAAATACTAGAGTAAATCGGACAAGAGAAAGAGAAAGAGTTGAAGTTCTAGAAAAATTTTTAAGTTTTCAATCTAATATAGAGAGTTTGATAAATGAGAACACAAATTTATTAAAAGGGTATTTGGCGTATATTGAGACTAATCCTAATATTTCTGAGGATGATACGTTTAAATACCTAAATAGATTATTATTAAATAAGACAGATATTATTCGTAATGTAGGAATAATTAAAGATACAACAATTATTTGGAATTATCCAAAACAAGGAAATGAAAAAGCAATAGGACAAGATTTAACTACTATACCTTCACAAAAAGATTATGTTCTTTTTGTGAAAAATAATAAACAACCTTGTTTAGTGGGTCCTATAGATTTAATTCAGGGAGGCATTGGATTTATTACTCGTTTACCTATAATTATTAATAATACATATTGGGGACAAATTAGTATTGTATTGGATGCTAATAATTATCTTAATCAGTTAGAAGAGTTAACACAAGAATTAGAACTTAATGTTGCTATTTTTAATGAACTAGAATATCCTATAAAACCATTTTGGGGTGATAAAAATATTATCAAACGTGATGGGATGATTGTAGATATCGAGATATTAAATAATAGATGGAAAGTAGTTATAGAACCAATTTATGGGTGGAAAAAAAATATTGGATACGTTAATGGTGCAAAAATAGTAGCTATTGTGTTTAGTTCTATTATAGGTTTATTCTTATTTATGATAATTAATACTAGATATGAACTTAAAAATCAAGCAATGAATGACTATCTTACTGGATTATATAATCGAAATTACTTAGGTTATTATTATCATATGATCCGTAAAAAGGCAGAATCAAGTAATAGTCTTATTGGAGTATTCTTATTAGATATTAATAAATTTAAAAGTATTAATGATAGTTATGGTCATAAAATAGGAGATTTAGTATTGATTGAATTTGCTAAAAGATTACAATCAATAATGGGAAAAGATAAAAAAGTATTTCGATTAGGTGGAGATGAATTTCTTATTGTTGTTCCAGGTCAACAGGATATAAAGGATATAAAATATACAGAACGAAAAGTAAGGGCTGAATCATCTTTTAGATTTAAATATGAGAAAATAGATATTGATGTTGTATCAAGTATTGGATTTGCTGCATATCCTATTGATGGAAAAACTTTAGATGAAATTATTCATATTGCTGACTCTAGAATGTATAAAGAGAAGAATAAATGTAAACAAGATAAAACAATAGTTGAGTATTAAAAAGTTAGAAAAACTTAATTTAAGTTTTTCTAACTTTTTTTCCGTGTACTAATTATGTATAACTTACAATAATGTAAGAGAACTGTAAGTAAAAGTTATTGTTAGTTAAAGCATTTATTTGTAAACTAATACTGTTCTTGTTTTAAGGAATTATAAATTGGTTTGATATATTAAAATCTTAGCAGAAATAACGTAGTTGCTTCTTAAAATAAAAAAGAAAAGAGAGAAAAAATATGAATAAAGTATTAAGTGTAGACAACATTGAAAAATATTATGGAAACAAAGGTAATATTACAAAAGCCATTAATAATATTAGTTTTGAAGTACAAAAAGGAGAATATATAGGAATAATGGGAGCATCTGGTAGTGGGAAAACTACATTATTAAACTGTATATCAACTATTGATAGTGTAACAAGTGGACATATTCGTATTAAAGGAAAAGATATAACAGAACTTAATTCAAAAAAGTTAGCTAAATTTAGAAGAGAAGAGTTAGGATTTATATTTCAGGATTTTAATTTACTAGATACATTAACAGCGTATGAAAATATTGCATTAGCACTTACCATATTAAAAATTCCAGCAAAAAAAATTGATAAAAGGATAAAAGAAGTTGCAGAAAAACTAGAAATAACAGAAGTTCTAAATAAATATCCATATCAAATGTCAGGAGGACAAAAACAAAGAGTTGCAAGTGCAAGAGCAATAATAACCAACCCGTCATTAGTTATGGCTGATGAACCTACTGGAGCATTAGATTCAAAGTCTGCAAGAATGTTACTTGAAAGCTTTGAAACATTGAATAAAGATATGAATGCGACAATTTTAATGGTTACACATGATGCATTTACTGCAAGTTATGCTCATAGAATACTATTTATTAAAGATGGACGAATATTTAATGAACTTATCCGTGGAAAAGATACTAGAAAAGAGTTTTTTAATAGAATCATAGAAGTGGTTACTCTTCTTGGAGGTGATAATAATAATGTACTCTAAATTATCAATTAAAAATGTTAGGAGAAGTGTTAGGGATTATACAATATATTTTCTAACGCTTACATTTGGCGTATGTATTTTTTATGTATTTAATTCAATAGAATCCCAGCATACAATGCTTAAGATATCAAAGTCTCAATATCAAATACTTAAAAACTTAGCAGAAACTATGAATTATATATCTATATTTATAGCGGTAACTTTAGGATTTTTAATTATATATGCGAATACTTTTTTAATTAAACGGCGCAAAAAAGAGCTAGGTATTTATATGACTTTAGGTATGGAAAAAGGCAAAATATCTAGAATATTATTTTATGAGACTATTATTATTGGCATAGTATCTTTAGCCGTCGGATTAATTCTAGGTATCTTTATATCACAAGGATTATCTGTTGTTACTGCAAAAATGTTTGAAGTTGATTTAAAATCATTTCAATTTATATTTTCTTCATCAGCTTGTTTGAAAACTATCTTATATTTTGGGATTATATTTTTGCTTGTACTTTTTTTAAACTCTTTTACAATAACAAAATATAAATTAATAAATCTAATAAATGCCAATAAAAAAAATGAAACTTTGAAAGTAAAAAAACTTGGAGTATCTGTTGTTTTATTTATTATATCTTTGATATTTATTGGAGTTGCGTATTATTTAATAATTATAAATGGAATGCTAGATATTAATTTAACATTTACATTATCAATAGTATTTGGATCTATTGGGACACTATTATTTTTCATGTCATTATCAGGGTTTTTATTAAAGATGGTACAAACTAATAAAAAATTATATCTTAAAAATTTAAATATATTTATATTACGTCAAATCAATAGTAAGATTAATACTACATATATTTCTATGACTTTTATTTGTTTGATGCTATTAATAGCTATTGGTACATTATCTACTGGTATGGGGATAAATAATGCTTTAACAAAAAATTTGAAAAATATAACTCCTTATGATGTATCGTATTATAGAGTTATCACTGAAGGAGAAGAACAAAGAGGAAATATAGACGAAGAATTAAGAAAACATAATTTTAATATTGATAAATATTCTGATAAGTATTCAAATATAGTATTTTACCATTCAGGACTAAGTTGTTTTGATATTGTTAAAGAAAGTAACTTAAAAATTACTGATGAAATTAAAAATACAAGTGAAAATATGAAGATTCATATAATAAAACAATCAGACTATAATAAGTTAATGGAGCAACTAAATAAAAAAACAGTTAATCTAAAAAAAGACGAATTTGCTATACAATGTAATATACCAGAAATGAAAGAAACGATAAATGATTTTATTAAAAACAAAGGACAAATTGAAATTGATGGTAAAACATATAAACATTTTGAAAACAAGTACGTAACCACTTCAATTTTAACAGAGAGAAGAAGTTTAACGACTATTATATTACCAGATGAAAAAATTAAAGATTTAAAAAAGGAAACTTATGTCCTAAATGCAAATTACAGAAATAATATAAAGAATTGTGAAGAGAAGATATATAATGAGTTACAAGATAAGATATGGGATAAACACAATATTAAGTCACCATTTGATTCTTATAATCTTAAATCATCATTATATGAAGAAAATAAAGGAATATCAATAACAGTTTCATACTTAGCGATATATATTGGAGTTGTTTTTTTGATAACAAGTGTAGCAATATTATCATTACAACAGCTTTCCGAATCGGCAGATAATATTATGAGATATAAACTTTTGAAAAAAATTGGTGTGGAAGATAAAATGATTAATAAGTCAATTTTTTCTCAAACTGCAATATATTTTATAATGCCATTATTTCTTGCAATAATTCATTCAGTAGTAGGTATTAATGTTGCAAATAATATAGTGGTCAAATTTGGAAAATTACAGATATTAACTACTACTATATTTACTGCAATAATTATAATTATTGTTTATGGTGGATATTTCTTAGCAACATATATGGGATCGAAAAGCATGATTAATAAGGCCAAATGATAAAAATGATAGAATAATATAATAGATAACGATAATGATATTGGTTTATGTTATAATAAATCAGTATCATTTTTTATAGGAAACCCATTAAATGTATACGCAGAGTATGATGAAAGAAACTAAATGATTAAATGTAGTGAAGGGATAAGAAATTATGAAAAAAATCTTTATAATTGAAGATGATAAAAAAATACGTGATGAGCTTACTATATTACTAGAAAGATATCGTTATAAATGTTTATCAACAGATGATTTTGAAAATATTATTGAAGTTGTAATAAGTGCTAAACCTCATTTGATTTTACTTGATATAAATTTACCTATTTATGATGGTTATTATATATGTAAAAAAATAAGAGAAAGAGTTAATATTCCAATAATTATAGTTACATGTAGAGATACGGAAATTGACGAGCTTATAAGTATGAATTTGGGAGCTGATGACTTTATATCTAAACCATATAATACACAAATTTTAATTGCTAGAATAGCTTCTTTATTAAGACGTACTTATGATAACTCGAATATGTATACAATAGAGTATCATAATCTTATTGTAAATATATCAAAAAGTGAAGTTCAATATAATGGAAGTAATATCTCACTAACTAAGAATGAGATGGGAATTATGACGTGCCTTATCAAAAATAAGGAAAATATAGTCTCAAGAGATGAGATAATGCAAGAACTATGGGAATCAGACGAATTTGTTGATGATAATACATTAACTGTCAATATAAATAGGCTTCGTAAAAAGTTAGAGTTAATTGGGATCAAGGATTATATTAGAACAAAAAGAGGACAGGGGTATATGTTAAGATGGGATTAACTACATTTTTAAAAGAAAAAATAATTTCTATTGTATTATTAAGTATGGTTAATATGTTTACGGTATTATTACTGTATGTTTTACATACCGATTTATACGCAATTATATATTTAGTAATACTCAATATATGTGCATATAGTATTGTACTCATATATGAGTATAGGAAAAAGATTGAATATTATAAAGTCCTTAAATCTCATCTAAATAGTTTGGATAAATTATATATGATTTCAGAAGTAATTGATGAACCTAATTTTTTAGAGGGAAAAATACTATATAATACTTTGAAAAAATCTAATAAATCTATGAATGATGAAATTGCTAAATATAAAAGATATAATCTAGAGTTTAGAGAATATATTGATATGTGGGTACATGAAATAAAAACACCAATATCCTCAAGTAAATTAATAATGGAGAATAATAAAAATGAAATAACAAAAAGCATAAATGAAGAAATAGATAGAATAGAAATTTTAGTAGAACAGGCATTATTTTATTCTAAAAGTAATAGCGTTGAAAAAGATTATATAATTAGACAATTATCTTTAAAGAAAACTATTAATAATGTTATAAAAAGGAATGCAAAAATATTAATTCAAAATAAAGTTGAAATTGAAATTGAGAATGTTGAATATATTATATATAGTGATAGCAAATGGGTTGAATTTATTATTAACCAGATTTTTAGTAACTCTATTAAATATATGAATAAGAAAAATAAAAAATTAAAAATATATTGTGAAGATAAAGCTAATAAAATAGTACTTTTTATAAGGGATAATGGTATAGGAATGAACCAAAAAGATATAAGTAAAGCTTTTGAAAAAGGGTATACTGGAGAATTAGGAAGAAAGTTCGGTGAATCAACTGGAATTGGATTATATTTATGCAAAAAATTATGTAGCAAACTTAGTCTTTCTATTAATATAAAATCAACTAAAGATGAAGGGACAACGGTTATTATTATATTTCCAAAGTCAAAAATGAATATTTTTGAGTAAATAAAATTATAATATTCTAATTAATTATGGTATAATAATCTAAAATAATCTAGGGGGTAAAAGTGAATGTATAGTGCTGAAGAAAAAATTAAAGAAATTAATGAAAAAATAAGGGAGTCTATAGATAGTATTAGTAATAAAAAAAGATACGAGAAATTATTAAATTCAGCAAAGAATGAATTGGGAGAAATAAGAAATAAGGTAAATGAATTAGAAGAACAATTAGCTAAAGAGGAAAAAGATGTTGAAAAGTACTCTAAAATTACTTTTGCAAATTTATTTCATACAATTTTAAATGATAAGTCTGAAAAAATTGATAAAGAGCAAAGAGAAGTTTTGGAAGCTAAGCTAAAATGCGAGATGGCTGAAACACAATTGCAAGAATGTAAAAATAATATAGAAAAACTAGAAAATAATTATTATACTTATTTAAGCGCAGAACAGGATTATGAAACGTTAATAAAGCAAAAACGAGAAATAATTGAACAATATTTACCTGAAAAATGGCAAGAGATAGAACAGTATCTTGAAGAAGATAAATTGCTTAGTTGTGAAGAAAAAGAAATAAGTGAAGCTATTCATGCTGGGAATAGAGTTATATCTCAACTTCAACAGGTTCAAGAATCATTAAAATCAGCTCAAAATTGGGGAACTTGGGATATGCTTGGTGGTGGAATGCTTTCGACTATGGCAAAAAGAGAAAAAATGCAAGAAGCTCAATCATATATAAGTAGAACACAAAGTCTTCTAGGTGATTTCTCAAGAGAACTTGGAGATATAGAAACTTATATTAATATTGATTTGGATATAGACTCATTTTTAGGGTTTGCAGATTATTTTTTTGATGGTTTTTTTGTAGATTGGGCAGTCCAATCAAAAATAAATTCTGCTATAGATAAAGTATATTCTGTATACAATCAAGTAGAACATATTATGAGTAGTTTAGAATCAAATTATTCACAAGTAAATAACAGAAGAAATCAAATACAAAGAGATATAGAAATGATTGTTGAAAAAATATAAATTAGAAAATACTTTATTTGAATAAAGAGATAAATTGATAAAATACTTGATTTTTTATTAGAAACATGTTAAAATCTACGCATACTAAATACAAATGTTTACGTCAGAAAGACAAAAAATGATTTGTTATGTATTAATATAATGTGTATAATAAATTTCAATATAAAGTGAGGTATATAATATGGAAAGTAAATTACGTGTTGGTATAATTGGTGCTACTGGTATGGTAGGTCAGAGATTTATCTCTTTATTACATAACCATCCTTGGTATGATGTAGTATGTTTAGCTGCAAGTCCAAGATCAGCTGGAAAGACTTATTTTGAAGCTGTTGATGGACGTTGGGCACAATCTATTGATATACCAAAAAAAATTGGTGATATGATTGTTAAAGATGCAACAAATATAAATGAAATTAGTGAATTAGTAGATTTTGTTTTTTGTGCAGTAGATATGGATAAAAAAGCTATTCGTGAGTTAGAAGAAGCCTACGCAAAAGCAGAAGTTCCAGTTGTATCTAATAACTCAGCTAATAGATGGACAGAAGACGTACCTATGGTAATTCCTGAAATTAATGATGATCACATGAAAATAATTGATGTACAAAGAAAACGACTTGGAACAAAAAGAGGTTTCATTGCAGTTAAACCTAATTGTTCTATTCAAAGTTATGTACCAGTTATAGATGCATTAAAAAAATATAATCCTACAGAGGTTAATGTTTGTACTTATCAAGCTATATCAGGTGCTGGAAAGACATTTGATAGTTGGCCAGAAATGGTTGATAATGTAATTCCTTTCATTGGTGGTGAAGAAGAAAAAAGTGAACAAGAACCAATGAAAATATGGGGTAAAATTGAAAATGATAAGATAGTAAAAGCTAATAAACCGGTTATTTCTGCACAATGTATTAGAGTTCCAGCAGCTGACGGTCATTTAGCAACTGTATCAATTAATTTTGAACAAAAGCCAGAAATTAATGAAGTTATAAAAATACTAAATAACTATTCAGGAAAACCACAAGAACTTAAATTACCATCAGCACCAAAACAATTCATGAAATACATGGAAGAGGATAATCGCCCACAAACAAAACTTGATCGTAATTATGAAAATGGTATGGGTGTAACAGTAGGTAGATTCAGAGAAGATAATTTATATGATTATAAATTTGTATGTTTATCACATAATACGTTAAGAGGAGCAGCAGGTGGAGCAGTTTTAATTGCGGAATTATTAACTGCAGAAGGATATATAACAAAGAAATAATAGAGTGATGTTTATACTAAAATAATAGGTTATAGAGATGGGATTTATGAGCGTTCTTCCGTAAATGCCATCTCTTTAATAAAAACTTTTCAAAAAATGGTCATATTCTCGTTAATAGTAAAACTTAGTACCTTATATTTTTATATAACATATTATATATAAAGTAATAATATAGAGGGTAAATATGTTATCAAATAGGTATTATGATAGATATACTAATTCTTATAGTGATAAAATGGAGGATACGCAAGATAGATTAATCACAGTTACTGGAATTGGAAAAGTAGAAGTAGAACCTGATACTGCAATACTGAAAATAGGTGTCATTACTAAAAATGAAAATGTTGTAAAAGCACAAGATGAAAATAAAAAAATAATGAATAAAGTTATTGAAGGACTTATTGACGATGGTATAAGACAAACAGATATAAAAACAATTCAATATACTGTAGTGCCTCAGTATGATTATGTAGAAGGTAAACAGGATTTTAGAGGATATGAAATTAGACATGTAATCGAAGTTACTATAAGAGATATAAATGAAGTAGGAATAATAATTGAAAATGCAGTTAAAAACGGAGTTAATTATCAACAAGAATTAACATTTACAGTAGATGAACCGGAAAAATATTATGAAGATGCATTAGAATTAGCAATTATAAATGCTCAAGATAAAGCTAATAATATTGCAATAACTTTGCGTGCTAGAATCAATTTTAGACCTATAAAAGTAATTGAAAAAACAAATAGAAATCAGATTAAGCCATATGAAACAGCAATTTATAGAGATGGTATTGGTATACCGGTTCAGCAGGGTAAAATGAATATTGTAGCTATGGTAGAAGCTACTTTTGAATATTAAGAACTTTTCTATTAAGATATGCAGAATAAAAATAAAATATATTTTTATTCTGCATTATATTTTTTATAGAAGAACTTTTAAATAGTTCTTTTTACCTCTTTTTAAGATTAAGTGGTTATCTTTAATATCAGATAAACTAATAATATGTTCAATATTATCAACCTTAATATTATTGACAGAAATTCCACCTTGTTGGATTAATCTTCTGCCTTCTGATTTTGAAGAGACAAAATTACAGGAAACCAATAAGTCAATAATTGATATGCCTTTTTCAATTAATTCCTTATTTATTTTAATGGATGGCATATTATTTGCCGAGTTATTATTATCAAATATTTCCTTAACAGTTTCAAGAACTTTATCTGCTTCTTCAATTCCATGAACTAATTTGGTTATCTCATAAGCCATTAATCTTTTAGCCTCACGTATATCGTTTTTACAAAGAGACTCAATTTCATTCAGAGGAACTCTAGTAAATAATCTTAGTAACATTTCTGTATCGGTATCATCCACGTTGTAGAAATATTGATAAAAATCAAAAACTGTTGTTTTTTCACGAGCTACCCAGAGCGTTCCAGATTCGGTTTTGCCCATTTTTTTGCCTTCTTTTGTCATTAGTAAAGGGCATGTCAAACCATACATAGTATCACGTTTATTGTTGTTAATAAAATCTTGTTTTCTACCAAGATTGGTTCCTGCTACAATATTGCCCCATTGATCACTTCCACCAATTTGTAGAGTACACCCATAGGTTTTATTTAAATATACGAAATCATAGGATTGCATAAGCATATAACCCATTTCAAGGAAAGTTAGTCCTCCTTGTTCTAATCTTTTAGAATATGCGTCTGCTTGTAGCATTGTGTTTACATTGAAATGTATTCCTACATCTCTCATAAAATCAACAAAACTATATGGATTAATCCATTCTGCATTGGTAAGTATTGTAGCAGGGTTATCACCATCTGTTTTTATAAATCTACTAGAGAGCTCTTTCACTTCTTGTACGTTATGAGATACTTGTTCTTTAGTAAGCATTTTGCGCATATCACTCTTACCGCTTGGATCACCAATAAGTGCTGTTGCACCACCAATTACTAGGATACCTTTATGTCCTGCATCTTGTAAATAACGAAACATCATTAAAGCGAAAAAATGTCCTATATGCAAACTATCAGCAGTAGGATCAATACCTAAATAAAATGTAATAGGTTCAGTACTGCTTAAAGCTTTCTTTATATCTTCTTCATGAGTTGTTTGGTAAATATAACCTCTTTCTTGTAAAATATCAAAAACATTTTGTATCATTTATTTAACCTCCATAAAATTATTAAATTTATATAATAAATCTTTAGGCCCAAAGATATATTGTTGTAGAACTTTCAATACGAAAATTATTTAACGCTTACGTGGATATAGTGATTATCCTATACCATATCCGCTAGGCTATTGGTGATTGCAGATGATTTTATAAGAATAAAAAAACTCTCATCCTAATAAAAGGACGAGAGTATATATTCTCACGTGGTACCACCTTGGTTCACTGTTATATCACTATAACAATCTTATAAGCACGCTTTGATAAAAAAATCAAAGGATGCCTTGGTATTATAACGTATACCTAACGTCACTATTCTACTTAGACACATGGTCTTTTCGATAGGAAACTCAAAGATGTATTCAAATTAGCTTGTTTGATGTCTTTCACCAACCGACAACTCTCTATAAAACTCCACTAACTCTACTATTTCTTATCATAGTTTTTATTAATATTTCTTCTTAAAATGAATTAATTAAGATTATATTACTATAATATAATGATGTCAAGTACTAAATTTACTTTTTTAAAAACTTATATTTATTATAGATAATAAGATACATATTATATTAATTATTTTTTTTGGTAGTATAATTCTGTAATTGATAAATAATATTGGAGGAGGCTATTTATTGGTGAACTTGTTAACAAAGGAAATATATGAAGTTTGAATATTTTATTAAAATGATTAAGATTTAAATATAAAGTTATTATTTTGTGATTGAGTAATGACAAAATCAATTTTTTGATTTAAAATATATCTATGAATAGGAGATGGTAGTATGATTAATTTCACACTTTCAAAAATACCACAAACATTTTTTAGCCCAGGTAGTATTAATATAATAAGTGAACTACAATTAGTAGAAGATGCAAAGAGTATTTTGCTTGTAACTGGAGGTACTTCATTTAGAAAGACTAAACAATACAAAAAGCTAGTAGATTCAATAAGACAAAAAAATATTAAATTGTATGATATAAGAGTTACAAAAGAACCCTCGCCAAGAATAATTGATACCGAAGTTGCAAGACATAAAAATAAAAATATTGATGTAGTTATTGCTATAGGTGGAGGGAGTGTGCTTGATGCTGGTAAAGCAATTTCTGCAATGCTAACTCAAGAAGATTCAGTGATGGCTTATATTGAAGGAGTAGGAGGAGGTAAAATACATAATGGAAACAAAATACCTCTTGTTGCTGTACCAACAACTTCTGGAACAGGAAGTGAAACAACTAAAAATGCTGTACTAAGTGAAGTGAGAAAGAGTGGGTTTAAAAAATCAATAAGACATGAAAATTTTGTTCCGGATGTAGTTATTTTAGATTCAGAGTTAATAATTAATTGTCCTCCTAGTGTGACGGCGGCTAGTGGTTTAGATGCTTTAACTCAATTAATTGCTTCTTACGTATCAACTAAAGCAACACCCATAACTGATGCTTTAGCTATATCTGGATTAGAATATTTTAGTAAATCTTTTATACCAGTTTGTAATGATGAATATGATTCTATAGATAAAAGAGCAAGTATAGCTTATGCTTCTTATATATCTGGAATTACATTAGCTAATGCAGGACTTGGAATTGTACATGGATTTGCATCAAGTGTAGGTGGTTATATAGACATACCGCATGGTGTATTATGTGGAACATTATTATCAGAAGCGATAAAACTTAATGTCAAACTATTATTACTTCAAGATGACAAATATTATTTGAATAAATATGCAAAAGTCGGAAATATATTATCTGGTGAGCATGAACAAGATATAAAAAAATCATGTGATAAGCTAGTTTCAACATTAGAGGAATGGATAAATAAATTAAAGATACCAAGACTTAGCGAATTTGGGTTAGAACAAGCAGATATAGATAATATTGTAAATATAACTGATAATAAAAATAATCCAATTATCCTTAACAAAGATCAAATGAAAAGTATACTTAATGCGAGATTATAAGATAATATTAAAGAACAACTAAATGTAGTTTTTAAATTACTTAACAAAACTTTGCATTTCATAAATATTTATTTTACTGAACTTTAATTCTGAATATGCAAACTATAAGTTACTAAAATAAAAAAAGGAGAAAATAATGGTGAATTCAAAAAAATTAGTTGTATTTTATTCATTAGGTGGGAATACTAAATTTATTTCCGAGGAAATTAAAAAAGAAGTAGGTGCTGATTTATTACAATTAAAAGTACTAGATGAGAAGATAAAAGCTAAAGGAATAATGAAGTATTTAAAGGGAGGCAAGCAGGCTTTAAGTGACGCAAAACCTAAGTTAGAACCATTTAACATTAATTTAGATAATTATGATACTATAATTATAGGAACGCCAATATGGGCAAGTAATTATGTGCCTGCTATTAATACTTTTTTAACTGATAACAAAATTACAAATAAAAAAATTGCTTTATTTTGTTGTCATGCTGGTGGAGGTAGTGGAAAAGTTTTTGAAAAGATGAGAGAAAATTTGAAAGGTAATTCTATTATAGGTGAAATAGAATTTAAAAATCCCTTAAAAGTTGATAAAATTAATTCTATAAATATATTAAAAAAATGGTTAAATGATATATTATAATAAATAGAAATACTTTTTTGATTATTAATAAGAGGTGTATTATAGTGACTAAACAGGAAGTTATAAAAATACTTAATGATATTGGATTATTACTTGAGTTAAAAGGAGAAAACTTTTTTAAATCAAAAGCTTATTATGATGCTGCTAATAATTTAGAAATAATTGAGGAAGATATAGGGGTCTTAGTTAATGAGAATAGACTTCAAAATATAAAAGGAATTGGAAAAGCTTTAGCGCAAAAAATTACTGAGTTAGTATTAACAGGTGAGTTAGAATACTACAAAAACTTAAAACAAGAAGTGCCTGAAGGATTAATAAGTATGCTTAGAATTCCAGGATTAGGTCCCAAAAAAATTATGATATTATATAACACACTTGGTATAACAACTATAGAAGAGTTAAAAAAAGTATGTGAAAATAATGAGTTATTGGAATTACCAAAGTTTAGTAAAAAAACTCAAGATAAAATATTAGAAGGAATAAATAATATTAAAGAGAATTTGGATAAATATCATTACCCAGTGGGAGAAATATTAGCAGAAGAAATAATAGATATTCTTAAACAGAGTAAATATGTACAAAAATGTGAAATTGCGGGAAGTATAAGAAGAAAAAAAGAAGTGTTAAAAGATATTGATATATTAGCAAGTAGTGAAAAACCTGATGAAGTTATGAATGTATTTACATCATGTTACTATGTAAAAGAAATCATAAGTAGAGGAGAAACTAAATCAAGTGTTATATTACAAAATGGTATGAAATCAGATATAAGAGTCGTAAAAGATTCGCAATTCCCATTTGCTTTGCATCACTTTACAGGGAGTAAGGAACACAATACTGCTCTTAGGCATCTTGCGAAAAAAAAAGGAATCAAAATAAATGAATATGGCATATTCAAAGATGAAAAACTTATAGACTGTAAGGACGAAGAAGACTTCTTTGGTGTATTTGGTATGGAATTTATTCCTCCTGAGCTAAGAGAAAATTATGGAGAATTGGAAGCCGCAAAAGAAAATAAACTTCCAAATCTAATTTCTATAAATGATATTAGAGGAGTTATTCATGTGCATTCTAATTATAGTGATGGAAATGCTAGTATTGAACAATTGGTTCAAGCATGCATGAAAAGGGGTTATACTTATTTAGGAATATCTGACCATAGTAAGACGGCTATTTATGCAGGGGGACTTACTCATGATGAGATAAAACGACAACATGAAGAAATAGATTATCTTAATGAAAAATATTCTAAATTTCAAATTCTTAAAGGGATTGAATCTGATATTCTTCCTGATGGAAGTTTAGATTATAATGAAAAAATACTGAAATCATTTGATTTTATAATAGGATCTATTCATAGTTCATTTAATATGGCTGAAGATATAATGACCAATAGAATAATAAAAGCAATTACTAATCCATATATGACTATACTTGGACATCCTACAGGGAGATTGCTTCTTAGAAGAGAAGGATATAAGATAAATATGGATAAAATAGTCAATTCTTGTATTAAAAATAATGTTATATTTGAAATTAATGCTAATCCATATAGATTGGATATAGATTGGAGATATATAAAAGCAGCTAAAGAAAAAGGAGCTAAGTTCGTTATATCGCCAGATGCTCATAGTACAAAGGAGATAGAATATATTAAATACGGTGTAAATGTAGCTAGAAAAGGATGGCTTGAAAAAAAAGATATATTAAACGCTTTAGATCATAGTGAAATAGCTAACTATAAAAAAGTAATTAACTAAAGGGAGATGATTAAAATAAAAAAAATTAGATGCTTAGTATGTGGAATGATTATAAATAATAATAATTATGATTTAAATAGATTAACTTTATTAGAAGAGAATACTTCAGATCAAATTATTAGATGTCCTTTTTGTGGAGTTACACATGAATATTTAGGTGAAGGATATGTTGATTATGATATTAAGAATCTTGATGAAAAAACAAAAAAAATTCTAGATATGGGTATGAAGTTAGAGATCTTTAATAGTGAATTTTACTTAGAAGCTAGTATGCAAACAAAAGACGAGTCTTTAAAGAAACTATTTAAAGAGTTAAGTGCTATTGAGATGATGCATGCTAGAATACATAAAAATTTTGGAGGGTTTAATAAATTACCACAATTAAAGGAAATTGATTATTCAAGGCATAATACTGATGAGCTTCTACTTATTGAAGCTCATAAAAGGGAAAAACATGCAATACAATTTTATGAACGTTATTATAATGAAGTACCTATCAAATATCAAAATATTTTTAAAGCGTTATCTTTTGTTGAAAAGGAACATTATATAATAACTGATAACTAATTACCTAATACATAATTACGTAAAAAAAGAAGGAGGATAACATGGACTTAGTACTATTGATAGTAGGTATATTTGTTATAATTGTATCAATTATTACAGGTTATTCACTAGGAGAATTTCATTTATTTCTATATAGAGTTTCTAGTGGAACTATAGTGGCTATGATATTTTTTGCATTGAGTAAGATTATTAGTAATCAAGAAGAAATAAAATATTATTTAAGAATTGAAAATAATAGTAATACCAAAGTAATACCTACAGAGATGAAAAAATGTAGCAAATGTAATAAAGAATACGATAAATATCAAACCTCGTGCCCTTACTGCGGAAATAGAGAATAATTTTATCCTTACATATTTGAAAGAAATAGATATAATATTGTAAGATAAATCAATGTTTTATTTAGATTAAATTGAATATAATAGATATATGTTTTTATAAGAAATTGTAAATTACATAAAGGTGATTCTGCAATTCAGTTGGATTACGTGTACATAAAATATACATATTTAATGTAAAGAGTTAAATTGTTTAGTTTTGCAATTACCTAAAGATGTTAAATTTAAAGGAGGAAGAAGGGTTGATAAAAAAGATTTTTAAATATGGATTTTTAACAGGCTTTATCTTGTTTTTGAGTTATTTAACCATAAGAATACTTAATAGCAATTTAGATGATGATCTTGTTGAATAATAATCAAGTATATATTATTGCTAAATCAGCGAGTGTATAAGATATAGAGAAGATATAAAAAACCGTCACTGACGGTTTTTTTGTTTATAGCAAACTATCTAGTATTATTATAAATTTATTTAGCTCTAATGTTAATTGACAAAATAATATTATCATGATAATATTATTAAAAATATATCTAAACTTTATCATAACATAAAAATGAAGGTTTGTCAAGTGATTTTTGGAAAAAAGATAAATTTTATTAAAATAGTAGGAGGGATGATATGAGGTTACCATTAATTATTAATCAAATCTCATCGCAAGAGCAAATAAATAATATTTTAGAGTTAAACAAAGAAACAATAGCATATGGACTTAAACTCAATAAAAAAGAAATAATGCAAATAATTGAAATGAGAAATCAAATACTAAAGGGGTATGGACGTATAGAATTAGGTACTACTGTTATAGACAAATTAATTAAGAGTTTTTATAATTCTCCTTATATTGAACAAGATATGTATATGGAAACTCTTATTGAAATACAAGAAATATTTTATTATATGAAGAATGAGACAGAAGATAAAATAAGTGATGACGAGCTAATAGACATAATAAAAGATTTTTTTGAAAATCATTGTAAAGGGTCCATTGAATTACTTCAAGGAAGAGAAATTGAGAGTTTTGCAAGAAATCAAAGGATTGAGTATCAGAAATATGATTTTTATTTAGGGAAGGATGAATTTTAATGGATACATTATCTTTAGTTAATCAAGGCGTTAAAAAAGGACTTATAAGTCAGCAGTCTATAGATAATTTTCAAGTTGACTTACTAAATATACTAAAAAAACTAATTGATAAATATACTTTTGGAGAAAGTTCTTCTGTTAAAATAGAGACAGCTGAAAATTTATTATTATCGGTGCACTATTGTATAGATGCATATTTAGATAGTATAGAATATAATGATGCTATAGAAATGATTGAAAAGCTAGGATTAAACGAAATATATAAAAGAGGTAAGGACGAGATAAAGAATTGTTTGGAAACATGTAAGTTGTTATATGAAAATGTTAAAAATAATATGTTTAATATAGAGCTACAAGCTTATAATGATACAATTAACTCTATATCGGATTTTTTTATACATTATAACTATTTATTTGCTGCTCATGATACTATGGGTTGTAGTATTGATTATCCCCTTTCATTAGATGAAATGAAATTACAAGGTGTTTATTATATTAAAGAGTATCTTGAAAAATTAACATTAGAGACAGAATTCTGTACAAATTTTGAAATAGAAGATATTATTGAATTATTAGAGAATTATGGAGCGGTATATAAATTAGATTATAGAGAACTATTAATAAATATATTTGAAATCGTATACAATAATTATATATTTGCATTAATGGTAGGGAATAAAAAAAAGAATCTTCATATAACAAATTATCAATATAATTTTTTGATTAATCTTCTAAATGAACTTAGCTTAGAAAAAGTTATTTATCTAGTAAATGAAAATGTAAAGAAATTAATTATAGAATTAAGAATAACTCAAAAAAATCTAATTGACTATATAGAAGGATATAAACATAAGTTTTTGGAAGTTTTAATAAGTAATATTAAAAATGGTGATTTAAAATATATGATTATAACAGATCAAAGACAAGACGTTGCAGATATACACTTATTAGATATAGATAATAGGATGAATGATGAAGAGTTTAAAACTCTAGTTGATAAAATTATGGAATGTAAACAATTTAATGAGAAATTACAAATAATATCATTAGAAGTAAATTGCATAGTAGATTTCATTGATATATTAAAATCTGATTGCTTAATTGGTGAAAATGAGTTTAATATGATATTTAAAACATTAAGTAATATGGAGCTAGCTATTTTAGGGAAAATTGTATTTAATGAATATTTGAAATTTGGGCACAAAGAATTATTGCATGTACATCTGGAAGATGATGAGGAAGAATGGAAATTATACTTTAATAGATATATTAATGATTTAGATACTAAAACAATACGAGATATTGAGAGATTAATAGAAGCATGTAATATAAGTATTTAAAGTAGGTCTAAGAAATTAATTAAAACAATACTTTTATATAAGTACTAATTAAGTGGAATAATAATAATTAAGAAGACGATTAACAAAGTTAAAAAAATAGTTAAAATAGTTCTTTACAAATAGATTTATTATAGTTATAATATCATGGGCAAATGTTTTTTGTATATTAGTAATTTTCTAAAATATTGCCCCAAATATAAAGACTAAAAATTTATTCTGATAAGGAGGGCTAATATGGTAAAAGCGAAAACAAAAATTATATGTACAATTGGACCTGCTAGTGATAATAAAGAGACCGTTACTGAACTTGTAAAAAATGGGCTTAGTATTGCACGTCTTAATTTATCTCATGGAAATAAAGAATATTATAAACACAATATTGATATTATAAAAGAAGTTAGAAACGAACTAGATTTACCAGTAGCAATTTTAATGGATACTAGAGGACCAGAAATAAGAACGAAAAACTTTGTAGGTGGAAAATTAGAACTTAGTATTGGTCAAGAAATAGCTATATTTAATGGAGAATTTGATGGAAGTAAGGAAGGATTTTGTATTACATATCCTACACTTTATAAAGACCTTAAGATAGGAAGCAAAGTTCTAATAGATGATGGATTAATTGAACTCGAAGTATTACAAATCAATAAAAAAGAACAATCAATAAAATGTATTGTTAAAAATGGTGGAATTGTAAAGAATAAAAAAGGTATTAACGTACCTAATGTTGATATTAATCTACCTGCAATTACAGAAAAGGATAAAGAAGAAATCATTTTTGGAGTTCAAAATGATATTGATTTTATTGCAGCATCATTTATAAGAAAAGCTGAAGATGTAATAGAAATTAGAAAATTAATTGATGAAAATGGTGGAAAAGATGTAAAAATAATAGCTAAGATTGAAAATCAACAAGGAATAGATAATATTGATTCTATAATTAAAGTATCTGATGCTATTATGATAGCTCGTGGAGATCTTGGAGTAGAAACTCCAACAGAAATGATACCTATTGTTCAAAAAATGATAATAGATAAATGTAATGAAGCAGAAATTCCTGTAATTACAGCAACGCAAATGCTTGATTCTATGATTAAAAATCCTAGACCTACTAGAGCAGAAGTATCTGATGTGGCAAACGCTGTAATTGATGGTACAGATGCAATTATGTTGTCAGGTGAAACAGCTGCAGGTGCTTATCCAATTGAAGCCGTAAAAGTAATGAGTAAAATAGCATATGCTTCAGAAAATATGGCTGATTATGAACAGTGGAATAACTGTAAAAAACATCAAAAAAGTATAACTCATGCAGTAAGTTATTCTGCTTATACTACTGCAATGCACTTACGAGCAAAAGCTATAATATGCCCAACATTTAGTGGTAATACTGCAAGAATGATTTCAATGTACAGACCAAAAGTTGAAATTATTGCAATTACAAGTGATGAGAAAACAAGAAGACAAATGCAACTATTATGGGGTGTAACACCACTTTACATGAAAGAAGAAACGTCAACTGATATATTATTCTATAAATCAGTCCTTATGGCGAGAGAACTAAATATTGTAAAGCCAAAAGATTTAGTAGTTATAACCGCAGGAGTACCTCTTGGAGCAGGCAGTAAAACAAATTTAATGAAAGTACAAGAAGTAGAATAAAAATAACCCGTTATAAATATAGCAATTTATAACGGGTTATTTTTTATATATCATATGATATATAATCACCATTAGATAAAAATATAATGAGCCTAGCGGATATTACCCTATGCCATATCCACGTAAACACGTTTTGCTTTTAACTCTGTACATTTTTTATAATACAACCATTTTCATCACAAATATATGCAATTTCATTTTCTAAGGGTTCCAAATTAGAAAGTTGTAATATACTATTTAATGTTGTAGAGGCAATATTATTTAATGCTTCTTTAGTAAAATAAGCTTGATGAGATGTAACTAATACATTAGGAAAAGTAATAAGTCTAGATAATATATCATCATTAACACCTTCAACGGAAAAATCTTCATAAAAATATTTATCTTCTTCTTCATATACATCTAATGCTGCGCTACCAATCTTATGTTCTTTAAGAGCTTCAATTAGATCTTTTGAATTAATTAGTTTACCTCTACCTGTATTTACAATCATTACATTGTTTTTCATTAAAGATATACTATGTTTATTAATAATATATTCTGTATCTTTTGTTAATGGACAATGTAATGATATTATATCACTATTTTTAAAAAGCGTATCAAGAGAAACGTATTCAAACTCCATTTTTTTCGCATAATTTTCATCTGGATAAAGATCATATGCTAGTATGTTACAGTCAAATCCTTTAAGAATTTTTATAAGAATTTTAGCTATTTTTCCAGTCCCAATTATTCCTACTGTTTTTTCATACATATCAAATCCAAGCAAACCATTCAATGGAAAATTGAGATCTCTTGTTCTATAATGGGATTTATGGATTTTTCTATTTAGTGTTAACATCATAGTAATAGTAAACTCAGCTATTGCATGAGGGGAGTAAGCTGGTACGTGTACCACATGTATTTTATCTTTAGCTGCTTGAAAATTAACATTGTTATATCCTGCACAACGTAAAGCAATTAGTTTAACTCCATATTCATTTAATTTATTAACAACATAAGAAGATGCCTTATCTTGTACAAAAATAGATACAACATCAAATCCTTCAGAGAGTTTAACTGTATTATCATTTAAACGTTCTTCAAAGTACATGATTTCAAATCCATATTGTTTATTTAAAGACTCAAATATTTCTTTATCATATGGTTTTGTATCAAAAAAAGCTACTTTTAACATAGTAATCACCTCGTGTGTAATTTGAATCATCTAATTTTATCATAATTAAGATATATTTTCAATGAAATAAAAATAATTAAAATAATATAAAAAATAAACAAAATGATATTGACAATCATTTTCAACATGGTATAATGTTATTAGAATAAAAGTTAAGGTTAACCTTAACATTGGAGGGGTGATATTGTTAACAAGAGGAGAACAAGATTATATAAAAGTAATCTATATGCTACAAGAGACAAATAATGAAGAATACTTAAAAAATACAGTGCTAGTAAAGAAATTAGGGCATACACCACAGACAGTTAATGAAACTATAAAAAAACTAGTAAATAAAAATTTACTTGAATATATTCCATATAAAGGAAGTAAGTTAACAGAAGAAGGAATAGAAATTAGTATAAGATTAATTAGAATTCATAGACTTTGGGAACTATTTCTATATGAAAAATTAGGCTTTACATGGGAACAAGTACATGAAGAAGCTGAAAAATTAGAACATGTTACATCTAAATTATTGGAAGAACGACTTTATGAGTTTTTAGGAAAACCAAGTAAATGTCCTCATGGAAGTTCTATACCTGAACTTATAACTTCTATGGGAATAAATTAGTATTTTAGGAGGGTTAAATTAATGAAGAAAAGATTTTTAATGGTGATGTTAGTGTTAATGTTAACAGTAGGAGTAAGTGCATGCAAAAGTACTGAAAAGGTATCAAAAGTAGATGGTAAGCATAATATAGTAGCAACAACAACAATGATAGCTGATTTAACTAAAGTAATAGGTGGAGATAAGGTATCTGTACAAGGATTAATGGGTCCAGGAGTTGACCCACATCTTTATAAAGCAAGCGCTGGTGATGTAGCTCTTATGCAAAATGCAGATATGGTTATTTATAATGGTGTACATCTTGAAGGTAAAATGGGAGAGATATTTGAAAATCTTAATGGAAATGGTAAATTAGTCATTGAGATTGCAAAGGGAATAAATGAAGATGATTTAATTACAGTAGAAGATGGATTACATGATCCACATATTTGGTTTAATGTATTAATATGGAAAGATGCCGCAAAAGTTGTTAAAGATGGGCTTGTTGATTTTGATAAAGAAAATGAAGATACTTATACTTCTAACTATGAAGCTTATATAAAAGAATTAGATGAATTACACGAATATGTGAAATCCAGAGTAGAAGAAGTACCAGAAGGTAAGAGAATATTAATTACTGCACATGATGCCTTTGAGTATTTTGGTAGTACTTATGGTTTTGAAGTTAAAGGGTTACAAGGAATATCAACTGCTTCAGAAGCAGGTACTGGGGATGTTAGAGAACTTGCAGATTTTATTGTAGAACATGAAATAGGAGCAATATTTATTGAATCATCGGTGCCTAAGAAAAATGTTGAAGCTTTACAAGAGGCAGTAAAAGCAAGAGGATTTTCTGTTGAAATTGGTGGAGAACTTTTCTCAGATTCTCTAGGCAGTGAAGGTACAGAAGCTGAAACTTATATTGGAACAGTTAAAAGTAATGTAGATACGATTGTTGATGCATTAAAATAGGAAGTTATAACCCAAACTTTGCACATATAATTTTATTATAAGACATAAGTATTTGTTTCTTATAGGTAAGTTTTTACAAATTAAGTAAATTAGATAGGATAATTCTCATTTGCATTAAGGGAACTTTCATATTTCTTGATTAAATAATGTGCGAAGTTTGTGGTAATAAATTATAAAGAGGGTAATCATATGACTGATACAGATAAATACGTAATAGAAGTTGAAGATATGACCGTTGCATATCAAGTAAAACCAGTGTTATGGGATATTGATTTAAAAATCCCTAAGGGTGTATTAATGGCAATAGTTGGACCAAATGGTGCAGGAAAATCTACGTTAATTAAGGCAATGTTAGATTTAATAAAACCCATATCAGGAACTACTTATTTCAATGGATACTCTTATAAAAAGCAAAGAAAGTATATTGGGTATGTACCACAAAGAGGTAGTGTTGATTGGGATTTTCCAACTACTGTTTTGGATGTAGTGTTAATGGGAAGATATGGTTACATAGGATGGGTTAAACGACCAGGGTCAAAAGATAAAAAATTAGCTTTAAAAGCTTTATCTCAAGTAGGAATGAAAGAATTTGCAAATCGACAAATTAGTCAATTATCAGGAGGTCAGCAACAAAGAGTATTTTTAGCACGAGCATTAGTTCAAGATGCAGATATATATTTTATGGATGAACCGTTTCAAGGAGTTGATGCAAAAACAGAACGTGCAATAGTTAATATATTAAAAGAAATGAGAAAGCTAGGAAAAACGGTAATAGTGGTACATCATGATTTGCAAACTGTACCAGAATATTTTGATTGGGTAACTCTTTTAAATATACAATTAATAGCAAGTGGTCCAATATCTGAAGTTTTTACTGATGAAAATTTATTGAAAACATATCGTAGCACTGGCAAAATACTTAAAGGTAGGTAATGTCCATGGATATTTTAGGATTAATTTTTACAGATTATACTTTGCAAATTGTTTCTATGGGATCTGCTTTACTTGGAATAGTAAGTGGAATAGTAGGTAGCTTTGCAGTTCTCAAAAAGCAAAGTTTACTAGGAGATGCTGTTTCTCATGCTGCCTTGCCAGGTATTGCGATTGTATTTATTATTACTCAGAATAAGAATACTGGGATACTTTTAATAGGAGCACTTATAACAGGTCTATTGGCTACTGGACTTGTACATTTAATAAATAAACATTCAAGAATTAAGTATGACTCAGCTTTGGCGTTGTCATTATCAGTTTTTTTTGGTATTGGACTTACATTATTAACATACATACAAAAAATTCCCAATGCAAATCAAGCAGGTTTAGATAAATTTATATTTGGGCAGGCATCTACTTTACTTAAAAGAGATGTAATAATTGTTTTGGTTGCAGGAGTAATAATAATAGCTTTAGTAATTATTTTTTGGAAAGAATTAAAAATACTTTCTTTTGATTCTGAGTTTGCACAAAGTATTGGGTTTTCCACGAGAAGAATAAGTATATTATTATCAAGTTTAATAGTAATAACAATTATTATTGGACTACAAACAGTAGGCGTAATTTTAATGAGTGCAATGTTAGTTGCTCCAGGTGTTGCGGCAAGACAGTGGACCAATAAATTATCAAAGATGGTTATTCTTGCAGCTATTTTTGGAGCGATTAGTGGATTAATAGGAACAGTAATAAGTTCTTCTATAGATAATATGCCAACGGGTCCTTCTATTGTAATAGTAATTAGTATTATTGTATTACTTAGCATCTTATTTGCTCCTAATCGTGGATTATTGTGGAAAAAGATAAGAGAAATAAAAAGTAGAAAAGATATTAGTGATGATAAAGTATTGATTAATTTATACGAATTATCATTAAATCATGAAAATCTAGGTCATAGCCACAATATATCAATGATTAAACCTTTTGAAACAAAGGGTGGTAAAAAAACAAAACATATATTAAAAATCTTAAAAAGTTTGCAAGAAAAAGGATTAGTAAAAGAAGATTATTTTGAAACATGGTCAATAACTAATGAAGGAATTAATTATGTTGAAAATAAAACAATTTATAAGGGGGAATAGAAATGACACCACAATTAGAAATTCAAATAATTGCAGTTATTGTTGCAGTTGCCTGTTCTATTCCTGGAGTGTTCTTAGTTTTGAGAAAAATGGCTATGATGTCAGATGCAATTACACATACAATATTATTAGGAATAGTAGTAGCGTTCTTTATTGTTCGTGACATAAATTCACCTTTCTTAATAATTGGAGCAGCAGCTATAGGTTTAATTACGGTATATTTAGTTGAACTTTTAAATCATACAAAATTAGTATCAGAGGATTCTGCAATAGGTATAGTTTTTCCTTTGCTATTTAGTATAGCTATAATTATTATATCAAAATATGCTAGGTCTATACACTTATGTACAGATTCAGTTTTATTAGGTGAATTAGCTTTTGCACCTTTTAATCGAATGATAGTTGGAGGAGTTGATATTGGGGCTAAAGCAATTTATTCAATGGGTACAATATTAATAATAAATTTTGTCCTAGTCATTTTATTTTTCAAAGAGTTAAAAATTGCAACATTTGATAAAGGGCTAGCAACTGTATTAGGATTTTCACCTGTGTTAATACATTATGGATTGATGACTTCTGTATCTGTTACAGCTGTAGGGGCTTTTGAGGCAGTAGGTTCTATATTGGTAATAGCATTTATGATTGGTCCACCAATTACAGCATATTTGTTAACAGATGATCTTAAGAAAATGCTTTTTATTAGTGGGATAGTTGGTGCTATTAATGCAGTTTTGGGATACCAATTTGCAGATTTTTTTGATGTTTCTATAGCAGGTTCTATGGCAACGTTTACTGGTATAACATTTTTCTTAATATTTATTTTTGCTCCAGAACGAGGAATAATAACCATTATTAAAAGGCGAAAATATCAAGAAATAGATTTTGCATCTAAAACTATGTTGTTTCATATATATAATCATGAGGGGAATATTAATGAATCTGTTGAAAATGGTATTAGTAGTATATATAATCATTTGAATTGGAAAATAGATTTTTTAAATAAAATTGCTAATAAATTGAAACATAATCATTATATAACTATAGAAAAAGAAGTATTTAAGTTGACTGATTTGGGAAGAGAATATGCTAAGCAAAGTTATGAGAGTATTATATTTGATGAGGATTAATTATAAGATTTATAGGATTAAAATTTTGACTAATGTTAATTAAGGTTGTTATGGATAAGTATATTATCTATAGCAACCTTTTGTTAGTTTTATATAACACCCTCATTTTTTTGTGTAGAAAATATTTATAATTATAAATAAGCATATGTAATAAAAGTAAAAAAATCAACAAAAATATTGCAGTAATAACTGTATGTGTTTATAATAATATTCATGGAGTTTATTAAGGAGGAATAACTTGAAGAATATATTAAATAAAATAGAATACAATTCACCAGTAATACTTACATTTTCTTTACTTGCTACTGCTATATTTTTTATTGATCAAATACTACCAATTAATTTAATTAATACATTTTTTGTTTATAGAGGTGGATTTTCGTTGCTTGGTGCTATTCAAATGTTATTGTGGCCGTTAGGACATGCTTCAATTGATCATTTGCTAGGGAATATTACTTTAATTCTTTTAATAGGTCCAATGCTAGAAGAGAAATATTCATCAAAAATAATCTTAATGTTAATTATTATTACAACATTTATAATTGGATTTATTCAAGGAATTATTTTTAATACAGGAATATTAGGAGCTAGTGGGGTTGTATTTATGATGATAATATTAACATCTTTTACTAATATGAAAGATGGTAAAATACCCCTTACTTTTATTTTTATAGCTATTTTATTTTTAGCTAAAGAAATTTATAATGCATTTTTTGTAATAAATAATATTTCTGAGTTAGGACATATACTAGGAGCTATAGTAGGAATGGGTTATATATACATAGAACAAAAACGCAAAAAACAAATGGGTTAGAAAGAGAGAGGGTATTTTTTGAGTGATAAATATAAATTATATGGGTTTAATAATTTGACCAAAACACTTAATATAAATTTTTATAATATTTATTATGCTTGTAATACGCAAACAAAGCGACAGTATATTCAATATATAAATCAAGAATATAGAGCAGATAAGCTTACAAGCGTAGTAACGAAAGTTACAAAAATGATTGGTGCAAACATCTTAAATATTGCTAAGCAAGATTATGAACCCCAAGGTGCAAGTGTTAACTTACTTATATCGGAGGGAGAGTTACCAATTATAAAAGTGGATGATTCTTGTAATAGGGGAGAGTTAATACCTAATACTCATCATATAGTTGGGCATCTAGATAAAAGTCATGTTACAGTACATACTTACCCAGAAAATAATCCATACAGCAATATATGTATAATTAGAATAGATATAGAAATAAGTACATGTGGAAAAATATCTCCGTTAAATGCAATTAATTATTTAATGGAAAAATTTGATTCAGAAATAATTACTATGGATTATAAAGTGCGTGGATTTAATCGAGATATAAATGGTAGAAAGCATTATCTTGATCATGAAATTTTATCTATACAAGATTTTATATTGGAATCTAATAAACAACAGTATATACTTGAAGATTATAATTTAGCTACACAAAATATGTTTTATACAAAACTAAAAAGAAATAGAATTAAATTGGAAAAATGTTTATATTATACTAATAAACAAGTACTTTTGGCTAAAGAAATAAAAGAAATAGAAGCCGAAATATATACGGAAATAGATGAAATATACAAATAGCCTTATACTAACTATTAACGTCTGTACAATATACATATGGAACATTGTACAGACGTTAGTTCTGTTTATTTACCTAGCTTTGCTTTTAAAGCTGCTAATTCATCTGTTAATTCACTATCTTGATTTTCTAATGATGCAAATTGGCTATTTAGGTCATCATTAGCCATATAACTATTTAGTTCTGTTTCAGCAGCAGCTTCACTTTCAATTGTATCTACTTTTTCACTTATTCTAGAGAATGTATCAAAAACACTTGTATCATTAACACTAGACATAGTTTTTTGAATAGATTTTTGAGCTTCAGCTCTTTTAGTTCTTGCAATTAATAAACCTTTTTTTCGTTTAGCTTCTTCTATTTTATTACTTAGTTCTCTTAAACTAGCTTTTAAATTATCAGAAGCATTCTTTTGAGATTGCCATTGTTGACGATATTGTTCAGCTAAATTATCATATTCTTTTTTTCTATTAAGCGCTTGTAGAGCTAAAGCGTCGTCACCATTTGCGACAGCTAATTCTGCTCTTTTTGCCCAATGTGCCGATTTTGCTACTTCCTCATCTAAAGCTTTTTTTAATTTTTTTTCATCAGCAATAGCAGAAGCTACAGCACCTTTTGATTTGTTATATTGTTCTCCCATATCAATTATTAATTGATTTAACATTTTTTCAGGATCTTCAGCTTTTGTAATTATATCATTAACATTTGATTTGAATACTGTACTAATTCGATTAAATATACCCATTATGTTTCCTCCCTATATTAATTTTGCTTTTATTAACTTACGAATTTGGTTAATAAATCATAGTGTTGCATAAGTGCTAAACCTATACTATCAATAGTTGATTGGAACTCATTTTTATCTAGATTTTCAGCTTGTAATGTATCTATAATTACTAGGCTGTTATTTTCAATTGCATATGCTCCATGTAACAAATCATTTGCATTAAGCTCTAATACAGTCCTGTAAAATTCCTCTTTGTTATTCTTAGGTACTTCCATAATCTTAACTCTAAATAATACAATAGGGTCTACATATTTTACAACAATATTATCTATATGAGATAAGTCATCTTCAATTTTCCAAGTGCTTTCATCTAATTCTTCATAAATTAAATTCATATCTAGCATAAAATTTTCAATTTTTTGTTTGGTATTCATTATAATAACCTCCTTAAATTATTTAATAATTGCAAAACTACATCAAGACTTAAAACCTATTCCTATTATACACACTATAATATATAGAATTCAATAGTAAGTTAGGAATAAATTAAATAATTTGGTAATAATTAATTAATTTTTATAAATAAACTTTTATAATAATCCAATTTATGATAATATAAATTAGATGTAATTCAGTTAAGGAGGTGATTAACATGGGGATTATTGATAGAATGAAGAAAATATCTAGAGCAAATAAAACTGCAAAAATGAACGTTGAAGATAATTCTATAACAGTATTAAATATGCGAATTGGAGATATTGTTTCCATAGAAGATGTTGATTATGAAGTAAAAGGATTATTACAATTTAATGATCATGGTTGGAGATGGAAAGAGTATAAATTAAAAGATTCAAGAAAAACTTATTGGTTAAGTGTAGAAGAAGATGATGATATAGAAATTTGCTTATACCAAAAAGTTGTAGCTATTATAACAGAACCACCAAGAGTATATGAGTATAAAGGCATTACATATTATATGCAAGAAGGAAGTGATGCTTTAATTGAAAATGCCGAAGGTGATGTAAATGTTGTAAAAGGTGAAGAAGTAGATTATTATGAGTATTGTGATGAAGATGGTGAAAATCTTCTTTCAGTTGAAATATGGAATGGACAAGTCGAAATGGCAATTGGTAGGAAAGTTGAAGATTATAATGTAGAAATATATCCTAACGAAAATAGGTAATTTAATGCTAGGTAATTGCAAAACTATGAAATATAATTCTTTACATACAATATGTAGTCCTTATTAGAAACGCGAACCCAACATATTGTATTAAAGAATCAACTAAATGTAGTTTTGCAATTACTTATTAACAAATTTCAAAAATGAAAGGAGGTTTGAACATGAGTAAGGTTATTAAAATTATTATTGGTGTTATTTTAGGTTTTTGGTTAATAGGATTAATTATTTCAATAGGATCTCATAAATCTATAGCTAAAAAACTAGATGAAAATGATCAATTTGAGTATTCAACTAGTATGACAAGTAATTATGATAGATCAGATAAAGCAAAAGTCTATTCTACTAAAATGGGTGTTAAAGATACTGCAATGTATTTAATAGATCAAGAAAGACCGATCGAGCATACTGATTTAGATAATGATGAAGCTATACAACTAACATATGATGATCAATACATATTAATCTATGAGAGTGAAGATGGCGAGACCTTAGTACAGATATCATCTAGAAAATACATACATAATAATGGATATAATGGGTTGTATAGACCATATAGAAATAATATAATGTTATTCTATCATACTTCTTATTTGGGTAGCAGATATTATAGAAGAGATAGCAATCGTTATGGCCAAGGATATACAACTTATAGGGATTACAATACTTCATCAACTATGGAAAAAACAAGTACTAGTAAAACAGAATCTAAACCAACAAATAATACTTCTAAGATAAAAACAGATAAAAATGCTTCTAGTAAAATTAGAACTAACAGTTCTAAAACCAGTACTAGTGGAAATACGACTAATAACACTACAAGTAATAACACTACAAGTAATAACACAAATAGTAAAACATCTAGTAGTAAAACATCTGCTAGTAGAACAACAAGTAGTACTTCAAGTAGTAAAAAAACAGGTTTTTTTGGTAAAACAAAATCAATACGTTCATCAAGTGTAGGAAGTAGATCAAGCTTAGGTGGAGGTACAAGTTTTGGTAAATAAGATATAGGTAATTGCAAAACTAATGCTTTTAATTCTTTACATACAATATGTAGTTCTTATTATAAGCGTGAATCCAACATATTGTATTAAAGAATCAACTGAATGTAGTTTTGCAATTACTTAGGTAAATAAGATATTAAGAAGGGAGAAATGTTATGGATTTTTTAAATAATGAGTTTGTTGCAACTATTATATATGCTATTCTTGCATTAGTTTTAATGTTTGTAGGATACAAAGTATTTGATATAATAACACCTTATAATTTTGCTGAAGAGATAAAAGAGAAGAATCCGGCTGTTGGAGCGGTAATAGCAGGAATATTTATTGCAGTTGCAATTATTATTAAAGCTGCAATAGCATAATTTAATACATATTAAAATATTAATTATCGTTTAATTTATTTTTAAGGAGGTAAAAAAATGAATCCTATTATTTCTAGTATTATATATTTTGCAATTGGAATGTTTTTTTGTGCAATAGGGTATAAGGTTTTTGATATGATTACACCATTTGATTTAAATAAAGAGATTGATGATCATAATATGGCTGCTGGTTTAGCAGTTGCAGGAATATTTATTGGTGTAGCAATAGTTGTAAGTGCAGCAATTATATAGATTGAAGAATAACTTTATAAAAAGTTATGGAGGTTAGCATGACAAAAGAAAATAGCATTAATGAAAATATTGATACAAATAAAATTAATGCTACTCCTTTATTATTTGCTGTTTTTATTATAGCTATATGTGGAATTATATATGAACTGATTATTGGTGCAATCAGTTCATATTTATTAGGAGATAGCGTTAAACAATATTCAATTACTATAGGATTATTTATGAGTGCTATGGGAATTGGGTCATACATAACAAAAAGATTTAAACATGATTTATTCGATGTGTTTGTAGTGATAGAATTATTAATTGGGTTAGTTGGAGGTATTTCAGCTATACTTTTATTTGCTGCATATGGATATACCAAAATGTATCTAATTGTTATGTATGTAACTATTATAATAATTGGTGTTTTAGTTGGATTAGAAATACCTATTCTTACTCGTATTATCGAGGAAAAGGAAAATAATCTTAGGATGACGATTGCTAATGTATTAAGTTTCGATTATATTGGAGCATTAATAGGTTCTTTAGCGTTTCCGTTAATTTTATTGCCATATCTAGGTCATATTAAAACATCTTTTTTAGTGGGATTTATTAATATATTAGTTGCAAATTTTATTATTTTGAAATATAAAGAGCATATTAAAAGAATAAAAGTTTTAAAGTTGATTGCACTTTGTTTTACTTTGATTATAATAGTTGGCTTTTTTACAGCTGATTCTACAGCTAATAAAATAGAAGATAGTTTTTACAGAGATCAAATAATTTATCGTAACCAAACAAAATACCAAAGAATGGTTGTAACAAAACATAGGGATGATTTACGATTATTTTTAGATGGTAATGTTCAATTTAGTTCACAGGATGAATATAGATATCATGAATCTTTAATTCATCCTGCCATGACACTCGCTACCAATCATAAAAATATACTTATTCTAGGCGGTGGTGATGGTCTTGCAGCTAGAGAAATATTAAAATATGAAGATGTAGAGAAGATAACCTTAGTTGATTTAGATAAAGAAGTTGTAGATTATTGCAAAACAAATCCTTTAATAAAATCATTAAATAATAAATCGTTAGAGAATGAAAAATTAAATGTTATTAATCAAGATGCATATAAGTTTCTTGAAAATACAAATGAAAAATATGATGTAGTTATTGTGGATTTACCAGATCCTAATAATGAATCTTTGAATAAACTATATACAAATTTATTTTACAGATTAATATATAGAAAATTAGAAGATGGTGGCATGATAGCAGTTCAATCTACAAGCCCTTATTATGCTAGTGAAGCATATTGGTGTATTCGTAAAACTGTTGAATCTGAAGGGTTTTATACTTCTGGGTATCATTTATTTGTTCCATCTTTTGGAGACTGGGGATTTACATTAGCTTCAAATAAGGAATTTAAAGAAGATAATATAAAATTATCAGTTCCAACAAAATATCTCAATGAGGAGATTGTGAAAGCATTATTTGTATTTGGTAATGATGAAAAAAAATATCAAGAAAAAGTACAAATAAATAGTCTTACAAATCCTATTTTATTTAGTTATTATCAAAAAGCTTGGGATAGCTATTAAATTAACTCTAGGTAATTAATTTGAGGGAGAAGATAATATGATATCTGTACTGTTAAATGCACTAAAGGTATTTCATATCTCTATGGAAAAAAATAGAATATATAAATTAATATGTGTTTTTGTAATAGCATTAGTTGGTTGTTCTACAGCTTTTTATTTATTTGAAGGTAATCCCGACATGAACTATGGAGATTCTTTATGGTGGGGATTTGTTACAACA
Organism: Vallitalea sp.; assembly: GCA_025210235.1. GTDB lineage: Bacteria > Bacillota > Clostridia > Lachnospirales > Vallitaleaceae > Vallitalea. Next base: position 110,687 of record JAOASG010000024.1, read on the forward strand.
ACAACTGTTGGTTATGGAGATTACTATCCAGAAACGATGGGTGGACGTTTGTTCGGGGTAATATTAATGATTATTGGAATTAGTACATTTGGTTTTTTAACAGCTGCTATTGCATCAATTTTTGTTGAGAAAAAAATGAAAGAAGGGCTAGGGTTAATGGATATCAAATTCAAAAATCATATTGTAATTATTGGTTGGAATAAAAAAAGTGAAACAATGTTAAATGAATTGATTAAAGATAATCCTGAACGAAAGGTTGTTATAATTTCTGAAATAGAAAGATTAGATCTTAAAAATAAGAATACATATTTTGTACATGGAGATCCTACAATTGATGAAACGTTAATAAGAGCTAATATTGCATATGCTGATATAGTAATGGTTGTTGCAGATGAAAATTTAATGAATAAGGATGGAATGGCAGATGCTAAATCTGTTTTAATTTGCTTAGCAGTAGATAAGTTTAATACAGATATACATTTAATTGCTGAGGTTTTAAATGAAGAAAATATTCCACATTTTGAAAGAGCAAATGTAAATGATATAATTGTTAGTAATCAAATGAGTAGTAGAGTAATGGTAAGAAGTGCTGTTTATAAGAATGTAAGTTCTGTTTTAAAAGAGTTGTTAACAAATTCATACGGTAACCAATTATATGAATGTGTTATTAATGATGAAGATGCTGGAATGACATTTAAAGAACTATCAAGCAAATATTTATGTAAATATAATGCTGTTATTTTAGGTATTGCTAATAAAGAAGTTTCTCTTAATCCAGATAAAGATACAATAATACAAAAAAGTGATGTAATTATATATATATGTGATAAAAAATTATATCAATCAGGGTAAGGTTTCCGCAGATATAGTATAGGGTAATATTGCGTCAGCAGATTAAATCCCTATAATATGTATATTTATCATGATTCAAGAAATACTATACCATTATGAAAAGAAACATCAGGGTGAGTATATGGATAAAAATACATATAGAAAATATTATAAAGAATATTCAAATAAAGTTATTTTAACGAAAATAATATTATCAATTGCTTCAAATGCTGATAACATAATAGCTGCTGCATTTATAAGTTCTTCTGTACTTGCTTCTCTAGCACTTTTAATGCCATTAGTTATTTTCATTATAGCAGTATCTGTAATGTTTTCATCAGGTCTTGGATCATATGTTGGTTATTACTTAGGACGAGGCGAAAATGAAAAAGCTAATAATTTAGCAAGCTATATTTTACTAGTTATAATATTAATGTCAATAATTATTGGAAGTTTTATTTCATTATACGCAAACAATATAGCAAGTGTTTTAGGAGCAGCTGGTAATTATCATTTATCAGCAACTACTTATCTTAGAATACTTGGAATTAGTTTTATTCCTCAAATTGTTTCTACTATTTTAGATAAGTTAATAATGAATGATGGTTCTCCAAAATTTACTTTCTATGTAAATGTTAGTACAATAATTATTAATTTAACACTAAATTTATTATTTGTTATTGTTTTTGAAATGAGTGTAAAAGGGTTAGCGTTTGCAACTCTAATAAGTCAACTATTTCATTTAGGAGTAAATATATACTATTTTATATATAAATCAGAAGTAATTAAAATTACAAAACCTTCTAATCATTTTATTGAGCTTAAACAAATTATATATAATGGTAGTAGTGATTTTTTATCTGTGTTTACAGATGCAATAATGGTATATATAGTTAATATATCTATTTTAAAGTTCTTACCTAAAAATTATTTAGAACCCTTTGCAACAGCAACTATTTTTACAGCACTTATTACTAAAGTTTATGTTGGTTCTCAGGTAGGGCTACAGCCTATAACTTCTAAATTTTTTGGACAAGAGAAGTTTAAAGAATTAAAAGATATATTTATATATTCTTTAAAAAGAAGTTTAGTATACGCTATTATTATTTATACAATTCTTATACCAATTTCATGGCTTTTATTACCTTTTCTTTTGGATAGTAAAGCTTTGATTCCTATTGCATTTAAGATATTTATTGGAGTGGGGATAGCTTATATTTCATCTTGTTTTGGAATCCAAATAATTTTATTTTTTACTTCTATTAATAGACCGATTGAATCATTAGCTATTGCAATCATTAGAACATTAATATTAATTCCTTTGAGTAGTTACACTATGATTTATTTGTTTGGACTTAATGGAATAGCAATTGGATTTATTATACCTGAACTAATTATTACTACTGTGTTTTTTGTGTTTTTTAGAAAAACTGAGTTAGTTAAGTATAAGCTATGATAATGTTGACTAATTGCGTATAATATGATAAAGTATATTTATCCAAACGTTTGGTGGTAATTTGGAAATAACATAATTATATATATAAGATTGACTTGAAAGTGGGGGATTAGATGAAAATTGCTGTAATTGATGGACAAGGAGGAGGAATAGGTAAAAGTATTATTGATAAGTTAAAAGATAATATTGATTCATCCCATGAAATAATTGCTCTTGGAACAAATTCAACTGCTACAACAGGAATGATAAAAGCAGGAGCAAAATGTGGAGCTACTGGGGAAAACGCTATAAAAGTAATGAGTAAAAAGGTAGATATTATAGTTGGACCTCTAGCAATAATGGTTCCCGATGCCATGATGGGTGAAATCACTAAAGAAATCGCTTTATCAATATCTTCTAGTGAAGCCAAAAAAATTCTTTTGCCTCTTAATAAATGCAATATGGTTATTGCAGGAATAGAAAATATAAAGTTAAATAAATTAATTGAAATAGTTGTAGAAGAAGTACTTAAAGAAATTTAATTCTTTAAATACAATATGTGTTTTCTTATTATATAGGGAAGCTTAACATATTGTATTTAAGAATCAAATAAATGACTTCTTATGTAAGTTTACTTATTATTATAATCATATCTTGATACATAAAAACAATGAATATTCATTAGAGGTATCTTTACTGTTTCAAACTCTCTACCAGTATACATTATACCTATGACACAGTCTTCTTCTAATTTAAGTAATCTAAATAAATGAGTAAACCCAATTGTTGATTTAATGAGTATCATTTTTTCTTCATAGTTTCTCATCATATATTTATCTGATATTGCAGTAAATGGCATTTCATTATAATAAATATCTTGATTATCCATTTATTCCTCCATACAATATTATATATATCTAATATATGATAAAAACTATAAATATAATAATGTTAATCATAAGCTTTATAAATAATTAGATAACAGATTCTAAGTTTTTTATTGAATTATTTAAAGCATCTATGCTGCTAGAATGGCATCTTAAAACAGGTATGTTTTTTTTCTTTGCTTCTTTATTAGCTATCTTTACCATTTTATGAGAAACAGTGCTAGTAAAAATAAGAAGTGCATCAGGATTACCGATACTCTTACTTAATCCTCCAGACATTTGTGTGAATACTTTCAATTTATGACCAGCTTTTTTACAGACAGTTTTATATTCTCTATGCATTCGGTCGTGACCACCGATTAAAACTATACTCATATTATCACCTTCCTTAAATAATAATATTATTATAGAACAATTGATAATGATTGTCAATATCAAGTTGTAAAAATATAAAGGAAATATGAAAATATTTTTTAGATATTTTATAACAAATTAAATAAATTATTTGTAAAATGAATTAATTATACTAAATAAACCTCCTTGAAATATCAAGAAGGTTTATAGCAATAATATGTTAATTAGAATTATATGTTTTTAGCTGTATTACCATAGAATGCAGCTTTATATATTTCTTTAACATCTTCAATAGATGGTACTCTTGGGTTAGTTAGAGAACATGGATCTTCAAAAGCATTTTTGCTCATTCTATCTAACACTTCATTGAATTTTTCTTCTGTTAAACTAACTTCTGTTACTTCTTTTAATGTTGTAGGAATACCAACTTTTTTGTTTAATTCTTTTAATTCAGCTACTAAATCTTTTATTTCAAGTTGTTTTTCAATTTCAGCGAATTTATCAGTAGCTTTCATGTTATATTCAACTATATATGGTAATAAAATAGCATTAGCAAGTCCATGAGTAATACCAAATTCCCCACCGATTTTATGAGCTAAACTATGTACAATTCCAAGAGATGAGTTAGTAAATGCCATACCTGCAAGTGTAGATGCGTTATGCATATCTTCTCTTGCTTTCATATTAGCTCCATCTACATATGCTACAGGAAGTTGTTTGTAAACTAATTTTATAGCTTCCATAGCAAGAGGATCAGTATAGCTTGTTGCATTTGTTGATACATAAGCTTCTATTGCATGAGTCATAACATCCATACCTGTATTAGCAGTAATGTGAGCAGGCATTTTTGCTGGTAAAGCTGCATCTAATAAAGCAATATCAGGTGTTATTTCATAAGAAACTAATGGATATTTAATATGGTTTTCTGTATCAGTGATTACTGAAAAAGCAGTAATTTCTGAAGCTGTACCACTAGTAGATGGTATTGCAATAAATTTAGCTTTTGTTCTAAGTTTAGGGAATTTACCATTGATTAAATCTTCAAATTTTGTTTCTGGATATTCATAATATACCCACATAATTTTTGCAGCATCAAGAGCAGAACCACCACCGATGGAGATAATCCAATCAGGGTTAAATTCAGCCATTTCTTTTCCGCCTCTAATAACTGTTTCAATAGATGGATTAGGTTCAACACCATCAACAATAGAAACTTCCATACCAGCTTTTTCTAATTGTTTTTTTGCTTCATCTAAGAAACCGAATTTCTTCATTGAGCTACCACCTGTAACAAGTGTAGCTTTTTTTCCTTCTAAAGTTGATAAATATTCTAATGCACCTTCTCCAAATACAATATCTTTTGGTACTCTAAACCATTGTAAACTCATTATAATTTCCTCCTATAATAAATAGTAATTGTAAAAATAATACGATTGTTAATTATTAAACGAAATAGTGTGAAATAATTACAATACTAATAGATACATTGTATAACTAATTAATAGTATTTCATACATATAGCTGAAATACAGGTGTTGACATTCATGGTAGTTTTAGTTATTATTTAGTTGTAAAACCATTATATTACTATAGCAAAAATAAAACTAACACTTTCTTGATAAAAGTAATATTTTTTTGATATAAATTGACAAAAATTTAACAACAGCAGGTGAAATTATGTTAAATGACTTTAATAAAAAGATAGAAGAATTAAATGGATTTGAAACAGATTATGTTAAAATACTTTACTATGATTTACCTAAAAATTTCTCGGGGGATTATAGATCATATAGTTATTCGCGCTTTTGTACTATTCTTAGTGGCAGAAAACATGTAACTTTAAATAATAATAAGAAATTCACATATTGTAATGATAATTACTTATTATTACCATCTAATTCTAAAGTACATATGGATATAGATATTAATACAAAAGCGTTGGTTTTTGAATTAAATGATGAATTAATTTATAATGTATTAAATAAAGTTAATGTAGAAAAAGAGTTTATAGAAAAAACTAACATAACAAATAATTATTTTCTAGGTCAAAATAAATATAATATTTCGGAAGACATTAATAATATTTTTATGGCCTTAAAAAGTAAAGAAAATAATAATGAATTTTTAATTGATTTATATGCTCAAAAATTAGTATTTGACTTGGTCAAAAACAAATCAACATATCATATTTTAAATGGAAACAGTTCTCATCCTATTAATATTGCATTAAAATATATTAATGATAATATTCAATCAATGATAAATATTAAAGAGTTAGCTAATGATTTACATATGTCAGAGTCAAATTTTTCGCATTTATTTAAAAAAGTTACTGGTATTAAACCAATTGATTATATTAAGAATAAAAAGTTAGAATTAGCTATTGAATATTTAAGAAATGAAAGTGTAACTGATGTAGCATTTGACCTAGGCTATGCTAATATTTCATATTTTATTAGGTTGTTTAAAGAAAAATATAATATGACTCCAAAACAATACAAATTAATGCATTTTGATAAGTAGATAACTTAGTGTTTTAATAAAATAAATATAGTTCTCTTAAATTTTATAAAATATATAAATATATATATAATAAATGACGATATATATATATAATATGTAATTACATATTGCTTTAGTGTCTAAAATCTAACTTTTAGAAATTAGTTTATAATTAACAAAATTACAATTTAAGAGGTGAATAAAAATGAATGTTAATATGAGTACAAATGCTAATAGTGTTAATATATATAATAATTCTATTAACAACAATAATAACACACAAAACAAAAACAACTTATTAACTAAATTTGAAAAACAAGTAAGTGCATTGGATAAAAGAATTCAAAGTTTAAAAGAAAACGATAAGATATCCTCACTAGAAAAACAAGAAAAGATAAAACAACTTGAAAAACAAAAACAAGAACTAATGCAAAGAATAAATGAAGAAAAGATAAAAGAAAAAACAAAAGAAATGGAAGAAAAAATTGAAGAGGCTGAAGAAATAGCGGATAAGAAAAATGAAAAAGGAGAAAAGCCACTTACTCCTTTAGATGAAGTCAAAGCAGAATTAGGTATTGAAAATTTGTCATCTAGAACAATGATAAAGGCATCTAATGCATTAGACGTAGCTAATCATAAAATGAATATGTCAAGAAATCTTAATCAAGAAGCCAAAATTTTAGATAAAGAGATAGAAACAGATATAGGTCGTGGACATGGTATATTGAATGATTTTAGAAGCAAACTTTCTTCTAGAAATAAAATAAATGCAAGAAGAATTGAAAATGAATCAATGAAGGAACTTGGAAAAGTAAATAAACTTGTGGAAAAATCAAGTGAAAAAATTGAAAAAGCAAAAGAAGAAGATAAAGAAGTTAAAAATAAAATAAAAGATAAAGAAGGTAAGGAAATAAATAAGGATAATAATTCAATAAAACAAAAAGATATAAAAATTGGTGAGAATATAGATATCTTATTATAGATAGTAAGATATACACACCGATATAAATTATTAAGGTGATTATTAATTGTAAAACTATACACATATGATAAGCCAATTAGATTAACGTAAAAATAACTAAATAGTATTAATAAAAAGCTAGATTATGCATTATGCAAATTCTAGCTTAATTGTTGGATTTCATTCATTAATCCTTCATTATACATTTAGTTACGCCTCCATTCATGATAAGGTTGATAAAGATTGGGAAACATACCCGAAACATACTTCCTCTATAGAAGCCTTCTTTTAGAGGTACTAGTCCAACATATGGTTGGTTTGGAATATATGCAGTTGCTAATGGAATCTGTCAATTTATTAATAATAATAAAACCGTCTAAATTCAGATGGTGTATGTCCTGTTATTTTTTTGAATTGTTTAGAAAAAGTATATGAATCTGTATAGCCTAGTTCAACTGATATTTCTTTTATTGATAACTTATTTGAAGATAACATTTTTTGTGCAGTATTAATTCTACGATTAAGTATGTAATTACCTGGAGATATTCTATATTGTTTTGTAAACAATTTTCTGAATTTTTCATATCCCATATTAACATAATTAGCAACATCTTCTACAGAAATTCTTTTTGTAATGTTTTCTTCTATATATTTTATACTCATTGCCAATATATTCATTTCAGTAGTAGTTGTTCTATTAATTCTATCTAAGTAGGTAGCTTTTGAAATAATAGCTATTGCTTCGTTCATAATTAAAGGAAGTTCTATACGTGTTGCTTTTCCTAGACTATAATGAAAATCAATCATTTGTTGTATAAGCTCAAAATCTTGACCAGGTGTTAATACTGGTTTATCAGGTGAAAAAACAAATATTTCAGCAAGGCTATTAAATACATTTGAACCAATTGAAAGGTATAGTTCACTCCAATCATTTGTAGTAACAATAGTACTATGGGTTTTATTAGGTATTCGTTGAACAAAATCACCAGGTTTTATTGGAATACTTTTGGAATTATCTTTATATATTCCTTCGCCTGATAAAACAAATAATCCATGGTATTCATTAGGGGTGTAATCAAAGTGCGATCCAGAAAAGCTGTTTTTTCTGACATAACCACTAAAAATGATACCTGAATGATCATCACTAAGCATACGATGGTGAGATGAATTATTGGGAAAACTTTTATGGACAATCTCAGCTATATTCATATTACACTTCCTTAAATTATAGTTTATAAAAATTATTTTACCATAAAAACAAATTATTACAAAATAATTTATTAAATAGGAATATGTTAACTAAAGTACATATATATATATTTCAAAAGATAGGTAATTGTAAAACTAATGATTTATTTCAGTTTACTACTTACCAAATTTGACATTTTAAATACCAGAATAAACATTTTTTTTTGATTAGAATATGAGTATAATTCTGTTGAATATTTATGAAATGAGGTGAACCATAATGGGTTCATTTGTATTAAATATGCTAAAAAATAAAAGATATAATATTAAAAAAGAAAATAAAGATTCTATGTATAGAAGTAGAAAGTTTTTTATACTTGAAGGAGTTACAGGTATAGGGCAAAATTCGTTAACAGCAGGAGCTTTTTTAGCTGGCTTTATTAAATTGTTAGAAGGATCAGAGCAAATAAACGGCATGGTTGCGGTTATTCCTGCGATAGTGGGGTTGTTACAAATTTTTTCTTCATTAATATTTGAAAAGTTAGAAAGCAGAAAAAAAACTATTATTAGTATGGCTATTGTTCTTAGAACACTATTATCGATAGTTTATTTTATACCTATGTTTCTTATACCTTATGGATTGGGTTTACAATCTTTTGTTATTTGCTACATATTAGCTTATTCTATGCAAGCACTTGTTGTTCCCGCAATCGTTAACTGGATAGTTGAGTTAACGCCTCTTTCAATTAGAGGGCAGTATTTAGCTTATAGAGATAAAATTTCTTTAGGTATTATAGCTATTGTTACTATAGTTCTTGGAAAAGTATTAGATTATTCAAAAGATATGGGGAATCAAATAACTGGTTTTGCAGTAGTAGGAGTAATTATAACCATTTTAGGTATAATAAATATATATGCTTTATTTAATATTGATGAATTTAATGATGAACGAATAGTAAAAAAAGTTAAATTAAGAGATGTATTAATTACTCCAATAAAAGATACATCTTTTAGAAAGATAATTATATTATTTATATTATGGAATTTTGCTCTTCAAATAGGAGGACCTTATATTGCAGTATATATGGTGACTAAATTAAATTTAAAATACACATATATGATGACTTTATCAGTAATTGCAACAGTTGTAAGAGTTATAGTGTCTAATGTTTGGGGACGAATAGCAGATAAAAAATCTTGGTTTTTAAGTACAAAATGTTCAATAGGGCTTTTAGCAATTGTACATTTTTCTTGGGGCTTTGTTAATTTATCAAACTATATAGTACTTGCGCCATTATTACATATTATAGCTGGTATAGCATGGGGTGGTATAGGTATTTCAATGTTTAATATACAGTTTTTATTTGCTAAGAAAGAAGGAAGAACAATGTATATTGGACTTAATGCAGCTATAGGGGGTATATTTAGTGGAATTTCTGTTTGGATAGGCGGACAACTAATAAAAGTATTAGAAGATAACCAGTTAACACTTTTTCATATGCCAATAAATAGTATACAGATTACATTCTTTTTATCAGGGATATTATTAATGCTTTGCCCATTGTTTGTAAAGATATTTATTGAAAAGAAGGATTTGAAACAAGAAGTTGAATAGTTTAAAAGGACGTGTGAAAGTGTTATATAATTAATTTTGCTTGCCTTACCCTGAGAAAAGCGGATGGTCAGAGCAAAATCAATTATATAACACATTAATATACTAACTATAATAAATATTTTATTTAAAGCACAATATCATTAGGAGATAGTTCATAAATCATATCTTTTCTTTCTACAATAATCTTAGCTTTTGATGATGTTTCATCATCTTCTTTAAGTTTTGTTACAAGTTCTTTTGTTGGATTAATTGCAACAGGATATGCTACTGATTTTAGCATAGAAAAATCACCTGCTGTATCTCCATAAGCAAAAGACTTAGCTAAATCAATATTATATTTTTCGACCAAACGATGAATGGCTTTCTTTTTATTTATACTATCCCACATAGGGATTACTTCACCAGTATATAAATCATTATGATCTGTTAAATACTCAGAACCAATAAAATCATGAAATCCATGTTTTATAGACATGGCACTTACTAATTCATGAGGGGAACCAGAAACTGTAATAACTTTGTGACCTTGTTGTATATGCCATTTGATTTTATTTCTAGTATAAGTATAAACTCTATCTCCTTTTTGCTGAATAACTTTTCCTGCAATAAATTCAATTTGAGTTTTATGAAGGCCTTTGATTGCATCTATATAAATTTCTGCCATTTTTAGTAAATAATCATCATAATTACCAATTCGTTTGTCCCACTGAATATATTTTTCTCTTACTTCATTATACCATCTAGTCTGTTCAATAATTTCTGACTTAATTAATTTTTTGAAGATTTCAGTAATAAGACCTTCTCTATAAAGAGTGCCATCTATATCAAAAAATGCTGCGATTGTACTCATGTAATCATCCTTTCAATATAAGATTTAGATAAGTAATTGCAAAACTACATTCAGTTGATTCTTTAATACAATATGTTACGTTCCCGTTTCTAATAAGAACTGCATATTATATGTAAAGAATTATAATTCCTAGGTTTGCAATCACCTATAAGGTGTAAATTTTATTTATAGTATATTATACCTTATTTATTAAAAAAAGTGTATTAATTAATTCCTTAACTTTCTTAACAAGTGGTATATAATCTATGTAATAACACTATTTTAGTATTTTTCAAACTACTTATCAGAATTTTTGTTTAAATAAATTTTTATTGCTTAATCAGAATAAAATAAATAACTCAACTTTAGCTTATCTGCATAGAATATTGATGTGGGAAAGTTGAGTAAATAAAAAATAACAAAAAAAGCATAAAATAATGTATAATATATTATAAGTAAGGGTAATAAAAAATACTATAAATGAAAAGAAAACAGTAAGGGAGAGTGTTAATATGGCGTTTGCACATGAAATTGAGTATAGGATTCAAGGAGACGATATGCAGTTAGTTGAAGTTGAACTTGATCCTAGAGAAAGTGTTATAGCTGAAGCAGGAGCTATGACGTATATGGAACAAGGAATAGAAATGGAAACTATTTTTGGGGATGGTTCTAGAAATAGTCAAAGTGGTTTTATGGGGAAATTAATGGGAGCAGGTAAACGTATTGTAACAGGTGAAAGTTTATTTATGACAGTATTCACTAACACATGGAGTGATAAGAGACATGTATCTTTTGCTGCACCTTATCCTGGTAAAATAATTCCTATGGATTTATCTGCTTATCAAGGTAAAATTATCTGTCAAAAAGATGCATTTTTATGCGCGGCTAAGGGAGTGTCTGTAGGTATTGAATTTCAAAAAAAATTAGGTGTTGGATTTTTTGGTGGAGAAGGTTTTATTATGCAAAAGTTAGAAGGAGATGGGTTAGCTTTTGTTCATGCAGGAGGAACTGTTATTGAAAAAGATCTTATGCCAGGAGAAACTTTGAAAATTGATACAGGATGTTTAGTAGCTCTTACTAGGGATGTTACGTATAATATTGAATATGTTGGAAAAGTAAAAAGTGCATTTTTTGGCGGAGAAGGACTTTTCTTTGCAACTGTTACAGGTCCAGGTAAAGTATGGATTCAATCATTGCCATTTAGTAGATTAGCGGATAGAATGCTTGGAGCAGTAAGGGGAGTGCCAGGAAATAAATCAAAAGGTGAAGGTAGTGTCCTAGATGTACTCGGAGGAATTGGTAATTTATTTGATGGTGATTAAACTAAGCTAAAAAATTGATCTATTTCTTCTGCTAAAAAGTAGAGGGTTTTATATTTGCAAAAGAATGTTATAATAGAATGAGCAAATAACAATAAACTATATACTTAATATACTTAACATATAAAGGAGTTGTAAATATGCCACCACTTACTACACTAATAAAACCAGCTTCTGGGAATTGTAATCTTAGATGTAAATATTGTTTTTATTATGATGTAATTAGTAATAGAGAAGTTAAAAACTATGGAATAATGTCAGAAGAAACATTAGAAGAACTTGTAAAAAAAGCTTTTGATTTTGCAGAAGGAATAGTAACATTTGCTTTTCAGGGAGGAGAGCCGACACTAGCTTCCTTGGATTTTTTTAGAAAATTAATAGAATTTGAGAAAAAATATAATAAAAATAATATAAAAGTAAATAATGCATTACAAACAAATGGAATGGTTATAGATGATGAATGGGCAAAGTTTTTTCATGACAATGAATTTTTAATAGGTTTATCTATTGACGGGTACAAAGATATACATAATTACTATCGTATTGATGCTAAAGGTGAAGGTAGCTTTAATAGAGTACTAAAAACAGCAAAATTATTTGATAAATATGATGTAATGTATAATGTTTTGTGTGTAGTAAATAAGCATGTAGCAAAACATGGAAGAAAAGTACTTAATTTCTACAAAAAACAAGGATTTAAATATTTACAGTTTATTCCTTGTTTAGATGAAATTGGTGAAAAGCCTGGACAAAATCCTTTTTCTCTTACACCAAAAGATTATGAAATATTTTTGAAAAATACTTTTGATATTTGGTATGAGGATTTTATTAATGGTAATGGAATCAGCATTAGAATGTTTGATAATATATTACAAATGATATTGGGATATGAACCTGAAAGTTGTGATATGAGAGGACATTGTTCAAATAGTTCTATAATTGAAGCAGATGGTTCTGTTTATCCTTGTGATTTCTATGTGTTAGATGAATGGAAGTTAGGAAATATAAATGAAAATAGCTTTGAAGAGATGGTTAAATCTGAAACAGCTATAAATTTTATAAAAGAATCAATAGATACAGACCCTGAGTGCAGGGAGTGTAAATATTATAGAATCTGTCGTGGAGGATGTAAAAGGCATAAAGAACCAAAAATTAATGGAAAATATACTAAAAACTATTTTTGTAGTGCATATAAAGAATTTTATAAATATACACTACCACGTTTTGTTGATATGGCTAAAAAGATAAATCAATCCAATCTTCAGTAGCTTACTTATAAGTCCAAGAAACACTATGGAATTTGTATTGTAGAAAGCTTTAGAATATATAGCATCTATACTATTAGGATAATTGTAAAGTGTACACTATTTAATTATAGATACATGATGAATTACTACAATTATTCTGTAATAGTATAGATGCTTTTTATTTTCATTATCATATAAAAACTAAGAAATATTAGTATTAGATAAAATTTGCCATGGTATGATATAATTCATGAATTATTGTATACAATGCTACAAAAAAACAATTAAAATCAAAAATAATTGTGCAAAACATATAAAAATCTATTGACATATTAAAGTATTCATTATATATTAAGGGCATAGATAAGTACTTAAAATTACGGATCTTTTTATCAAATAAAAAACTCCAATTAAATACATACAAAAGATATGAAAGAGTGTTATATAATTATTTTTTCTTGCTACTTTTATTTATTAAATTCAAGGTGGGATATTGAGTATATTTGGAGGGTAAAATGAATAATAAAAAGATAATATTAGGTGTGATTGGGGCAGATGTACATGCTGTCGGGAACAAAATATTAGCATATGCATTTGAACAAGCAGGATATAAAGTAATTAACTTAGGTGTAATGGTATCACAAGATGAGTTTATTAAAGCGGCTATAGAAACAGGTGCAGATGCAATATTAGTGTCTTCATTATATGGACATGGCGAACTAGATTGCAGAGGACTAAGAGAAAAATGTAAAGAATCGGGGATTGGAGATATTTTATTATATGTAGGAGGAAATTTAGTAGTAGGTAAAACACCATTTGAAGTAGTAGAAAAAAAGTTCTTGAATATGGGATTCAATAAAGTATATCCGCCAGGTACACTTCCTGATGTGGCTATAAAAGATCTTAATAATGACTTAGGAGTGAGTATTGATGGAAGCAGTATTACTTATTGATTTTGGTAGTACTTATACAAAAGTAACTGCAGTTGATTTAAGTAATGAAACTATTATAGGTACTTCAAAAGCATTTACGACAATTCAACACGATATTAGTGAAGGATTAGATAGTGCTATTAAGAATCTTACAAATACCTATGGGAAACTAACAATAAGAGAAATGTTCGCTTGTAGTAGTGCTGCTGGAGGGCTTAGAATGGTCGCTATTGGTCTGGTGCCCGACCTTACTGCTGAGGCAGCTAAACGAGCTGCTTTAAGTGCAGGTGCGAAAGTATTAAAAGTATTTTCTTATGAACTTAATGAAAGTGAAGGAAAAGAAATAGATGAAATAAATCCAGATATAATTTTACTAACAGGTGGAACAGATGGAGGTAATAAAGATGTAATTTTACATAACGCTTCTATATTAGCTGGATTGAAAACAAAAGCACCTATTATCTTAGCTGGAAATAAATCTGTACAAGAAAAAATTTTAGATATATTGAAGAATAAAGAAATAACAGTATGTGAAAACGTAATGCCAGAACTGGATGTTCTTAATATAGAGTCAGCAAGGATGGCAATAAGAGAAGTTTTTATAAAAAAAATAATATATGCAAAAGGATTATCAAAAGTAAAAGATATAATTGAAGGAATTATAATGCCTACGCCTTCAGCAGTATTATCCGCAGCAAAGCTCCTTTCTCAAGGTACAAACAATGAAAAAGGTATGGGAGATTTGATTGTAATTGATATAGGAGGTGCTACTACTGATATTCATTCTATTGCAGACGGGTTACCAACTAAAGGAGGAGTATTATTAAAAGGACTACCAGAACCATTTGTAAAAAGAACAGTAGAAGGAGATTTAGGTGTAAGATATAGTGCCGCGTCACTTATTGATTCATGTGGAGAGCAAGAATTAATTGAATATACTGGTCTAACAAAAGAGCAAATAAAGAAGTGTTTGAATATTATTAAATTAAACCCAGATTTTATAGGAATTAATAATAAAGAATTTAAGAAGTTTGACTTTGGATTAGCTACAATAGCTGTTAAAAATGCTATGGATAGACATGTAGGAAGAATAGAAACTCATTATACTCCTTTTGGATCAACATATATGCAAACAGGAAAAGATTTAACATCAACAAGAAATGTTATTGGAACAGGAGGGCCAATTATTTATTCTAACAGAGCTACCGATGTATTAAAAAAAGTACTATTTGAAGAAGTTAAACCAACGGTGTTAAAACCTATTAAAGGTAAATTTTTTTTGGATAGAAAGTATATTTTTGCGGCTATGGGATTGTTATCAGTTAATTATCCTAAAATTTCATTAAATATATTAAAAAAAGAAATAAAACAAATATAGAGGTGGACTAATGGAATTAACAAATAAGAAGTTAAATGAAGTTCTTTTCAAAAATATCCAACAAGAAGTACTTATGCAATGGGAGACAGGTAAAGATGTTAGGTCTAAAGAAGTAATTAAATATCATGAAAATATAGCAAAAAATAAAGTTTTTACAAATAAACTTAATGAAGCAAAAAAAATAGGTAATACTCTTATTCAGCCAAGAGCAGGAGTTGCATTAGTAAATAAACATATAGAACTACTTAATTATCTAGTAGATGAGGGTGAAGCTGATTTATTACCTACAACAATTGATAGTTATACAAGACATAATAGATACAGTGAAGTTGAAAAAGGGATAAGTGAAAGTAGAAAAGCAGGAAGGTCACTTTTAAATGGATTTCCAGCAGTGAATCACGGTGTTTCTTTATGTAGAAAAGTTAATGAGTCAGTAGGTGTACCTGTTCAAGTTAGACATGGAACACCAGATGCTAGATTACTTGCTGAGATTAGTATAGCAGGTGGTTTTACTTCTTTTGAAGGTGGAGGTATATCTTATAATATCCCTTATTCAAAAAATATTCCTCTTGATAAAACTATTTATGATTGGCAATATGTTGATAGACTTATTGGTATATACGAACAAGAAGGCGTTAGTATAAATAGAGAACCTTTTGGACCACTTACTGGAACATTGGTTCCACCATGTATTTCTCATAGTGTAGCAATTATTGAAAGTCTTCTTGCTGCTGAGCAGGGAGTTAAAAATATAACAGTTGGGTATGGACAGTGTGGTAATTTAGTTCAAGATGTTGCTGCAATTACAACTTTAGATATATTAACAGAAGAATATTTACAAAAGTTTGGATACGAAGATGTAACTGTAACAACTGTACTTCATCAATGGATGGGAGGCTTTCCACAAGATGAATCAAAAGCATTTGGTGTAATTTCTTGGGGTGCAGCTACTGCCGCATTAGCAGGTGCTACAAAAGTCATTGTAAAAACACCTCATGAAGCAATGGGAGTACCAACTAAAGAAGCTAATGCAAGTGGTATAAAAGCAACGAAACAACTAGTTACTATGTTAAAAGATCAGAAGATGGAATTAACAAAAGAATTAGAAGAAGAAAAAGAGATGATAATGGCTGAAACACGTTGTATTATAAATAAAACATTAGAACTAGGCAAAGGAGATGTTGCACTTGGAACTATTAGAGCATTTGGGGCAGGAGTAATTGATATACCATTTGCACCTAGTAGACAAAATATAGGCAAAGTTTTTCCAGCAAGAGATAATTATGGAGCAGTACGTTTTTTAGAATGTTCTAATTTGCCATTTAATAAACAAATAAAAGATTATCATTATAGTAAGATGAAAGAAAGAGCAGACTTTGAAAAAAGAGATATGAGTTTTCAAATGGTTATTGATGATATATATGCAATTGGAAAAGGAAAACTAGTTGGAAGACCAAGATAGATATTGTATGTAAAGAATTGAAATCCAGTATATTGATTACCAGAGTATTATTTGAAGTAGGTAATTGCAAAACTAGGAAATATAATTCTTTACATACAATATGTAGTTCTTATTTGAAACGGGAACCCAACATATTGTATTAAAGAATCAACTGAATGTAGTTTTGCAATTACTTAATTATTTGAAGTTAAGAAAGGAAATGAAATAGATGAAGGTTGTTGACATGGTATTATCAGAAGGGAAAACGGGATTTTTCTTCGATGATCAAAGGGCAATAAAAAAACATGCAATTCAAAATGGTGCAACATATAGTGGAGAACCTATAACAAAAGGATTTAATTCTGTAAGGCAGGCTGGGGAGTCAGTATCCGTTATGCTATTATTAGAAGATGGACAAATCGCATATGGAGATTGTGCAGCTGTTCAATATTCTGGTGCGGGAGGAAGAGACCCATTATTCACTGCAAAAGATTATATACCTGTTATATATAAACATATGAAACCTTTATTGATTGGTCGAGAACTTAATAGTTTTAAGGAATTGGCTGAAATAGTAGATAATTATATTAAACCTTCAGGTGAAAGAATGCATACTGCAATTAGATATGGTATTACTCAATCAATACTAGACGCTGTTGCAAAAAGCAATAAAATGCTTATGGCAGAAGTAGTTGCCAAGGAATATGGAACTATGGTTTCAAAAAAAAAGATACCTATCTTTATGCAATCAGGTGATGATAGATATAATAATGTTGACAAGATGATTTTAAAAGGCGCAGATATTTTGCCTCATGGATTGATTAATAATATTAAACTTAAATTAGGAGAGAATGGTCAACTCCTTAAAAAATATATTATATGGATTCGTGATAGAGTTATTGAAATAAGAAATACAGATGAATATCAACCAGTAATTCATGTAGATGTATATGGAACTATAGGCCTTATTTTTAATAATGATTACAATAAAATTGTTTCATATATAAAAGAACTTGAAGAAGCGGCTTATCCTCTTAAATTAAGAATAGAAGGACCAATGGATATGGAAGAAAGAACTGCACAAATGGAAGCTTTAAAAGAACTTTGTAAAAGATTAGATGAAAAAAATATAAATGTTGAAATTGTAGCAGATGAATGGTGTAACACTTTTGAAGATATTAAGTATTTCGCAGATAATAAAGCCGGTAATATGATTCAGATTAAAACCCCTGACCTAGGGGGTATTAATAATACAATTGAAGCCGTATTATATTGTAAAGAAAGAGGAATAGGAGCATATCAAGGAGGAACTTGTAATGAAACTGATAGGTCTTCACAAGTCTGTGTTCATCTAGCTATGGCTACTAGTCCAATACAAATTCTTGCAAAGCCTGGTATGGGTGTGGATGAAGGATATATGATAGTTTTTAATGAGATGGAGAGAATATTAGCAATTAGAAATATGAAAAGTAATTGCATAACTACACTGTGATGACCAAATTGAAAGAGAAAGGAATAATATGATGAGAGAATTAAGGGTATTATCTCCAACTGCTATATTAGGATATGGATTTCCTATGGAGTCATTTATAGAAGGTATGAAGAGAAAACCTCATGTAATTGCAGTTGATGCAGGCTCAACTGATCCAGGACCTTATTATCTAGGAGCGGGAATTCCTTTTACTGATGAAACAGCTGTTAAGAGGGATTTGACGATTATAATTAGGGAGGCTAGAAAGAATAATATTCCAGTTATTATTGGATCTGCTGGAGGTTGTGGTGGAAAGCCTCACGTACAGGAAGTTGTTAACATTGTAAAATCAATTGGAAAAGAAAATGATTTATTATTTAAGATGGCTATTATACATGCAGAAATTAGTAAAGAATTAGTGTTAAATAAATTAGAAGAAGGAAAAATAAGTGCTTTATACCCAGCACCAGTATTAACAAAAAGAGAAATTGAAAAAACAGAACGGATTGTTGGGCAAATGGGTATTGAACCTATTATAAGAGCTCTTGAGGAAGAGGCAGAAGTTATTATAGCAGGAAGGGCATATGACCCAACTGTTTTTGCTGCTTTAGCGGTGAAAGAAGGATATGATACTGGGTTAGCACTTCATATGGGGAAGATATTAGAGTGTGCAAGTATTGCAGCTACTCCAGGTAGTGGTAGTGACTGTATGTTTGGTTATCTTGGAGAAGATTATTTTAAGCTTGAACCTCTTAATCCTATAAGAAAGTGTACGACACTATCAGTTGCAGCGCATACATTATATGAGAAAACAAATCCATATGTTTTGCCAGGACCAGGGGGAGTTCTGGATTTACAAGAAACAAAATTTGAACAGGAAACAGATAATATTGTAAAAGTAACTGGTTCTAAATTTATACCATCACAGGTGTATACTATTAAACTCGAAGGAGCAAAAAAAATAGGTTTCAGAACTATTTCAATAGCTGGAACTAGAGATAATATTATGATTTCCCAAATAGATTCTATCATAGATGAAGTAAAAGAAAGAGTTCAAGATAATTTTAAAGAAGCTGATTATAAATATTATCTTGATTTTAAAGTATACGGTAAAGATGCGGTTATGGGTTGTCTTGAAGCAGTTAATTCAATTAATAGTCATGAAATAGGGATTGTTATAGAGGCAGTTGCTGATACTCAAAAAATTGCTAATACAATATGTAGTTTTACGAGGTCAACGATGCTTCATTATGGTTATAGTGGAAGGATATCAACAGCGGGGAATTTAGCATTTCCGTATTCTCCTTCTGATTTCAAAGCAGGGGAAGTGTACGAGTTTAGTATTTATCATATAGTGGAAGTGGATGATCCTTATGAATTATTTCCGATAGATTATATAGATATCGGAGAGACTTAGAGTGCAGATGAAGATTTATTACCAAAACCAAATTCTTTATTGCAATTTTAGTTAAGATAAATTTTCATACGTTAGCCCTTAAATAGTATAAAGAAACAAATACGGTATAAGACGGTCATAGGAGGTATGGGGTAAATGGAAATAAGATTGAAAGATATTGCAGAAGTGATAAGAAGTAAAAATGCTGGTCCTTATGAGTTAACATTTGATATAATATTTAAAGAATGGGAGACTTTTAAAGTAGCTTGTGAGAAAAAAATTATCAATGAAAAGATTATAGCTGATTTATATGGTATTCCAATTAAAAACATTATTAACATAATAGAATTTAAACCGGCTAAAGCAATTAAGGTAACAATAATTCGTCCAATTTCGTCAGGACAATTAGGTGAAACGGATGTATACGGAGCTCAACAACACGCGCCGTTAGTTGATTTAGTTGTAGAATTATAACTTTAGGAAGTTATAATTCTACAACTGAATTGGAATTTGGTAATTTCTTATTAGGAAGAGGTGTTATATTTATGGCAATAACATTATTACAAGAAGCTTTAATGTATTCAGTTTATTTCGCACCTAGAGGTAGAAAAAGATTATTAAACTTAGGACATCAGATATCACAGAGATATTTAAGCCCACTTGATAATTTAATTGGGGTAATAGGAGATGCGGGAGCGGGAAAATCAGTTTTTATTAAAGGAATGTTTCCAGGACTTGAACTTACAAATGATGATGAAGGTATTAATGTAAGACCACTACCTCTATTAGATGGAGTAGATAACGGTTTTTTTAGTAGTCATACTTATCATATAGATGTAAGATTTGAATCTGCATTTACTCAAATGTATCTGTTGGCAGAAGCTGTAAAAACAGCCTTAGAACATAATAAGAGAGTTATAGTTGAACATTTTGATTTATTATATCCGTATTTAAAAATGAATGCTCAAATTATTATAGGAATTGGAGAAGAGGTTATTGTAACACGTCCTAGTATATTTGGACCTTGCCCAAAGGATATAGCTGATATTGTATATAAATCTATAAAATATAGAAAAATGGCACATACAGCAGAAGATTTTACAGGACTTGTGCTAGAAAAAGAACTTGGGTTTGAACATTGTGAAGGGCATAATGATATTAGACATGGATTTGTTCTTGAATTTGATAATAAACCTGATATAGATATTGAAGACCTTGAAAAAAGGACTAAAAATTTAATTAATAAAAACTTAGATATATGCTATGTTGATGATAATCATATATCTATAGGAGATACGAAATTTGAATGTACAGGACCAAGAATACATTTGAAAAATAGTAGCGAAATAGAACATTTTAAATTGATTAAAGAATATAAGTATAATCCTATAACAAAATCTTATGCTTTAATTGGGACTATAGGGATTGATTATGATATTAGCATAAATGAACTAAATAGCCTTAAATATCATATGTATGTTAAGTAACTTTTTATACAGGACATTGGTATTTCCGATAAGTTAGAGCATTTTATAGTGACTAACGTTTTAATTTTATACCACGTTGTAGCTTTGTTGAATAGTAAATACTTAATTATGATTACAAACGTAATAAAAACCATTGTTTTTATAAGAGATATAATATATACTATTTATGCAAATCATAATATATTGTTTGCAATACGTACATATTTCAGGAGGGAAAAATGAAGAAAAAATTATATTTACTTTTATCAATTTGTTTACTGTTAATTTTAGTAGGGTGTACTAATAAGACAGCAAAGACACAACAGCAAGAAAATTCTCAAGTAGCAAATGAAGCTGATGAAGAAGATATTAAAAAAGTTGATGATAGACTTAAAGATATTGATGCAATAAAAGAATTTTTAATGAATGATAGTTTATTTGGATTAGGTTATTATGAAGCAGAGGGTGCTGTTTTTAATTGTGATAACTATGTACTACATCATCTTGATTTTACTGGAGATAATAAGCTTGATACTATTCTTGTTACTTATACAGATGAAGAAGACTACAGAATCGTTGTTTTTCTTACTATAGAAAATGATAAGTATAAATATTATTTTACAGATGTGAGATCATCAATAAATAGTAAATTTAGATATGAAGATGGTTTTCTAATTGAAGGAAGTTATGGATCAAACAGTATAATATGTAAAATTAAAGACGCTAATTACTTTAAAGGGACAGGTGGTGGATTTATAGATAATACAACAGAACAAAATGAAGAACTATGTCCTTTAATAAAATATAAAAGTATTAGCACAATAAATAAGATAGATGGTTATAAAGAATTTGAAACAGAATATAAATATTATTTTTATGATGAAACAAAAAAAGAACATATTATAACTCATGAGAAAAGTCATTATAAATTCGTAAAAGAGGATAATGATTATCAGGTTACTGAAGAATATTTAGTAGAAAGTAATTTAACAGATATAATGGCAGATAATTTTATTATAGGTAATGATAGTTCGCTAAAAACTTTTAAAGAAGCTATTAATGAAAGTAATAGTTTAAAAGGAGCTATTGATTATTATCTTGATAATAGACAAAAATTTAGTAAGGAAACAAGAATTAGTTTTATTGAAAAGGCTCTTAGCTATATTAATCAATTTAATGCAGATATTTATCCAACAGTAGAAGAGGAAATAACTGATGAAAGTATTTTAAAAGTCACTTTGTCAGAACAAAATGTTCTGTCAATACCAACTAATGCACAAGATATTTTTAAAGTTGTAAAAAGTTATTATATTGAAAATGGAAAAAACGTTGATGATGAGTATGATTATGCAATAAGAGATGGATATTATATGATAACTTGTATAGATGATACATATACAAACAAAATTAGAAGAATGAAATTTGATTTGGAAGTTTTAAATGGTAGAGATGGAAGTTATATTTCTAGAGATGATCAATATGTTGAAATTATTTTTGATACAAAAGAAAATGTACTAAAAAAAGCAGATGGAATCGTCTATCCAACAATTTTAATAAAAAATCATTCTCAAATAAAAGAATTAAAAGATAGAAGTATATGGAAAGCTAATTTTGTAATAATACCTAAACAGGTTAGCATAAAAGGTAATTAATTACTTTTAATTTACACTTAAATATAGAGAAAATCAGGGCTGTTGTATTACTAATGCAAACAGCCCTTTAAACTTTATTAGTGATTTATGGTAAAATGGGAACTTATTTTTCATCTTTACGTCTAAAATATATATAGATTATGCTACAATTACTTAATAAATGTATTAGTTGGAAGGAGAAGGAAAAATGAAAAAGAAAATATTAAGTCTAGTTATAATGACTATTCTTATTGCTACTGTTGTTAGTGGGAATTCCATTAATAAAGTAATGGATGTTAAGGCAGAAGAATATAGAAATGGATATGCGTTGATACCACAAAAATATGATAGTACAGGTATTGATACAAAAACTACATTTTTATTAAAAGCAGATGAAAATGATAAATTAACAATGGAAGAGGTTAAAAATGGTTTCAAAGTAGATGGGGATATTAAATTTACAGTAAAGAAAGATGAAAAAGGATTTATTATTAATCTCCAAAAAGAATTAGAAAAAAATAGTATATATACTTTTCATTTCAAAGGAATAACATGGACTTATCAAACTATGTCAGAGTTTTCATTACTCGGTGTTTTACCAAGGAATGAATCTGTAAATGTGCCAACAAATACAGGAATAGAATTTTATTTTAGTCATGAAGGGGCTAAAGTAGAAGATTACTTTAGCATCGAGCCAAAAGTAGAAGGCAGTTTTGAAACACATGGTAATGTAATTGCTTTTGTTCCAAAAGGTGGATTAAAAGCTAAAACAGTATATAAAATTATACTTAAAAAGGGAGTTAAACTAAATAAATCTATGAAAACTCTAACAGAAGACTATGTATTTAGTTTTGAAACTTCCCCTGAGGAAAATGAAGAATATAAAAGACCATCAGGTTATTTTAACTTTAATAATATTATTAACGAATTTGCTACATCAGAAAAACCAAATATACCAATGAATTATAATGTTTATGATGAAAAAGATTCTAAAGAACCTATTTCTGTAAATGTATATGCATATAAAACGATAGATGATTTTGCAAGTGTTATTAGTAAATATAATGAAGTACCAAAATGGTCACATTTTGGAATTTTAAAAGAAAAAATCCAATCAAAAGGTTTATCAGAAGTAATGACTTTTAAACAAACTATGGATATAAATAATTATGATCAAAAGTTTTTACAGTTACCTGATAAATTACCTAGCGGGTACTATCTCGTAAATTGTAATTGGAAGGATATTAATTTTCAAACTTTAATTCAAGTAACGGATTTAAGTTTTTATTATATGAGTTCTGGTTCAAGAGGTCATTTGGGAATAATGCCTAAAGGAACTTCTACGTCAGGAAACGATAAAAACATAATATGGATAAACGATTTAAAGACAGGAAAACCAATCAATAATGCAGTTGTTACTGTATATGGTGGTAAAGAGATTTATAAAAGTAATACATCAGGTATTGTAGAAGTGAGTGCTAAAAAAGACGATAAAGATGAAAACAAAAATAATATAATTTACAAAATAAAATCTGGGAACAGAAGTGCTCTGCTAGTAGATTATAATTATAATAATTCAGATTCTATAAGTAATCATTACTGGAAATATTTCCAGACAGATAGAGGTATATATAAACCAAATGATACGATTGAATTTTGGGGATTTCTACAAAATAGATATGAAGATGAAAAAATAGATGATATAACAGTAGAAATAACAGAAAACAGATGGTTTTATTGGGATTTTCTACCATTTAATAAGAAAACACCATATGAACAAATTAAACTTAAAACAAATGAAGGATTTTATAATGGAAGTATTGAATTACCTAATTTAGATGAAGGAAGTTATGAAGTATCCGTAAAATATAAAGATGAAGTAATATCTAGCAGTTATATTGAAGTGAAAAATTATACAAAACCAGCATATAAAATTGAAGTATCAAAAGATAAAAAAGCTATTTTCCTTGATGAAAAGGTAAACTTTGATATAAAAACCTTGTTTTTTGAAGGTACTCCTGTATCTAATCTAAAAGTGAATTATAATATTAATGGTTTAGATTATGTAAAAGGAACTAAAACCACAGATAAAAAAGGAAATGTAAGAGTGACTCATATTCCAAAATATTTAAAAGGTAGTCAAGGTATTAGTAATATTAGATTAAATGCATATGCACAACTTCCAGAATCAGGTGAAATATTTGGAAATGATAGTATAAAAGTATTTATTAATGATATTAATGTAGATATAAGATGTGCGCTTGAAAAAGATAAAGGAACTATTTCTGCTAAAGTAAATAAATACGATTTAACTAGATTAAACGATAATACAGCAAAAGATAGCAACGATTATTTAGGTAATGCGTTGGCAAATCAAAAAATCTCAGGTACTATATATAAAAATGAATGGAAGAAAAAAGAAGTTGGAGAATACTATGATTTTATTAATAAAGTTGTAAGAAAGAGATATGAATATTATACAGAGAAAACAATAATTAAAGATATTGTTTTAGTAACTAATAAGGAAGGAGAAGCAGAAACTAAATTAAATCTTCCGTATTTAAGAGAAGGATACTACTTAGCTGAATTTAAAACAACTGATTCAAATGGTAGAAAAATGGAATTTACAAATTATTTTAGTAGAAAATGGGAATATTCTCCCTACCATAATGATAACGATAGATATATGTTAAAATCTGATAAAGATACGTTTGAAGTAGATGAAGAAATTAAAGTTGAATTTGTGAATAATGATAAATTACTGGGCAAAGGAAGTTACTTATATGTAACAGCACAAAATGGAATAAAAGATATTGAAGTACTAACTTCTCCAAAGTATAATAGAAAATTTGATGCAAATCTTATACCAAATGCAGAAATAAGAGGTATATACTTTAATGGAAAAACTTATGTTGAAGCTGAAGCTTTCAGACCTAAATTAGATTTTGAAACTAATAGAATAACTTTTGAAGCAAAAACTAATAAAGATAATTACAAACCTGGAGATTTATGTACTGTTACGTTAAAAGCAACAGTATATTCCAAAGAAAAACAAAAAAATATTCCTGTAAAAGATGTATATGTTAATCTAAGTTTAGTAGATGAAGCATTATTAAAATTAAAGGATAATAAGATAGATACATTACAAGAATTATATAGATGGGTTGGTAGCGGAATAGGATATACTTATAAATCTCATTGTAATACTAATAATAATATGATAGGTTTAAGATTTAAAGATTTGGAACAATGTGATACAGGTATGGCTGAATCAAAATCAATGAACGTAATGCTAACTATGAATGATAAGGTGAATTCTGAAGATGTTTATATAAGGTCTATATTCAAAGATACAGCTTTATTTAAGACAATGAAATTAAATGAAAATGGGGAAGGAACATTTACATTTAAACTACCTGATAATGTTACATCATGGAGAATGACTTTCTCAGGTATATCTAAATCATTAAAAGCTGGATCAAATAAAGAAGAGCTTACGGTATCGTTACCATTTTTTATTAATACAAGTTTAAATAAAACATATTTAGTAGGGGATAAACCATATGTAGGAGTGAGTGTGTATGGCAAGGAATTAAAAGAAGGAGAAAATATAACATACGAAGTAACAGCAGAAGGAACAGATTATAAAGTTACGGCAAAAGGAAAAGCATTTGAAAGAGTAAATATTCCATTATGGGAAATGAAAGAAGGTAGTTACAAAGTAATAGTAAAAGCTATTTCAGATTCAGGTCATAGTGATGGAATTAAGCAAGAGATAAAAGTAGTTAAAACTTATCATGAGATGCAAGTTGCTGATTATAATGATTTAGTAAAAGGTATTAAAATAAATACTACAGATAAAGGTATTACTAAGTTAACTATGTTAGATAAAGGCAGAGGTAAGTTTATACCAGAACTTTATTCTTTAAGTTATAATAATGGTAAAAGGATAGACCAAAAATATATAGCTTACATGGCAAGTGAAATACTAAATAATAAGATCAATATAGAAGATACTCTAAAAGATGAAGTTAAGTTATCAGATTATCAAACTCAAGATGGTGGATTTGCAATATTACCATATGCAGAAAGTAATGTAGAAACAACCGTTAAATTACTACCACTTATAAAAGAAGAAGTAAATATAGAGAAATTAAAGAAATACTTATATAACGAACTTAACAATAAAAAAAGTAGAAATAAAGTACCTGCAATTTATGGATTAGCTATTCTTGAAGAACCTGTTTTATTAGAACTGCAAAAAGTACAACAAATATCTAACCTTAACTTAAAAGATCATTTATATTTAGCTCTTGCTTATAGTGAACTTGGCGATGAATATATGGCAGAGCAAATATACAAAGAAAAAATTTCTAAGTACGTGGATGCATATAAAACAGTTAAACGTATTAAATATGGAAAATCAGTAGATGATTATTTAGAGTATTCTGCTCTTATGATGATGTTAGCATCTAATCTAAATATGGATGATAAAGATTTATTTTATGAATATGTGAAAACAACTAATTCAAAAGAAATTCTTGTAAATAGTGAAAAGTTATTTTACATTATGAATGAAATAAACAAATTAAGTAGTAAAGAACCAAAAGTTGTTTATTCTTATCAAGGTAAAACTTATAGTGAAGTTATCAAAGATGGTTGGCCTATTACAGTAAAAATACCATCTACTAATCTTGACCAGTTTAAAGTTAAGAGCGTAGAAGGAGAGGTTGCATTAATTGCAATATATGATAGACCTTTAATAAATAGTACTAAACAAGATGAGAATCTTAAAGTATCAAAAACTTATTATAACTTTGCAACTAATAAAAAAACTAACACATTTAATGAATCAGACATTGTTAAAGTTGTAATAGATGTAGATATTGATAAGAAAGCAGTTGATAATTATTATACTGTTACAGATTTTGCACCTTCAGGACTAGTACCAATTGCTAGTACTTGGAATTATGGATTTAATGATAAAGGTGGACGTTATTATTATAAAGATGTAGAAGGACAAAAAGTTACAATGCATATTAGTAAGGATTATAAATATGATGATGATTTATACTACTATGCAAGAGTTATTACTCCGGGAACTTATAAGGCAGATGGAACAATTGTTTCTGGAAGTAAAGTAAGAGATAGCTTTAAAATTTCAGATACCAGTGAAATAACAATTAATAAGTAGTAGAAAGTGACAAGGCTTCCGGGTCGATGGTATAGGGTAATATTACGTCAGCAGGTTAAACGTCCGTGTTTAAACTGCTGAACTCGCCGTCCGTGGCTCGCTGCTCCATATTACCCTATACCATCGACCCTAGGCTCGTTGACTTGTATTTTAGCTCGTGATTTCAATATAGAAGTAAGATAAAAAGGCTGTCAAATATTTCTTGTATATATTTGATGGCTTTTTTATTTATATATATTTACTTTAAAGTATAAAGATTCCTAGGTAATTGTAGAATGAAGTTTTATTTATTATATAGAATACTTAATAAGTTTCTAATAAAATGGGAATGATTTAGGTTATGAGAATAATATAAAGCAGATGTGGTATAGATAAATTTTAAATATACCAAGTGTATAATCTAGGAGAGATTTATTTTGGAGAAATTACATGTTGGATTAGATATAGGTTCAACAACAATTAAAGCGGTAGTATTAAATCAAGATAAGGAGATAGTATTTAGTAAGTATAAAAGACATTATTCTGATATAAAAGAAAGTGTTAAACAACTTATAAAAGAGTTGTGTGATAAGTATAGAGGTAGTGATATAACAATTAATGTAAGTGGATCGGCAGGACTTGGAATATCTGAAACACTTAATATTGGGTTTATTCAAGAAGTGATTTCTTGTAGTGTTGCGATAGAAAATCTTGTACCTAAAACGGATGTAGCTATTGAACTTGGTGGAGAAGATGCAAAAATAATATACTTGACTAATGGTGTTGAACAAAGAATGAACGGTACTTGTGCTGGTGGAACTGGTGCATTTATTGATCAAATGGCTTCACTATTAAAAACTGACACATTAGGACTTAATGAGTTAGCTAAAAGTTATAAAAATATATATCCTATAGCGGCAAGATGTGGCGTATTTGCAAAAAGCGATATCCAACCATTACTTAATGAAGGAGCAGCTAAAGAGGATATAGCTGTATCTATTTTTCAAAGCATTGTAACACAAACAATTACTAATTTAGCTTGTGGAAGACCTATTAAAGGTAATGTTGCTTTTTTAGGAGGACCATTAACATTTTTATCTGAACTAAGAAAGAGATTTATAGAAACTCTTAATTTACAACAAGATCAAATAATATTTCCAAGCAACTCCCAATATTTTATCGCTATTGGAGCAGCAATTAATTCTAGAAATGATAAATGTATAAAAATAGAAGAATTATATAATAGTTTAGAAAAATTAGATAGTTGCAAAGAATATCATATAAAAAGGTTGACACCATTATTTAGAAATGAAAATGAACTAAATGATTTTAAAAAAAGACATTTAAGTAGTAGTATACCTACAACAAAGCTTTCACAATATAAAGGGAAATGTTATTTAGGAATAGATGCTGGTTCAACTACTACTAAAATAATACTGATAGGAGAAAATGAAGAAATACTCTATAGATATTATAATAGTAATGAAGGACAGCCATTAAAAATAATTATAGATACTATAAAAGATATATATAATAATCTACCTAAAGATGCTGAAATTGTAAAATCAGCGGTTACAGGTTATGGAGAAGGATTAATAAAAAGTGCTCTAAAAGTAGATATTGGAGAAATTGAAACTGTTGCACATTACAAAGCAGCTGAAAAATTCTTGCCGGGAGTTGAATTTATATTAGATATTGGTGGACAAGATATGAAATGCTTGAAAGTAAAAAATGGTGTAATTGAAAATATTATGCTTAATGAAGCATGTAGCTCAGGATGCGGGTCTTTTATGGAGACTTTTGCAAAGTCTCTTAATATGTCGGTAAAGGATTTTAGTCAGATGGCATTATTTGCAAAGGAACCAGTTGATTTAGGGTCAAGATGTACTGTATTTATGAATTCTAGAGTCAAACAAGCCCAAAAAGAGGGAGCCACCATTGGAGATATTTCTGCAGGACTATCATATTCACTAATAAAAAATGCGTTGCAAAAAGTTATTAAGATAAAAAATCCAGAAGAAATGGGAAAGAAAATTATTGTTCAAGGTGGAACTTTTCACAATGACGCTGTTCTTAGATGTTTTGAATTAATTTCTAGTAGAAAAGTTATTAGACCTGAGATAGCTGGTATGATGGGAGCATATGGGTGTGCATTAATTGCAAAAGAAAGGGCTACCAAGGAGGATAAAACCACTTTATTGAATGTAGATAAATTAGATAATTTTAATAGGACAATACATCATCGAAGATGTGGGTTATGTGCGAATAATTGTTTGCTTACAATTAATGAGTTTGAAGACGGTAGCAGTTTTGTAAGCGGTAATCGATGTGAAAGAGGTAGTGGAAAAGTACAAACTGTGAACAAACTTCCTAATTTATATAAATATAAGTTCCAGAGATTGTTTAAATATAAGCCAATTAGTAAAGATAAAGCAAAAGGAGTAATTGGAATACCAAGAGTACTGAATATATATCAGAATTATCCACTTTGGTTTACATTTTTAACAGAACTTGGTTTTAGAGTTATTATTTCTCCAAGAAGTAATAAAAAGATATATGAAAAAGGTATGGAAACAATTCCTTCTGAGTCAGCATGTTATCCAGCTAAAATAGCTCATGGGCATATTATGAGTCTAATTGAAAAACAAGTTGATATGATATTTTATCCTTGTATATTTTATGAAAAAAAAGAATTTGCTTCAAGTGATAATCATTTAAACTGTGCTATAGTAATTTCATATCCAGAAGTAATAAAAAATAATATGAAAATACTTGAGGAGAAAAACACTGCGTTCTTAGATCCATTTTTAACTTTAGATAATAAAGATGCATTAGCTAAAGAACTTCATGAGACTTTTAAAAAGTATGGAGTTAATAGAAGAGAAGTAGATAAAGCACTAGCGATTGCATGGAATGAAAATGAAGCTTTTAAGGAAGATATTAGAAAAAAAGGAGAAGAAACTTTAAAATATTTACAAGAAACAAGTCAGAAAGGAATTGTGTTATGTGGTAGGCCATATCATATAGATCCAGAGATTAATCATGGTATACCTGAATTAATTAATAATTTAGGTATGGCTGTTTTAACTGAGGATTCGATAGCGCATTTGGGAACAATAAATAATCCCTTGAGAGTGGTAGATCAATGGACATATCATTCTAGGACATATAGAGCTGCTAGTTTTGTAACAACAACAGATTACTTAGAATTAGTTCAACTAAATTCTTTTGGATGTGGATTAGATGCTATAGCAACAGATATGGTAGCAGAGATATTAGAAAATAATAATAAATTATATACATTAATAAA
The DNA here is from genome assembly GCA_025210235.1 of Vallitalea sp. Lineage (GTDB taxonomy): Bacteria > Bacillota > Clostridia > Lachnospirales > Vallitaleaceae > Vallitalea. Next base: position 142,053 of record JAOASG010000024.1, read on the forward strand.
AATAGATGAAGTCAATAATTTGGGAGCTGCTAGGATACGACTACGATCACTTAAAGCTGCTATCGATGAAAGAGATAAAAATCAAATTAAGCCTATGCATGTAAAAGATTTTTATAAAAAGAAAACATTCACAAAACAAATGAAAACAAATCATACAATTCTTGCTCCACAGTTATCTCCAATACACTTTGAATTACTTGAAGAAGCTATAAATAGTTGTGGTTATAAAATTAAAATACTTCCACATGTAAACGAAAAAGTTTTAAAAGAAGGTTTGAAATATGTAAATAATGATACATGTTATCCTTCAATTTTAGTTGTAGGGCAAATACTTTGTGCATTAAAATATGGTAATTATGACATAAATAATACTTCAGTAATTATATCTCAGACTGGAGGTGTTTGTAGAGCAACAAATTATATAGCTATTATTAGAAAAGCGTTACAAGATGCAGGATTTGGTCATGTGCCAGTTTTATCATTAAATGGAGTTGGTTTAGAAAAAAATCCAGGATTTAAAATAAACTTGAATATGATAAATAAGATGTTAATGTCCATTTTATATGGTGATCTTTTTATGCAGTTAATTTATAGGACAAGACCTTATGAGAAAATTAATGGTTCAACAAAGCAATTACATGATAAATGGAAAAAAATATGCATTGAACATATAATAAAGGATAATCATATTCAGCCAGAAATTATAAAAGGAATTGTGAATGATTTTGACAAGATACCTATATATAATGAGATAAAGCCGAAGATAGGTTTAACAGGAGAGATATTTGTTAAGTTTAATCCATTCTCTAACAATCAAATAGTAAGGATGATAGAAAAAGAAGGTGGAGAGGCAGTTGTACCTGATTTAATAGACTTTTTCTTATATAGTGTATATAACGCTAAATTTAAGAGTAAACATCTAGGAAAAAGTAAAGTGAAGGCTATGGGATGTAACATAGCTATTAAATATATAGAGTCTTTTAGAAAATATCAAAGAGAAGCATTAAATAGTAGTAATAGATTTCATGATTCAAGAACTATACAAGAGTTAGCTATGGGAGCAGAAAAGATTCTTTCTCTTGGAAATCATGCAGGAGAAGGATGGTTTCTTACTGCTGAAATGGTAGAATTACTTGAAAATGGAGTTAATAATATTATATGTATGCAACCATTTGCTTGTCTTCCTAATCATGTGACAGGGAAAGGAATGATTAGGGCTTTAAAAGAAAAATATCCTGCAGCTAATTTATTGACGGTGGATTATGATCCAGGTGCTAGTGAGGTAAATCAGTTGAATAGGATTAAGTTAATGCTTTCTGTGGCGTTTAGAGAGTTGGATAATAGAAAGATTAATTATAAAGATGTATAGTACAAGACGGACGTAGATGTATAGATAAAAGTTATGGCATTCTTCCGTAAATGCTATTTCTTTAATATTTTTGATGGCTATTGGTTTGGGTAAGATGTTATAGGTGTTACTCTTCCTTTCCGTTAAACGTCCTGTTTAAAGGAAAGGCGCTTAGCCGTCCTAGCACGCTTGCCGTAACACCTATAACATCTTACCTAGATAATTTCATTAAAATATTAAAGAGATAGCATTTACTCTTTACGTAGTTTCATTAATTATTCATTTCTCATTAGTTAAGTAATTAAAGATTACTTTCATTTTGAACGTTCTATAATTTTTTTTATATACTCAGTATCACCACTGGACCTATGGTATACAAGTAGGTCGGCTATCAGGTCAGTGGCGATATTATTGCTTTAAATAAGATAATAGGTGTCTTTTTTAGTTAGTTGTATGATCTGATGAAGGTTTTGTGATGATAATAAATATTATTAGTTCTATGGCAATTACGGCGTAGCTTAGTAGTAGGTTACTAGTAAATCCATATACTATAAAGGCTACAAAAGATATAAAACCAGCTATTAGTGCATATGGTAATTGTGAAGAAAAGTGAGCGTCTAATTTAGATTGGGCCCCTGTAGCTGAAAGTACGGTTGTATCACTAATAGGTGAACAATGATCTCCTAAGATTGCACCACTTAATACTGATGCCATAGCAGGTAACATCATTGCAGGGCTACTTATGGCTAATATTTCCCCAACAATTGGTAATAATAATCCAAAAGTTCCCCAACTTGTACCAGTCATAAAAGCAATAAATCCTCCAATAATAAACATAATAGGTACTAATAGACTAGGATTAAACTGTGATTCAACAATCCACTTTGCTAAATATTCACCGGTATTTAGTTTATCTATAACTTCAACTAATGTCCAAGCAGTAATTAAAATTATTGATGCTGGAAGCATTGAATAAATACCAGTTTTTACAGAATGCAGAATATTTTTTAAAGATACTTCTTTAGTTGATAGGGCAAATATTATTGCTATAAATGTGGTAATAACAGCGCCTCTAAAAAGAGGAAGGGTAATATCTACTGTTAACATTTGACTAATATCCCATTTTGCCTCATATAACATACCACCTAATATTAATACAATTAGTGATAAAATAGTAGTAATTAACGCCCATTTAGAGCCTTTATTTGTAACAGGTTTTGTATGAGAAATCTCTTTACCGGATTTAGATGAACTTAGATCATTTCCTTCATTAGCTTTTATCTCATAAGTCTTCATTTTACCAATATTAATATTAAATTTAATTACTATAAATACCATTATAAGTGCTACAATAGCATAAAATTGCATAGGAATCATCTGCCAATAAGCACCTGTTCCAGTTGTTACATCATATTCTACTTTTTCAAAAACATCTGTTAACGTACCGATTATGTAAGCTCCCCAAGTAGAAAGAGGTAATAAAATAACAACAGGAGCACTTGTAGAATCAATTATATATGATAATTTTGCACGACTAATTTTATATCTATCTGTTATTGGTTTGGAAATTTCTCCAATAACTAGAGCATTGAAGTAATCATCAATAAATATAATAATACCTAAAAGCCATGCAACATACTGAGCTGATTTTTTATTTTTAATTTTGGATACAGCAAAATCAGCAAAAGCTTTTGTTGAATTAGTAATGGTTAGTAGCGTTGTAATGATACCTAATAACAATAAAAAACCAACAATTGGCATGTGCCAAGAAAAGTCTGTTAAAATATTCCAAAGTGTGTTACCAATAAAAGTTGTACTATCTAGTACGTTAAAGCTATGTGAAATTAATGAACCAAATATAATTCCGACAGATAAAGATAAAATAACTTTTTTAGTTATAATAACTAAAATAATCATTAGTAATGCGGGTACTAAGCTTAATAAAAGTTCCATTTGATGTCCTCCTGATGTTATAAAATAAAAAAGACAATAGTTTGCACTATTGTCAGAAATATTTTTATTCTAGTAATAGCGCCTTCACTAATAAATAGTGAGAGCGTTAAGTCTATTAAACTTAACTCCAGCATTATTTTTGTGGCAAAAAATAATACTTCGGCAGATCATCCTTTCATCATATGTCATAACTTGCCTAGCTCGATATGATTACTCTTAATCTCTGCGCCTCTATTATACTTATTTTATTGTTAATGTTTTATTGAATTATACATGAGCGCAATGAATAATGTCAAGTAGAAAAATTTAGTTATTATTTTTGATGTCTTTAGGTGCGTGAACGATAATATGAAGAGAATAAGGGAATTCTGCTTCTTTTTCTGTGTGCTCAATAGTAGACAAAGTCAATCTATTATTATCTTGTTTATCCCAAAATATATCCTGTATTAAATTATCAGATACTGTATTTCTAGGTTCTCCAAATGTTTGAGTGAATAGCTGTAAAAGATCATCTCTAAGATTTTCTAATTCAGATACATCTGAAATTGGAATTATGTAACCTGCTGAAACCAAAATATTTGAGGAAAAATAAAATGATTTATGTACATCTACACCTAGTTCATTAGATAAATAAGTCTTTGTAACAAGAATATCATCTGAATTGTTTTTTAAATCGGCAATATCAAGGTCATTGTTCTCAATTACTTCTTCTTTTGTAGTAAACCATTGGTTATTCTCAAAAACAAAATTATCTTCCTTTGCTAAATTTTTTAATACATTATCTGTTTTGGGTGAAGAGGTGTTTGGATAAACAAATATAAAGAAAACAGATAGTAAACACAAAATAAGTAGAGATATGCTATAGAAAAGTTTATTTCGTTTTGGTAAAGATTTCATTTTACTTATACTCCTTTCGATTTTACTGGCAAAAATATGCAATCAATTTATTTGTATAATTTGGTGTAATCTCTTGTCAAGAAATATTTGTATAGCTATAGATTTATATTATCACCCGTAAAAGTAATTTGAATTGTTATTGAAAGAAAATTTGTTTTTTTCAATAGAATATAATTATAGTACTATTTTAATAATATTGTGTCAAGAAATTTCTGATTCGTAATTATTTTTGACTCTCATGGTTATATATTTCTATTAGTTGTTCTACAGATGTATCTATATTACTAGAATCAATTTCATAATCAAAAGTTCCATAATATTTTTTCCATTTACTATACATAGGATCATAATAATTATCTAGAAGTAAACCAACAAATTCGTAAAGATTATTATTAATAAGATATTCATTCATTAATGCATAATCTTTATTAGACATATAGGATTTTATTGCAGATAAAGAATTTTTAATGTAAGAAATATTATCTGCATAAGTTCCGTTTGTTTCCATATAATCGTCAATTAATCGTTTTATCCGTATCTCTCTATCTAGGTTTACAAGAACGTGTATTCCAGTTTTTATATGATTAATAGCAAAAGTTGGAACAACTCTCTTTCCGATTTTAGAACTCTCAGCCTCTACAAATATAAGGGAGTTATTAAAAGACTTTAACTCTTTATAGATATTAGCTTCAAAAACTTTTTGAGGAGGTTGTTCTCCAAGACCTACTCCACCAAATGATGAACCTCTATGGTTAGCTAATCCTTCAAGGTCTAGTACAGGCATATTCTTTTTTTTAAGAGCTGTAAGTAATAATGTTTTACCACAGCCTGTATAGCCATGTAAAACTATATAAGGAGATGGAGTATCTATTTTACTCTCAAACTCTTTTAAAACATATGTTCGGTATGCTTTGTAGCCTCCAACTAATTGATAAACAGGTAAACTTAGCAACGACATAACTGTAGCAATAGATTTACTTCGTAATCCACCTCTCCAGCAGAATATAACTATTTTACTATAGTCTTTAGATGCTTTTTTTATTTTTTCATAGATATCAGGTAATTTATGAGATGCTATTTCAAACCCTTCTTCTTTCGCAGTAACTTTACCAATATTTTTATAAGTATGTCCAAGATATGCTCTTTCTTCGTTATTAAAAATTGGAATATTAATTGCACCAGGTATTGTTCCATCTTGGAATTCTTTTGAAGTTCTTACATCAATAAAAATAACTTTATCATTATTTAAACATTTATCTATATTAATAGTTTTCATTTGATTATCCTCTTTCTAGTATTTGGTAGTTTCCGCGTATATGGTATAGGGTAATATCCGCTAGGCTCTTGTAAACTGATTGTAACGGACAAATCAGCCGTATTTGTTTTATTAACGGTTGCTTAGTAATTAATATTATACTATAATGAATTAAAACATTAAACTAAATAGCGTTAATTAGGATTATATAAATTATATTATACAGTAATGATAATATATTTCAAATGAATCCTACTTAGAAATAATCAATAAAATTAAATTTTATAATCGTTAATATTTTATTTGGAGGTCAACATGAACGTATATGAAAGAGCACTAATAATGCACGAAGATAATAAAGGGAAAATTGAAATTAAATCAAAAGTACAGGTGACTAATAAAGAAGAATTAAGTTTAGCGTATTCGCCAGGAGTTGCTGAACCATGTAGAAAAATAGTTGAAGATGAAAAGAATATTTACAAATATACATCAAAAGGTAATATGGTTGCTGTCATTACAGATGGATCAGCAGTACTTGGTTTGGGCAATATAGGTCCTAAAGCAGCTCTTCCGGTAATGGAAGGAAAGTCAATACTTTTGAAAAATTTTAGTAATGTAGATTCATTTCCTCTGTGTTTAGATACACAAGATGTAGATGAAATTATAAATATATGTAAGAATTTAGCTCCTAGTCTTGGAGGTATTAATCTAGAAGATATATCAGCACCAAGATGTGTTGAAATAGAAAGAGCATTGATTGAACAACTAGATATACCTGTTTTTCATGATGATCAACATGGAACTGCAATTATAACAACGGCTGCATTACTAAATTCATGTAAATTAACTGATAAAGATCCAAAGACATTAAAAGTTGTTGTTTGTGGTGCTGGTGCTGCTGGAAGTTCAGTTGTACGTATGATTCATAAATATGGTGTTGATGATATTATATCTGTGGATGTAGATGGAATTATTAGTTCAAAACGAAATAATTTAGATTTTCTACAAAAAGAAATATTATCAATAACTAATAAAAATGATATTGAAGGAAATTTATCGGATGCTATGAAAAATGCAGATGTATTTATAGGAGTTTCGGCAGGGAATATAGTTACAAAAGAGATGATTAAATCAATGAATAAAGATCCTTTTGTTTTTGCTATGGCAAATCCTGTTCCAGAAATTATGCCAGATATTGCAAAAGAAGCTGGAGCAAAAATTGTAGGAACAGGAAGAAGCGATTATCCTAATCAAATAAATAATGTATTAGCTTTTCCAGGAATTTTTAGAGGTGCTCTAGATATTGGCGCTAAAAAAATAAATGAAGAGATGAAATTAGCGGCAGCCTATGCTATTGCATCAGTTATTGATGAAAGAGATCTTAGTGAAGATTATATAGTACCGTCACCATTTGATGAACGTGTAGTGAAAGTAGTGGCAAAAGCAGTAGCAGAAAAAGCTATAGAAACTAATGTAATAAGAAATAAGTAATGTTTTATTTCAAAAAGTAATGGAGTAGCTAGTTATTATAACTACTCCGTTACTTTTTTATTTATGTACTAAATCCAACCTAATATGCCACCAAAAATGATTAATCCAAGGATATCTACTGAAAAAATAATACCAAGGGTAATTAATTTGTTTTTTAGTTTTTTCATGTCATGAACTAAGTAGCACATTGTTAAAAATGGCATATAACCTATAAGTAATAATAACCAAGGAAAGTTGCCTTGCCACCATGAGTATTCCCAGGAAAGGACACCTATAGCATTTAAAATTATCTCAACTATTACAAATAAAATTGAGTTAAATACTATTAAAAAATATCTATTAGGTATACCTAATATCTTCTTGTTTTTATTTCTGGGTAACATTTTAGCACAAGCAATTCCAGCAATAAGGAACATAAAGCAGATCTCAATATTAAGACCAATTAATATTAGGTACGCAGTGTTAGATGGTGCACCCCAAACAGGTGCATAACCGGAAAAATGAAATACTAATGCATTCCATATTTCATTAAACCAATCCATTCCCCAGAATGCAAGTCCTGCTAATAATACATTCCAATTTCTTTTTTCAATTTCAACAGCACAAACATAAATAACTATTATTAATATTGGAATTACATACCATTGAAAATTTGAGGTACTTCTTAAGATAGCCAATGATTGTTTTGCAGAGTCAGACAAGATATCCCTCCTATTCATAATTTGAATATTTTAGTTATAAGATTGAGTACGATATTTTGTTCCCGATACGTAAAAATTAGCGCGTAATTTAGTAATAAAGGGTATAAAGATATAATAATATTATATTTATTATATCACAACTTTTAACATACAAAAAGTTAATATGTAAATATTGGGTCTTAATTTTAGAAACTTTTAGGTAAATCGTTCTTCTTAAGATATATGTCCATTATCCATTTTAATTATTTTATCAAAATAATTTAATGATTCGTCTATATCATGAGTTATCATTATAACCGTTTTATTTGTTAATGAGGCAATATCTTCCATTAGTAATTGTTTAGAATGCTTATCTACGGCGGAAAAAGGTTCATCCATAATTAAAATTGGGGTATCTGAATTTCTTGCTCTTATATAAGCAACAATCTGTTGTTCACCACCACTCAAATCAGTACTTATGTCCCTTGTTTTTATTTAAGGTTATTGATTAGTAATGTTTTGAATATGCAACTAAAAAAGCCAGCAAATTTATTTATTTGCTAGCTTTTCAAGAGGAGAATTAGACATTTTATTTACTAATAAATAACTGGGTAAACATATTACCATAATTTCCACCTTTAACAATACCAATTCCTACGTGAGTATAATCTGGGCTAAGAATATTTTTTCTATGTCCTGGTGAATTCATTAATGCTTCATGTGCTTTTTGTACTGAAGTGTTTCCTGCTATATTTTCACCAGCTTTTAGATAACTAACTCCAAAGTTTTTAAGCATATCAAAAGGGTTGCCATAAGTTGGTGAATTATGACTAAAATAATTACTATCAATCATATCTTTTGATTTTATTCTAGCTATTTCTGATATTTCATGTTCTATAGTTAATGCTTTTAAACCATTTTGTTTTCTTGATTGATTTATTAAATTAAGCATTTCTTGTTCTTGATTTGAGATACCTTGATTAGTAGTTTTGTTAGGCTTTTCTGCTATATTAGTTTCTGGTGTAGTATTAGGTGCTGATGCATTAGGATCTACACTAGGAGTTTCAGTCACTTTTCCAGGAGTTGTTTGAAGTGGAGTTCTTCCTGCAGGAGTTCTTTGGTCAGGAGTATTCATATCAGTGCTGTTGTTATTTGGTTTTGGTGCCATTCCAATATCTGGAGGATTAACTCCCATTCCAGCCTCTGGTATTCTTGGAGTTTGAGGTTCTGTTTTTGTATATGGTTTAGGTTTGTACATATCGTTGTTGTTAGTATTTGTGTCTTGGCCAGTAGGTGTAGGTGTTGAAATATTTTTTGCAATATTAGGTGTTGTAGTCAAATTTTTATTTTTAGCAGTTTGTGGCAATACAGCAGTACATTGTTGCTTAGGTACAAATCCTATTTGATTATTTGGAAGTTGAACTGCATACCAATCATTATTTACTTTATTTAGTACATTAAAGTTAGTATTTTTATTAGCAGTTTGTAAAACTTGTGAATTAGGATCACAACCTAGAGTGACATTTGCTTTATCGGCTGTTATTTTTACAGCTTTTACATCTCCAGTTTCGTTTACAGATGATTCTACGCCTTTTACTGGTTCTTTATTGCGCATACATCCAGTAAAGACTAATGATATAAAAAGAATGAAAATAAATAGCTTGTTAAAATTTTTCATTTTTTACCTCCTTGCTAAATTCTTATTTATGTTCTTGCTTTTATATTAAAAAATCTTTCAATACCATTATTATTTAAAAATAAAGAGAATTTTATTAAAATAAATATAAGTAAATAAGTAAAAATAAGGAAAAAAATAAAATTTTTTATTAAAATTATAGTTGACAATCCTAGACTAGTGTAGTAGTATGAAAGCACAAACTACTTTAATAGTCTGGAGTGAATACAATTGGAACAAATAAAATTATATGATTCAGAACTTAAACTTATGGAGCTAATATGGCAACAAGAAGAGCAAAAAACTGCAAAACAAATAAGCATCATAGCATCAGAGATTATTGGTTGGAATAAAAATACAACATATACAGTTTTGAAAAAACTTGTAGGAAAAGGAGCAATAGAGCGAATTGAACCTAATTTTATGTGTAAACCTATTATAACAAGAGAACAAGTACAACTTGATGAAACTAGAAAACTTATTAATAAATTATATGATGGGTCTATGAAAACTTTTTTTGCTTCTTTTCTAAAGAAAGAACATTTATCTAAAGAAGAAATAGAAGAACTTAAAGATATTATTAATAAAGAACTTTAATGGGGTGTTTTTATGCTTAATAACATGTTCTACTATGTCTTAAATATGAGTATCATTTCTGCCATAATAGTAGGGTTGCTTTTATTGATAAGATTGGTTCTAGGCAAATGTATTAAAAAAACATTACTATATGCATTGTGGGGTATTGTTTTATTTAGATTATTAATACCAATATCTATTTCTAGTAAATATAATTTAATAAATATGGTTAATCCCAATTTTGCTAAAGCTATTGCCGTTTCAAAACCAAATGAAATATCTGAAGCTACTTATAGCGCTACTAATGTAATCCAATTAGCGAATGACTATAATCCAATAAAGTATAATAATAGTAAGGTAGAAAAGATATTTAATATATGTGGAATTATTTGGTCAATAGGAATGTGCATATCGTTTGTTATTGTAGCCATTTTTTATACTATAACGTTAAAACAACTTAATAGAGCTGTTAAGTTTAATTATGATAAGGAAATTCTTAATAAATGTAAAAATAAAATAAATGTTAAAAGGAAAATAAAAGTATACGAATCAAGTATTGTAAATACACCTATTGTTTGTGGAATAATAAGACCCAAAATCATAGTTCCATTGGATATAGATAAAAAGAATCTAGAATACATTTTTCTTCATGAGTTAGTACATATCAGGCATAAAGATAATATTTGGAGGTTTTTATCGGTATTAGGAGTCAGTCTTCATTGGTTTAATCCTTTTGCATGGCTATTTTTAATGATTTCACAACGTGATATGGAGATAGCCTGTGATGAAACAGTTCTAAGAAAAATACCTGATAATAAAAGAAAAAATTATGCAATGTCTATTATAGATTTAGCAAATAATCAAATTTTGCCTTTTACCGCATTAGGTAATACGGCTATAAAACAAAGACTATTTAATATAGTGAGTTACAAAAAAATTCCTATTATTATGTCAATAGGTACCCTTATTATCTGTATTATTATTACTATATTATTAATTACAAATCCACTTACTTACTAATTTGTTAATATATCACATTAATAAATTAAAAAAATATGTTATATGGAATTAAATGAATATAGTTTTTGATTACTTTACAATGAAATTAAATTTAAGAAGGAGTAGATGAAAATGAAAAAAAGATTATTAATTGGTGCATTAGCAATAGTATTATTGTGTTCATCAAGCAAAATTATTATCGCTAAAGAAGTAAGTAACTTAAACGTAAACATAGAAAAGATACAAGGAAATAAAAGTAATAATATAAATATGGAGACGTTTAATCTAAATATTGATACAAACTATGTTAAACTAGAAGATATAAAGGCAAGTTCAATATCAGAGATAAAACTTAAAACACAATTTCCATATTATAAGTCAAGTGTGAAAATACAAGAATTAACTGATGGTTATATGTTTGCGAGTTTAAAAAAATATGAAGAAAAAAGTGGAACATCAAATAAAAAAGAATATTATTTACCAATAATCCAGAAATTTAATAAATTAGGTGAGCTTATTTGGGAAAAACAATATGAGAACAAAATTAATTATGGACATATAAACAATTTAATTGTTTTTAAAGATAACAGTTTTTTATTTTACGTTAATGCTACTTCATATTGGCAAGGAGGGCAATATATAGAACAATCAAGTTTAATAGTAAAATGTGATAAAGATGGTAATATCCAATGGAAAAAGAATTTAAATGATTTAACAGGTGAAATGATACAGCATATATTTATTAATGAAGCTCAAGATATACTAATTGTTGGAGAATGGATGACAAAAGATGGAAAGAGCCAAGTGAGTAAAGAAGAATATATGGAAAATGAAGGATTTAAAAATATTGTTATAACTAAGTTGGATATGAAAGGTAAGATTGTGAATCAGAAAAGTTTAGGTGGATTTTGCAATAATACTCTTCAAAATGCAAATTATGTTAAAGATTTAGGTATTATTATTAAGGGCAATACTAGACCGAATAATAGTAATAGTTTTGCAATAAGATATGGAGAAGATATTGACTTTATAGCATGTGTTAATGAATATACGCTAGATAACAATTGGGTATATCATTTAGAAGAGAAATATTCTTTTAGACATAACAAAATATTCTTCAAAAATAATAATATATATGTAGTTGTTCCAGGTGAAACTATTTATAATAAGAAATATTGTTCTGTAAAGATCATTAATAGATATGGGAAAGAATTAAAGACAATAAAAATAAATAATCTATCAAGTATGTGGCAACAATCCATTGAGCTGTTAGGGAATAATGATATTATTTTTGGATTTGGAAATAGTAATAATAATGGTTCTATAAATATATTTGATAGTAAAGGAAAACTAAAAAAGAAAATCGAAAACTTAAAGTTTTCGCCTAATAAAATAATTCCTACAAATGATGGAGGATTCATAGTAAAAAGCAATAGACAAATTAAAACAATTCCTCAACCAGCTGTAATATCTTCAATTTGGTATGATTGTGAGGTTGTTATAGTAAAATATGATAGCAATTACAATCTACAATGGCGTAAAACATATGATAGCTTTAAAAATAGTACATTAGTAGATTATGTTTATCCATTTAATAACGGAAAGGTTATTATTAATAATTAATAAGCCAATTTCTAATTATCCTATGCGATCATGCTAATTAAAAGATTTTTAGAATGAGAATAATAAAGGCTACTAAGAAATCTTAATATGATTCCTCAGTAGCCTTTAAATTATTAGTTTTACAATAATTTCTAAATCATTAAAGTCTTGTTATCTTATTCAGCAAATTGTAATGCAAGTTCCATCATTTTAGTAAATGCATTTTGACGTTCTTCGCTTGTTGTTTCTTGTTTTAATTCAAGAGAATCTGAAACGGTTAATAAGCATGTAGCTTTTTTGCCTGATACTTTTGCATTAGCAAATAGTGCAAAAGATTCCATTTCAACAGCGATACAACCGTGTTCATCTCTATATTTTTTGTAACTATCAAAGTTACTATTATAGAACACATCAGATGAACGGATACGTCCACGAATAATAGGTATATCTAGTTCTTTAGAAAATTTTACAATTTGTTCATTTAATTCTTTGGATGCTTCAATAATATTTTCATCATATCCATTTTGTACTTTTGCATAAGATGATTCAGACCAAGATTCATCAACTAGAATAACATCATATAGTTTTAAATCTGCTGTATATGCTCCGCATGATCCAATACGAATAATATTTTCTACATCATAGAAATTATATAATTCATAAGAATAGATGCCTATACTTGGCATTCCCATTCCTGAACCCATTACAGAAATTCTCTTGCCTTTATAATTACCAGTATAGCCAAACATATTACGAACATTATTAAATTTTACTACATCTGTAAGATAAGTATCTGCTATAAATTTAGCACGTAAAGGGTCACCTGGCATTAATACTGTCTTAGCTATTAGATTTTTATCTTTACATTCAATATGAGGTGTAGGTATACTCATTTTAATTCTCCTTTATAATATATTTTTTAGTATTACTTATTGTTATAAGTGTTTACTATTTTTTGTGTTTCATACCTTTCATAGAACCAAACGAAACAATATTCCTTGACAGGAATAACGCGACTTAGTCGATTTGTTAAGGTTGGATTTGTAATATAATAACATTATATAGATATATTGGTACTTATACTAGGACATTTGTCCAGAAGTACATAAATATTTAAACAAGAATCTCAAAAAACTATAAAAAATAAAAAAAGTTATTGGCATTTGCCAATAATGGGTATATAATAGAGAAGAATAAAAGTTTGAAATTACCTAAAAAGGATTGAAAAGGAGTGATATAAATGAAGATATGTATTTCAAGCACATCAGATAATGTAAATGCATTAGCGGATTCTAGATTTGGTAGATGTCAATTTTATGCAATTTATGATGATGAGACTAAAGAGTATGAATTTATTGAAAACAAAGGAGCACAAGAAGCTCAAGGAGCTGGTTTAAAGGCAGCACAGAGTGTAGTTGACAAAAATGTAGATGTGGTGATTACTGGGAATATGGGACCAAATGCAATGAGAGTACTTCATTCTGCAAATATTAAAGTTTATAAAATTTTGGGAGATAAGGTAAAAGAACAGGCTAAATACTATAGTGAAGGAAAATTAATTAGCATTGATACACCAGGAGCTTCACATATGGGTATGGCAAGAAGAGGACAGATTTAATAGAGATACCTAATAATTTGATTAAAAAGAGGGATTAGCTATGCAAATAGCAGTTTTAAGTGGTAAAGGTGGTACTGGAAAAACAACTGTATCAACTAATCTTGCAAGATTAATAAATGCAAAATATATAGATTGTGATGTTGAAGAGCCTAATGGATTTATCTTTCTAGAACCACAAAATGTAAAAAAAACAGATGTATGTATACCAGTGCCTTCTATAGATGAAGATAAATGTTTACATTGTAAAAAATGCGTTGAAATTTGTCAGTTTAATGCATTAGTTCATACTGATAAAGTTATTCTTTTTGAAAAATTATGTCATGGGTGTGGTGCTTGTCAAGCAGTATGTCCATCAATGGCTATAACAGAAAAGGATAGACCGATAGGTAAAATTGAAATTGGAACAAATGGGAATATGGAATGTCTTAGTGGTACACTTAATGTAACTGAACCTATGGCTGGTCCAATTATTAGTAAGTTAAAAAGTATGATAGACGATGAGATAACAATTATTGATTGCTCACCAGGAAGTTCATGTAATGTAGTTAAATCATTATTAGATGTAGACTACGCAATACTTGTTACTGAGCCTACAGAATTTGGATTACATGATTTGAAAATCGCAGTTGAATTAGTTCGTAAAATGAAAATACCATTTGGAGTTATTATTAATAGGGTTTCACAAGAAGATAATACTACTTTTAGGTATTGTAGACAAGAAAATATTAATATAATAGGTGAAATACCTTTTGATAGGAATATTGCAGTTATTTACTCAAAAGGTGAACTACTAATAAATCATCAAGAATATAAAAATATATTTTCTGACATAAGTCTTAAGCTTAAGGAGGTGATGGGATGCAACTTGTTATAATTAGTGGAAAAGGTGGAACAGGAAAAACTACTGTTGCATCATCATTTGCCTATCTTAGCGAAAATAGTATTAAATGTGACTGTGATGTAGATGCTTCTAATCTTCATATTGTATTAGGTGGTGAAGATATATATAATAAACCATATATAGGAGCTAAGGTTGCTCATGTAAATCAAGAAAAGTGCACTTCTTGTGGAGCTTGTGAGAGTATGTGTAGATTTGATGCAATAAAAAATGGTATTGTTGATGAACTAAAATGTGAAGGATGCGCAGCCTGTACAGTAGTATGTGATTACAATGCTATTACTATGGCAGATGAAGTAACAGGTAATGAAATAATAACAAAGACTTCTAAGGGTATTTTATCAAGAGCTCATATGATAGCTGGAGCCGAAGGATCTGGAAAATTAGTAACAGATGTTAGAAAAAATGCTTTTAAGTATGGTGCTAAAGATGATTTATATATTTTAGATGGTACGCCTGGGGTTGGATGTGCAGTTATGGCATCTGTTACTGGTTGTGACTTGGCACTTATAATCATTGAACCAAGTCAATCAGGACTTAACGATTTTAAACGTGTACTTTCAGTTATTGAGTATTTTGAAATTAAGCCATTAGTTTGTATTAATAAATACGATATTAATGAAGAAATAACTAAGGAGATACAGTGTTATTGTAAGGAGAATAATATTAACGTAATAGGAAAGATACCATTTGATTCATTGGTAGAACAATCGATTAATGAATTAAAGCCTATTGTATTATACAAAGATAGTTTCGCAGGTAAAGAAATCATTAAAATATGGAATAGTATAAATGAATTAATCACGGTATAAATTAATTACTTAAAATTAAAAATAAAAAAGTTGTGCCTATTAGCACAGTGAAAGGAATGTGATTTAAATGAAAATAGCTATAGCAAAAGAAGGTAACGTTGTTTCAGGACATTTTGGATTTTGTGAAGGATTTCAAGTTTTTGAGGTGGAAAATAACAAAGTTGTTAACAGCACATTCGTTGAAAATCCAGGACATAAACCAGGATTTTTACCTGTTTATCTTTCAGAAAAGGGAGTTAATGTAATTATTTCAGGTGGAATGGGAGGAAATGCTCAACAATTATTTAAAGAAAATAATATTGATGTAGTAGTTGGTGTAACTGGTGATTTGGAAGAAACTATTCTAAAATTTATTGAAGGTGAGTTAGTATCTACAGGAAGTGTATGTAATGAACATTCTCATCATGACGAATGTGGTGAATAATTTTATATGAGTATTACTATAACAATGTTGGTTGAGAATAATACAAAGTCTAGTAATTTACAAAACGAACATGGTTTATCATACTTGATTCAAAAAGAAGAAAAAAATATATTGTTTGATACAGGTCAATCTGATAAATTTATTAATAATGCAAAGAAGCTAGGTATTAATCTAGAAAGTGTAACGGATGTATTAATTAGCCATAGTCATTATGATCATGGGAAAGGTTTTAGACCTTTTATAAATAATATTAATAATAAACCTAACTTATATATTAGCAAATATTTCTTCCATGAAAAATATTCATTAGTTGAGTCTGAATATATGTATAAGGGAGTAGGATTTGATAAGGAATTTTTAGAAGAAAATAATATACCTTCTAACTATATTGAAGAAGATATTTACTATATTACTAAAGATGTTTTTATAGCAACTAACTTTTCTAGAACTAATAGTTTTGAAACAGTAAATAGTAAGTTCTATATAAAAGATAATAATTATTATATTAAAGATGATTTTATAGATGAAATAGTTTTAGGCATAAATACTTCTAAAGGGTTAGTAATTATTGTTGGATGTTCACATCCTGGCATAATTAATATATTAGAAACAATATCTAACAGAACAGGAAAAGAAATATTTATGGTTTTAGGTGGGATTCACTTAGTTAATTCTCCTCAAGATAGAATTAATAAAACCATAGATTATTTGAAAAAGCTTAATATTAAATATCTTGGATTATCACATTGTACAGGTGAAAAAGCATGTAATGAAATTAATAATAACGTAAATGGTTATTTTAGAAGCTGTACAGGAACAATTATTCAGATTGATGAAATGTGTAATGTAAAAATTATATAGGTATATTAAAAACAAATTAAATGCAGTCATGTTTATTATAATAATGTGACTGCATTCGTTATAATCAAACTATTGAGTCATAAAAAAACACATAATATTATATAATAAGTAAAAATATTATGATATAATTAATTTGACGAAACAATATTGACGTAAATAGATTACAATATTATAAGCAGAAAAGGGCAAAAACACTGACAAGTCAAATTAACTTTCTTTATCTCAGAAAGAATATAGATATTTTTTCTTAATATTACAGGTAGGAGATATATATGGACTCAATAACATTAGCTATACGGATTGATCTATTAATTTATTCATTAATATTGAATGTGATAATGTTTATATATATTCATGTTCAAGATAGAAGAAAAGAATACTCTGAAAAGTTATTTCAAAGTGCTCTTATTGCAATATCATTATTAATAATAGTAGAATCAGTTTCTTGGATTTTTGGAGAGATAGGAAATACTTCACAGATTTCTATTCACTATTGGAGTAATGCAATATATTTAGGAGCGATACCATTGCCAGGATGTATTGGCCTTACTTATTTAGACTATAAGATCTATCGTGAAAAAAAGTCTAATAAAAGAAAATTTCATTATTATATGATTCCAACTTATCTAGGTGTTATATCAGTAGTTTATAATTTTTTTGTACCAGGATCTCTATTTTATATAGATTCCCAAAATCAATACCATAGAGGCTTTTTTGTTTATGCTAATGCATTTTTTATGTATGCATTTATGCTAGTAGTAGTAATATTGTTCTATAGGAATAAAAAAAGAATGACTGCACGAGTATTTAAAGCTGTAGGTCTTTATTTCATTGTACCTATTGTTGGAATAGCGTTGCAATTAAGGTCATATGGTACTTCTTTTTCTATGCCATCCCATACTCTAGGTTTATTAATAATATTTTTGTTATTAGAAAGAGATGAAATGATGCGTGATTCTTTAACTTGTCTATATACTAGACATAATTTTGAAATGCGATTAAGAGACAAATTGAGAAGGCTTGAATCATTTTCTCTTATTCTTGTGGATCTAAATGATTTTAAATCTATTAATGATACATATGGTCATGTTGAAGGGGATAAAGTACTGCAAGTAGTATCTGAAATATTACTTAATTGCACTAATGTTGAAGATTTGGTGTGTCGATATGGAGGAGATGAGTTCTTTATGCTGATTGAGCATCGTCATAAAATGTCAAGTCAGGTAATTAAGCGAATTAAAGCTGAATTAAAAAAGCATAATAATTCAAATGGCAAGTACAATATAGAACTAAGTTATGGGCAATTATTTGTTAGAGAAGATAATATAATGACTATGGAACAGCTTATCGCCGAAGTGGACCATAGAATGTATGCCGATAAAATAAGAAGTAAAGAAATTAATGATTCAAAATAATTTAGATATAAATCAGGAGGATCAATAATGTATATTTTAATATACATTATTGGACCTTCTTTTATAATACTAAAATTATAGATGAATATTAAATGTTTTATGTATTTATAATTTGAATGTGACTAAAGATGGTTAATTTCTATTTAATTCTAGGTTATCTAAATTAAATACTCTTATTGCTTCATTTACAGAAGTTTCATTGGCTAGTTTTCCATACTTATCAACTTCTTTTTTATCTTTTGGTCCGTGAGAAAGAGAAGTAGGACCACATATACAACCACCTTTACATGCCATACCCTCAATGAAATTACCTTGTAATTTATTAAATTTAGCTAATTTTAGAGCTTTTGAACACTCGATAAGTCCATCGCACACTATTGGTTTGATATCTACTTCAAGATTATTAGATTCTACAACGTGTTTTATCGCGTCAGTAACCCCTCCAGATCTTGCAAATATTCTACCGAAATAAGAAGCATTATCAAGAACTCCCTCTTCGCAATCTTCTATATTAATTTCATGAGCATCAAATAAGGCTTGTAATTCTTCAAACGTAAGTACAAAATCAACTTCACCAACAAGGTCGGGTTCATTAATTTCTGATTTTTTAGCTGTACATGGACCAATAAAGATTGTTTTAGCAGTTGGGTCAGTATATTTTATTAGTTTTGATGTGGCAATCATAGGGGAAACAGATGTAGATATATGATTAGCTAATTCAGGGTAATTTTTTTTAATATATGTAACAAAAGCAGGACAGCATGATGTAGTCATCCATTTTTTTTCATCTAGTTCTTTAGTAACTTCACTACTTTCATGATACGCAATAATATCAGCACCTAAAGCAACTTCGACAACATTGTGAAAACCTAGTTTTTTAATACCTGTAATAACTTGTTCAATTTTAGCATATGTAAACTGACTAGATATTGCAGGAGCTATCAAAGCATATACTTTATAGTTTTTATTAGTATTAGATTTTTTGATAAGTTTAATAACGTCTACTATAGATGATTTATCCATAATAGCACCAAAAGGACATTGATAAACACAGGCACCACATCTTATACAGTTATCATCATTTATTGATGCTTTTTTTGTATCAGGGTTAATGTTTATTGCATTAGCATTACATGCTTTTACACATGGTCTTTGTATCTCGATTATTGCATTATAAGGACAAGCCTGAGCACATTTGCCACATTCCTTACACTTATCTGTATCAATGTGTGCTTTTTGTCCAGAAAAATCTATAGCATCAAATGGACATGCTTCTTGACATTTATGTGCAATACAACCCCTACAAGCTTCTGTTACAGAATATTTCTGAATTGGACATTTATCACAGGCAATATCTATAACTTCAATAGTATTATCATTATGAGGGTTACCGCCAAGAGCTAGTTTAATTCTCTCCGTAATAATAGCTCTCTCTTTATAAATGCAACATCTTGTTTCAGGTTTTGGTCCAGGAATAATTTTATTTTGTATTTCTAAAATATCTTTTTCTAGAGAATCATTAAGAGCTGATTTTGCTACTTCTTTTAGTACTTTATATTTTAATAATTGAACATTATTTTCAAATTTTCTCATTGATCTTCCTCCTAAGATGAAATCTAAATACATGTAGTAAATCGAAGCTGAAAATTTATAAAAAGCTATACATAGGTGATAGATACTTCTTTCCCGATATTTTCTAACTCGCTAGCAAGTTCACTAACTATTTTTAATTTAATATTTAAACTTGTAGGAAAGTTAGGATTCTGGTGAGCTGGATTAACAGCTTTTCCTACCCAAAAATGCACATGTGTACATTCATTAATTAGATAACTAGCTAATTTACTTGCACCATTATTATCTTCAAGATAAGTAGCTTTTGTAATAAAATCCTCTTTAGAATATTTTTTTAATAATTCTAAAGTTTGCTTTAAAGTGAGCACACCTTCAGTAACTAAGTCAATTCCATCCATATATGCCATTGGAGGAATATCTTTTGTCATAGTATCTATATCAACATAGATTTCTCTATCTAATTCTCTAGCGGCTATATTTGCGGTTGTTCCTC
Source organism: Vallitalea sp. (assembly GCA_025210235.1). GTDB lineage: Bacteria > Bacillota > Clostridia > Lachnospirales > Vallitaleaceae > Vallitalea. The sequence continues at coordinate 162,622 of JAOASG010000024.1, forward strand.
CGCAAATAACTTTTTTACTATTATTTTTAATTATTTTATTAATAACCCAAGTATCCATATCTTTATCTTCTGGTGGACCAGTAAATAAGTCTATATTTTCTATTTCACGAACTTTAATATTAAGTATTGTAGTATCGTCTCCAGGATGATTGCCATATAAGTTATTACAAACTCCAATGAAGTTTCCACTTATATTACGTGAAGTATTTTCTACTTTAGATAAATCTCGTAAATAATCATTAATGTTTTCCCATTGCCAACCTAAATTAAGGAATGCACCAACACCTGCATGAACAGCACCATCACTACAAATTGCAATGTTATCTCCTACCATTAGTTTGAAATTGCTTTCCAAAATGATTTTATCGTTTATAACTATTTTTCTTTTATTAAGAGGTAAGTCTTCCCCGTTACGATAAATAAAAATCGGTGGATTATCATATTCTGCTATATACACTTCTCCAGAGGAATCAATTTTTATCATTGTAAAAGTAGAATAAGCAAGTTTTCTAACATGACATTCAGGAAGAGTATTCATTATTGTATCTACAGTATCTTTAATACTTGCGCCTTCTTTTAACATTGTAGCAGCAATTTTAGCGGTTAAAGTAGCAAGTATATTAGCTTTTACGCCACTACCAAGACCATCTGATAAAACTGCAATTATACTATCATCAGTCCTAATAATCTCTATTTTATCTCCACAAAGTTGTTCTCCAAATTTATTAATACTATTATGGAAAATATCTATAAAATATTTCACTTCATGACACCTTCTTCGCCTAAAACGATTTGTTGTAATTTCATTAATGTTATTTTTGTCTCAGCTGTTGTTTCGCCTAGGAGACTAGCTATTTCTTGAGCTACACGCATTTGCTTTTCTATAACATTATCTGCAATTTCAAGAGTGTTTTTCTTAAGTTTAATAAGTTCCTGATTTTTCTTTTCTAATTTGGTAACATCGTAAAAAATAGCCATAATTAAATTTTGTTTTGGTAAATACAAAATAGTTTCATTAACGATTAAGTTATAATGATTATATACTACTTTTTTATTAATGATATTTTCCTTTGTTGTAGATACATATTTAAAATCTGAATCATCTATAAATGTGGATAAAGGTTTACCTTTTGATAATTTGGGGTCAATAAGAAAAGCATTTTCACAAGCAGGGTTTATATCAACTATATTAAGGTTTTCATCTAATAAAAATATCATATTAGGAGTACTTTCAAAAATAATATTTGACAATTTTTCTGCTTTACTTCTCATATAAGGAATACACATCTCTGGTTCTGACATGCCTTCAAAAACAGCTTGAGCTTTTTCACGACAAGTATTGTATCCGCAAGCCCCACAATTGAGCTCATCTTCTTGTACTACTTTCCCCATAGATTTTAATATTTTTTTTATTTCTTCTTCAGAAGCTATATTTTTACTAACAATAGTATTTGATGAAAAGCTACGATTGTATATTGTTTTATTCAATAATTGATATTCAAGTTTGTCACTTGTTTTATCAAGATAATCATCTACATGTAATTTTCTAATAAGTACATTCTCAGTGCTTTTACCAATTGCTGGTCCATTAATGCAACCATTTGTACATATATTTGCTTCAATAAATAATTTATTAATACTATCTTGTTTTAGAGTTTCAAATAAATTTTTGCAATTTTCTATTCCTGTAACACTAATTGAACGAAACCCATTAGCTTCAATACTTTTAGTAATTCCTTTTAATATACCACCTTCTAAAGGATACCTTTGCCCATATTCAGATGCAGAAGAATCTAATTCTGATGGTTGAAGATTATTAGGGTTTATACCTTCTTCCATTAACCAAGTATCAAGCTCTTCAAAGGAGAGTATAGCATCAATATCTCCAGATTCTTGATAACCAAAAGCTTCACATCTCTTAGAGATACATGGTCCTACAAAAGTAATAAATGAATCTTTTCCATATTTTTCTTTTAAAATAAAACTATGTGCAATCATAGGAGATACAACAGGAAGTAAATAAGGTAATAATTCAGGATAATATCTTTGAATTAATAAATTTACAGAAGGACAGCATGAAGTGATTAAGTTCTTTTTATCTTTATTATCATTCATATATTTTTTATATAAATCACTTACAATTTCTGCACCTATTGCGGTTTCTTCAATAACTTGGAAACCTAGGGCTCTAAGAGAAGCAATAAGTTTTTTAGGGTTTTTATATATCCCACTATAGGATGGAGCTAGAGATACAATCATTTTTTTATTATTATGTATTGATTCTTTAATATTATCTAAATCGCTTTTAATGTTTCTTGCATTTTGTGGACAGACAACAAAACATTGTCCACATCCAATACAGTTTTCTTCCATAATTTGAGCTTGGTCATTTACTATTCTAATTGCTTTTACATGACAGTTCCTAACACATTTATAGCAATTTTTACAATTTGCAGGTAAAAAGTCCATTATTTTCATATAAAAATCATCCTTTAATAAATTTTTGAGTGTTATTTAAGTTCTATTAATCTATTTTTGGTACAATATGTTTGTTAAAAAATTCTTCTGTATTAGAAGGACTTACAGAAAATATTTCTTCATTTACTTTTACGGAAACTGCTTGAGTACATCTTCCTAAACAAAATGCACCTTTTATTTCTACTTTGTCTTCTAAGGAATTAATCTTAACTAATTCTTGGAGAGTAGAAATAACAGTATACGACCCTTTTAGGTGACAAGCACTACCTATACATATATTTATTGTTAACATTTTAACCACTCCTTTTAAAAATATAATGTTAAAAGTAATTGCAAAACTCATTCAATCAAATCTTAAATACGATATAACTATTAGTTTTAGATGATATTGATAATAATTTGAAACAATATATATATAGTAACATTAATTAAAAAAAAGTCAATGATTTTGTTAATTAATTAACATTCTCATTTACTACTTTGATATTAAGTTAAAATATTAAAGAAATAGCATTTACTCATCTTGTGGCTTCTTTATTTTTTGTTTCCATCAGTTTTCTTGATTAAATATTATTTAAGGTGTAATAATTAATATAAATTTGTTATAATTTATATTATTAAAACAACGGAGGACAAAAACGTGAAAAAAATTATTATTACATTAGGATTAATAATATTAATTATTATTAGTTGCATATTATTAATAAAACCAAATTCAGAAACAATTAATAAGCAAATTACAATTGATAATAAAAAGGACAAAGATACACAAGAAGAAATTAATGAGTTAAGTAAACAAGAAGAAACAAAAGTTATTGAAAATACTAGTAGTAATGATGAAAAGGTGAATAAATTTAATGAAGATTCATATGGTTATTTTATAAAACCAAAAAAGATAGATATAAATAATAAGTTTATCAATACTCTCATACAAAATAACTGGAGTGAAGAATCGATAAATCAATTATTAGGAAATTATGAAACTATTGAATCACGTTTTAATGATAGAAGTGTTGGTGGTACAGTTATGTACTATCAAACTTATTATAATACTGGATTAAAGATTCAGTTTACATATAGACAAGAACAGTTTAATGACAAATCAACTAATAATATACATAATAATGTATATAGTCTAGTATATAATAACAATTACAGTAAGAATATAATAGATGGTATTAATATGAAAACTTCATTAAAACAAATAGAAGAAAAATTTGGTTTTCCAAATTATAAAAATGCAGCAGTTGGGTTAAGAGGTTATAAATGTGAAAGGTTTTATTTGTTTTTTTACGGAAAAGAAAAGCTTGAAGAAGTAGTAATATATCCAATAATTAAATATGATAAAGCAGTTCTTAAAAAGGCAATTAAATCTTATAATGATACAAAGAATTCAGATGATTTTATAGAAAATCTTTGGAAAGATTATGATTATATGGAAGGAGAATCTGCACTTGAATTTTATTGTTATGATAGCAGAGGTATTATGGTAGAAAGAGATGTTGCTTCTAATAATTTAAAATTAATAATCTATGGAAATTATGTAAATAATAATGATAATAGTTGCGCTATTTATTTATTGTTAGATCAAGATTCTATTGTTAATTGCGAACTAGATAGGATAAAAGAAAAAAATATATTAAAAGAAAAAATCGTTGAACAGGGGGAATTATCACCTAAAGGAGATAAAATATTAATTAATATATTTTCTATGTATACTGGAAATAGGATTAGTATATATGATAAAAATAATAATAAAATGTTATTAGAAAGATGGGGGATAAATCAATATTATTGGCTAAATAACAGATATATTGTGTATGATCAATTTAATAACTATAATGATAAAAATAAGAGAAGTGGCATATTCATATATGATACTCTTTATGATGAGGAGATAGCTGTTGATATAGTAGATACTAATTCAAATGAATTTGAAGATAGAAGATATTCATTAATATCATCAGATAATTATAAAATTATTTATAGTTATGAAAATGATAAAGAACAAGAATTCATTGTTAAATATTTATTTAATGAGAATGGAGATTTAGTTTTAAATTTTAAAAATAATTAATAAAAAAATGTTTATTTTTTTATTAAAACAATGTATAATGTAATAAGAAAAAAGCGTGCTAAGCACGCTTTTTATTCTTGTGTGTATAAGGTTATTACTTTTTTAAAATTGAGAGGAGAAATATACATTGATTACAGTTACAGAACTTGAACTTCAATTTGGAACAAAAAAATTATTTAAGGATGTTAATGTAAAGTTTACACCAGGTAATTGTTATGGAGTGATTGGAGCTAATGGAGCAGGAAAATCCACATTCCTTAAAATATTATCTGGAGAAATAGAACCAACTAAGGGAGAAGTTAGTATAACACCAGGTGAAAGATTAGCAGTACTTAAACAAGATCACTTTGAATTTGATGAGTGTATTGTTCTAGATACAGTTGTGATGGGACATAAAAGACTATTCGATATAAGAAAAGAAAAAGATGAGTTATATATGAAGGAAGACTTTAGTGAAGAGGACGGACATCTTGCATCACAACTTGAAGCAGAATTTGCAGAACTAGATGGATGGGATGCAGATACTAATGCAGAAAGATTATTAATGGGGCTTGGTATAGAAAAAGAGTTGCATTATAAAAAAATGAAAGAACTAAAAGGTAGTGAAAAGGTAAAGGTATTATTAGCTCAAGCATTATTTGGAGAACCGGATATATTATTACTTGATGAGCCTACAAACCATATTGATTTTAAAGCTATTACATGGCTAGAAGAATTCCTTATTAATTATGAAAAAACTGTCATAGTTGTATCTCATGACCGTCATTTTCTTAATAAAGTATGTACACATATGTTAGATATTGATTTTGGAAAAGCAAAATTATTTGTTGGAAACTATGATTTTTGGTATGAATCAAGCCAGCTTGCACTAAAACTTATAAATGATCAAAATAAAAAGAAAGAAGAAAAAATCAAAGAACTACAATCATTTATAGCAAGATTTAGCTCAAATGCTTCAAAGGCTAAACAAGCTACTTCTAGGAAAAAATTATTAGATAAAATTACAATTGAAGATATTCAACCATCTTCTAGAAGATATCCATTTGTTGGATTTAATCCAGAAAGAGAAGCTGGAAAAGATATTCTAATGGTGGAAGGTATTAGTAAAACAATTGATGGTGTAAAAGTGTTAAATAATGTTACATTTACTGTTGGAAAAGGGGATAAGATAATTATTCTTGGGAAAAATGAAATAGCTAGAACAACATTATTTAAAATACTAATGGGTGAATTAGAACCAGATGAAGGAACATATAAGTGGGGGGTAACAACATCTAGATCATATTTACCAAAAGATAATTCTAAGTTCTTTGAAGATATTGAGTTAAACCTAATAGATTGGCTTAGACAATTTTCGGAGGATAAAGCAGAATCATTTATACGAGGTTTTCTTGGGAAAATGTTATTTTCAAATGATGAGCCGCTTAAAATGGCTAAAGTCTTATCAGGTGGAGAAAAAGTGCGATGTATGTTTTCAAAATTAATGCTATCAGGTGCTAATGTATTGTTGTTAGATGAACCAACAAACCATCTTGACCTTGAATCAATCCAAGCGGTTAACAATGGTCTTATTGCATTTACAGGAACTATGTTATTTACATCACATGACCATAAATTTATTCAATCTATAGCAAATAGAGTTATTGAAATAACACCACAAGGTATTTTTGATAAGAAAGTTACTTTTGATGAGTATATTGAAGATGAAGAAATTGCTATAACTTTAGAAAAAATGTATCAAGAATAATATTATTACTGTTATAAAATGGTATAATAAGATTATTACCACAAAAGTAGAAATGACTAATTCTAAACAAGTATAGTAATTCTAAATTACAATATTTTGTATAGAAAGTCATACTAAATAATAAAGCAGGTGACGTATGATAGAATTAGGAAAAATTCAATTACTAACAGTTAAAAGACTTTCTCCAATTGGTATTTTTTTAGGGGAAGACAAACAGATGGAAGAAAAAGGTTTGATAACAGATAATTATTTAAAAGATGCTAATAAAAAGGATGTAGAAGAAATTTTATTACCTAAGAAACAAGTACCAGAAGGTATAAAAGTAGGACATCAATTAGAGGTTTTTGTTTATAAAGATTCGAAAGACAGACCAATTGCTACAACTAAAAAACCTAAAATGACATTGGGACAATTAGTTCCGTTAAGAGTTGTGCAAGTTACTAAGATAGGTGCTTTTCTGGATTGGGGACTAGAGAGAGACTTATTTTTACCATTTAGACAGCAAACAAGTAAAGTGGAGATTAATAAAGAATACTTAGTATCATTATATATTGACAAAAGTAATAGATTATGTGCAACTATGGATATTGCTAAGTATCTTATCAACGAATCCCCATATAAAAAAGATGATGCTGTAAAAGGGATAGTTATAAGTGTTAAAGAAGAAATAGGTGCATTTGTAGCCATTGATAACAAATATAATGGTTTGGTTCCTAAAAACGAACTATTTAATACTATAAAATGTGGCGATGTCATTGAGGGACGGGTTACAAAAGTTAGAGAAGATGGTAAATTGAATATAAGTTTAAGAGCAAAAGCTTATCTTCAAATGGATAAAGATTCTAAGATAATTATTGAGAAAATGAGTAATAATGGTGGAAAACTATTACTTAACGATAAGAGCTCACCAGAGAAAATAAAAAAAGAACTTAATATGAGTAAAAATGCTTTTAAAAGAGCTGTTGGGCGACTTTTGAAAGAAGGTAAAATTAAATTTATAGATAAAGGTATACAAAAAGTAAATAACTAAATCACTAGCCTAGCCAATGGGTATTTATGTATTCTAAACTTACATAAATAAATACCCATTGGTGGTATTAGACTAGCGATTTTTTAGAAAAATTCAATCATATCTTCAATATCTTCAGTAGCATGTTTAATTGCTTTTTCTTTTCCTGTAGATTTCTCATCTACACCTTCAACCAAAATTTTATAGAATTTGCTAATACCTAAAAACTTAAATATGTCGTGTAAGTAATTAGTACCATGATTCATTTTAGTGGATAGGAAAAAAGGAATATTAGCACCCGAAGACTGAATATATATCATTTTCCTTTTTTTATCATTAAGTAAGCCCTCAACCTTATTATTTTTTGTATCAATTTCAATTACTTTCCCATTTTGTATAATACAATCAAGATATTGCTTAAGCATTGATGGGAAAAATACATTCCACATAGGTGCAGCAATAACATATTTATCTGCTCTTAAAAATTGATCACATAATTGTTTTATTTGATTCGCTTGATTTTTCTCTTCATCAGATAGTTGTTCATAATCTTCACCACTAACTAGTGTAGCCCTAGAAGTGAATATTTTGTAATTTACTCTAGGAATATCATCAGTGTATAAATCTAATTCTTCTATTATGTCATCAGGATGTAGTTCTTTATACTTATTAATAAATATACGTCCTACAGTTTTACTAGTTGATAGATATTCAGGTTTTGAATTCACTGTAATATATAATAATGTTGCCATAAAATAACTCCTTTCTTACCTTGCGATTATATAGGTAATTGCAAAACTAGGAATTATAATTCTTTACATACAATATGTATTTTTTATTAGGAGTGGGAACTCAACATATTGTATTAAAGAATCAACTGAATGTAGTTTTGCAATTACTTAATTGCAATTACTAGCTATATCCTAATTATAGTTTGGTGTAATAAGATTAAAATTAAACATTATTTATTAAAATATCTGTTATTTTGCCAAATACATTTAATTACTTGATACCATTAATTAGATTAGTTAGGATGATGTTACCATATAAGGGTTGTTGAAAAGACTAAAATACTTTGATATAATATTATAAAGAGTAGGGAAAATTTAACAAATATAATATGATAGGTGGCAAGGTTATGACAAATAATGAACAATATTTTTGTAAATTTCTAAAAAACTATAATATTAAAAGTTCTATTATTCTATGTACTAGTTTAATTTGTAGCATAATTACATCACATTTAATATCAAATATTCTAGTTATAAGCCTTATTTCAGTAGCTATTTTAATAATAGGATTAGTATTGTTGAAGAAATTTAGTAGTAGTTATAATAAACTACAGGAAACACAGGAAACTTGTGAAAATGATGACTTGAAAGAAAGACTAAATAATCTATTAAAATCAGCTGAACATGTTACTAAAAGTGGATTTGGCAAACAAATAAAAGTAGATTCTAATGATGAAATAGGTAAATTAGCAATTACATTTAATTATTTGTTAGATAATGTAGGAAGTTTTGTAAAAGAGTTGGATGAAATTTCAGATGAATCTTCAGACACAAGTAGAAATTTAGCTGATATTACACATAGAACTTCTTGTGTTATGCAAGAAGTATCTGCAACATTACAAGGATTAACTTCTAATACATCTGAATTAAATGGAAGTATAGAAGAAATTGCAGAAGGCGCAAAAAAAGTAGAAAACTTGACAAAAGAAGGAATAGATTCTTTAAGAAACTTAGAATTAAAGATGGATAATATCGTTGATGATGCCAGTAAAGCCACTATTAGTATAAAAGAGTTACATAATACTTCTAATAAGATGCAGGGAATAATTGATGTTATATCTAATATTGCTAAGCAAACAAATTTATTAGCACTAAACGCTGCAATAGAAGCTGCTCGTGCGGGTGAGACAGGAAAAGGATTTGCTGTAGTAGCAGATGAAGTAAGACAGTTAGCAGGTAATACTCAAGAATCACTATTAAGTATTAGCGAACTCATTAGTTCGTTTTCCGAAGAAACAATTAAAACTGTTAACCTTATTGATTTAAATAATAAAGAAATTATTCAAGGCGGGGAAATTCTTGAAAGAACTTCTAATACATTTAATGTTATTGCTGAAAATATTTCAAATATGGTAATAGGAATTGAAAATTCAGTAAAGGCAAGTTCTCAGATTGCAAATGGAAGTAAGGAAATAACTTCAGCTACTAGTGTTCAAACAACTGCGATATCTGAAATAGCGGATTTATCACAAAAATTATCAAATATGTCAGAAGAGTTGAAATCAACATTAACTGATTCACAAATTGGAGGATCAAGTATTGATTTTGATTTATTATCTAATGATAACGAAATGAATTTAATTAGTCAAAACGATAAAAATCAACTTAGAAGAAGCATAGGTATTGAGGATAATTTTGTTATCGGTATGATAGCTAGATTAGAACCAGTTAAAGGGTATAATTTCTTTATTAAAGGATTAAAACTTGTGTTAAAGGAACATAGTAACGCTAGATGTATTATAGTAGGAGATGGATCTTTAGAACATCAATTAAAAGAACAAGTTAAAAATGAACATTTATCTGATAAGATATTATTCCTTGGATATAGAAAGGATATTCTTAAGTTACTATCTATTATGGATTTAGTTGTTTTAACTTCGGAAAAAGAAGGTATGCCACCAAAAATACTAATGGAAGCAATGGCTTCTAAGAAACCAATTGTAGCAACAGATGTTAAAGGTAATAAAATATTAGTAAATAATAATAAAAATGGTTTACTAGTAGAATATAATAATATTTCTCAACTTGCTCAGTCGATAGAATTTTTTGTTAAGAATCCAGATAAAGGTACTATATTTGGTAATAATGGAAGAAAATATTTAGAATCATTAATAAATTAATGATAGGTAAGAGAAAGGAATGTAAATAATATGAAAGTAGTAGCATTCAACGGTAGTCCGAGAAAAAATGGTAACACTTATACTTTGTTAAAAACAGTATTAGAACAAATAGAGAAGGAAAATATAGATACAGAATTGATTCATGTAGGAGATAGAAATATACATGGGTGTATTGCATGTGGCATGTGTAGAAAAAAAGGAAATAATAGATGTGTATTTGACGATGATATAGTTAATGAATGTATAGAAAAAATTATCGAAGCTGATGGGATTATACTTGGGTCACCAGTATATTTTGCAGATTTATCAGCCCAAATGAAAGCTTTTATCGATAGAGTAGGTTATGTAACACGTCCGAATAGATTGTTAAAAAGAAAAGTATGTGCTTCAGTTGTATCACAGAGAAGAAATGGTGCGATAGCCGCCTTTAATGCTATGAATAATTTATTTACAATATCTGAATCAATTATTGTTGGTTCTGATTATTGGAATCAAGGGATAGGGAAAGCTCCAGGGGATGTAATTAATGACGTAGAAGGAATAAATGTAATGAAGACATTAGGTGAGAATATGGCTTGGTTATTAAAGAAGACAGTATAATAGTAAAATCTGTAATGATAATAAAAATCTGTTAAAATGATAAAAAGCATTGACATTTTTTATCATTTTAATTATTATTAAAGTAAGTAAATAAAGTTTACTAACTTAATTGTTGGGAGAGTTTTTATGACACAAGCAGGAAATCAATCTATGGTAAAAAAAAATAATCAAGAAGCTATTGTAAGATATTTAATAAAAAATGGTGCAACTTCAAGAGCGGATTTATCAAAGATACTTAAAGTTAGTAAACCTACAATATCAAAAAATACTAATGAATTAATAGAAAAAGGAATATTAAATGAAGTTGGTAAAGGAGATAATGAATTAGGTAAAAAGTCTATTTTAGTTAATTTTAATAGAAAATTTAAATATGTATTAGGAATAGATATATCTAAAAGACGTTTTAAAATTGCACTAGGTAATTTAATGTGTAATATTATTGATACGTTAGATATTGAGTACAATCATCCAAATGATATTGACTGTATATCCTTTATACAAGATTTTTTATCTACAAATAAAATTAATGAAGAAGATATTTATTGTATTGGAATTTCTTATCCAGGTATCATTAGTGAAGGAGAATTTCCTAACATAATATCAGAGAAGGTAAATCAAGTTAAACTTCTTAAACTAACAGAAGCTCTTAATAAGAGATTTAACTCACAGATGATAATTAAAAATGACATAAATCTAGCTATTATTGGTGAAAGATTAAAAGCAGATTTAATGGATATTGATAATCTATTGTATATTAGTGTAGATGTAGGTGTTGGTGCAGGATTAGTAATTAATGGTAAACTCTATGAAGGAGATCGTAAAGGCGCAGGTGAAATTGGGTTTACTATACCAAGTATTAATATAGATGGAAACTATGTTAATATTGAAGATGTTGCATCAAAAACAGGAATTATAAAGACCATAAAAAGAGATTTTAATAAAATAAAAAATAGTAAATTATATGATTTATGTAATGGTAATATAGATAATATCTCTATTAATATATTTGAAAAAGCTTTAAATCAAAATGATTCATATTGTAATAAATTAATGAAAAATGTTTCTGAATATCTAGGAATTACTATTGCTAATATTATTGCTCTTCTTGATATTCAAAATGTTATTATTGGTGGAGATATACCTATATTACATAAATCCATTTTACCTGAGATAAATAATGTAGTATCTAATATATTACCATTTCAGACATCTATATCAAGTGCAAAAGTTAAAAATTCTAGTTTGATAGGAGCACTAGAAATAGCAGTGGAAGAAACTATTAAACAAATATTAAAGTGAGTTAATAATTAAAGAAAGAGGTGGTTAAATGAAATGTATATATAATGGAAAATTACTCATTGATGGTAAATTTATAAATAATAAAGTAATAGTATTTGATGAAACTATCTGTAAAATTATTGATGTAAGTGAATTAGATAATGAAATATTTGAGTGTAAAATTGATGCTAAAGGAAAATTTGTAGTACCTGGATTTATTGACGTTCATATCCACGGATATAAAGGTCATGATACTATGGATGGTGACATTGATGGGCTTAGAACAATTAGTAAGTTATTACCTGAAAATGGAGTTACATCATTTTTACCGACTACAATGACTATGGATGTTCCAACTATAAGAAAAGCTCTAGGTACAATAAAAACTATAATAGAAGATGAAAGTTATGGAGCGGAGGTATTAGGAACGCATCTTGAAGGCCCTTTTATAAATAAAGATTATAAAGGAGCTCAATCAGAAGAATATGTTATAGAACCAACAGGTTCAGTTATTGAGGGATATGAGGATATAGTAAAAATAATTACAATTGCTCCTGAAGTTAATGGTGCACTTGATTTTATTGAAAAATATACTAAAGAAAATGGTATTAAATTTTCTATGGGGCATAGTGGTGCTGATTATAATGAAGCTATCTCAGGTGTAGAAAAAGGAATATGCTCTTGTACGCATTTTTTTAATGCGATGACTGGCCTTCATCACCGAAATCCAGGAGTTGTAGGAGCAGGCATGAATTCTGATGTAAGATGTGAGTTAATAGCTGATACAATTCATGTTAATCCTGCATTATTTAGTCTTATTGCACGTATTAAAGGTATGGATAAAATACTTCTAATTACAGATGCTATAATGGGAGCAGGTCTATGTGACGGGGAGTATTATCTTGGAGGACAAAAAGTTTATCTAAAAGATGGTAAATGTGTTCTAAGTGATGGAACTATTGCTGGAAGTTCATTAAAATTAAATAAAGCTATATATAATTTCACAAAGCATACTGAATATAATTTTGAAAAAGTTATAGAGCTAGCAACTATTAATCCAGCAAAATATATAGGTGTTGATAATAAAAAAGGAACATTAGATATTGGTAAAGATGCAGATATCACAATAATTGATGATAAACTAGAAATTTACTATACATTAGGGAAAGGAAAAACATTATATGAAAAATAAAATTAGAGGAATGAGAATAATTGTATCAGATACATATGAAGAAATGAGTAAAAAAGCTGCAACTATTGTTGCTGCTCAAGTAAATCTAAAACCAAATAGTATTCTTGGATTAGCTACAGGTGGAACTCCTGTAGGTATGTATAAAGAACTAGTTAAAATGTATAATGATGATGAAGTTGATTTTGAAGATGTTAAGTCATTTAATCTTGACGAATATTACCCAATTGACAAAACTAATAATCAAAGTTATTACTACTATATGAATGATAATCTCTTTAAGCATATTAACATGAAAGAAGATAATATTAACATTCCTAATGGACATGCAGAAGATATAGAAAAAGAATGTTATGAGTATGATAAAAATATTTATAACTCTGGAGGAATTGATTTACAGGTTTTAGGAATAGGAACAAATGGACATATTGGATTCAATGAACCAGATTTAACTTTTGAATCAGGAACACATAAAGTTAAACTTGATGATGAAACAATAAAGGCTAATTCTAGATTTTTTGATTCAATTGAAGAAGTACCAAAAGAAGCAATAAGTATGGGTATGAAAACAATTATGCAATCAAGAAAAATACTATTACTAGCTAATGGTGAGGCAAAAGCTAAAATTATTGAAAAAATGTTATTTGGAGAAATCTCACCTAATGTTCCAGCTTCAATTCTTCAATTACATCCTCATGTAATAGTTATTTTAGACAAAGAAGCTGCAAAATATATTGAAGATAAAGTTAATTAGAACTATTATATTAATGCCTCGTTTTATAGCGAGGCATTAAAAATAACTTGTTGATTGTAAAGTTATTAAAAATATGATTTATATTTATAAAGGAGAGCATATGAATCAATATAATATTAAAATTATTAATGAAAAAGAAGTTAATTGGGATCAGGTTAAAGATTTAGAAATAGATAATTATCCATGGTATGAAAATGGCTTAAAACAAAAAACATTTGTTAAAGTAGCTATACATAATGAATCTATTAATATAAAGGTATTATGTGAGGATATTCACAGTTATAGTGAAGAAACTAATCTTAATGGAGATGTATATAAAGATAGTTGTTTTGAATTCTTCGTTACACCTGAAAATAGTTTGGGTGGAGGTTATTTTAATATGGAAATTAATTGTTGTGGAGTACTTCATCTTTCATATAAAGATGAGGAGGGTAATAGAGTATTTTGTTCTAAAGAACAAGCTGAAAGAATAACTATTATAGCATCGATTACTTCTGCAACAAAAGAAGAAAAAATAGGTGATATTAGTTGGGAGTTATCTATTAAATTACCTATAGAAGTTCTAGAAGAAATGAGTGGAAAGAAAGTAGAATATGATTGTTGGTACGGTAATTTTTATCGTTGTGGAGGTAAAACAGAGCCACAATACGCTACATGGAATCCTATAGAATATAATATTCCTAATTTTCATTTGCCAAGTCAATTTGGAAAACTGACAATCTCTTAATATAAAATATAAAAGACCACTGAAAATTAATTTTCAGTGGTCTAAAATCTAATTCTGTGAAATAATAAAATATGTGTTATTGACAATTAAAGATGTAAATTTTAGTTTTTAATAAATGTTAATGAATAATTTTATTTATATTTTTAATAACTAT